>NZ_JAXBMB010000001.1:0-704161 GCF_033963905.1 Cognatiyoonia sp. IB215182
ATGAGACAAACCAAAGGTTGCTGCCTGTTCGCAGAAGAAGAACAGCATAGACACAAAGTCCCTCACCACGCCAAGGCATACGGTGTTCAACCAGACCAGTATGGCCGATCGCGGCCAAAGCCAGCCTCTCGACACATTGCTCCGGCAGGCCACGTTGGACGATACGCCGTTGCTTGTACGTGTCGTTGACATGGCAAGTGGAGGCGTTGTCCCATCGCTTTGGTCCGAGATGGAATAGTGGGCGTAGACGGCACCGTCGGCGGTCGCACCCTTTGTTGAGAAGGAGGAGGGGAAATTCAGTTATGGGAACGCGTTCGTCGCTGAACGCGACGGTGCGGCCTTGGGTGGATTGATCGGGTACCCGCGAGAAGCTTTCAGGATCGCGTAAGAAATCGACCAATTCCGAGACTTTGCGTTTCGCACTATCCTGCCCCGCCACGTCGGCAACCCGGGCGGCCTTGCGAGAAAAATACTCTCCGTGAAACGCGGCCCATACCTGTTTTTCGACCATCGGCACGCCATCCGGATAATCCGCGACGCCCCAACCATGCCCATGGGCATAGCCCTGCATGTCGCTTTCGCTCTGCGCCATAAGCGCGTTTTGCGATTTGACTAGGCCACATTCGACGCGGGTCGCCCCCTCCCGCGTTCGCCACGTGGCAGATTTGCAGAAGCAGGCGGCTTCGCCGTCTGATTTTCAAATCGCCCTGATTTTCCGGTTGGGAAACAGGATCAAACGAAACTGGGGAGCCGCAAATGGCAGGCTTTGACTGGAAGAATGGAAAGACTTTGTGTCGCGAATGGCAAACCTATGTGTCGCTTCACAACAGTTATTTGGCGGACTGGGGAGGATTCGAACCCCCGACCCCCTGATTCGTAGTCAGGTACTCTATCCAGCTGAGCTACCAATCCGCGTGTCGGCTGATTTAGACAAGCGCAACCAATGATGCAAGGGGTTAATAGGGATTCTTTTGTTACTCTGCGGCAGGCGCCAAAGCGGCATCTTCTTTCGGCAGAGTGATCAGAAAGGTCGTGCCGGTTTCATCGGTCCGTTGCAACTCCAGCCGCCCGCCATGGCCGCGGATCAGATCGGCGGCGATCACGAGACCGAGGCCAGAGCCACCCTTGCGGACGCCTCCCTGAAACGGTTGAAACAGGTGTTCCTGTGCCTTTTGAGGCAGGCCCGGGCCGGTATCGGTGATCGTGAGTTGCCAGCTTTGATCATCCTCGGTGGCGATCAGGCCGATCTCGCCCGGTTCGCCTGTGGCCATGATTGCCTGGCGCGCGTTGCGGACAAGGTTGAAGATGACGCGGAAAAGCTGCTCTCCATCGGCGCGCAGGTTCATCGTCATCGGAATGTCTTCGGCGAACGAGAGCGGGTAGTCCGTTGCTGCGAGCCGTTCGCTGTCGATCACATCATTCACGATCTGTGACAGGTTCACGCGGTTCAGCGTCGGCGCAGGCTCATCCACCCGACCAAAGGCCAACGTGGTTTCGCAGAGGTTCACCGCACGCGTGATCGAATTCACCAGCTTCGGCGCCATCCGTTTGACCAAAGGATCGTCGGAGGACTCAATCCGGTCGGTGAATAACTGGGCCGAGGTCAGGATGTTGCGCAAATCGTGACTGACCTTCGCGACGGCGCCACCTAACTGAGCCAACCGCTCTTTCTGCTTCAGCGCGCCCGTCAGTTGCGTCTGCATCATCTGGAGCGACTCTTCAGCGTCGCGCAACTCCTTGACCCCGGCAGAGGGCTGGATGATCTGGCGGGCATCTTCGGGTGCCTTGGCATAGGCTTGCATGTGGTCGACAACGCCTTTGATCGGGCGGACAAGCAGGATTTGCACGGACAAAAACAAGAGGCTCGCCGTGATGATCGAGATGAATGCCGAGAGGATCAGGATATTCCGTCCATATGCCAAAAGCGCGTCGCGCAGCGGCATCTCATCCATGGTGATTTCGATCAAGAGCCCACCATCGCGAACAGGGTTGCCGATGACGCGGATGATCCGGTCTTCGGTATCGATCAGCGTGCGCAACGCATCCGCAATCAGTGTCATGCTGCTGGGGTTGCGCATGTCATAGGTCGCGGTGATCGGCGATGGGATGGGCGAGGAGAGCGCCAATTGCCGGATCTCGTCGCGCCGCAGGACCACGTTGTAGACCTCGGCATTCTCTAAAAGCTCCGCCTCTAGCGCGGGGCTGATCATGTCATCGGCCTCCAGGGCCAATGACGCGATCTGAGCTCTCTCAAGCCGTGCCAGCAGGTAATCCTCGCGGAACCGCGCGACCGATGGCACAAAGATGAAAATCTCGGCCAGCATCACGAAGATCACCGTGAGGATCAGAAAGCGACCTGAGAGAGAGTTAGTCATTTTTCCCCGTATACTTAGGGCAGCCAGCGCTGCACAAAGCCGACCACCCGCTTTACAGTCGGGTTGTCGAATAGCCTTGGACTAAAATAAGCACCAGCGGCGCGTTTGTTAACCTCGCTTACGGTCGGATAGGGCACAACGGTGTTGGCGATGGCCGACATCTTCATCTTGTTGGCGATGGCCATGGCCCACATGCCGATCAACTCACCCGCCATATGTCCTGCGATTGAGGCGCCGACAGGTTTGCCTTTGACGACCATCACCTTGATCAGGCCCTTGGTTTTCCGCTCTGCAATCAGGCGGTCATTGTGGTGGAATTCGAAGCGGACGACCTCGACACTGGCGCCGAATTTCTTCTTCGCCTGCGCCTCGGTCAGGCCGACCTGGGCAAGCTCAGGGTCCGTGTAGGTCGCCCAGGGGATGTGATCGGTCCGTTGCTTCGACGGCAGGCCGAAGAGCATCGACCGGATCAGCACGCCGGCATGGTACCCTGCCACATGGGTGAATTGTAGGCCGCCAGCCACATCACCTGCGGCATAGACCTTTTTGTTGGTAACAGAGCGCAGATCGGGCCCAACCTTCAGGCCCGTCCGGTCATGGGCAATTCCGCCCGCATCCAGATCAAGCTTGTCGATATTCACTTTGCGCCCCACCGCCATCAGCAGGTGCGAGCCGGTGAAATCACCCTTGGGCGTGTGCACGGTGATCTCGCCATCCTTGCCGCTGATCTTTTCGGCCTGCGCCTCTTCGACGATGTTGATGCCTTCGGCGCGCAGGTTTTCCAGCACGATTTCGGCCATCTCCGGGTCATCCTTGCCGAGCGCTTTCATGCCTTCGATCACCGTCACCTCACAGCCCAAACGCCGATGCGCCTGCGCCATTTCCATGCCGATAGGACCGCCACCGATGACGATCAGGTGCTTAGGCTTTTCACGCAGATCAAAGATGTTTTCGTTAGTATAGTAGGTTACGTCTTCGATGCCTGGGATCGGTGGGACGAAGGGGCCAGAGCCGGTAGCAACCACGAAACGGCGTGCTTCGATGATATTGTCGCCCGCCTGCACCTCGGTTTTCGAGATAAACGTGCCGAATTCCTCGATCACCTGCACGCCCAGACCTTCGAACCGCTCAACGCTGTCGACGGGGGCGATAGTCGCAATCACGTCGTGCACATGGTCCTTGGCGGCGGCATAGTCGACCTTTGGCGCCACCTCACCCACGCCCAGCTTCTCGCCGTGAGACATCGCGTGGGCTTGCTTGGCGGAGGCAATCAGCGCCTTTGACGGGACACAACCATAGTTCAGGCAATCGCCGCCCATCTTGTGGCCTTCCAGAAGGACCACCTTGGCCCCCATCTGGACGGCACCGGCTGCGATGGACAATCCGCCGGAACCACCGCCGATAATGCAGATATCTGTCTTGATGCGGTTCATGACTTACAGTCCTTTCTTGCCGCGCACGGCCTTGATGACGATGGGAAGCGCGGCCAAAGCACAGAGGCCAAGGATCGGCAGCAGGATGGCGGGCTCGAAGATGATGCCAAGGTTCGGGGTCTCACCGCGGGCGAAGACTTCGCCAAGGCCAGCACCGACCGAGGTGTAGACGACCGCACCGGGGATGATGCCCAGGAGGGTGGACACAGCGAACCGGAAGAGCGGCACGCCAACCAGCGCAGGCACGAGGTTGGCCACAAAGAACGGCACCGCAGGGACCAGACGGATCAGAAACAGCATCTCCCACTGGTTGTTGTCGATACCTTCCTTGATCTTTTTGACGGCGCCTTCAGAGCTTTCCATCTTGGCGGCGAGCTTCTCACCCAGACCCCAGCGGGCGGCGAGGAAGATGCCGATGGCGCCCAGCGTGGCGCCTGTGATGTTGAAAAGTGCGCCAGGGAAGGTCGCGAACAGGAACCCGCCCGTAAGTGTGGCGATGGTGGCACCAGGCAGCGAAAAGGCGACGATGACCACATAAGCAAGAACAAAGACAAGAACTGTCAGAAGATAATTGTCGTCACGAAAGCCAATCAGCGCCTCGCGATTTTCGGCAAGTGCTTCAAAAGAAAGGTAATCCCGCAAATAGATTGCCCCCAGAACGGCGACGACGATAATCGTCAGCAGGGGCAAATTGCGCAAAAGCGGGTTGGCGGGCTTGTCTGTCATCTCGGTCATCTTTCGGGGTCCTATGGGCGAATGGGTTCAGATTTGGTGTTGCAGGTTAGATGGACTGATGCCTGCGTTCGCGATACCCACCTCACGCCCCATTGATAGGAAACGGGTCTGATGTTTCAGTTTACGGGGGGCTGATCACAAAACCTGTAACAATTCGGCGGTGCGATTGACCCCGATTGTTGCAATTCCGCCCCGTCATCCGCGTTGACATGGGCCATGCACGCCTCTAAACGGCAGGTCTGAAATGTAGATCGGCTTCGAATCCCTTGTGTCGGATTTGGCCATATGAACCGGAGAGCACGCGATGAAGCGCACGTTCCAACCATCCAACCGGGTTCGCAAGAACCGCCACGGGTTCCGCGCACGCATGGCCACCAAGGCCGGGCGCAAGATCCTGAATGCACGCCGCGCAAAAGGCCGTGCCAAGCTGAGCGCGTAAGCGCGGCCAGTCTCTTGACCGTTTTGAAACCGCCGGTGGGTCCCGATGGCACACCGGCGGTTTCCGTTTGTCTGCAGGTCCTCAAGAAACGCGCTGATTTCGTCCGCACCTCGCATGGGCGGCGCTTTGGCACGCCCGGCATTCACCTGCAGGCTCGCAAAAGGGCAGAGGGTGAGGCGCCGGGCATCCGTGTTGGCTTCACCTGTTCCAAGAAAGTCGGCAACGCCGTGGCCCGCAACCGCGCAAAGCGGCGTTTGCGTGAGGTGGCGCGGCTGGTGCTGCCGTCTCACGGGCGCGAGGGCTGGGATTATGTGCTGGTCGGCCGGAAAGATGTGACGGCCAGCCTGCCATTTGATACGCTGATTGCAGATCTCAAACGCGCCCTGACCAAGATACATACATGACACCGCTGGCCTATCTTGTCTCGCTGCCCGTTCGCGCCTACCGGCTGATAGGCTCACCCTGGGTCGGGCATGGCTGCCGGTTTCAGCCGACCTGCTCGGCCTATGCGCTGGAAGCGCTCGAAAAGCACGGTGCAATCAAGGGTAGCTGGCTCGCCATCCGCCGCATCGGGCGATGCCATCCGTGGGGCGGCTCAGGCATCGACAACGTGCCGGACTAGAGATTTTTCGTTACGAAAAATCTCAACGCACCAGAATTTTGGCCAAAATTCTGAACGCACTCAGCACCCGAAATCACCAATTAGCTGCAATCCCAGTTATAGGCGACCTTTTCGAACTTGCGCTCTGCCAGATCGGCCTTTGAGATCAGAAAACAGGCCTCGCCCGCATCGCCCCAACAAATCTCGACGTCGTTCTCGCGATCAAGGACGAAACCTAACTGCAGCAGCACTTCGGTCAGTTTCGGGTCATCATCCGCCCGACGAAAATCATCCTGCGTGAAATCTGGATGGCCACCGTAATAGACCAATGCCGGTTTTGCCTCGGTCAGCGCTTCGTGAAAACTGTCCCACAACGCACCAGGGCAGTCGGGATACCAGTCTTGGGTCAAGTTTTGCCCCTCAGCGCTATTGGGTGAGATCGCACCGCTGGCAAGTTGTCCCGTCAGACGTCGGCCCTGTGTGGTCAATTCGGCATTAAACGGGGTGAACTCCCAGCTGTGATCCGGCAGATCAAGCCGTTGCAATGCCTTCGGATCCGCATGATAGAGCACCTTAAAACCGGTGTTATCCTTGGACGGAAAGTCGCATCCGTTCAGATCATTGTCCTCCACAAAGAAAGAGAGGACACCCTCTTTAGGATACCCGTCCAGCGGGGGCATGTCGGCGAAATTGATCTGCGCGAGAAAGATCATCGGTTTGCCGTCGCGCCCTCCCGGCCACTTGGCACCTGCGGGAAGGCTGGGCCGACCACCAATCGACGAATGGGGATCATCCGTGATCTGATCCTTCACCATTGTCAGCGAGATGGCAGGGCGGGCCATGGCCATTGCGACGTCGCGTGCTTTTTCAACAATGGCGGGCCAATCGCGATTGTCTGACGCGGCCGCAGGCTTCACCGGCTTCTTTCCTGCGAAGTAATCCTTGTTTGATTTTTTCTTACCGCCCTCTCGCCGCAAGATAACGGCCACAACGATGATCGTGACCAGCAAAGCGAGCAAGCCCACCAGATTTCCCATTCCGCCGCCCCTTCGGTCTGCAAGACGGCGTCGACATCCGTCAATTCTTCTCAAACGATATCGTCACCGTGCCGATATCCAAGCCAAAACGGCGGACATAAGCGAGGTTCAGCAGACGGTCGTCGGTTAGAAGCCACATCCAGTCGTCAAAACTGACACGCAGCGTTTCGGTCTCCCCGGTGGCCGAGGGGATCGGCAGATCAATCGTGTAGACCCAGTTGAACCGGTTGTCCTGCTCCTGCCCCGTTGCCTCGCCGATCACGCCGGGGGCAGTGCCGACCCACGAATCCGGTCCGGTCTTGGTCAGCGTCCAGATCCGCTGCTCGGTCGAACCGTCTTCGTACACAAAATCCTCCACCAGCCGCAGCCGCTCACCGTCCCAATCGCCCTCAATAGTCACGACGAAACTGCGCCGGACAGTGCCCAGAATGTCCTGAAACTGGCCATAGGCGACCAACTCACCGTCAAAAAACTCCTCAAGGTTCAGCTTGCGGTCGCTGAGGCTTGGGTCATTGAATGACGGTTTGCCAGTGCAGGCAGCGAGAAAGACAAGGGCGGCGGCCAGGATCAGACGCATCATTTCCTCCAAATGTTACATCTCTTACGCAGGGGCCACATGATTGGATGGCTCTAGGCAGGTCATCACTCATCTGGCATATGCACGCCATGCTGGACGAAACAGAGATACACCCGCTTTTCCACGGTGCCCCGTCGACAACGGAGTTCAAGAAGCTGCGCAAGCGCATTGTGCGCCACACCCGCGAGGCGATTGAGCAATATGGGATGGTCGAGCGGGATGCGCGATGGCTCGTGTGCCTCTCAGGCGGCAAAGACAGCTACACCCTGCTTGCGGCCCTTTACGAACTGAAATGGCGCGGCCTGCTGCCGGTCGATCTGATCGCCTGCAACCTGGATCAGGGTCAGCCGGGGTTTCCGGCGACCGTCCTGCCGGAATTCCTTGAAAAGATGGGCGTGCCGCACCGGATCGAATATCAGGACACCTATTCCATCGTCATGGACAAGGTGCCGGAAGGGCGCACCTTCTGCGCGCTGTGTTCCCGTTTGCGGCGCGGCAACCTTTACCGGATCGCGCGGCAGGAGGGGTGTTCAGCCGTCGTGCTGGGTCATCATCGGGATGATATCCTCGAAACCTTCTTCATGAACCTCTTTCACGGCGGGCGTCTGGCAACAATGCCACCGAAATTGGTCAATGAAGAGAGAGATCTCTTCGTCTACCGCCCACTAGCCCATGTGGCTGAGGTCGATTGCGAGAAATTCGCGAAAGCCATGAACTACCCGATCATTCCCTGTGATCTTTGCGGTTCCCAGGACGGGTTGCAGCGCCAGCAGGTCAAGCAGATCCTCGACGGGTGGGAGAAAAACAGCCCCGGCAGGCGGCAGGTCATGTTTCGGGCATTGATGAATGCGCGGCCCTCGCATCTGCTTGATCCCGGATTGTTTGATTTTACCGGTCTCACACGCGCCGCCGGGCCACGGGATAGCGACGATGCAGGCTAAGGCCTGCCTGCTATCGCAAATCAACGGGCGTGATATCGCCTAACATCGGCGGAACGTGCAGTTGTGAAACCTATCGCAGGGGTGCAAAGACGCCCCGAAACCCATAGGTAAGACATATGAGCAAACGTATCCTTTATCTGGCCATGTCGCTGATGCTGGCCTTTTATGCAGGTGCTGCTTCGGCGCAGCAGCTGTCACTTGCCCAGATTTCGCAGTATCTGAACGGGCTGCAGACGGCACAGGGCGGCTTTACCCAGATCAATCAGGATGGCACGTTGTCGACGGGGCAGATCTTCATCAAACGGCCCGGGCGCATCCGCTTTGAATATAACCCGCCCAATGAGGCGTTGGTGCTGGCAAGCGGCGGACAACTGGCCGTGTTCGATCCGCGATCCAACGTCCCACCAGACCGGTTCCCCCTAAACCAGACACCCTTGGGCATTATCCTGCAGGACAACGTGAATCTCGGGCGGGAACGTATGGTGACCAATCAAACCTCGGACGGCACGACAACCACGATCACCGCGCAAGACCCGGACAATCCGCAATACGGTAATATTCAGCTTGTGTTCACGGCCAACCCGATTGAGCTACGCCAGTGGATCGTGACAGATGAGTTTGGCACCCAGACCACCGTCATCATGAATGATCTGGTGACCGGCGGCAGCATTCGCGATCAACGATTCAACATCATCTCGGAAATGCGTGACCGGGGGTTCTAAGGCGACATGTCGAACAGACAAAGGATGCTCGTCAGCGTCGCGCGGTCACTGCTAGGATAACGGACTGTAAAAGCAGGTGACACTCTCACAAATGGGCGCGTGCTGGACACGGGACGCGCCATCTTGCATGCAAATGTACGAATAAGAATTGGCACAGGCGCTGTCAGGGCCTCCATTCATCTGCGAAATGCGGGAGCCACCAGCCTATTTGGTCACAAAGTCAAAGACGGTGCTGCGGACTTTGCTCCCGTTTGCTGAGGCGAAACCAAGGTCTGCTTTTGCGAACGTAGAGCTCCGACGCCGCCACTTGACAACAGTGTTGAACAGACAGTTTGGGCCTTTGAAATGGAAACGTCTGTCTGACTTCGGAGAGGTTAGCCTAAAGGAAACGGTTCCGTTAGACTTCCAATAGAAGCTTCGGGTGTTTTTGCCTGAGCTTCCTGCATGGACAAGATGTGCATGTTTTTGTCGCAGTCGTAGCCAATTCGACCGAAGACATTCACCATCTCTTTACGCATTGCTATTTCGATTTTTGGGTACTTTCCGGCGCGGACGCCTCTAACAGCCTTTGCAACGGCAAAATCCAACTCGTTCAAGTCACCTTCACGATTTCGGAAATCGTCTATCACAGTCTGAGAAATCCGAAATCGCCACTCGTTTGCATCACGCCAGAGTTCACCCTGTAGTTTAAGTTCCTTTAGCGCATCTGGATCACCCGCCTTGTTAAGGAAAGGTCGGAAGTGATGGAGTGTGAAGTCAGCCGGACAGTCGGTCGCGTCCAACCATCTGTCATAAGTCTTCAAGACCTTTGCGGGATCGGGCTGCGCTCGATCTAGAGCTTGAAAAAACCTCTTGCCGTACTCGCTGCAAGCTTGCGCGCGCTCCCAATACAAAACCTCTAACTTTATTTCAGATATCGGTGTCTCGCGCTGACCAATTCCAAGTTCAACCGCACGCTCATATGCTGATTGAAAGCGCGTCGTGCGCTCCTTGTAGCGTTCAAGGTCTTTATCGACACCGTCGCCATCCATGCCGGTCAGGTGCACCGCTCCTTCTAGCTGTCTCCGCCAAAGTGCGTTCTCAACATCGAGCCCAAGTTTGGTTGCAATTTCTAGTAGGTACGCGCGGTCAATGCGTTCGTCCGTAGGGCGCTCGTATCGTGCAGCATCTTCGAAGCTCAGCGGGCTACCTTCTTCTTCATAGTAGCTTCCACCAAGTTTGTTTCGGTCAACCCGCCTAATCCGTTCGCCACCCTCAAAAACAGCCAGTTCATTGAAATAGTCTTTAGAGCTAGGGTAGTTTGAGCGGAGGGTAACAACGCATACCTCCGGCAGCATATGGGCCAGAACTGGGCCAATGTTATGAAAGAGGTTGAATTCAACAAGCGTAAATTTTGCACCTTGGGGACGCGACACTAGCACATGCTTGCGCCGATTTTCATCTTCGTCCCAGTGAAAGACGGGAGGCGTCAGATCACCCTCTTCGACCGTACAGCCATCTTGGGTGGCTCGCATGATCCCACCAACTGCCTGGACAGCGGATTTATGGCCAGCAAAGATTAGGGCAAGGTTCAAAGACCGGTCTTGCATACTAGCGGCGCCGGTAACGCTGACGGCGGGGCGGTAAATCCTGTCCATAAGAAGCCCAAAACAGACAAATATGGCTTTAGCGTGAAAGATCAGGCAAATGATGTCGCCGCGACTTTTAGCGTCTCTTTGGCTTTACGCGAAATGCGGAAGAGAACTCGCATGCGTCTTGGATCTCACAGAAACCGGACATTAGCAAATGGTACAGCATTCGCCATTCTGGTCTCGTTCCCGCCATTGGGTCGGAGTGATCAAATGCAGCGTTGGCCCTTAGACTTGAGAGCAATACGAAAAGGAAGACCCCGGCATCGTCGGTGCCTTCTGCTTTCATATCTTTCCGCATGATCGCAATTGCGTGTCATACATGACGGCACGTGCCTCAACCTCGCCCGCGATCCGGATCAGCCAGCTTTTTGACCGCCACGTGCCGCGCTTAAAGCCGGTGCGCCCGTCGTGATAAGCGAGGTACTGATTGCGCGTATCGGTGATCGGCACGCCGGTCTCTTCCACGGTCAGGGTCATGTACCAGCCCATGAAATCGGTCGCATCGTAGATATCCTCCCTGCTGGCGCGGCGACCGCCCCGGGCGTCCAGGTACTCTTCCCAGGTCCCGTCCAGCGCCTGACTATAGCCAAGCGCCGATGATTGCCGCCCCACAGGGATCACCCCCAGCGCGTAGCGATGCGGCGGGCGGATATCGCCGATGAATTTGCTTTCCTGATAAATGATCGCCATCAGCGACGGGACGGGCACGCCATAACGCCGCTCCACCTGCTGGAATGCGCGAAGATAGTCTGGGCGCTCTACCACGATGCTGCAGGCGTTATCGAGGTCCCGCGGGGCCGAAAAGTCCCGCTGGCTGGACCCGCAACTGCCCAGGATCAGCACACATGCCAAGGCGCGAAAGATACTGCTCATCTGCCTCTCGCTTTTTGTTTTTTCGCAACATAGCGCCTCAGGTGCGATGTGGGAATCCCAAAGCCGCGGTTTTCAGATCACAAATGCAAGGATCAGCGGCAAAAAGATCACCGACAAGAGGGTCGATGTCACAACAAGCCCCGCGACGGGCTGCGCATCGGCGCCGTATTTTTCGGCCAGCAGATAGGATGTGACCGCCACCGGCGTTGCAATCTGCAGGATCAGGATCGCCGCTGCGACCGGGTCCAGCCCAAACCAGTTGGCCACAGCCCATGCGGCGGCTACGCAGATGACAACCTTCGCCAGAGACAGCCAGACAGCTTGCGCAATCGCCTTGGTCTCAAGCCGCGCGACGGCCACGCCAAGCGTAATCAGCATCATGGGAATCGCCATCTGGCCGATCAAATCTAGGGCGTTCGTCAGGAATTCAGGCGTTTCCCAGCCCTGCCAAAGGAAAAGCGCCCCGAGTAACGTTGTCGCAACCAGCGGTTCTTGGCCGACACGTTTTAGTGATCCTTCACCGGCCACCATCCAGATTCCGATGGTGAATGAAAGGATGGCCATGACGGCAAAAACAACCACCGCATAGCCCAGGCCGATCTCACCAAACGCGAAAAGCGCGAGTGGCAAGCCAAGGTTGCCGGTATTGCCGAAAATCAGCGGGGCGAGGTAGGTCTGCACGTTCAGCCCCGTCACCTTGACCAGAACGAAAGCGCCAATCATTACAAGCCCATAGGCCGAAAAAGTTGCCAGCGATAACGCGGCTAACGCTTCTGGTGCGACTTCGGTTTGCATCAGGGCTACAAAGATCAAACAGGGCACTGCAAGCGTCATTGCCATCCGCGTGATGAATGCAATCGGATAGTCGAAACCAAGCTTCACCCATGTGAAACCGACCGCCCCTAGAATGAAAACAGGTGCCGTAATATTCAGCACTGTCAGAGCGAGGTCCACAAACTGTTTCCTTTATTTCTTTGGCGCCAACGTAGACTTTGCATCTGCAGCGGACATATATAAAGGATGGGGTTAGTGAAATGTTTAAAACGCACGCGAAATACCATCTGGGCCAAGTCGTCCGTCACCGAAAGCATCCTTTTCGCGGGGTGATTTTTGACGTGGACGCGATGTTCTCTAACACCGACGCTTGGTATAACGCGATCCCCGAAGACAGCCGCCCCAAGAAGGACCAGCCGTTTTATCACCTGCTCGCCGAGAATGAGCAGAGCTTTTACGTCGCTTACGTGTCCGAACAGAACCTCGTCGCCGATTATTCGGGTGAGCCGGTGGATCATCCGGACCTGCCAGACCTCTTCGGTCCGTTCGAGGACGGACAATATCCCTTACAAGTGCAGCTGAACTAATCGGCGGACACGTCCTGTCGGATCACGCCAAGACCTTCGATCTCTGCCTCGACCACATCCCCGGCTTTGAGGAACTTTTGCGGTGTCATCCCGCCGCCCACGCCCGGTGGCGTACCGGTCAGGATGATGTCGCCGGGATGCAGCGTCAGAAACCGGCTGATATGGGCTACGATCTGCGGCACCGAAAAGACCATCGTCCTGGTGCTGCCCTGCTGCATGGCGACCCCATTGACCTTCAGTGACAGTGCCAAGTCCTGCGCATCCGCAATCTCATCCCGCGTCGCGAGATACGGGCCGAGTGGCGCGAAACTGTCGGCGGACTTGCCCTTGACCCACTGCCCGCCGAAATCCATCTGGAAACTCCGCTCTGACACATCATTGGCCACACAATAGCCCGCCACATGGTCGAGCGCCGTCTCTTCGCTGACATGCTTGGCAGTGGTGCCGATGATGACGCCGAGTTCCACCTCCCAATCGGTCTTGGTCGAGCCTCTTGGCAGGATGATCGGATCGGTTGCGCCGGTCGCAGCACAGGCCTTCATGAACAAGATCGGGTGCTCCGGCACATCAAGGCCCATTTCGGCGGCATGGTCGTATTAATTCAGACCGATGCAAAAGATCCGCCCCACATCGCGCAGGAACGGTGCCAATCGGCCAAAGATCACAGGGCAGGTCGCCAGATCAACCGCGCCTAGGGCTGTGAGCCCCTCCGGCGTGATTTGCGTGCTGTCGATATCCGACACGATCGCCGAAAGGTCCCGAAATGCCCCCGCGCTGTCCACGGCAGCAGGCTTGATCCCGTCATCCGTTCTGATCCGGCAAAGCTTCATCGTAGCCGCGTCCTTTCCGGGCCTAGTCAACACCGCTCACCATGTTACATCGTGGCCGGAACGAAAAGGATGATCTGAGATGCTTGTTGTTGTTTCGCCTGCAAAATCGCTCGATATGGCGCCGGTTGAGATTGCCGCCACTGCGCCTGCGTTTCAGGGCGACGCGGTGCGACTGTCCAAGACGGCGAAGAACCTGACGCTGAAGCAGCTCAAAGGTCTGATGGACATCTCCGATGATCTGGCGCGCCTGAACCGCGAACGGTTTCGCGCCTTCGCGGCTAAACCTGCGCCAGAGACCACAAAGCCCGCCGGCCTCGCATTCAATGGCGACACCTATCAGGGGCTTGAGGCCAAGACCCTCTCCGCCGATGATCTCGCATGGGCCCAGGACCACCTGCGTATCCTCTCGGGCCTTTATGGCCTTCTGCGCCCGCTCGATGCGATCCAGCCCTACCGTCTGGAAATGGGCAGCAAGCTGAAAACCCGGCGCGGCAAGTCGCTCTACGATTATTGGGGCGACACGATTGCTAAAGCGCTGAATGCGCAGGCCGCAGTGCTGGGAACGGACACGCTCATCAACTGCGCAAGCCAAGAATACTTCGGCGCCGCCGACCGCCAGGCGCTGAAATTGCGGGTCATCACACCCAGCTTCATGGAGCTCAAAGACGGCAAGCCGCGCATCGTCAGTTTCTTTGCCAAACGCGCCCGTGGCGCGATGGCGCGCTTTATCATCGAGAACCGTTTGACCGAGGCCGACGCGATCAAAGACTTCCGCAGCGGCGGCTATGCGTTCGACCCTGACATGTCGGAAGGCGACAAATGGGTGTTTCTGCGGGACTATCCCGAAGCGGCGTGACGTAGTTAACAAACCCCCAACGCAGCGCGCGTTTTCCCCGCGGGGAAGGTGCTTCTGGTTGGATGTAGGAAGCGGTCAGTAGAAAACCTGCGCAAGTCTCGGTAACACCGCCCGGTGGCTACCACCGTGCAGCGCCCGGCCGCCCCCACGGGCGGGCGCTGCACGCCCACCCGCGGCCGGTCACAGCCCTATGCACTATTTGAAAGCGTCAGGGGTTCTAGGGCTTGTCGGCAATCTCGACAATTGGCGCGGGCGCGATGTTCAAAAACAGATCGGCCACGACATGCGCGTCGTCACCGGGCGATACCCGGTCGCTGTAAAGGGCCTCTAGCAGCCGGAAATCCGGGTCGCGGTCTTCTCGCACAGCGCCCGTATTGTCGAAGGTAAACACCGATGACCCCTGGCTGTCATTCAAAAGCCCCAGCGTCTGCAGAAATTCCTCATAAATGCACTCAGCAATCGGCGTCGCCGCATCATTGTTGATAAAGATAAAGCCCGCGCGCAGCTCATCATTCTTGGACATCAGGTTGAAATAGCAGCGCGTCTCGGTCCCTTCGGCAAACTGTCTACTCAGCCTTCTGGTGCTTTGCGTCAATGCACCCAGCGTAATCCCGTCTTCAAGGCCGGTTAGAAAGATAAAGATGCTGCCAGTCAGCGAGACATCCTCCGCCTCCTCACCGCCGCGCAAGAGAGCGCGGACAATGGACCCTTCAACGCCATCGAACTCCTGACGCGGCATGCGGAAATGCATATTGCCTGCTAGACGACGGTTGAACTGGGACAGATCAAAGAACTCAACCTCGCCCACACCAGGGAAATTCGGCACCCGCGCGTTCACCATCTCGACGAGCCCGTTGATCTGGTCGCGATAGGCCTCGCCATCATGGATCACCGTCACTTTCGGCGAATAGGCCCAGCGGCGAACCGTGCCGCGTTCCGAGGCGACAATCTCGACCACCTGATCGTAAATCGGTTTTTCTTGCACCTCTGCTGCCGCAGGCTGGGCGAAGAAACACATTGCGGAGAGTGCGAATAGTCGAGAAATAGGCGTCATGGCGTCCTTCTTTGTCAATCGCTGCATCCACCCCGTGCGGACAGTATTCGTGGATAAAGCTGACAAATCGAGCGGTTTGTTGCTCAAATTAGGGCAAATTTAAATCAGGGCTTTGTGACGTGTCTTGCAGGCAACAAAGGACGTAAACGGATGAAGATTGCGATCATCGGGCAGGGGGCGATTGCCCAATATGTGCGCAAACATGTGACGGCAGAGGCAATCACGGAGGTCGCGCAGATTGTCCGCAAGGGCAAAGAGCGGGCAGGGGACGTCCCGTATGTGTCGGACCTGAGCGATCTGCCGGAGGTCCCCGATCTGATCGTCGATTGTGCCGGGCACGGCGCGCTGGTGCAGCATGTGCCAAAGGCGCTTGCGCAGGGGATTGACGTGCTGACCGTCTCGCTAGGCGCGTTGGCGGATGCAGCACTGGCGACGGAATTGGAGCAGGCGGCAATCCGGGGCAGCGCGCGGTTGCATCTGGCAAGCGGCGCGATTGGTGGGCTGGACGTCTTGCGCGCGGCCCGGGTCGAGGGCTTGGCAGAAGTCACCTATACCGGCCGCAAACCGCCCAAAGGTTGGGTGGGGTCACCGGCAGAGGACGTGCTTGATCTGCCGTCGCTCACAACACCGGCGACACATTTCGACGGCACCGCGCGCGATGCCGCATTGCGCTATCCCAAGAACGCCAATGTCGCGGCGGCAGTTGCATTGGCGGGGCTTGGCTTCGACCGGACCCGCGTGACGCTCATCGCTGATCCGCAAATCTCCACCAATGTCCATCAGATCACGGCCAAAGGCGCCTTTGGCAGCTTCGACATCACAATCTTTGGCAACAGCCTGCCCGACAATCCGCGCAGTTCCGCGCTCGCCGCAATGAGTGTTGTCGCTGATCTGGCCGGGCGGAAGCGACCTATTGGCTTTTGATCAAAGACGCTCAATCGCCAGTGCGATCCCCTGACCGCCGCCGATACACATTGTGATCAGCGCGCGCCTGCCCTGAATGCGCTCCAACTCATACATCGCTTTGACCGTGATGATCGCACCCGTGGCGCCAACAGGATGGCCCAGGGCAATCGCGCCACCATTGGGGTTCACGCGGGCGGGATCGAAGCCAAGCTCTTTGCTCACGGCGAGCGCCTGCGCGGCGAAAGCCTCATTCGACTCGATCACATCGAAATCGTCGACCGTCAGCTTGAGTTTCATCAGAAGGTTCGCAACCGCCGGAACAGGCCCGATCCCCATCACCTCTGGCCGGACGCCCGCATGGGCATAGCCAAGCACCCGGAACTTCGGCGTGAGCCCCGCATTCTCTGCCGCGTCCGCCGTGGCCAGAACAACAGCCGCCGCCCCGTCATTGAGACCGGACGCGTTGCCCGCCGTGACCGAGCCATCTTTCTGAAAGACCGGACGCAGTCCCGCCAAAGCCTCGGCTGTGGTCGCCTTCGGGTGTTCGTCCTGCGCGAAATCCACCATCTCACGGCGTTTCTTGACCGGGACAGGGACGATCTGTTCCTCAAAATACCCAGCGGAGATCGCCGCCGCCGCCCGTTCCTGGCTTTGCAGGGCAAAAGCGTCCTGTTCTTCGCGGCTGACCTGATGTTCCGCTGCCACATTCTCGGCCGTCACACCCATATGCCCGGTGCCGAACGGGCAGTTGAGCGCGCCGAGCATCATATCCTGCGTCTTGATGTCACCCATCTTCGCGCCCCAGCGCTGGTCAGAGATGATGAACGGAGACCGGCTCATATTCTCAGCTCCGCCGGCAAGGCCAAACTCTGCATCGGCTAATTGCAGAGATTGCACAACCGAAACGATGGCCTGCACCCCCGATCCGCAAAGCCGGTTGACGTTCATGGCAGGCGTCGTCTCTGGCACGCCCGCATTCATCGCAGCGACGCGGCTGACATACATATCCTTGGGCTCTGTGTTAATCACATGGCCCATTGCGACATGGCCAATATGGGCGCCTTCGACGCCGCTACGCTCCAGCGCAGCTTTCGCGGCGATAGTCCCAAGCTCAATCGGTGTTGTGCCCGCCAAGGCCCCGCCAAAGGTGCCAATGGCCGTCCGCGCGCCACCTAAAATAACGATATCGGTCATCCGTTCCTCCCTGATTTTTCACCACCACCTTAACCACGCGGTCGGAGAGGAACAGCAAAACGTGACGGCATGATGATCTTGAAATAGCGGCTTTTTATCATATGTGTATACTGTAGTATACATTATATGGGAGAGTCATGCTTCAAGACGTTGCTGCGCAAAACTTTGTTGTCGTCGTCATTGTCTTTGTTGTGGTTGTTTGGGTGCTTATCCGGGGTGCAGGCAAAGGTCCGCATGACCCCGATCAGCGAGATAGGAAAGGACATGACGATGATCACGGCACTTGATCATATCCAACTCGCCTTGCCAGCAGGGTCAGAAGATGATCTGCGCGCGTTTTACTGCGACTATCTGGGCATGGTCGAAATGCCCAAACCAGCGCCCTTGGCCGGTCGCGGCGGATTTTGGGCGCGGGCCGGACAGCTTGAAGTGCATTTTGGTGTTGATCCCGATTTTCACCCCGCAAGAAAGGCACATCCTGCCTTCATCGTTGCCAATCTTGACGATCTTGCCCGTGATTTGACCGATGCCGGCTACGCCATCACGTGGGATATGGCACTTCCAGACGTCAAAAGATGCTTTACACATGACCCTGTGGGCAACCGTATCGAGTTGATTGCGCAGAGTTAAGGCATGCTGAATTCTGAAACCCTTCCCTGGCTGATCCTGGGGCTTTTGATCCTTGGAGGGTATGCGCTGCACAAGCGCAAGAAGACCGACCGGTTCTCGCTTCTGGATGCGCTTTTCGGCTGGATTGTTGAGATTTTCACCGGGCGCGAAAGCACCTATAGCGACAAGCCGCGCAAACGACGTGGCCCTGACATGGCCTTCAGCGCCGGGCGCGACCCCGCGCATCAGAATACCCGGTTGCGCCAGATTTTCATTCCGATGGAACCGCATGAAGAGGATGCTTTGCGCGCTTTCTATCTCGATATTCTCGGCCTTGATGAGATGCGCGCACCCAATTCCCATCTAAGGCAGGACGGGTTCTGGGCGGTTTCCGGCACCCGCCAAATCTATCTGGGCACCATGCCGGATTTCGCCTTTGACCGCGCAGCGCTGCCCGCCTTTCCCTTGCGCAACATCCATGATGTGGCGGATCGTTTGGCGACGGACGGATATGACACTGCGTGGGACCGCAGTGAGCAATTCGTCGAGAAGCTGATCGTCATGGACCCTGCAGGCAACCAAATCGCCCTGATACCCGCCTGAGAGCCCGTGCATTATCGCCGCAGCCGTTTCCTTTGGTGCGCGCTGTGTTAGGTCTAGCGCCATGCTGCTGGTCGCTGAAAACATTCACAAAACCTATACCACAGCCGACGGCCCGTTTGAGGTGCTGCGCGGCGTGGACTTGCGCCTCGATAAGGGAGAGACGCTGGCCCTGACAGGCGAGTCCGGCAGCGGGAAAAGCACGCTGCTTCATCTGATTGGCGGGCTCGACACGCCTGATCAGGGGACGATCTCGCTCGATGGCAAGGATATCGCAACGCTTGACGATAACGGACGCGCGGCTTTGCGGCGCGGGACAGTGGGCGTTGTGTTTCAGCAGTTCAACCTGATCCCCAGTCTGAAAGTGGCAGACAACATCGCGTTTCAGGCCCGGCTAGCCGATGCGCATGATCCGGATTGGACGGGTCACCTGGTCACAGAGATGGGGCTGAACGATCACCTGAACAAATATCCCGAACAACTCTCGGGCGGGCAGCAGCAGCGTGTGGCGATTGCGCGGACCCTGGCGCCACGTCCGCGGCTCGTGCTCGCGGATGAGCCGACGGGCAATCTGGATGAAGACACTGCGGCCATCGTGATGGACCTGATGCTGGAGCTTGTTGCGGCGTCCGGCGCGGGCCTGCTGATGGTAACTCATTCGCAGGCTCTCGCCGCGCGCCTGTCACGGCGGCTGCACCTGAAAGCCGGGCAGATCATATGACGGTCGTGACTCTGCAAGCGCTGCTGTCGCATTGGTGGCGCAATCCGCTGCAGCTTTTCACGCTTTTGGCGGGGCTGGCGCTAGCCACAGCGCTTTGGTCCGGGGTGCAGGCGGTCAATGCCGAGGCGCGCGCGAGCTATGATGCCGCCGCCGCCACATTGGGCGAAGGACAATATGACCGCCTGATCCGGGCCGATGGCCAGCCGATGGCGCAATCGACATATATCGCATTGCGGCGCGCGGGCTGGCTGGTCAGCCCGGTGGTGCAGGGGCGGTATCAAGGGGTTCGGATTATCGGCGTGGATGTCCTGACGGCGCCCGGCGGGCTTGGCCCCGCGCGTTCGGAGGGTGGGACTAGTATCGGCGCCTTTCTGGCAGGCGCAGGCCAGTTCTTTGCGAATGCAGAGACCGCGGCGCGATTGCCGGGCCTAAACGTCGTCCTTGCCCCTGATACCGCACCGAACACCGCCATCTCGGATATTGGCTTGGTGCAACAATTGTTGGGCAAGGAGGACCTGATCGATAGCCTGATCGTCCTGCCGCGACAGCCGAAAACGCAAGCCGAACTGGCCATGGTCGCGCCGGAACTGACCCGGCAGCAGGCACAGGCAGGCACCGATATCGGGCGGTTGACGGACAGTTTCCATTTGAACCTGACGGCCTTTGGCCTCTTGTCCTTTGCGGTGGGGATTTTCATCGTGCATGGCGCGATTGGTCTGGCCTTTGAACAAAGACGGCCCGTGGTGCGCACGTTGCGCGCGCTGGGCCTGCCGCTGGGTCGGTTGATCGTGCTGATGGCGGCGGAACTGGTGCTTTTTGCCCTTGTCGCTGGCGGGATTGGCGTGGCGCTGGGCTATGTCATCGCGGCGCTATTGCTGCCGGATGTTGCGGCAACCTTGCGCGGGCTTTATGGGGCCGATGTCGCAGGCACGCTGCAACTGCGCCCTGTCTGGTGGCTGTCGGGTCTTGGGATCGCGTTGGGCGGCACGGCACTGGCCGCCAGTGGCGCGCTTTATCAGCTGGCGCGGATGCCGCTTTTGGCAGCTGCACAGCCACGTGCGATGGCGATGGCGGCAGGCCGCCGGGCCTGGCTGCAGGGTGCGGGGGCTGCGATCCTTTTGATGCTCGCTGCGATCCTGATGTTCACGGCTGATGGATTGGTTGGCGGCTTTGCCTTGCTGGCAAGCCTGCTGATCGGGGCGGCCTTGGCGCTGCCTCTGATCCTTGACCGGTGCTTGGCCTTCGCCAGCCGCCTTGCCAAATCCGTGCGGGCGCAATGGTTCTGGGCCGATACGCGTCAGCAATTGCCGGGCCTTTCGCTGGCGCTGATGGCGCTGCTCTTGGCGATGGCGGCGAATGTGGGGGTCTCGACCATGGTGTCAAGCTTTCGTCTGACCTTTGTTGATTTTCTGGATCAGCGTTTGTCGTCCGAGCTTTACATCCGTACCGAAGATGCGGCGCAAAGCGCGGCGCTGATTGAGTTTGCCACGCCAAGAGTTGATGCGATCCTGCCGATCCAAAGCGCGGATGTCACCGTCGCGGGCCAACCAACCGAAGTCTTCGGCGCCCGTGACCACGCGACCTATCGCGACAATTGGGTGTTTTTACAAAGCGCCGATGCGGCGTGGGACACAACATTCGCGGGTGAAACGGTGCTGATCAACGAACAATTGTCGCGGCGTTCGGGGCTGGGTGTGGGCGATGTGATCGCCTTGCAGGGGCAGGATTTTGCGATTGCGGGGGTGTATGGCGATTACGGCAATCCGATCGGGCAGGCGGTGATCGGGGAGGCGATCTTTGCCCAGCTTTATCCTGACGTCACCGCGCAGAGTTTTGGCATCCGTTTGGAACCGGCAGCCGCGCCGGACTTTGTGGCTGACCTTGATGCTGAAACCGGCATCCGCCCGGGCCAATCTATCAATCAGGCCGGGATCAAGGCGATGTCGCTGTCGATCTTCGAGCGGACCTTCACGGTGACAACCGCGCTCAACATCCTCACGCTGGCCGTGGCCGGGTTTGCGATTTTGATGAGCCTTCTGACGCTGGCCTCAATGCGGGTGCCGCAACTGGCGCCGGCCTGGGCGATGGGGATGACCCGCAGCCAGTTGGGCCAGCTTGAACTGGTGCGCGCAGTGATGCTCGCCTGTTTGACAGCGCTGGTTGCCTTGCCACTGGGCCTCGTGTTGGCCTGGGCGCTGTTGGCCGTTGTGAATGTCGCGGCCTTTGGCTGGAAGCTGCCGATGTATCTGTTTCCGTTGGATTATGCGCGGCTGGGTCTCTTTGCCTTGCTGGCTGCTGCGTTGGCCGCATCATGGCCCGCGCGGCGGCTGGCGCGGACGCCGCCAGCGGATCTCTTGAAGGTGTTTTCGAATGAACGTTAGCGTGACAGAGGGTAGTGACCGGTCGCGGGCGTCGCGCGAAGCGCCCGCCCGGGGGGGCGACCGGGCGCTGCCCGGCGTTGCCGGGCGGTACATCGCGGCCTTGCTTTTCGTGCTTGCGCCGGTTCAGGCGATGGCCCAGGGCTTTGCCGGGCTTGGCACCGAGGTTGAGGGTTTCGCGCGCCCCGCGCCCGATCCGGTCTTCGACTTCCCGACCGATCATGGGCCACACAACGATTACCGGATCGAATGGTGGTATCTGACGGCCAATCTGGAGGGGCCGGACGGCACACCTTACGGCCTGCAATGGACGCTGTTTCGGAATGCAATGGCGCCAAGTGAAAGCGACGACTGGCGCTCTCCCCAATTGTGGATGGGGCATGCGGCGGTGACGACGCCTGATGCGCATTACGTGGCCGAGCGCCTGGGTCGTGGCGGCATCGGGCAGGCGGGTGTTATCGCCGACCCCTTTGAGGCCTGGATTGACGATTGGACGCTGCGCGGTGATTGGGAAACGCTGCAGATGACCGCAAGTGGCTCTGATTTTGCCTATGACATGGCGCTGACTGCGCAAGGTCCGCTCGTCTTGCACGGGCAACAGGGCTATTCGGTCAAATCAGCCGAGGGACAGGCATCATACTATTATTCCCAGCCTTTTTTTCAGATCGATGGGGTTCTGCAATTGCCAGAGGGGGATATTCCCGTCACGGGCAACGCCTGGCTGGACCGCGAATGGTCGTCGCAGCCTTTGGCGGACAATCAGACCGGGTGGGATTGGTTCTCGCTCTCTTTCGATGACGGCAACAAGCTGATGGGGTTTCGCTTGCAGCAGACGGATGGCAGCGATTTCACCTCAGCCACATGGATCGCTCCGGATGGACAGACGACGCCGTATAGCAACGGTGCGTTCTCGGCGACCCCGCTGGCGACCAACGCCGATGATGTGCCGATCCGCTGGCAGGTAACGCTGCCACAGCACGGGGTTGATGTTACCGTTGCTGCGATCAACGAGAATGCGTGGATGGCGACTTCTATTCCCTATTGGGAGGGGCCCGTGACTGTCACAGGCAGTCACGCAGGGATTGGGTATCTGGAGATGACCGGCTATGACTAGCTGGTTTGAGACCCTTGACGGGACATGGGAGAAGGTTTGGAACACGTTGGGGCGGGGGGTGGCGGATGCCAAACATCCCGCCCGCAGGCCGACCTTGGCGACTGTTTCACCCGATGGCTGGCCAGAGGCGCGCACAGTCGTGTTACGCAGCGCTGACCGCGAGGCTGGCGAGGTGAGCCTGCACACGGACCTTTACTCAGACAAGATCAAAAGCCTGCGCGGGACACCCCGCGCCGCCTTACATATCTGGGATGCCAAACAGGATTTGCAGATCAGGTTGCAGGCCGAGGTCACTATTCGGTCCGGGCCAGAGACAAAGCCCTTGTGGGACAAGATCCCCGATCACGCGCGCCAATCCTACGGGGTGACGCCCGCGCCGGGGACACCCATCACCGATGCGCTCGCCTATGACAAAGCGCCGGACCCGGCGACATTTGCTGTGCTGCATTGCACGGTCACCCATATCGATGCTGTACATCTGGGCGCACAGCACCGGCGTTGCAGTTTCTCACGTGCGCGTCAGTGGCGCGGTCAATGGCTTTCGCCCTAGATCAGCGCTCGCTACAACACCGCCATGAACGCTTTTCCCCTGACACGTGATCTGGTGCTGATCGGCGGTGGTCACACCCATGCTTTGGTCTTGCGCCAATGGGGGATGAACCCGCTTCCGGGCGTTCGGGTGACCGTGATTAATCCGGGGCCGACTGCGCCTTATTCGGGGATGTTGCCGGGCTTTGTTGCCGGGCATTATGGGCGGGATGAGTTGGATATTGATCTTGTGCGGCTGGCACGATTTGCGGGCGCGCGGCTGATCAACGGATATGCGACGGGTCTCTGCCCGGTTTCCAAGACCATCACAGTGCCTGAGAGGCCCACCATCGCTTATGATGTGGCCTCAGTCGATGTGGGCATCACCTCTTCCATGCCGGATCTGCCGGGTTTTGCCGCACATGCGATCCCGGCGAAGCCGCTAGGTGCATTTGCGACGCGCTGGGCGGCGTTTCGCGAACGGGCAGAGAACCTCCAGATCGTGATCATCGGTGGCGGCGTGGCCGGGGCGGAACTCGCCATGGCGATGGCCCATGCCTTGAAGGGCAAAGGCGCGCAGATCAGGCTGATTGACCGGTCCCGCGTGCTGACCGCGCTTGGCTACAAGGCAAGGCAGAAGATGCTGGCCGCTTTGGCGGTTGAGCAGGTGGAGATCATCGAAGATGCCGAGGTTTCCGAGATTTTTCCCGAAGGTGTCGTGCTGAATGACGGGCGGGTCATCCACAGCGATTTCACTACGGGGGCAGCGGGGGCCAAACCGCATGACTGGATCGCGCAGACCGGTTTGGACTTGCATGAAGGCTTCATTGCGGTCGATGCACATCTGCAATCCAGCGAAGAAAGCGTCTTTGCCGTGGGCGACTGCGCGCACTTGAGCCACGATCCACGGCCGAAAGCCGGGGTCTATGCTGTGCGCGAAGCGCCGGTGCTTTACGACAATCTGCGCGCGGTTTTGTCGGGGGGTGATTTGCGCCGTTACAAACCACAGCGCGATTACCTCAAGCTGATCTCTTTGGGGCGCAAATCTGCCTTGGCCGAGAAATTCGGCACAGCAAGAGACGGCCCGCTTTTGTGGCGGCTGAAGGACCATATTGACCGCAAATTTATGGATCAATTCGACCATCTGCCCGAAATGGCCGCCCCCAAACTGCCGCGCACCCGCGCACTGGGCGTGAAGGCGGCCATGGGCGACAAGCCGATGTGCGGTGGCTGCGGCGCAAAGGTCGGGCGCGCTGGGCTCGCCGCGGCGCTGGAAGGCACATTTGGCGATGACGCGGCGGAGGTCCAGCCGGGCCAAGTGATCACCACTGATCACCTACGCGCGCTGACATCCGATCCCGTGATGATGACCCGCATCGCAGCCATCCATGCGTTGGGCGATATCTGGGCCATGGGTGCGCAGGCGCAGGCGGCAACGGCCAGCATCATCCTGCCGCGGATGAATGCGGACCTGCAGATGCGGACCCTGCGCGAGATCTTGGAGGCTGCGTCCGAGGTGATGGGGCAGGCTGACGCCAAAATCGTTGGCGGTCACACATCACTGGGCGAGGAACTGACCATTGGCTTCACGATCACAGGGCTGACCAAATCGCCGATCACGTTGGCTGGTGCCCGCCCCGGTGACGCGCTGATCCTGACTAAGCCCATTGGCATTGGCACGATCATGGCGGCTGAAATGGCGCGCAAAGCGCGGGGTGCCGATGTGATCGCCTGCCTCGATCAGATGATCCAGCCGCAGGGGAGGGCCTCGCAGATATTGAGCAAGGCCCACGCGATGACGGATGTAACCGGCTTTGGCCTCGCCGGGCATCTGCGCGGGATCTGTGATGCTTCGGGCGTTGGCGCAGTGGTCTCACTCAGCGCGGTCCCCGTGATGCAAGGGGCGCTGAAACTATCTGAACAAGGGATCAGATCGACCCTGTTTGAGGACAACCGGACCGGGGCGGGGCCGATCAGCGGGCCGGGCTTTGATCTGCTCTTCGATCCGCAAACCGCAGGCGGCTTGCTGGCGGCGGTGCCAGGAAAACAGGCCGATCAGGTCTTGGCGCAACTGCGCGAGGCCGGATACGGCGCTGCGATTATTGGCAAAATTACCGGTACCGGCGTGATTGAAACGACACCTTAGCCATCGCGCGCAAACTACCAAAACCGCATGTCGGCGGATTAGTTAGGAATATTCCTTAATATTCTTGACGGGCAAATGGCATCGCGTTACTTAGGGATATGTCTAAGTATGAATCACAACTCGACCTTTGTTTCTCCGCCCTTGGTGATCCAACCCGGCGCATGATCCTTCAGCGACTCGCCCGTGGTGAAGCGACGGTCAGCGAATTGGCCGAACCGCACGATATGGCGCTGCCGTCTTTCATGGAGCACATCAAGAAACTTGAAGCGGCCAATCTGATCACGTCGGCGAAACAGGGAAGAACACGGGTCTGCCAACTATCGCCGGACGCGTTCACCCCCGCCAAGGACTGGCTCAGTGAACAAAGTGCCATCTGGGAAGGACGGCTTGATCGCTTTGACGACTACATCAAGAACCTCATGCAGGAGCGCAATAAATGAAACTCGACCCCAAGACCGACCTAACCTTTACCCGCACGATCGATGCCCCGCGCGCCCTTCTGTGGGAATGCTGGACCACACCCGAACATATCAAACACTTCTTCGTGCCCAAGCCCCACGGGATTGATGCTTGCGAGATTGATTTGCGGGTCGGTGGCAAGTTCAACACGACAATGAATGTCGAGGGCAATCTGATGGAAAACGAGGGCGTCTACCTCGAAATCATCGAGGGCGAGCGCCTTGTCTTTACAGACGGCTACAGCGAAGGGTGGAAGCCTGCCGCCGACCCTTTCATGACCGCGATCATCGAGTTTGTAGATGATGAAATGGGAGGAACGACTTATACCGCAACCGCCCGCCACCGCTCACCCGAAGCACGCCAGAGCCATGAAGACATGGGGTTCTATGACGGATGGGGCACCGTCGCGACGCAGCTTGAGGAATATGCAAAGACGCTCGGCTAAGCATGTAATGATCAGCGCCACCTCTGTGAGGCGGGCTATTCCTGCACTTCCAGTATCCGTGCGTGCTTGCGCATCTCTGCCTTAACCTGACCGAACGTCTTCAGCCCGCGGGCCTCTAGAATGGGCAGGATTGCCACGAACGCCTCAGCCGTGGCCATGGCGTCGCCCAAGGCGGTGTGGCGCAGCGCTGGCGGGATCGTGATCTCTAACCGCTCGCAAAGCGCATCCAGCGTATGGGTGGCGGAGCCGCCAAAGACGATGGCTGAGAGATGCACCGTATCCAGGATCGGGTTATCGAAGGCCGGGTGATTGTTGCGATGGAGAAACGCCATGTCGAACGGCGCGTTATGGGCGATGATCACTGCATCGCGCGCGAAGGCGTGAAAGCGTGTGCAAACCTCAGCAAATCGGGGCGCATCGGCGACCATCGCATCGCTCACGCCATGGACCTTGGTCGAGGCGGGCGGGATAGGGCGGCCTGGATTGACCAGCGCCTCAAAGACCTCGGCCTTGATCAGCTTGCCGTTGACGATGCGGACCGCGCCCAACTGCACCACGTCATCCTTCTCCGGGTCAAGCCCGGTTGTTTCACTGTCGAAGACGACAAAGGTGAGGTCGCGCAAAGGCGTCTCGTCCGGGTCAGTCTGGCGGTCCTTCTCCAATAAGTCGAAGTCGTAGACGAGCGGTCGGGCGGCGTCGGGGTTGAGCGGCTCCAGCATCAGCATATAGCCGCCCTCATCGTCAAAGACGCGGATGTGGCCCGAATAGACATCGCCCGATTTGCCCTTGATGGTGATGGCGCGGCGGGATTGCTCACGCTCTCGCATCGTGTTGAGCGCGGCCACCAGCGCGCTTTCCTCAAGATAGTCGCAGACAGAGCCGTTGAGGCGGGCAGGCGCCTCACGCTCCATCAGGTCGGCGGCCTGTCCGTCGTAAAGGACGATCTGGTGGTCGGGGGTTGCAACGATGACGGCGACGGGAATGTCCGAGAGGATGCGCAGAAGCTGCGCACGCTGGCGTTCCAGCCGCGCAGTCTTCTCGGCAACCGTTTCGGCGGTCGCGCGCGAGGCCGCGCCCAGCTTTTCATTGATGGCCGAGGCGGCGGGGGCGAGGTCACCCAGATACCGCGCGGTCTGGCTATCGATGGCGCTTGTGATCCCCGTTTCGGCGCGCACGCGAAACTCGGCGGCCATCGCCTCAATCGGTTTGCTGATGTTTTCGTCAAACAGGCGCCAGACAAAAGTGCTCAGTGCCAGAATGCCGAAGGCGGCTACGATGCCGACGGTCATGAAAGACGATAGCGCCTCTTCCGCGCCCAGTTGGCGGTAGCCTAGGAACAGAGCTGCAAGCACCGCGAGTGTGCCGCCAATGCCGATGAGGCAGAAGAAGAGGAATACCCGAAATCGCAGGCTGAGCTCTTTCATCTCACGCTTCCGCACAGGCCGTCGTCAGCAGCGGGTCAGTCGGGTCCACCGCAAACCACTGCGCGTTTACAACGCTGCCATCATCGCCGAACTCGATCCCGTCCACCACATCTGCGCGCCTGTTGTCTGCGCAATCAAACAGCATCGGCACCTTGGCGGTGCGGGTCCAGCGCCCATAGAACACCAGATCGACAATGCGCTGGCCGGGATGGTCGGGATGGGTGCGGGTGCTTTGCTGGTCCACGGCGACATAGCGTGTGACAAAGGGGGCGGCATAGGTCCAGGGGCGGTAGATGGCGGGTTCGGCGACGGTCTGCGCCACCACCATACCTTCGGGCATCGTGGCCACGGTCCGGTCATACCAGCCATATTCGCTGGAAATCGTGGCGAGCAGCATTGCCGCACCCGCCGACACCGGCACCAACCAGGATGGCAGCCGCCCTTTCAGCGCGCGGTTCAGCGCCCAGACCAGAAGTGCCGCGGCGACGCCCGCAACGATCGTGCCGATCAGTTCGAAAAACATGGGCCCTCCTCCCCGTCTTTCATCTTATCCCAAAACGCCCCGTCCTTGCATCAGGGCTGACTGCATCGTTTTGATCACAACAAAGGCATCACGCAAGTGGCTACGCTCAAACGCCGACAGGTCTGCGGGCGGCAGGAAGTTATCGGGCGCATGGCCCGCCTTGATCTGCCGCGCCTGATGGTCAAGCCGTGTTTGCGCGACCAGATCGTACGCATCCAGCAGATCGCGCCCGCCCGACGCGCTGATCACCTCACCCGCGATAGCCGCTTGCAGCCGGGCGCGGGTGTTGACGGGGTCCAGCTTGCCTTGCAGTGCATACATGCGGCCAAGATCGACAACCGGAACTACACCGCTCAGCTTCATATCCACCGTATTGCGGTTCTCGCCAGACCGGATTGTCGCCAACCCTTTGAGCATGCCGAGGGGCGTCTGATGCGTCAGTGCATTCGTGGCCATATGCGCGGTGAAGATGGAATTGTCTGCCGCCGCCTCTAGCGTCGCGGTCTGCAACCCGTCAAAGAGGGTCGCATCACCGCCAATCACCCGCAGATCAAACATGACCGAGGCGAGCATCTGCGCCTCTTTACTTGGGTTCTTGATCCAATGCTGAAAGTATTCCTGCCAGACCGAGATCGGCTGCCGCCAGCGCGGGTTCGTCGCCATCATATCGCCGGGGCAATAGACATAGCCGCAGGCATCCAGACCGTCGCTCACGAATTGCGCGAAAGGTTCGAAGTAGGCGAGCGCGGTTTCGCTCAGATCATCCTCCAAGATCAGGCAATTGTCCTGATCAGAGACGCCCGTCTGCTCCTGCCGCCCCTGCGATCCGCAGGCGAGCCAGGCATAGTGCGCGGGCGGGGGCCCGTATTTCTCTTCGGCCATGGCCAACAGGCGGCGGGTGACCACATCGGCGATATCTGTGATCATGCGGGTGACCACGTCGTGCCGGTTTCCGGCGGCGACGAGTTGCACCAAAAGGTTGGGGATGCGTCCTGTGACAGCGGCCAATTCATCGATGCTCGCCGCTTCTGCCGCATCGGCGACAAAACCGGCTGTGTTTGATGCCTGAAACCGGGTCAGGTCGGTCTGGGTGACAATGCCGACAAGCTTGCCAGCAGAGACGATCGGCAGATGCCCCAGCCGGTATTCCATCATCATGTGCAGCACATCAGAGCCGATAGCGGATGGGGGTAGGGTGCGGGGGTCCGGCGTCATGATCTCACTGACCGGTGTGTCATGCGGCAGGCCTTGCGCCAGCGCCTTGCCCGACAGATCACGGATGGTCACGATGCCGGTCAGCTTTTTCCGGGCGACGACACAGAGGCACGAGATATGCGCATCGCGCATCTTCTGCGCGGCTTCTTTGATGGTCATGCCGGGTGTGCAGGTCACCGGGTCGGGCATCATCAGCGTCTCGACCTGCACGCGGGTCAGATCAAAGGCGCTCAGTGCTTCTTTCGCATCAGCCTTGCCGCTGCGGTCGAAAAAGCGGCGGAACGGTTCATGATCCGCGCGCAATTTATGAAACAGATGCGGCGGAATGCAGATCAGGCGCGCATCCTGCTCGGCCCGTGCGGACGTCACCGCGCGCCCGTTTTTGAGCAGACCGCGTTCTCCGAACGAGTTTTCCCGATGTAACAGCGAAATCTGCTGATCGTTCTCGTCATGGACGGCGACCTGTCCGCTTTCAATCACGTAGAGCCCGTCCAGATCCTCGCCCAGTGAATAGATCGGGGCGCCAGCGGGGTACGTGCGCAGCATCGCCTCTTTGCGTAAAGCACGAAACGCCCCGTCGGGCAGGGCGTCATAAGGGTGCAGTTGTTTGAGAAACGAAATTGCGGTGTCGGTCATCGAAAGTTTCCGCGAAAACGTCTGGAAGGGAGGGCCAGCAACACGCGCTGCTGGCCCCTTTGGTTTTAGTGATCGGCGGCAGCCGCCCCTGCACCGGCAGGGATACGCACGCTTTCGACCAGATCCTTGATCTCTTGCGGGGTTTCCTTGGTCATCATCGAGACACCATAGGCGACTGCGAAGTTGATCAGGGCACCGACCGCACCAATCGCGGTGGACTGGATCCCAAAGAGCGAGCCGTCAATCGTGTCGGGGAAGGAATTCGTCCCCGCGATGAACAGCCACCCTTTGTGCAGGAAGATGTAGACCAGCGTGAAGATCAGACCGGCCAGCATCCCCGACACAGCGCCCACATTGTTCACGCGCTTGGAGAAGATGCCCATCATCAGGGCCGGGAAGATCGACGCCGCTGCCAGACCAAAGGCCAGTGCCACGGTTTGTGCGGCAAATCCCGGCGGGTTCAGCCCCAGGATTGTCGCCACCACAATGGCCACCGCCATCGCGATCCGTGCCCACATTAGCTCACCTTTTTCCGAGATGTTGGGGGCAATGGCACCTTTGACAAGGTCATGGCTGACCGCCGACGAGATCGCCAGAAGCAGACCCGCCGCTGTCGAGAGTGCCGCAGCCAGGCCACCAGCCGCCACCAGACCAATCACCCAGCCAGGCAGGTTGGCAATCTCAGGATTGGCCAGCACCAAGATGTCACGGTTGAACCTGGTCAGCTCATTGCCTTCCCAGCCATTCGCGGCAGCCCGTTCGGACATCGCGTCAGATCCGTCATTGTAGTACTGGATCAGGCCGTCACCGTTCTTGTCTTCCCAATCAAGAAGACCGGTTTTCTGCCATGTCAGCATCCAGTCATAGGCCGGATCGTTCTCGATCGTCTGGACCGAAACCGGATCACCGGATGTGCCATTGGGCCACATCAGTTCGGTGATGTTGAGGCGCGCCATCGCGCCAACCGCAGGAGCCGTCAGGTAGAGAAGCGCGATAAACACCAGCGTCCAGCCCGCGGACCAGCGCGCGTCAGACACACGTGGCACGGTAAAGAACCGCATAATCACGTGGGGCAGACCCGCCGTACCGATCATCAGCGACAGGGTGAACAGCACCATATTCAGGTTGTCCTTATGCGCCTCGGTATAACTGGCAAAGCCAAGATCGGTCACGATCTGGTCGAGCTTGGTGAGCAGATAGACGCTGCCTTCTCCACCCGTCGCTGTCGTCTCGCTAAAGAGGCCAAGCGCCGGGATCGGCGTGCCGGTCAGCTGCAGTGAGATGAAGACGGCCGGGATCGTATAGGCCGTGATCAGCACGCAGTATTGCGCGACCTGCGTATAGGTCACGCCCTTCATGCCGCCGAACACCGCATAGGCAAAAACGACCGCCGCACCGATCAAGAGACCGGATGTGTTCGAGATTTCCAGGAACCGTCCAAAGGCCACGCCCACACCTGTCATCTGTCCGATCACATACGTCACAGACGCGACGATCAGACAGATCACAGCAACAAGACGTGCCGTTTGCGAATAGAACCGGTCACCGATGAACTCGGACACGGTGAACTTGCCGAACTTGCGCAGGTAAGGTGCCAGAAGCAGCGCCAGCAGCACATAACCGCCGGTCCACCCCATCAGGAAGGTCGAATTGTCATAGCCCGTAAAGGCGATCAGCCCGGCCATGGAGATGAAAGATGCCGCAGACATCCAGTCTGCCGCGGTTGCCATACCGTTGGTGACGGGGTGCACACCCCGGCCAGCAGCATAGAATTCAGATGTTGACCCGGCACGGGCCCACACCGCGATGCCGATGTAAAGCGCAAAGGACGCGCCCACAAACAGCAGGTTCAGTGTAAACTGGTCCATCGGTTACTCCTCTACCCCGTATTCACGGTCGAGCTTGTTCATCCGCCAGGCGTAGAAAAAGATCAGCGCCAGGAAGACGAGAATCGATCCTTGCTGCGCGAACCAGAACCCAAGGTCTGTTCCGCCCACTTCGATACCTGCGAGCATTGGTCGCAGGAGGATGCCAAAACCAAAGGACACAAGCGCCCAGATGATCAGACTGATGACAATGAGCCGCAGATTGGCCCTCCAATAACCGACCCCATCCTTGGTCGCTGTGATATGTGTTGTTTCCTCCGCCATATGGCGCTCCTCCTTGTTTTATTGGCTACAATTGGCCCGGACGGTGACCATCCGGCCCGCTTCCTCAGGCCACGACACTCTTGATGAGCGCGCCAATGGCGTCCCTGATCGCGGCAATCTCCCTCATTGCATCCACGCGACGCAGCACACCCTTGTCGGCATAGTATGCAATCAACGGGGCGGTCTGTTCATGATATGCATCAAGGCGGGACATGACGGTTTTTGCATTGTCGTCCGCCCGTCGTGTCATTTGCTGGGCCCCGCAGACGTCGCAGGTGCCCTCGACTTTGGGTGTCTTGAACGTGTCATGATACCCTTCACCGCAAGCGCCGCAGGTGAACCGCCCGGCAATGCGGACAACCATCTTCACGTCATCCACTTCCAGAAGGATCGCCGCGTTAATCTGCTGCCCGGTCTCGGCCAGCAGCACGTCCAGCGCTTCGGCCTGCGCGGTTGTCCGGGGGAACCCGTCTAGGATCACGCCTTTGGCGCAATCGGGCATCGCCATACGGTCGCGCAGGATCGCCAGCACGATGTCATCGCTGACCAGCCCGCCTGCCTCCATCACCGATTTCGCGGCTTTGCCTGCGGCAGAGCCTGAGGCCACAGCGGCGCGCAGCAAGTCCCCGGTGGAAAGCTGCACCAGACCAAACTGCTCTTCCATCATCCGGGCCTGCGTCCCCTTACCAGCCCCCGGAGGGCCCAGCAGGATCAGAACCGGCGGGCTTTGCGGTATGCGAGAGCCGTCCATCACGCGTCCTCGCGGTTCATGCGATTGGCGATCAGGTCGTCAACGACAGCTGGTTCGGCGAGGGTTGAGGTGTCGCCCAAGCTGCCGAAATCATCCTCTGCGATTTTTCGCAGGATACGGCGCATGATCTTGCCCGAACGGGTCTTTGGCAGGCCCGGCGCCCATTGGATCAGGTCGGGCTTGGCGATCGGGCCAATCTCGGACCGGACCCACTTTTCGAGTTCCTTGCGCAACTCTTCCGATGGGGTTTCGCCGTTCATCAGGGTGACATAGGCATAGATGCCTTGCCCCTTCAGCGCATGCGGGTAGCCCACCACGGCAGCCTCGGCCACTTTGGCATGAGCGACGAGGGCGCTTTCGACTTCCGCCGTGCCCATCCGGTGGCCGGAGACGTTGATCACGTCATCCACACGTCCGGTGATCCAGTAATCGCCATCCGCATCGCGGCGGCACCCGTCACCGGTGAAGTAGTAGCCTTTGTAATCGCTGAAATACGTCTTCTCGAACCGCTCGTGGTCACCCCAGACGGTGCGCATCTGACCGGGCCAGCTATCGGCGAGCACCAGCACGCCTTCGGCCTCGGTCGTCGTGATCTCTTCGCCCGATTGTGGGTCGAGCACTTTGGGCACAACACCAAAGAATGGCTGCTGCGCCGAGCCGGGCTTGAGTTCGGTCGCACCGGGCAGGGGGGTCAGCAAGTGACCACCCGTTTCGGTCTGCCACCATGTGTCCACGATGGGGCAGTTTCCTTTGCCGACAACCTCATTGTACCAGTTCCACGCCTCTGGATTGATCGGCTCACCCACCGTGCCCAGCACCCGCAGATCGGACAGATCATAGGCCTCGACAGGTTCATTCCCGGCGGCCATCAAGGCGCGGATCGCGGTTGGTGCGGTGTAGAACTGGTTCACCCGGTACTTTTCACAGATTGCCCAGAACCTGCCCGCATCGGGATAGGTGGGGACACCTTCGAACATGATCGTGGTGGCACCGTTCGCGAGCGGCCCATAGACGATGTAGGAATGCCCGGTGACCCAACCGACATCCGCCGTGCACCAGAAGACATCGCCCTGGTGGTAATCAAAAACCAGTTCATGGGTCAGCGAGGCATAAGTCAGATAACCGCCGGATGTATGCACAACACCTTTGGGCTGACCGGTTGAGCCGGAGGTGTAGAGGATGAAAAGCGGGTCTTCGGCATTCATCTCAGCAGGCGCGCAATGCTCATCCGCATCCAACGCCATTTCGTTATAATCGTAGTCGCGGTCGGTCCAGGTGGTCTGGCCGCCGGTGCGCTTGACGACGAGGCATTTGACCTTGTCCGAGCAATGCAACAGGGCTGCATCAGTGTTGGACTTCAGCGCCGTCTTGCGCCCGCCGCGGGGGGCTTCATCCGCCGTAATCACAACCTTGGCGTCACAGCCATTGATCCGCGCACCCAGTGCATCGGGTGAGAAACCGGCGAAGACGATGGAATGGATCGCGCCGATCCGCGCGCAAGCCAGCATGGCATACGCGGCTTCCGGGATCATCGGGAGGTAAATGATTACTCGGTCGCCTTTGCGCACGCCAAGCGTTTCGAGAATATTGGCCATCTTGCAGACGCTGCGATGCAGGTCTTTGTAGGTGATGTGCAATGCCGTATCGTTTGGATCATCGGGCTCCCAGATGATCGCGGTCTGATCGCCGCGGGTTTCCAGATGCCGGTCGATGCAATTGGCGCTGACATTCAGCACGCCATCTTCAAACCATTTGATCGACACCTGACCGAGCGTGAAATCCACATCCTTGACTTTGGTGAAGGGTTTGATCCAGTCGAGCCGTTTGCCCTGTTCGGCCCAGAATGCCTCCGGGTCCGCAACAGATTTCGCGTACATGTCGGCATATTGCGCCGCATTCACATGCGGAACGCGCGCAGGCACATGCGGTGACAGCAGATCCTTACTTGTTGGGGTGTCTTGGGTTGTGACAGTGTCCATTTCCAGCCTCCTCCAGCTTGCGACATGGTGGGAAATGACGTGACTGCATCACGGTGATCCCCCTCCCTGTTGTAAAGAAAGGTAGACTGAGTGTGCTGTCACTTTCACTAAACAATTGTTTTGCATCGATTTTCATGTGAAGAAGTTTTCAGCGCATCTCTGCCGCTGTAAACATGAGGGCTTGCCCTTTCACAAAACCGTGTAGAAACAACGCGCTTAGCTTGTTAATGCCTTGTTAACAAAAGCACGACGAAGGGGCGTTTGACGCAAGAAGCTTTCGCGTGCGCTTCGCCCATAGACACACCCCAAACGTGTGGTTGCGACGGTCGGTTGACGTTAGGACAGCCGAGTCGCGTGTCAGGTCGACTGAAACGGATCACGCATATGGGCGCGCCGATAGGCCCGCGGGGTGGTGCCCAATTGTCGCCGGAAGAGACGGTAGAAATAGCTGGTGTTCTCAAACCCGCAATCGCTGATCACATCGTCGATGGAGACCTCATCGCTGCGCAGAAGATCAGCGGCATAGGCGATGCGGATCTGGTTGATGTATTGCGATGGTGTCAGGCCCGTGACCGCCTTGCAGGTGCGACAGACATGTTCGTGGCTGCGCCCTGCAACCTTGATGAAACCTGGCGCACCTTTGGCAAAAACCTCGCGCGATTGCGCAGCGCTGCAGGCTTCTGAAAACCAGTGCGGCGCGTCATGCTGGTCACTGGTACTGGCCAGCGCGACACGGTTTGTGAGGAACAAAAGGAACTCTTCAATCCGCGCCAATGAACGTTCTGCGGTCTGCAATTGCTGGGCCACATTTACCGCCCGCGCGAGCCGGGGCGCGGCAAGCTGATGTGTTTCGGGCAGGGGGCTGCACGCATCAAAGAACCGCCCGCCGATTGTCGCCGCATAACGGGTTGCCAGATGTGCTGCAGTTTCATTGCGGAACATGACATTGATGATCTGGCAACCGGTCTTTTGATCGGCGCAAAATGCGTGGGCATCCTGGGGCCGCAAGAAAACCAATTGCCCGCGCGAAAGGGATTGGGAGATGCCGTTGATCCAATGCGCCGTCCGCCCGCTTTCGATGAGAAAAACCTCAAAGTAATCATGATCATGGGCCCTTTTCGGAAACCGTTTGGCCAGGCGTTTGCGCGCGAAATGAAACGCCTCATCAGGGCGCAGGTAGTCTGCAAGGCGAAACGTTGTGCGGTCCATCACGTCAATTGAGCAAAAGAAGTGGTTAGAAAGCCGCTCGAATATCAAAATTGTACAAAAAAATGTCAATCCCGGCCACTGACAGGCCCGGCCCAGTCGCTAGGCTGGCGGATACTTTTGGGAGGAAGTCACATGTTGGTGGAGGCGCACGATCTGCGGTTCGTGCCTGTTGCGACGGCGCAGCCAAAGCGGCTGACGCAAGCGGACATCGCGCAGTATAACCGCGACGGGTTCGTGCAACCCTTTGATATCTTTAGCGCGGCAGAGATTGGCGAGATCCGGTCTTACATCAACGAGCTGATGGCCGATATGGGCGCCGATGGTGCCTATGGGATCAACTGCTATCAGGCGCGGTTGTCAGGTCTTTGGGACATCGCCAACGACGCGCGCATCCTTGATCATGTGGAGGATATCATCGGGCCGGATATCCTCTGCTGGGCCAGCGCGATCCTGTCCAAGGCCCCGCATGATCCGAAGGCCGTGCCGTGGCATCAGGATGCGGGGTTCTGGTCCCTGACCCCGGCGCGCACTGTCACCGTCTGGCTCGCCATCGATGATGTGGACGACACAAATTCCGCGATGCGGTTTATCCCAGGTACCCACAACCAAGGCCTCCTCAACATGCAATCCACCGGGGCGGAGGCCGTGTTCCACAAGGAAACCGCCGGGGCCGAAACGATGGGCGAACCATTTACCAACAGCCTGAAGGCCGGGCAAATCTCGCTGCATGCCGATATGCTGGTCCACGGCTCGGAACCCAACCGCAGCGACCGCAGACGGTGCGGGCTGACCCTGCGCTATTGCCCGCCAGCGGTGCAGATCACTGACCCGGATTGGGCTTCGGGGGTCGAGGCGATCTTGTGCCGGGGTGATGCGGGCGATTGGCACACCCATCCACGGCCAGGGAACGACGACATCACCAAAACCAGCGGCCCGCATGTGGTGGGGAACAACTGAATGCAGGTGACGTGGTACGGACATGCGGCATTTGGCCTGATCCCCGAAAACGGCCCGCGCATCATCACCGACCCTTATACGCCAGAGGATGTGGGCTATGACCCGATCATGGACCCTGCTGATCTGGTCATCATCTCATCTGACGATGATAGCGCCCATTGCCGGGCCGACCTGATCAGCGGCAATCCAGAGGTCGTGAATGCTCTGGAAGTCGCCCAATCAGCTGGCAAAACAACCGCCCTTGGTGTCGACGTCACCGCCATTGAGGCGGCGGAATGGGATCACCACCCCGAACATGAAGTGCCCGGTCAAAACGGCATGTATCGCTTCACCCTCGACGGGATCAGAATTGCCCATATGGGCGATGTCGGCAATCCGCTCACGGATGCGCAGCAGGATTTCTTTCAAGACACGGATGTCCTGCTTGCGCTGGCGGGCGGGTATCTGACGCTGGAACTGCCGGACCTGATGGAGATGATCCACCGCACACGGCCGAAACTGGTCATCCCTATGCATTTCCGCACGCTGACCTACCGCCCGCGCAACACGATGTGGATCGAAAGCTTTCTGAGCCATTTCAAAGATGAGGACGTCGATTTCACATTCGGCGCGACGACAGAGTTGAAAAAGGAGGATCTGCCAGACCGGACACGGGTTCTGGTAATGGATTATGTACGCAACGCGGGCACAATAGGCAAAAGCCTATAACTGGGAGGAAAACATGGACTTCAAAACCAAATTGCTGGCATCAGCCGCGCTGGGCCTGATCGCATCCGCATCATGGGCGCAGAATGTGGCGCGCGAGAATACGGTCATCTTCGATCTGGACCGCACGATTCAGGACCCCGAGAATTTCAACTGGATGACCCCCGGGACCAAGCGGATGCATGGGGCGCATCAAACGATGTGGGAGCCGCTTTTCATCCTGAACTACGGCACCGGCGAACTCGATCCGTGGCTCGCCACCGGTTTTGAGGCGAACGAAGACAGCACGCGCTTCACGATCTCCTTACGTGACGGCGTTGAGTGGTCCGATGGAGAGGCGTTTAACGCCGACGATGTGATGTTCACTGTCAATATCGCGTTGACCGATGAAGAGATCTCCAGTCGTGAGGCGGCGACGATCCGTGCCCAAGTGGCCAGCGTCACCAAGGTGGACGATCTGACCGTGCAGTTTGACCTCAACGAACCGAACCCGCGCTTTATCGTTGAGAATTTCGGCGTGCGCATCTTCGGGTCTTTCCTGATCATGCCAGAGCATATCTGGAATGGCCAAAGCCCCGCGACATTCGCCTTCAACCCGCCTATCGGCACCGGGCCCTATACATTCACCTCCGCCGCGTCAAACCGCGCGATCTGGGACCGCAACGATGATTGGTGGGGCGCTAAGACAGGCTTCATGGACCTGCCTGCACCGGAACGTGTCGTGTTCCTGGAAAGCGGGGGCGAGGAAAGCCGCGCGCAGCTGATGGCCTCCAACCAACTCGACGCCGCACAGAACGTCACTATCGGCACGTTTGAGGCGATCCAGGCGCAGAACCGCAATGTCATCGCCTGGTATGCGGATTACCCTTACGCCGCCGCCGACCCCTGCGCGCGGCAGCTGGAAATCAACACGACCATCGCACCCTGGGACAATGCCAATATGCGTAATGCGGTGGCCCACATCATCGACCGCAGCCAGATCGTGAACGTGGCCTATGAAGGCACGACCGCCGCCAGCCAGACGATGTTCGCGCAATACGGATCGATGGCACCCTTTATTGATGCAGTGGTGGAAGCGGGTTACGGCCTGCCTGCATCCGCCGATGTGGAGGCGGGACAAGCGTTGATCGAGGGTGAAGGGTGGACTCGCGATGGCGACTATTACACCAAAGATGGTGAGACGCTGTCGGTGAACATCCATGTGAATTCGGCCTCAACCGAATACACTCGCACCATCGACGTGATCGTCGAACAACTCCAACGCGCCGGGATCGACGCCCGCGCAGTGCCCGTCGAAAACGGCGTCTTCTGGGGCGAGGTGCTGCCATTCGGCGCTTACGAGATGTCCTATAGCTGGCTCTCCTGCGGGTCGGTGAATGAGCCATGGGCGTCGATGGGCCGCTACACGGTTGCGGATGTCGTGCCTGTCGGCGAACGCAGCCCCGGTTTCAACAACACCGCCCGGTGGGATGGGCCAGCGGCAGAGGCTTATTCGGCCATCATGGCCGACATCGCCTCCCGTCCCTTGGGCGATGACGCGATCCCCGGTCTGGTGGCTGAAGCCTACCAACATCTCGATGCCGAAATGCCGTTCATTCCGCTCGTGCAGGCCGCGAAATTGCTGCCGATGAACGAGACCTATTGGACCGGCTGGCCCACGGCGGACAATTACTACAACCACCCGTTCTTCTGGTGGAACCACACGCATCAGATCATCCACAATCTGGAACCTGCGCAATAACACCTGACCGCGTCCCGGGGGCTTGTACCGGGGCGCGGCTGACCCCGAAAACGGAGCGTTTTGCATGGGACGCATCCCCCGCGCCTATCTGATCAACCGGCTGACAACGCTGGTGCTGACAGTGCTGATCGCCGCTACGATCATCTGGATCATCCCGCGCCTGTCGCCCGTTGACCCGGCCGAGATCGCGCTTGGTCGGATGGCCGCCGGGGCCGCGTCGGTCGCAAATTCCGAGGAAATTCTGGCCCAACTCCGGGCCAATATGGGCATCGATCAGCCGCTGATCGTGCAGTATTTCAAGTATCTCTCGGGTGCCTTGGTTTTTGACTTCGGCCTTTCCACAGCCGCGTTCCCGACACCCGTTTCCACGTTAATTCTCAACGCTTTACCCTGGACACTGGGCCTGATGATCCTGTCGCTGATCATCACATTCTTCATCGGCAATCTCTTGGGTGCGCTGATGGTCTGGGACCGCTCGCCAAAACTGGTACGCGTCGCGATCCCGGCGGCGATGGTCTTTACCTCCATCCCGCCAATCCTGTCCGGTCTGCTGCTCATGTGGGTCTTCGCGGCCAAGCTGCAATGGTTCCCGCTGACCGGCGCCTACGGGCTCTTCGTCGAACCCGGCTGGACCTGGGAATTCGTCAAATCCGTCCTCCACCACGGCTTCCTGCCCGCCCTATCCATCGTGATCGTCACCTTTGGTTTCTGGGCCCTCGGGATGCGCGGCCTGATGATCACCGTGCAGGGTGAGGATTACGTAAAACTGGCCGAAGCCAAGGGGTTACGGCCACGCTACATCCTTTACCGCTACATGATCCGCAACGCGATCTTGCCGCAGATCACGGCTTTTGCGTTGAAGATCGGCCTCTTGATCGCAGGGCAGGTCCTTGTCGAACGCATCTTTGCCTATAACGGGATGGGCAAGCTTTTGTACGACGCAATCCTCAATCAGGATTTCCCGGTGATCCAAGGGGTCAGCTATGTGATCATCCTGATCACAGCGCTCAGCGTATTCCTCGTCGATCTGTTCTATCCGTTCATTGACCCTCGGATCAGACACGAGGCGAACACATGACCGATACGCCGATGACCCGTGCTGAGAGACGCCAAGCCCGGCGCATTCGCCGGTTTGATAACCCGTGGCTGAACCCCAAGCTGTTGTGGGGCGTTGGCCTGCTGCTCGGCATTATTGCCATCGGTCTCCTTGGTCGCTTGGTGTGGGATCTGGAGCTGGTCTTCACCGGCTCAGCCCCGTTGCGCCTGCCGCCCATCGGGTTTGAGAACCTGCGGGGGCAGGCGGGAGTGATGGATTATCCGCTGGGCACCGATGGCGGCGGGCGGGACATGTTGGCGCTGATCATCATCGGTGCGCCGAACACGCTCTTTGTCGGGCTGCTGGCGAGCCTGATTGGGATGTCCATCGGGATTTTCCTCGGGTTTTCAGCGGGTTTTCTGGGCGGTCGCACGGACGATGTGATCCGTGTGGGGGCAGACGTGATGATCACGATCCCGCCCTTGCTGATCCTCGTCGTGTTCCAATCCGCCTTTGGCGATGTGACGCTGACGATGATGGCACTGTTGATTGCCGGTTTCGTCTGGCAGTCGCCCACGCGGCTGATCCGCGCGCAGGTCCTGTCGATGAAGCAGTCAGGTTACGTGCAGATGGCGCAGCTGTCGGGCGCCTCGACCGGGCACATCATGTTCAAGGAAATGCTGCCGAACCTGGTGCCATACCTCTTTGGCAGCTTCATCGCGTCGGTCACGACGTCGATTGTTACAGCGGTTGGCCTTGAGGTGCTGGGCCTCGGCCCGCAGCGCATCCCGACCCTGGGCCGCACGATTTACGAGGCGATCAATGCCGGTGCGCTGATCCAGAACCTGTGGTGGTGGTGGGGCATTCCGACCTTGCTGCTGGGGGTCATGTTCATCGGGCTTCTCCTGATCAACCTCGGCCTTGACGAAGTCTCCAACCCGCGTCTGAGAAAGCTGAGCTGATGCTGGATCAGAGCACAGACAAACCCGTTCTGACCTTGCGCGATCTTTCAATTGAATTCCCGACCGCGCAAGGGATCGTCAAGGCCGTCACAGCGCTCAGCCTCGACATTCATAAGGGCCGTCGTGTCGGCTTTATCGGCGAAAGCGGGTCTGGCAAGACCACAACCGCTCTGGCGGTCATGCAGATGCTGGCGGAGCCGGGGCGCGTGGCCAGTGGATCGATCATTCTGGATGACACGGATGTGCTGGCGCTGGACGAGGAGCAGATGCGCCGCGCGCGGCTGTCGCGCATCGCCTATATCCCGCAGGGCGCGATGAATTCGCTCAACCCCGTGATGCGGATTGAGCCGCAGATGTGGGACGGGATCATCGCGCATGAGGGCAAGCTCGACCGCGCGGAACTCAAACGCCGGTCAGACGCGGCGCTGGAAAGCGTGGGCCTGCCACTGCATACCGGGTCGCTCTATCCGCATGAGTTGTCGGGCGGCATGAAACAGCGGGTCTGCATCGCGATGGGGATCATCCTGAACCCCGAACTGATCATCGCGGATGAACCGACCAGCGCTTTGGACGTGGTGACCCAAAGGCAGGTCATGCAGACGCTGAAAGACATCCAACGCCAGATCGGATCAGGCCTGATGCTGATCGGGCACGATATGGGGCTGATGGCGCAGACGGTGGATGAGTTGGCCGTGCTGAAAAACGGGGAATTGGTCGAGCATGGGAGCGTCAGACAGATCCTTGAAGCGCCCAAGCATCCTTACACGCAAGACCTGATTTCCTCGGTCCCACTGGTGGGGGGTGAGAGTTTTCTGAACCCTGAGAAGCGCGCCGAAGCCCCAAAGCGCGGCAGCGCGGAGCCGCTTTTACAGTTTGAAAACGTGACCAAGGAATATGGTCCGGTCACCGCCCTGCATCCCATGTCGTTCCGCCTGCAGGGGGATACGCCGCAGATCATCTCAATTGTCGGGCAATCTGGGTCGGGTAAATCGACGATGGGGTCGATCATGCTGGGCTTTAACCCGCCCACCACGGGCCGCGTGCTGTATGAAGGCCAGGACGTGCAGGCGATGAACGCGGCGCAGTCCTTGGAGTTTCGCAAAAATGTGCAGGCGGTGTTTCAGGACCCCTATGCCTGTTTCAACCCCTTCTACCGGGTCAATCATGCGCTCAAATTCCCGTTCAAACAATTCGGCCTCGCAGAGAGTGAGGCGCATACACAAAAGGCGATGGAGGAGGCTTGCGATGCCGTGGGCCTCGACCCCGATCTGGTCCTGCCGCGCTATCCGCACCAGTTGTCGGGCGGGCAGCGGCAACGGCTGATCGTGGCGCGGGCGCTGATGCTGTCGCCGAAGCTGCTGATTGCGGATGAGCCTGTGTCGATGGTGGATGCCTCGCTACGCGCGTCGATCCTGTCCAACATCTACGATCTGAAGGACAAGTACGGGATTTCGATCCTTTACATCACGCATGACCTCGCCACGGCCTATCATGTCAGTGACTATGTCATCGTGCTCTTCAAAGGGCGGGTGGTGGAGGCTGGCCCGCCAAAAGCGGTGATTGGCGCGCCCGAACATCCTTACACACAGCTTCTGATCGACTCGATCCCCTGGCCTGACCTGAACCGCGCCTGGGGGGACGGGCGCGACGATTGGGACCCTGCGCAACTGGAGGCGCAGGCGGCGCTTGCCCCGCCGGTTTATCGCGGGGATGTGCCGGGGTTTGATCTGGTGCGCCTTCAAGGCACCTCCTGATGAAAGGCAAATGGCCCTTCACGGCAGAAAAGATTGCAACACGGCTTGATCTGATCGCGCCCCACATCTTTCGCCGTCAGGAACCGTTGCCGCATTTCCGTCTGCTGCCTTTGCAGGACGCACATGTCGATGCGCCGATTTGTGCGGACCCAACCGGGTGGGAGGAGATCCCGCATCAAAGCTATTGGGGCGGGGCCGATCTGAACTTTGTGATGAAAAGCCACTTTACCGTGCCGCCTGATTGGGACGCGCAGCATCTCGCGCTGCATCTGCCTTTGGGCGGCTTGGGCGATATCTTCAACCACCCAGAAGCGCTGGTGCATATTGATACGCTCCCTATCGGTTCTGCCGACCGGCATCATCACACGATCCGGCTGGACTCTTGGGTACAGGATGGGCAGCGCCACACGCTGTCGCTGCATGGCTGGACGGGCCTGGCGGGGTGGCCGCCCGACGCGGCCAGCAAAACAAAGCTTTTCATGGGCACGCCTGCGTTGGTGCAGCGTGATCCGGCATTGCTGGCCTTTCATCAACTTGCCAGCACCGCATTGGATGTGGCGCGGGTTTTGGATGATGAGAGTTCCGTACAAGCCGGGGTCTTGGCGGCGCTCGATGATGCCTTTCGTGTTTTAGATACGCGCCACCCGCTGGGTGCGGCGTTCTATACCAGCGTGACAAACGCCGATAAGGTCCTGCGGCGCGGGATTGCCGCTGCGGGCGCGCCTCTGGACGTGACACTTAATGCGATCGGCCATGCGCATATGGACATCGCCTATCTCTGGCCCATCGCGCAGATCCGGCTGAAGAATGCCCGGACCTACACGAACGTCCTGCGGCTGATGGAGGATGATCCGGACTACCTCTTCAGCCATTCCCAACCGCAGCTTTATGCCTACACAGCCGAGGATTATCCCGCCCTTTTTGCGCGGATCAAAGATCGCGTGGCCGAAGGCCGATGGGAGCTGTTGGGGGGGACATGGGTTGAGCCCGACATGAACATCCCCGGACCAGAGGCGCTTGTGCGGCAACTGGTATTGGGCCGGCAATACTATCGCGACACGTTCGGGGATGTTGAGACGCCGGTTTTGTGGCTGCCTGACACTTTCGGCTTTCCCGGCCAGGTGCCGCAACTGATGCGACATGCGGGCCTGCCCTGGTTTCTAACCAACAAGCTGAACTGGAACCAGCGCAACCCTGTGCCGTGGTCCACCCATCTTTGGGAAGGTATCGATGGGTCGCGTGTGCTCGCTCATGTGCTGACCACGCCACGGGATGTGCAGTATCTGCCGTTTCCGACGAATTACAAAAGCGATCTGAGTGCGTTTGAGGTGCTGGGCAGCTGGACCAATGCACACGCCAGCGAAAAGGTCCGCACGCTGCCCATCTGCTACGGCTACGGGGACGGCGGTGGCGGGCCGACCGAGGACTTGCTTGCCAAGGCCCATGCTTATGCCGGTATGCCTGGCATGCCGCGGATGCAGATGCAGACCGTTCGCGCGACGTTTGAGCATTTTGAGGCGTTGCGGGATGACCTGCCCGTCTGGCGGGGTGAGCATTACATGGAAGGCCATCGCGGGGTCTTCACCTCGCAGGCCTGGATCAAACGGGCCAACCGTAAAGCCGAATGGGCCCTGCATGAGGCGGAGGCTTTGGCGGCGATGGCTGGCATAGTGCCTGATCTGGACGAGGCGTGGCGGCTTTTGTGCCTCAACCAGTTCCACGACATCATCACGGGCACATCCGTACCGCAGGTCTTTGCGGATGCCCGCAAGGATTTCGCGACGATCAATGCACTTGTTGAAGAGGCCGCTACGCAGGCTGCGGCGATGTTGGCCCTCAATGAGGTGGCGGTCGCCAATACGTCACCGGTGGCCGGGCCGCGGCTCGCTCTTGTTCCAAGTGATGCAGCACCAGACGGACAGCCCGTCGAAGGGGGCAGCTTGGTACACTTCCCGGCCTTGCCGCCATATTCGGTGACCCCAATAAGTCGGGCATCCGCGCCGGAAGGCTTTTGCGAATGCAACCTGGTCAGAGATGGTGCGATCCTCGAAAACGCCAGCCTGCGCGTCGTGATCCGCGACGACGGACAGATCGCATCCGTCTATGATAAAACGGCCGGTCGTGACGTCCTGCAAGAAGGGGCCTTAGGCAATCAATGGCAGGCATTCGAGGATCGTCCCATTTGTTGGGACGCCTGGGACATTGATCCGTTCTTTGAAGACCGTATGGAGGTGGTGAATTGCCCGACAGCGCTGGAGGTTGTCGAAGACGGACCGCTGCGCGCCAGCCTGCGATGGTCGCGTCAATGGCGCGAAAGCCTGATCACGCAGACGATCCGGCTTTGTGCCCATTCCAACCGGATCGATTTTGAAACCGAGGTTGATTGGCACGAAAAACATACGCTGCTGAAGGTTGCGTTTCCCACTTCTGTGAAGGCACGCACAGCTCAATGCGACATTCAGTGGGGCATGATCGAAAGGTCAACCCAGCGCGAAACCTCGTTTGACATCGCGCGGTTCGAAGTGCCTGCACAAAAATGGGTGCAACTGGCAGATGAGACGCTGGCGGTTGCCTTGCTGAATGACTGCAAATACGGCTACGACATCCGCGATCGGACGATCCGGCTGACGCTGATCAAGTCGTCGACCACGCCTGATCCAGAGGCGGATCAAGACATGCATGAATTCACTTACAGCCTGCTTCCTATCGCGGGCGCAAATCAGAAGGTATTGGATCAGGCCGCCTATGATCTGAACGCGCCTATTCGCGTGCTACCTGCGGTGGGGGGTGCGACAGCAAAGCCCGCATTTGTGGTGTCCGACAGCGCCAATATCGTGATCCAGACCTTGAAACCGGCCTTCGATGGGGCAGAGGTCGTACTACGGGCCTTTGAGGCAACGGGCCATGACACCACAGCGCGCCTGACCTTCGCAAAAGCCCTTCTGCGCGTGTGGCGCGTGAATTTCCTGGAAGAAGAAATAGCGGAGGTGCATGTCGATGGGCGCGAGATAAACTTGCATTTTGGGCGGTTCGAAATCATCTCCCTCCGCGCGGTATTTGCCGCGGACTATGCGAAATTGCAGGCATGTCGCATGAGCGGTTTCGGCGATACCCTCTGAAGTCGAGAACACTTTGCTTGGACGCTGATTTGCACGGATATGACCCGATCACCACACCTGTCACAAGGCAAAAGTGTCATACAGGCAAGTGGTCGGCTTGGCGGAACTTTCCGGACATTAGCCCAGCTTTTTTCAGTGTCTGCTTTTGAAGGAAGCCAATGCGAAATGCACGCGTTCCAACCTGCATTGCGGTGCTCATATTTGGCCATAAATCTATTCACAAATCAGCTAGGGCTACCGCGCCTTGCACCAATCGATGAAAGCGCGCAGTCCGGACGGCACCTGCCTGCGGCCGGAGTAATAGATATGCAGCCGGTCGCGCGGGCAGGCCCAATCCTTCAGGATCGGAACCAATCGTCCATCCTCGAGTGCATCAGACAGAAAGGCCGTCAACGTATAGGCTATCCCCATGTCCGCGATGGCTGCCTCCCGCATCAGGTAGGGATCGCTTAGGACCAGACGATCTGACGGAACGAAAGTTTCCGACTGATCCTCCCGCTGAAACCGCCACGGCATCATCCGTCCATCCGCCAGCCGATAGCCGATGCAATCGAAAGCACCAAGGGCGTTCGGTGCGTCGATGGGGCCACGCTCACGCAGATAGGCAGGCGATGCCACGGCGGAAAACCCCTGCACCTCGCCGATTGCAACCGCGACAACATCAGGTTGCAGGACCCGGCCAAACCGTATCCCTGCGTCGAAACCGGCCTCGACGATGTCAACCGTGCGGTTCTCGATCGTGACCTCGATCCGGATCGCCGGAAAGGCGGCGTGGAATGCTGGCAGCCATTCAGCCAGTATGGTTTGCGCCGCCAGGCGGGGCGCGTTGATACGCAATGTTCCGCCTTCTGACCCAGCCACAGCGCCAGAGACGGCGTCTTCGATGTCTCGCAGTGCCGGTCCTACGCGTGCAAGAAGCGCGGCACCCGCCTCAGTCACCTGAACGGCACGAGAATTGCGATTGAGCAAGCGCGTTTGCACCTGATCCTCTAACCGCCGCATGGCGTGGCTGAGCGCTGACGGCGTGACGCCCATTCTCCGGGCGGCTGGGCGGAACCCACCGGCGTCAACGATGGCTGCAAACTGGCGAAGGCTGTTCAGGTCCATTCAAGTAAGATGACTCGGTTTCAACAGCCTGTGCAAGATTGTACGGCTTCATTAAACGGCAGCGTCGTCTACTTTTGCGCGCAACAGCGAAAGGAAAACCTATGAAATACACGTTCCTCGGCCAGACCGGCCTGAAGGTGTCAGAGCTTTGCCTCGGCGCCATGACCTTCGGTACCGATTGGGGCTGGGGTGCGGATGAGTCGGAGAGCCGCAAGATCTTCGACGCATTCACCGACGTAGGCGGCAACTTCATCGACACCGCTGACGCCTATACCGGCGGAACCAGCGAGCAATACCTCGGCAGCTTTATCAAAGGGCAGCGCGACCGCTTTGTCATCGCCACGAAGTACACAATCGGCACGGATCCGGAAAATGCCAATGCGTTCGGCAACGGTCGTAAGAACTTCATGGCGTCGCTCGATGCGAGCCTGAAGCGTCTCGAAACCGACTATATCGACCTTTACTACGCGCATATGTGGGACGGCTTCACGCCTGTCGAAGAGGTCATCCGCGCCATGGAAGATGCAATCCGCGCAGGCAAAGTGCTGCATTTCGGCCTATCCGATTTTCCGGCGTGGCTTGCCTCCCGCGCAGACGCGCTTGCGGAGCTTATGCACCTAACCCGGCCCGCGGCGCTGCAGATCGAATACAACCTCGCGCAGCGGGATGCCGACCGTGAGTTGCTCCCGATGGCCGAGGCGTTGGGGCTTTCGGTGCTCGACTGGTCCCCGCTTGGTGGCGGGGTGCTCACCGGCAAAATGCTGGAGGGCGACACAGCCGGACGCGTGGCCACCGGCGCGGTGGGGCATTTCAACAAATACAAGTCCGAACAAGCACTGTCAGTCGCCAAAGTCGTCGTGGAGGAGGCGAAAAAACTGGGCTGCTCACCGGCACAACTCGCCATCGCCTGGTTGCGACAAATTTCTCCAATCCACATCCCGATAATCGGTGCAAGATCAGCGGCGCATGTCGCCGACAATCTCAAGGCCGTCGAGGTGACGATCCCGGAAGACACCGCATTGCGCTTGGACAAGGCAAGCCGCGTTCCTCTGGGCTTTCCGTCTGACTTCTTCCCCGAAGGCTGGCCGGCGTGGTTCGGCGAATGGCCGAAGACGTTTGACAGCCGCTTGAGGCCTCTCGGACGCCGCGCCTTGAAATTGGACGAGGACTGGCCGCGGCGACAGTAGAATAGCTGACATCCGTTCACTCCGCAGCATCACGCACTTGGGCTCTTCGCTTCCCTTGGCTGTGCGGGGTTCTGAGGTCAGCGGGCAGCCCGAAGCCGACATTCGATCTATGGGCCGCACTGGCAGATTGCGGGACATTGCTGCAGTTCGCCATCGCTGCGCCGATGCCCGCTTTTGGATTGTAGGTCGAAATCGGTCGATTATGGCCCAGCCTGAAACCGTTGAATTTTGGCTGTTTGGTCGTCGCGTTGAAGGTCGACTTCCAACTCTGTTCCTGTCGTAGCTCACCCTTTCGGGCGTTGAGCGGGTTGAAGCAGCGACTTTTACGTCTACAAACCGAGAGTTGCCAGATAAGCCCCTATTGCATCACACGGTGTCGCACGAATACTGTTTTTTCCGATGGCAAAACATCTATCTTTCTGGATCGGATTTTTCGCGGCAGCGTTGCTGATCGTCCCCACTGCTGTGGGGGTCTGGGGCGCGGCGGGCGACCTAACTGAATATGTTGCGGTGTTCATCTTTGGCGTGATTGCTGGACTAGTGGCGCTATTGATATTGGCCCTATTTTTTCGCGATGCCATTCTGCGGCGAATGCTAGGGCGTGGCGAGGCGAGCTTACACGATGTGACGGCTGCGTTGGTGACTACTATATCTTCAGCAAGTACCGGTGATCGCGCGGCGGCGGAACAGAGTGCTGTTTTATTGGGGCAAACCTTTGCGGGCTGGTGGGCCTGGGCCAATCTCTACCGCTGGGTGATCGCAAGCGCGCTTGGCCTACTACTCGCTTTTGGAACCTTTACGGGTACGGTGCTGCTGTTTGAACAGAACCGAAAACTCGGAGAACAGACCGAGACCCTGCGCACGCAGACTCGGGCGCTGCAGACCCAGACAGAACGTGTGACCGAGCAGACGGAGTTTATGCGCAGTCAGACCGGCTTGATGCAAGCGCAGACAGAGCGATTGCGCGACCAAATTGAACAAGCTGCGATGCAAAATGAGATATTGACACTGTCCCTTGTGAGCGAGTTACGAAACCAGATTCTTGCATCTGCTTCTGAGGTCTCCATGGAGGAGGTTTTTGTTGACGCAGACTTTATTGGTCCTTGGGGACTTCTAGCCGGCAACGAAGATGCCAACTGCGCTATAGGGGTACGTGAAAGTGATAGACTTCAGCGGCCTCCCAGCCGAGCGGTTATACAGGCTCTAGTTCGCCTCGCACGAGACGGACGGCTTGTTGAACAGGTTCGCGAGGCTCTAGGGTTTCTTTTGACTGATGAGAACGGAGCAGTTGCACTTGGTGCCTATATGGTACTCTCTGAACTGGGACTAGACGACAATCGTGTGCCAGAGCGGTTCCACGGGCTGTTTATCGAAGAGGTGACGATCAATGCTCGGGGTGCATTACTCTTTGACAATTCTATCGTAACCACCCTGCGATGCCCTGATTGTAGCATCGCATTCGAACAATCAATTATCGGCCAGGTTGAAGCAGCTGATGTGTTGGCAAGACGTTCGATCGTGTTTCAGCCAGAGCCCGGCAGCATGGTTGGTGGTTCTGTCATCTTTGAGAAAGACTTCGCAATATCGGAACTGTATGAAGAGGGACGTTTGACGCCTCTTCTGGCGGATATAGAATGGGTCTTTTTTACGGCGACCGAACCGACCGACGTTTGTGGCGAGTTGGTACAAATGGCCCGAGGCAGCGACTTGTTGCACCAGTTTGATCTCGGTAACTGAGGATATCTAACACCGGTTTTTTGGAAGGGCCAGCTTGTACCTACACCAGATCAAAAACTCCTGCCAAAACCAACGCATCAAAACTGGGGGTCGGCATTGGATGTCTGTTCGCCAGAGGCAATAAAACCTTGTACCAAAAACCCCTAGTGTAACATAACTTGACTTTGGCAGTTTTTTGGCCGTCGTGTGAGACAGGACATTCCTGCCAAGCGCAGCGTCTGGTGTTTTGGGCTCGCTGGCGACATCCGACGGTTTAGGTCGGATGACCCGTGCCAGCCCTAACTGGACATTCGAATTGAACGACGCAAGGTCCGCGCGCGGCCCAAAACAGCAACTGTGCGTGTCAGGCCCAACTAATCTGCAACCGTTCAGTTTGAACTTCCGCAGCTCAACGCAACCGAGGATGCGCTAAAGATTAAGACTTGATCGCGTAACTGACCTGCAGGTTGTTTGAGTTGAAGTCCCCATCGTCGAACCGACCGAAACCAATAGCAACATTGTCGATATCGAAGCCCTGCGCCGCTTTGAACCGATAACCGATATCAAGCATTCCCGTGTTGATCGGAAGTTGGACACCGAGACCGATCTGAAATGCGGTAGCCGTGACGGTGTCGCTGTAACCGCTCCCAAAACCATTGAAGAATGTATCAGTATGCAGTCGAACTGCGCCGATGCCTGCTCCCACATAGGGAACGGCACCGCCGCCGAGATCAACACTTGGCAGATCGTACCAGACGTTTGCCAATAGAAATGTCAGATCGGCGTCGCCCTCTGTTGTGAAATCGAAACCGGAGAGATCGTAGGTCACGTTGCCGCCGTCATAGGAAGAATAGGACAATTCCAGCTCCGCGCGCAGGTTTGGCGCAACCGTCTTGCCGACCGTGATACCCAGCGCATAGCTGTCATCAAATTCATGCTCGACCTTATCGGCCGCAAAGTTGGTATCAATGCTACCGATATTTGAGTATCCGCCAAAGGCGCTCACGTACCATGTGTCACCGAAGCCCTGCGCCAGGGCCGACTGTGCTGCGGCCGTTGCGGCCACAAATACTACTATAGAAACAGGTGATTTTATCATAAAGGTATGCTCCAAAGACCGTCAGTTATCGGCTCCGGACTCTAGAACTGGTAAGATGCGCGGAGTGCGATCGTCGTCGCGTCGATATCGGTGATTGTATCGTCGAACTCTTCAAACTGATGATGCAACAATTCAGCTCCGACCCGGATGTTGGATCCAACACGGTATTCAAGCCCGCCACCAAAAAAAGTGCCTGTATCTGTTCGTTCAATGCCAAACGAAGTGAGCTCTAACCGGGCGATGCCACCAGTGACATAAGGAAGAAAACTCCCCGCGTCATACCCAAGCCGAACCTTTGCACGGGCAATGTGGTCGATTTCCAGATCTGCATCTGGATCAACGGATTCCTCGTCGATGTTGGTCAGGTCATAATCAATTTCTGCGCCCAGAACGATCGCACCCAGATCAAAAAGATAGCCGGCGTGAAGGCCATAGATTGCGCCGTCCGTCTCGACCAGATCGTCGGTATCATCTGTTTCCACATCTGCGTTACCAACCTGCAATCCGACATAAGGACCTGTCCAGTCAGCCATTGGCACTGGCGGCGGAGGTGGCGCGACAGGGATGATTGGATCGGAAAGACCGCCCGCTGTCGCTGTACCGGCAAGAAAAATAAGCGGCACGGCAAAAGAAAGCGCGCGGGTCCCGCGTTGGATTATCATGTTCAAATCTCCTTTTTCACTTGGGTCGGTCTAAGACATCAGGTCGCGATGGCGTCTTTCCTGGCGCTTTCACCTGTCGGGCCAGGCAATCTGCAGCTTTCGTTGGCGTGATGATTTCCTTCGGTACACGAACAGACGTCTTCCGGCTGAAACTGAATGTGCCATCGTGAAAAGAGGGCCCTGACCAGCGCTATTGAACCAGACGAACCGCATTCATCAGTGACCGCTGCATGGAACCATGGATGACGCAGGTTTGAGATCTTGTGGTGAAAAGAGAAGTGCAATGATCGTCTAATCCTCTCTCTCCAGAATATAGTCGCCACCAGCGTCCAATGTGATCCCGTCATTGATAGAGGCAGGCGTATTGTCCCACACGACATCGCCCGATACGATGCCGGTCATCAGTTCACCTGTGGTGCCGTAGAAGCGCCCCGTGATCCCCAGTCTTTCTATGTCGTAAGTGACACCTGGTTCAGTGAGGCGCGCATCAGCGAAGGTGGCCGTGAGCGGCGTAAACTCGCTGCGAATAAGCTGATCCGGTATAAGCGTCAGACTGCCCTCCAACAAAGTATCGTCATTCTTGCGAAAATTCTGTGCGCCGCCGGTCACTTCATCGTTGGAAAAATTCATGTCCAGATGCATCTGACCCCACATTTCTATCGTTGGGTTCGAAGTGACGATCTGAAGCGGCCCTGCGTAACGAACTCCACCCGAAGTAGGCAGGTTCATTGCAGAGAAGTCGGGGGCAGCATCAATCCGGTCGTCGAGGTCACGCCAAAGGTCGACTAGCTCTTGTGAAGTCGGCGGTTCGGAATTACCACCCCCGCCCCCACCGCCGCAGGCTGACAGAAGCGTAAGGACTAAAATGAGGTATCTGCTATTCTTGAACGTCTTCATCGAATTCACCGTGCTTCACATCCATTCAAGCAACGAAACAGATCGGGGGGTATCCCGCATATGCGGTATTCTTGTTGAAAGGTTGCAATGATGCTGATACAGTAATTCACAGGGACTGTTGCTATGACCACCTCCCGAAAGAAGAGCCAGCACCAACCGAAAAAATGGAATGAGCGAACGAACGCAGTGCGTCAGAAGACGCCTTATGAGCCACCATCCAAGCCATTTCTGAGCCTGGACCCGACGCAGACCGTCAAAACGACAAGCGATAGAGTGTGTTCGCCGTCCTGACCCAACCCTCACGAAAATTGATCTCTGCGGCAGCAGATGTCACAACTGTTTCTGGAATCTCTGCAGGAGCGCGCCGGACAAAACCTGACAACCGGTACTGCCGCCCACCCACTTTGATCAATGACCAATCCTCCAAAACCGGCGCTTTGGAGAGCTCTGCGTCAGAAGGCGGGTTGTTATGCGTACTCATAACCGTCCGAGTCTCCAACACTTAATTCACTAGGTTCTTTCGGCGTGATTTTGTACAGTCTCGCACATCGGAGGGCGCATGATCATGTCCGACCCGAGCACCTATGGGTTAGTCGTTCTTTCTTGCCGATTCAGACTTTCCCGAAAAACAAGACCAGTGCGGGAGTATGGTCTTAACGCCAGGTATCGTCACCGTGCACTTTGTCACTTTAGTCCACCTTTTCGGTCACATAATAACCGTCCGTGGTTTCTCGTATCCCGTCACCAAATGAAGCGGGCGTGTCGTCGATGATCATTTCACCGCCAACTCCACCATCAACGTAGCTTGGGTCATTGGAACCGGTCGTCTGGAACCAACCGTCAAAGCCAAGGCCCTCAAAGTCGTACGTCACACCGGGCTGGGTAAGCCGACTGTCCTCGAACGAACCAACGAACGCCCTTTCGCCGGGTATCAGGTCAAGTTGAATCGAGGTTTCGTTAAGCGGGAGCGAACCGCTCAGCAGCGTATTGTCATTCAGTCTGAAGTTTTCAGCAGAACCATTAACGCTCCTGTCTTGGAAATTGATATCTAAAAACATCTGACCTGTCAGTTCAGTCATCGAAACGTCACCCGTGATCTTGACGACACCTTCGTATTGAGCGCTGCCAGTTGCAGGCAAATCTATAGGGTCGAGATATGGTACCGTGCCAACGCTCGAGAGTAATGCCTGATAGTCCGTCTGCAACTCACTGAAAGATGGAGGCGGTTCCGCAGGAGCGGTCGGGGCCGGAGAAGATCCCCCGCCGCCACAAGCTGATGCAAAAGCAAATATCAGCACGCAGCCAATTCGACACGTCGCATTTTTCACGGCAGCACCTCCTGGTCGCCATTAGATCAACAGCACAAACCGGGTGCTTTATCGCCTTCGCATTGCTTCGGGTTTATTCAAGCAACGAAATCATTTGGCGTGTACCCCGCACATGCGGTATTCTTGCCCTAAGGTTCCAATGATACTGAGGCGGCAGATCTATGACCGGACCGTAAAGACTGACGATGAACGAGAACGCGCCACTCACCCAGACCGAACGCAAGGTCGCGGATCATTATGCGGATGGTGCGTCGTTCAAGGAAATTGCCACTCAACTGGGGCGGTCCCCGCACACGGTGCGCAGCCACTTGAAGAACATCTACCGAAAGCTGGGCGTGAGCTCGAAAATCGCACTGCGCAAGGAATTGGGCGCAACCGGCTATGGCGGCTCTCGCCCCCCGGTCATCAATCTTTCGGAAGCACGAGAAGACCGGGCGCTTTATCAATCGGCACGCAAGTTGGCCAGAAATTGCACAAAAGCGGATCAGGACGTGGCGGCTGGTATTTTCCGCGAATTGCAGGACCGACATCCCAATTTTTCCGGCTCCTATGCAGGCCTGTCTTTCATGGCGGGAGGTGCAGCGATCGCCACAGCTGACGCACCTGCCGCATCGGCTTTGCTGGAAGAGGCCACGACCCTTGCCGATAAGTCGCTGAGGCTGAACAGGTTTGATGTGGACGCGCATCTATCCATGGGTAGAGCCCTCGCATTCGACGGTGATTTTGCTGCAAGCGACGACCACATACGCTTCGCACTGGAGTGCGATGACAGTTCGGAGTGGTCGCAATACATGCGCGTCTTCCTTATGACGCACACAGGAAAACCGGGCGAGGCGATCAGGTTGGGCGAAGCTTTCCGGAAGACCATGAGAGATACCCACGCGCTTGAGCCTATGTCGTTTGAGCTTGGTTGTGCCTACCTTTTTGCAAAAGACTGGGAAAAGGCTGCCGCTTGGGCCTGGTCCATACTGGAACGCAACCGTGCACACGCCCTACTCATAATTGGTGCCTGTTCCATCCTTCTCGAACTCAAGCAATTTTCGAAAGTTGCAGCCTTTGCGAAGAAAAACCGCGTCAGCCTATGCGACCCCACCCCACTTCAACGAAACATTCAGAGCAACAGCATGGTCGTGGACCTAATGACCAGACATCGCGGCCATATAGAGGATCTGTTTGCTGACAGTGCCTCGTAGGGGATAAGGCATTTTTGTTTTTGATTTTTCTCATTTTTTGGGCGAAGCGGGTATAATAGATTGCATGTGTTGCTCGTTGGCGCATCAGGATGTAATTTGATCGCAGATGCAACGACACCCGCCGCAACTGATGTGTAGAGACTTAGTTCGAAATACTGGAGTGGGTAGCGGTTTGTTGCGTGCTTGCACCAAGCATTGAAACTTCTTTGTATGAAAGAATTCGCAGACGGCAAGCTTCCCGTAGGGCCGCCTGTCAGTTTCCGGGATAGCGTCAGCACGTCTCCGAAATTTGGAGGCACCATACGAACCACAAGAAGATTGACCTCTGTGTGAGGGTTAAGGGCATGGTGCCTCTCTTGGAAGATCCGCTCAGGACATTCGCGATCGAACGAGGTTGGCGCGCGCATCCTGTATTGGCCGCGCATGTCCTTGAAACCGCCCATACTTTGCAACTTTGCAGAGTCCGCTTCCAGCGCGTCGCTGCCATTCGAGCGTCACCCACTTCGCATTCTTGGGCCGCTACGCGGTATCGATTGTCACCGCAATTGTCAGTCATGGAAGAATTGTCACAAACGAAAAGGGCTCCGCGCTGTGCGCGAAGCCCCCGAATGTATTGTTCAGGTTTTAGTTGTCGGCGTTCGTCTCTGAAACCAGAGCTCCGTCAGACCAGATGCCGGTGGTCTCCTGACCGGTGGCATAACGCATTGTGCCTTCACCTTCGCGGCGCCCTCGCACGAACTCACCTTCGTAAATATCGCCATTTGCATATGTGGCAACACCCTGGCCGTTGATGACGCCTTCGGACCATGCGCCCACATAGCTAAAGCCATCTGGCAGTGTGATTTCACCATTGCCATGGCGCTGGCCGTTCTGGAATTCACCCACATAGATGGTGCCGTCCGCATAAGTCGCGCGGCCCATGCCGTTGCGTTGGCCTTCGGCCCACTGGCCTTCGTAAACATAGCCATCGTCATAGGTCATCGTGCCCTGACCATGGTTCTTGGCATTGAGGAATTCGCCTTCATAGACCAAGCCGTTGACGTAAGTGGCAATGCCGGTGCCGTTGATGACACCCATATCCCAGTCGCCTTCATAGCTTGACCCGTCGGTGTAGGTGATCTTGCCCGAGCCGTGGGCCAAATCGTTTTCGAATGAGCCGACATAGACCGATCCGTCGGGATAGGTGACTTCGCCATTTCCCTCAATCTGGCCTGCGACCCACGCGCCTGTGTAAACATAGCCGTCAACACCGCGGAAAGTGCCCGTGCCTTCGCGGCGGTCGGAGACAAACGTGCCTTCGTAGACATCACCGTTTGCGTAGGTGATTTTGCCGTTACCCTCACGGCGGCCAGCGACCAGATCGCCTTCGTAAACATCGCCATTGGGCTGGGTCAGTGTGCCGACGCCCTGGATCTGGCCGTCAACCCATTCGCCTGAATAGACCAACCCATCTGCCATGCTGAGTGTTCCGGTGCCATCACGCTCGCCAGCTTTCAATGTGCCTTCATATATCGCGCCATCAGGGTAGGTGATCTTGCCTTGCCCCTCTTTGGTGCCGTTGATCCACTCACCTTCGTAAATGTAACCGCCGGGGCTGGTCATAATGCCGACGCCGTGATGCATCGCGTTGCGGAACTCACCCTGATAGACCACGCCATTGGCGTATTCAGCGACGCCCTGACCGGTGATGTTGCCGTCAACCCATTCGCCTTCGAACGTGCCGCCATCAGCGAATGTGATTCGACCCTGACCTTCGGGCTTGCCGGCGACAAATGCGCCCTCATAGACCGACCCATTGGGGAAGGTCGCGACGCCCTGTCCGCGAATCTCGCCCTCGACCCAATCGCCGGTATATTCGTATCCGTTTGGTAGCCTGTAGGTGCCGGTGCCGTGCTGTTTGCCTTCGAGGAACTCACCCTCGTAGACGCCACCGTCATCGTATTGTTTTGTTTGGACTGTTTGGGCATGCACGCCCGTGGCGAAAGCCACCGACAATGCGGCCACCGCAAGGCCCGATGTTAATCCAAACGTCTTCATGTGTTTCTCCATCTATTCCCCAGCCGAGCGCAGCTTAGGTGACGTCCTATATAGAGACAACTGTTAACGCTCACATCACTTCTGCGATCTGGCGCTATTGCCTTTTCCCCACGCATCAATCTGCTACATCCATCGCAGTGCATTGGGACAAAACTATGACAAAAATATTTCGAATTACGATGGCGCAGCTGAACCCCACAGTGGGCGACATCGCAGGAAATGCGGAGCAGGCGCGGGCGGCCTGGGCAGTGGGCAAAGAGGCCGGTGCGGACCTAGTTGCGTTGCCTGAGATGTTCCTTGTCGGCTACCAGACGCAGGACCTAGTCATGAAGCCCGCATTCGTCGCTGATGCGCAGAAGCACCTGATGCAACTGGCGGCTGATTGTGCTGACGGTCCCGCCCTGACGATCGGCTGTCCAGTGATTGAGGAAGAGCGGCTTTACAACGCTTACTACACCTTGCGCGGCGGCGAGGTGATTGCCCGGATGCGCAAACATTTCTTGCCGAATTTCAACGTCTTTGACGAGGTGCGCGTGTTCAAAAGTGCCGATATTGCCGGGCCCTTTTCGACCAATAACGGCCCCCGCATTGGCGCACCCATTTGCGAAGATGCCTGGTATCCTGATGTGTGTGAGGCGATGGTGGAAAGCGGGGCAGAGATCTTGTTGGTGCCCAATGGATCACCCTATTTCCGGAACAAATTCCCGATCCGGATGAACACGATGGTCGCGCGCGTGATCGAAAATAAGGTGCCGATGGTCTATATAAATATGGTCGGTGGGCAGGACGATCAGATGTTTGACGGGGGGTCGTTTGTCTTGAACCCCGGCGCGAAACTCGCCCTGCAGATGCCGGTGTTTGAGACCGGATATGCCCATGTGGACTTTGAACTGACCGATGATGGATGGGTCGCCCTTGACGGGGAGAAAGCGCTGCTGCCCGATGCGACCGCACAGGATTATCGGGTGATGGTCGAGGCCCTACGCGACTACATGCGCAAGACCGGTTTCAAGAAGGTGCTCTTGGGCCTCTCGGGCGGGATCGACAGCGCGATGGTTGCCGCCATCGCCGTGGATGCGCTGGGCGCCGAAAATGTGCGCTGCGTGATGCTGCCGTCGGAGTACACGAGCCAGGCCTCTTTGGACGACGCGGCGGCGGCGGCAAAGGCGCTAGGCGTGAAGTACGACACGATCAGTATTGCGGGGCCGCGAGCGGCGGTGACAGAAGCGCTTGCGCCGCTTTTTGAAGGACTTGCTGAGGACCTGACCGAGGAAAACATTCAGTCGCGTTTGCGCGGATTGCTTCTGATGGCGCAGTCGAACAAGTTCGGCGAAATGTTGCTCACGACCGGGAACAAGTCCGAGGTCGCGGTGGGTTATGCCACAATTTATGGCGACATGTCGGGTGGCTATAACCCGATCAAGGACATGTACAAGACCCGCGTGTTCGAAACGGCGCGCTGGCGCAACGCCAACCATTGCGATTGGATGAAAGGTCCGGCGGGTGAAGTTGTCCCGGTGTCGATCATCGACAAGCCCCCCTCGGCTGAACTGCGCCCGGACCAGAAGGATGAGGATAGCCTGCCACCCTATGACGTATTGGACGGCATTCTGGATATGCTCGTGGATCAGGAGGCGTCGGTGGCTGATTGCGTCGCGGCGGGCTACGACCGTGAGACGGTCAAGCGGGTCGAGCACTTGATTTACATCAGCGAGTACAAGCGGTTTCAGTCGGCGCCGGGGCCGCGGCTTTCCAACCGGGCCTTCTGGCTCGACCGGCGTTATCCCATTGTGAACAGGTGGCGTGACAATGCATGAACCAAGCTTTCCGCTTTTAGGGCAATTGGCAGATGATGCTGAAGGGGCTAGCGGAACCGCAACGGTGCCCGAAGGCAAAGGCGGCCATGTCTTTGTTGATGGCACCTTACATCGCATCAAAGATTTGGATGCGCCGATCAAGGGTGACGGCGCGTTTGCGTTTTCGGTCAATGAGGCTGAACTCGCGCAGCTTTGCGAGTTTGTTGATGTGGCGTTTCTGGGTTTCAAGGGCTTGCGCACAACCACCCTGGCCCCACTGACACAGATGAAACGCCTGTGCAGGTTGCAGCTCTGGTGGGTGCAGAAGCTCGCAGACCTCTCGCCGCTGGCAGAACTGCCGCTTGAGGGACTGATACTGGACGATCTGCGTTACGCGAATGACATCTCGCCTCTGGCAAGAATTGCGGGTCTGAAGGCGCTGATATTGTCGGGCGGGATGAACAGCACCCAAGTAATCGACACGCTGGAGCCGCTGACCGATCTGCCGGAACTTAGAGAATTGCGGTTGGTGGCGCTGAAGCTGGGCGATGATACTTTGCGCCCGCTCGAACGGTGCAAGGCGCTAACGGACTTGTGGCTGCCCAACACGTTTGACGTCTCCGAATACGCCTATCTCGCTGCCAAGCGCCCGGATCTGCGCAGCAACGCGTTGCGACCCTACGAGATTCTGGCGCATCGGATGAGCGGAAAGGACGTGATGGTGACCGGCAAACGCCGTCCGTTTCTGAACAGCAAGACCGACGGCGACAAGATGGCCAAGTATCAGGCGCAGTTCGAGGCGCTGGTTGCCGAATTTCGTGGTGACGCCACAGGTGGCTGACACCGTCATCCGCGAGGATTTCCGGTTTCGGCGCGTCGGTGGCGGGTTGCTTGTCTTCATTGCCTTGCCGCTGACCTTGTTCTGGGCGCGGTTCGGACTGCCGCTGCGCTATGATTTTGCCGATTTTGTCTTCATTCTTGGTGGGCCCGGGATGCTTCTTTTGGGGCTCTGGGCGGCGTTTCCAAGGCGCACACCGCGGGTGCGGTTGATCATCAGCGATAAGGACGTGCGGGTCGTGACGCGCCGTGGTGACCAGGTGATCGCGCTGGATGATCTGGTGAGCGTGCAATGGTCGTATCTCAAGGGCGTGCGCCAACAGCGGTTGAAGTTCCGGACGGCCAAGACGTCGGTCTTCTTTGATGTCGTCCACCTGACACATGAGGCACAGGATATCATCAATCTGATCGCGATACGGCTCGAAAACCGGGGCAAACGGATGCGTGAGGGCCGTGCACGGATCACCGGCGCGCCAGACGGTATCTGGACCGTGTCAGACGGTGATCCTTTCGAAAAGGATGTCTAGCATGCTACACCTCAAGCATGGCACAGAACAAAACCCAACCAACCGAAATTGACCCCGTTGACTTTATCGACGCCGTTGAACATCCGACCCGCCGAGCTGATGCCCAAACACTGGATGCGCTTTTTCGTCGAGTGACCGGCTGGCAGCCCAAGATGTGGGGACCGACAATTATTGGCTATGGCTCTTACGCCTACACCTACGAAAGCGGCAGGTCAGGTGAATTTCTGGCCACTGGTTTCAGCCCACGCAAGGCGAACCTGTCGCTTTACATCATGCCCGGTTATGCCGATTTCCAATCCGTTCTGGACCGGCTTGGCAAATGCAAGACCGGCAAAAGTTGTCTTTACATCAACAAGCTGGCCGATGTGGATCTGGACGTTGTTGAAGAGATCGTCAAAGCCGGGCTCGACGATCTGGGCCAAAGATGGCCGGTCAGCCCGTCCTGAAAAGACGGGCTTCCCAAAGGCGCTGCTTCAAAGCAACTGATAGCTATGCGGGATGTAGCGGAAGCCGTCATCGCGCGTTTCAATATACCCCATGCCGGGGAACGGCATGTGGTAGCCGATGATTGGAATCCGGTCCGTTGCTGCCATGTCCATGACGCGACGGCGTGTGGCGGCCGCGGCGGCCTTGTCCATGTCAAAGCGGACCTCCCAATCAGGATATCCCACTGACCAGACGTAGTGGTTTGCGATATCGCCCATCAGGAAAAGCTGCTCGCCACCGCTTTCCAACATGATGCCCATATGCCCGGGCGTGTGGCCGAATGTCGCCATGGCGGTCACACCGGATCGGATCGTATCGCCGTCGCCAAGGAAACTGAACTTTTCGGCAAGTGGGCGCACCTTGGCTTCGAAGTTGTCGTTCTCAGCTCCCGCCCAGTGGTCAAACTCGACCTGACCGGTCAGGTATGCGGCGTTTGTGAATGTCTCCGCGCCGCTGTCATCGGCAAGTCCGCCAATATGATCGCCATGCATATGGGTAATGACCACATGGGTGATGTCGGCGGCAGCGTAACCTGCAGCGCTGAGCGCCGCACCCGTTCCGGCCGGGTTCAGGCCGGTGTCGAACAGAATGACGTCAGACCCGGTATTCACGACAGTTGGTGTAAAGAAAAACTGAGCCACATCGTCCGGAATGAAATTGGCGGCGCTGACCTCGGAAAAGGTGGCGGCATCGACATTCATGCCGAAAATGGTTTGCGGGTCCTCTACCGCGCGACTTCCGGCGAGCAGGGTCGTGACCTTGAAATCGCCCAAGGTGAAGTCGCGATGGGTGGGCAGTGCGGCGGCGTGTCCTTCGGCCTGCGCGGTGCCCGGCACGGTGGCGGCAAGGGGCAGCGCGGCCCCGGTCATCAATGTTTGGCGACGGGTCAGCTTCATCGGAATGAACCTCTCATTTCTGTTGGATGGTGTGAGGGTAGGGCAGGATGCCGCAGGGGCAATGCACAGCGACGTGATCAATGGCGCACAATGGACAAACCTCGCGCGTCATGACAAAGCGTGCCGCCAATAGGAGACAGGTCCATGACGACAACCAGATTCGCCCCTTCGCCCACCGGCTGGCTGCATATCGGCAACCTGCGCGCTGCCTTGTTCAACTACGCCATCGCCCGGCAACAGGGTGGGACATTTATCCTGCGGATCGATGACACGGATGCGGAGCGGTCAAAGGATGAATACATCCAAGGGATCAAGGACGATCTGACTTGGCTCGGTCTGACATGGGACCGGGTGGAGCATCAGTCGGCGCGGATGGACCGGTATCTGGAGGCCAAGCAGCGGCTGATCGAGATGGGGCGGTTATACGAATGCTTTGAGACGCCGACGGAATTGGAACTGAAGCGCAAGAAGCAACTGAATATGGGCAAGCCGCCGGTTTATGACCGGGCGGCGCTAGATTTGTCTGAGGATGAAAAGGACCGCCTGCGCGCAGAGCGCGGCTCGCATTGGCGGTTCAAGCTGGACCACGAACGGATCAATTGGGTCGATGGGATCATCGGTGAGATTTCGATTGATGCAGCCTCGGTCAGCGATCCGGTTCTTTTCAAGAATGACGGGCAGATCCTCTATACGCTGGCCTCAGTCGTAGATGATACCGAGATGGGGATCACGGATGTGGTGCGTGGTTCTGACCATGTGACCAACACGGCGACGCAAATCCAGATGATCGAGGCGCTGGGCGGGGATGTGCCGCGTTTTGCGCATCATTCGCTGCTGACCGGCCCACAGGGCGAGGCGCTGTCAAAGCGGCTGGGCACGCTGGCGTTACGTGATCTGCGCAAGCGGGGGATTGCGCCGCAAGCGATACTGTCCCTGATGGCGCGGCTTGGGTCCTCGGACCCCGTGGAGCTGCGCGCGACTGTCCAAGAGGTTGTGGCAGGCTTTGATCTGTCCAAATTCGGCTCTGCCCCGACCAAGTTTGATGCCGATGATCTGGGGCCGCTGACCGCACGCCATCTTGCCACGCTGGATGCCGGTGATGTGGCTGATGTGATCACTGCAGCCGGTGTGCCGGACGCCTTGGCGACACCTTTCTGGAATGTGGTGCGCGACAACATCAACACGCTGGACGACGTCGCCGGTTGGTGGGCGCTGTTCCGGGACGGACCGACGCCGCTGATCGCCGATGAGGACCGCGAGTTTGTCGCGCAAGCCTTTGATCTCTTGCCGCCGCTGCCCTACGGGCCAGAGACCTGGGGCGAGTGGACAAACGCGGTGAAGGCCGCGACAGGGCGCAAGGGCAGGGGCCTTTTCATGCCGCTGCGCAAGGCGATCACTGGCCGCGAGCGGGGGCCGGAAATGGCGGATGTCATGCCGCTCTTGCAGACCAAGCCTGTTGTCTGAGCCGCAAAAGCACGTAACCATCCGCCGTCTGCGCGGTTTCTTCGGATTTCTGCGCCCGCTCCGGGTGAGCGTCGATGGGCAGGAGATCGTGCAGATCAAACATGGGCAGGAGATGCAGGCGGCCCTGCCTGCTGGCGCGCAAATGCTGACATTACGCATGGGCTGGACCGAGGCCGATCCTTTCCCCTTGCAAGACGTCCGCAATGGCGACACGCTTGTGATCAGTGTGGAAAGGCGGACGGCGTTAGAGATGCGAAAGCTAAAGACCCTTCCCTTTGCCATCCGGATCGTGCGGCCCTGATGGCGGACGCGCAGGCAAAATTCACCCAAGGCAACCTCTTTGGCCATATCTCGGTGATGTCGTTCACAGCCTCCATCGGGCTGATGGCGGTCTTCCTTGTCGACTTTATCGACATGATCTTCATCTCGATGCTCGGCAAGGCAGAGCTTGCAGCCGCCGTAGGATATGCGGGTGCGATACTGTTTTTCACCACCTCGTTCGGGATCGGCATGGCCATCGCCGCTGGTGCCCTTGTCGCCCGTGCCTTGGGGGCGGGCGAGGCCGAAGAGGCGCGGCGGCGGGCCACTAACTCCCTGATCTATGGCGTGATCTTTGGGGCGATCTTTGCTGCGGTGGTGTGGTTTAACCTCGCCTTCCTTGCAGGATTGATGGGGGCAACGGGTGAGACCCTGGACCTTGCCGTGATGTATCTGCAGATCATCGTCCCTTCGCTGCCCTTCCTGATGGTCGGCATGATCGGCGGTGCGATCCTGCGCGCGCATGGCGATGCGCGCCGTGCGATGATGGCGACGATCTGGGGCGGCCTGGTGAATGCGGTGCTGGACCCGATCCTGATCTTCGGTCTTGATCTTGAGCTTATGGGGGCCGCACTTGCCAGTGTCGCAGCACGGGTCGTGATCGCGGTGGTCGCCTTGCAGCCCTTGATCAAGTATTACGGTGGCTTCGACAAACCGACACCTGCCAGCCTGTCCATCGATCTGCGCCCGATCCTGGCCATCGCCATCCCTGCGATCCTGACACAATTGGCCACGCCCGTGGGGCAGGCCTATGTCACCCGCGCGATGGCGGAATATGGCGAGGACGCGGTGGCCGGTATGGCGATTGTCGCGCGGATCACGCCCGTGGGCTTTGGGATCATCTTTGCGCTGTCGGGCGCTATCGGTCCCATCATTGGTCAGAATGCGGGCGCGGGGCTGAATGACCGCGTGCGGCAGGCCTTTCGCGAGGGTGTGATGTTTGCCGGATTGGTCGTGATTGTCGTTTCACTCATCCTGTTTCTCGCCCGGCCCGGCCTCGCGTGGTTGTTCCAGTTGGACGGTATGGCGCTGACGCTGGTATTCCTCTTTGCCGGGCCGCTCTCGCTCATGTTTTTCTTTAATGGCGTGATCTTTGTCGCCAATGCGTCGTTCAACAATCTGGGCCATCCGTTTTATTCGACCACCGTGAATTGGGGTCGCAACACGCTGGGCACGATCCCTTTTGTCATGGTGGGTGCCGCACTGTTTGGCGCGCCGGGCGTGCTGATCGGACAGTATCTGGGCGGCGCGGTTTTTGCGGTGCTCGCCTATATCCTCGCGCGCCGGATCATGGCCGACGCCAAACCTGAGGAATGCGGGCAAGAGCCGTTTCAGCGCCAGGCGCGCCTATTCAGCATTCTGCATCACCGCCGTTAAGTGGTGATCAACCAGCGCCTGCTCGGCCTCGCTGACCGGCACATGACGCGTGTAGCGCGGGGCGGCCCGGTCGTTGAGGATCGGCTGCCAGTCATGCGTGCTCTCAAAGAAATGGGCGACGCCCTCTTCACCGAAAACCTGCAGATAGCCTTGCACGACAACATCGATATAGCTCAACAGGATGGGCTGTGGCCCGGTTTGCGCTAGGTGAGCCGTTTCCACCTGATAAACCGCAGTCGGTCGGTTGTGACCGGTTTGGTCGGTGACATCGTGGCGCTGATAGGCCGCCTCGCGCGCATCAAGGGCGGCCCAATCAGCGCCGGGAACATGGGCGATGATGCCTTTGATTTCGCTCGCGGCACAGCGTTCAACCGATAGAAACGCCGTTTCGCGCAAGCTCGTGGTGCGCCAGACCCGTCGCCAGCCTGTCAGCGTCGCAGGCGTTGGGTCGGTGTAGTCATGCGTCCGCAGATTAACGAGGCTACCATAGCCGAAAAAGGCAGGCGCAGTCATTCACGGGCCCGCAAGACACGCGCCGGCTTCGCGGCAAGCGGGCGCCACGCAAAGGCGAGCCCAGCAAGTGTTGAGGCCACTACACCACCCCCGATGATCAACAGCGCATTGGTCCATATGAAGCTATAGCCGGTCTCCATGATAAAGGTCGACACCGCCCAGCCGCCAAGGATACCGGCACCAAGCGCTACGATCCCGGCTGCTAGGCCGAGAAGGGCGGCGCGCAAGGCGAAACTGACCAGAATGCTCTGCCGCGATGCGCCCAGTGTTTTTAGAACCGCGCTTTCGTAGGTCCGCATCCGTTCGCCGGCTGCGGCGGCGCCGATCAGCACCAGAAACCCGGTAATGAGCGTGATCAGCGCGCCATACCGCGTGGCGGCGGAAATCCCGCTGACCAGTTCGATGACCTGATCAATGGCATCCCTGATCCGCACGGCTGTGATGTTGGGATAGGCCGTCGCCAGATCGCGGAGTATCTGCGCCTCCGCCTCTTCTTCCGCATATACGGTGGAAATCCAGCTATGGGGCGCGCCCGCCAGTGCGCTTTGGTTCATCGCAAGCACAAAGCCGATGCCCGCATCCTCCCATGTCACGTTCCGGAAGCTGGTCACCTCGCCCGTGATATCGCGGCCCAGGATGTTGACCGTCATCATGTCCCCGATGGAAAGGCCGATTTCCAGCGCCTCTTCCTCGGCAAAGCTGATCTGGGGCGGGCCATCATAACCTTCGGGCCACCATGTCCCGGCGGTCACTTCGGTGCCATCGGGCTGGGCGTCCGAATAGGTGACACCCCGGTCGCCTTGAACCACCCAGTGACCTTCGGCGAAATCCTCTGCCGGGATGCCGTTGATCTGGGTGATGATCCCGCGCAGCATCGGCGCGCTGTCGACGCGGCTGACGGCCGCGTCATCGTCGAGCCGTTCGCGGAAGCCGTCGATCTGGTCGGGCTGGATGTCCACAAAGAAATAGCTGGGGGCGACGGCGGGCAGGTCGTCGCTGAATGATGAACGCAGATTGCCATCGATCTGGCCAACGGCGGCGAGGACCGTCAGGCCAAGGCCGAGTGACAGCACGACCGAGGTCGCCTCTCCCCCGCGCGCACCGATGGAACCAAAGGCGAGGCGCAAGGCCGTGCGCCCGCGCGTCGGCTTGCGCAGGCGGCGCGCAATCCAGCGGATCAGCACGGCGGCAAGGATCAGGATCATGAGTGACCCGGCAATGCCGCCTGCCGTCCAAAGTGTCAGGAAAGCGGTACCCGAAAACCAGATCGCCGCCCCGATGAGCGTAGCGAGGAGGGCACCGATGGAGACCAGATACCGTTTCGCAGGCAGAAACTGCGATGCCGCGAATGCGTCGCGAAACAGGGTGGCTGCGCGGATTTCGTCGGTCTTGGCCAGCGGCCAGAGCGTGAAGATGAGAGCTGCGAGCAGCCCATAAATTGCCGCCTCAACCAATGGTCCCGGATAGATCGCAAAGGCGGCTGGGATCGGGAGGCGGGCCTCAATGATCGGCGCGAACAGGACGGGCAGGGCACCGCCCAGAATGACACCGATTGTGATCCCAAGCAGGGTCAGCGTCCCGGTTTGCAGGAAATAGGTCAGGAAAATCGTCTCGCGCGTCGCGCCTAGCGTTTTCAGCGTCGCAATGACGCTCGTTTTGCCCGCGAGATAAGCCCGCACGGCGGCAGATACGCCAACACCGCCAACCGCAAGGCCGGACAGACCGACAAGGATCAGAAAGGCGCCGATCCGGTCGACGAATTCCTCGACTCCGCCCGCGCCCCGGCGGCTGTCTCGCCAGCGCAGGCCGCTATCGCGGAATTGCGCCTCGGCCTCATCTTCCAGCGCCTGCAGGTTCGCGCCGTCCGGCAGGTCCAGCCGATATTGCGTTGAAAAGAGCGTCCCTTCCGCGATCAGACCGGATTCCGCAAGTGCCTCGGTCAGCACAATCGTGCGCGGGCCAAGGCCAAAGCCACCTGCGGCGTTGTCGGGATAGCGGTCGAGGATGGCGCGCAAGGTGAAGTCCTGTTCGCCCAAACGGAACGTGTCTCCCGGCGTCAGGGCCAGCCTGTCGGCCAGCACCCGTTCCATGACACCGCCATAATCAGCGAGCGCCTGTTCCAACGGTATGGCCGGGTCCAGCTGAACCTGCCCCACAAGCGGATAGGCGTCATCAACCGCGCGGATTTGGGTCAGACCACGCTCGGTTTCGCCATCGCGTTCGACGACCGCCATAGAGCGGAAATCGACGGTTTCCGAGATGTTATCAGCAATCGATTGCAGCCACGCCAGTTCCTCATCGCGGGCGAAACGATAGGTGAACTCCACCTCCGCATCACCGCCCAATAGTGCGGCCCCGTCGCGTTTCAGCCCCGCCTCAATCCCGGCACGGACGGTGCCAACGGCCGCAATCGCCGCCACACCCAGGGCCAGGCACGCGAGAAACACCCGAAATCCGCGCAGGCCGCCCCGCAATTCGCGGGCGGCGAAGCGGGACGCAACCGCCAGGCTCATTCTGCGGCCTCGGCCAGCGGTGCATCAATGCGGCCATCGCGCAGCCGCACCACACGGTCGCAACGCCGCGCCAGTTCATTGGAGTGGGTGACCATGATCAACGTCGCCCCGTGCCGGTCACGCAACCCGAACAAAAGATCAATGATCGCCTGCCCATTCGTTTCGTCCAGATTGCCGGTCGGTTCATCCGCGAGGAGGAGCCGAGGCCGTGGGGCCGAGGCCCGGGCCAGCGCCACGCGCTGTTGCTCGCCACCCGACATCTGGTTGGGGTAGTGATCCATTCGGTCGGCCAGCCCCACGGCCTCCAACTCCGCCTCGGCCCGCGCAAAAGCATCGCGTGCGCCTGCCAGTTCGAGCGGGGTAGCCACATTCTCAAGCGCCGTCATCGTCGGGATCAGGTGGAAAGATTGAAAAACCACCCCCATATTGTCCCTGCGAAAGCGGGCAAGCTGGTCTTCGTTCATCGCGGTCAAGTCCTGACCCAGGGCCGTGATCGTGCCGGACGTGGCCTGTTCCAACCCGCCCATCAGCATAAGGAGTGACGATTTGCCAGACCCGCTTGGCCCCACAAGCCCCAATGTTTCCCCCGCTGTGACTGTCAGTGAGATGTCATGGAGGATGTCCACCCGGCCCGCATTCCCGTCAAGCGACAGGTTTGCATCGGTGATTGTCAGAACGGGGTCGGTCATGCGGCGTGCCTCTAAACAGATCGTTTCAGTTGGATATGGGGCGGTTTCGACACTCCGCAACCTGAGTGCAGCGGTTTTGCTGATGACGGGTGCGGCGCAGGCCGAAACGGTCACGATTGCCGCTTTGGGCGACAGCCTGACGGCCGGTTTTGGCCTGCCGCAGGCGGACGGATTTGTCCCACAGCTTGAGGATTGGTTGCAGGCGCAAGGTGCTGATGTCGAAATCATGAATGCCGGGGTCTCGGGAGATACGACGGCAGGCGGGCTCAGCCGGGTCAACTGGACGCTGACGCCAGATGTGGACGCGATGATCATCAGCCTCGGTGGCAATGATTATCTACGCGGTCTTGATCCGGCGGTGAGCCACGCGAACCTTGATGGTATTCTGGCCGCCGGAGTGGAGGCCGATGTGGCCATGCTGCTCGTCGGCCTGGAAGTCGGCGCCAATTACGGCCCTGCTTACAAGGCGGATTTCGAAGGGATGTATGCGGCACTAGCCGAAAAATACGATGTACCGCTCTATCCCGATTTTGCAGCCGGTTTGCGTGCGGTCGCGGGGACGCAAGACGGAATGGCAGCCCTCATGCAGGCAGACGGCCTGCATCCGAACAGGGAAGGGGTGTCCGCAATCGTGAATGCGATGGGTCCGGCAATCCTCGACCTGATTGCAACGGTGGACTAGGGGGTGCCTGGTCGTTTCTTTCTGACGCGCGAGGTGGCTGGGATGGCTGACCCACCACGCTACAACATCGCGCCGGGGCAAGAGGTGATCACGCTGACCGCCGATGGGGTACAGCATATGCGCTGGGGCATGATACCGGTCGGGCGCGTGAATGCCCGCGGCCGCCCGGTAATGGAGACGATTGTGAATGCGCGGTCCGAGACGGTTTTCGATAAATCGGCGTTTACTGATGTGAAGCGTGCGGTCGTCCCGGTGGAGGGCTGGTATGAGTGGACGGGCGAAAAACGTCGCAAGCAGCCTTGGCGGATTTCACGTAAAGACGGCGAGCTGCTTTATTTTGCTGCGATCTACGACATCTGGCACGGCCCCGGCGGTATCGAGGTGTCTCAGGTGGCGACGATTACCTGCGCGCCATCAGCCGATGTACGCGACATCCATCACCGCATGGGTGTCATCCTGAACCCGGATCAACTCGACCTTTGGTTTTCGGGCGATGAAGAGACGGCAAAATCGCTGATGTGCCCGTATCCTGACGGTACGCTTCACGTCGAAAAAGCTGACGATGTGGACTGGGATGGCGCTTAGCGCTACGCTGACCACCTATCACAAAATGGGAGGATGCCATGTCAGTTGCGAAGGTCAGTGAGATTATCGCCTCATCAACAAAGTCGTTTGATGACGCCGTTGCGCAGGGGATCGAAAAAGCGTCCAAGACGCTCAAGGGGATCACGGGCGCATGGGTGGCGGATCAGAAAGTCACGGTGACAGATGGCAAGATCGATGAATACCGCGTGGTGATGCGCGTTACTTTTGTTCTGCATGATTGAGGTTTGAGACGGAGTTCATTCTCAGAAACAACGTCGTAAAGCAAAAGGGCGCCCATATTGGCGCCCTTTTTGGTTTTTCGTGCCGAGTGATTGTCAGTCGGCCAACGTCAGGTTCACGGCGCTTTCGCGTCCGTCGCGCCCGGCCTCGATGTCGAAATTCACCTTCTGGTCGTCTTTCAGACCGGTCAGACCCGCCCGCTCAACGGCTGAAATATGAACGAATACGTCCTTTGAGCCGCCGTCGGGCGCGATAAAACCGTAGCCTTTGGTCGTGTTGAACCATTTGACAGTGCCTGAAGCCATGTCTTTGTCTTCCTTATGTTTTCCGCTCGCGGGAGTGCAGCGGGTCGGCTCGGTCAAACTTCAATCGAAGGACTGGGCCGTGGAAGGAGACAGTGGTCGATAGAGTCGCGTTGCCTTTTGATCATATCTGAATCGTCAACAAAAAGAAAGGAACTCGCAAGATTATTGCCGCGTCGGCAGTAAATTGAAGATTGTGGAATGTATGGGTTCTAGCAAGGCCATTTATGGCACTGTTTGGCGCGTTCCAGCATTGTCCGAGGTGCCGCACGGCCCTTGCAAGTTTGGCCTTCGGTCGATGGTTCTCAAGACCGCCGATCAGTCCGGTGGCTCCCTGACTGCTGTTTTACTGCCGCGGTCGATGGTAGGCGTATCTGCAAAGACAAGCTGATCAACGAGACGGTCAGCAGCATGAACAACACAGCGCCCCCTTGCCCCATATGTGAGCCAATCATCGTTCGAAAAATTGCGAAGGCCGCAAGCGCCAGGATCGCACCAATACAAACTCGCACAAAAAACATCGCCAACTCCTCGCCCATCGTGGTCTTCAGGAGGCCAAGCGAAGATGGCAAGAATGTGAGGATTTCGGGTGGATATCTTGGATTAGTTAAGCTTTGAACCCACCGTCTACGCAATGCTCAAAGACGTGCGCCATTGTCTTTCAAACGGGAACGTCACGACACGGTCGCACAATTGTTGACGGCCGTCCTGCTTTACAAAACCTGGCATGGCACCGCTAGCCGCTACGCCAGTTCGGTCTGCACATCGATGCGATGATTACTCTCGCGCAGGTTCGTCAGAAGCGATAAAGGCCGCGTACAGCGAAACTGTTTACCGTCGCTTCCATATCGACGAGAGGAATGTCGCCAAAGTCGAACTCAAACTGCCGTGACACCAATTCTGCACCCACGCTGAATTGCTCGTTTATGGAAAAATCTGCACCTGCGCCAATCAAGATGCCAGTTTCTGTCTGATCAAAATTTCGATCGGGCCGACCTTCTTCGTCGACTTCGAGAGCACCAATTGAAGCGCCCAAAATCAGGTAGGGCATGAGTTCGTCAGCATCTAAGCCAACCTTGCCCTTGATATCGATGACCGAGCCATATTCGTACTGGTCGGCAAAGCCTTCTTCGTTGGCAGCGCCGGCCATGAAGGCGAGTTCGCCACCCAGAATAAAGCCATTGAACAAGGCATTGTATCCCGCAAATGCGCCAAGCATGTCACCCTCAAGATCGAAGCCCAGATCGCCGTCCGGATTGGCGTATGTGTTTTCGCCGCTAAATGCTGCGAAAGAACCACCAGCATAAAAGCCTTCCCAAGCTGTTTGGGCTGTTGCGGTGCCGGAGATGGTCGTGAAAAAGATGAGGATTGTTGCTGAAAGTCTCATTAATTGATGCCTTATGCTACTCGTTGATCGACCGTGATGGACAGTTGAAAGAATTATTCTCGACATTGCCTAGGCAAAACTATTCTCTACGGAATTTGTCATACAGACCAATCACTTGCCTTGCTGAAATCGGCAAGGTTTGTGACCTAATTGCACCAATTAATTGAGTTCATATGTCACGGCTCGTGTATCGCTGTAGATCTCATGCGCCGTGTAGCCTGACCGTTGGCGTAGCTATGGACATGTCGCAAATCTTGGTGCCAGAATCTGCCGAACTCACCGGTTTTTGCGGCCTGAAGCCCAAGCCGAATGATCGCTTGTCGCGAGCAATCGGCTGGATGGGAACAGGTCTATTTCGCCAACTTCTGAAATGCTTCTTTCTCAGCCTCGCCTGGGTTTTCCCCTGAGTTTCCATGATTGATCACGAGACAACCAGGTCAGGATCAAGCCAGGTTGATATGTTCCGCTGCAGCTTTGCACCTTCGGTTGGTCAACGGGTTTCGAAGTCTGGCTTAAGCAGTTTCTTCACCGTACAAACTTTTTATGCTTCATCCGCTTGGGCTCTAGCGCGTCTGCGCCTAGCCGCCGTTTTTTGTCTTCCTCATAATCGGTGAACGCGCCCTGGAACCATTCGACATGGGCGTCGCCCTCGAAGGCAAGGATGTGGGTGCAGATGCGATCTAGGAAGAAGCGGTCGTGGCTGATGACCACGGCGCAGCCGGCAAAGCTGACCAGCGCGTCTTCGAGCGCGCGGAGCGTTTCGACGTCGAGGTCGTTGGTCGGTTCGTCGAGAAGGAGGACGTTGCCGCCGGATTTCAGCAGTTTGGCCATGTGGACGCGGTTCCGTTCACCGCCCGAAAGCAGGCCCACCTTCTTCTGCTGATCGCCGCCCTTGAAGTTGAAGGCCGAGCAATAGGCGCGGGAGTTCATGGAGGCATCGCCAAGTTCGATGATCTCGGCCCCGCCGCTGATTTCCTCCCAGACAGTGCTGTCGGCATTCAGCGCGTCGCGGGACTGGTCCACGTAAGCTAGCTTGACCGTGTCGCCGTATTCAACGCTGCCTTCATCGGGGTCGATCTGGCCGGTCAGCATGCCGAACAGGGTGGATTTACCCGCACCGTTGGGCCCGATCACGCCGACGATGCCGCCAGGGGGTAGATCGAAGCTGAGGTCTTCGATCAATTGCTTGTCGCCCATGTGCTTTTTTAGCCCGTTGACCTCAATCACCTTTGACCCCAGCCGCGGGCCGTTGGGGATGATGATCTGGGCGCGCCCGACTTTTTCCTTTTCCGACTGGCTGGCCAGTTCGTTATAGGCGCTGATCCGGGCCTTGGATTTGGCCTGCCGCGCCTTGGCGCCCTGCCGCATCCATTCCAGTTCGCGCGCGAGGGTGCGTTGTTTGGATTTGTCTTCCTTGGCTTCAAGTTCCAGCCGTTTTGCCTTGGCCTCTAGCCAGCTGGAATAGTTGCCTTCGTGCGGGATGCCCGAGCCGCGGTCGAGTTCGAGGATCCAGCCGGTGATCGCGTCAAGGAAGTAGCGGTCATGGGTGACGATCAGGCAGGTGCCCTTGTAGTCGATCAGGTGCTGCTGCAGCCACGCAATGGTTTCGGCGTCCAGATGGTTGGTCGGTTCGTCCAGAAGCAGCATATCAGGTGCCTCCAGCAGCAGCTTGCACAGTGCGACGCGCCGCTTTTCACCGCCCGAGAGCGTTTCGACATTGGCGTCGTCGGGCGGGCAGCGCAAAGCCTCCATGCTCACGTCGATCTGCGCGTCCAGGTCCCACAGGTTCTGGCTGTCGATCTCATCCTGCAGCTGCGCCATCTCGTCGGCGGTTTCCTCGGAGTAGTTCATTGCCAGTTCGTTGTAGCGATCCAGGATGTCCTTTTTTTCCTTGACCCCCAGCATCACGTTTTCACGCACGGTCAGGTTAGGGTCGAGCTCCGGTTCCTGCGGCAGGTAGCCGACGCGCGCGCCTTCGGCCGCCCAAGCCTCGCCCGCGAATTCCTTGTCCTGCCCCGCCATGATCCGCATCAGCGTGGATTTACCGGTGCCGTTCACGCCGACAACGCCGATCTTCACGCCGGGCAGGAAGTTCAGGCGGATGTTTTCAAACACCTTCTTGCCGCCGGGATAGGTTTTGGACACGCCGTCCATGAAATAGACGAATTGATTGCTGGCCATGTGGGACGCTCCGCTAAGACTGAGGTTTGGCCTTAGATAACGGTGGGCTTGGCCGGGGGCAATCGGTTCTGGTGCATGCGCAGGATGAGGGACAGGAGGCCCGAGACCAGCTGCGCAGCCCGGCTTAGCGCAATGCGTTTAACAGCCGACTCATCATGCCTTCGTCTTCGACTTCGATGAGGCCTTCGTTCTCAATCCGGTCGGCCAGCCGATCGGCGGCGTTCACCCCGGCCTGCATACCTGCGCGCTGACCCATCTCGGCGCCAGCCATCATCAGATCGGGGGTGGCTGCCACGAGCGCTTGACCAGAGGCGGTGCGGTAGAACGCCGCAATGTCCGCGAGTTCCTCTGCACTGAAACTTTCAAGATAGATCGATGCGCTTTGATCGCGCATGGAGTCGGTGAATTCGCCGATGAACTCCTCCATAAACAGATCAAAGAACCGGTCGGGGTCAGGCAGCGTAATGCCCTGTGCACGCAAATCATTCTGAATGGCGCTGATAATGAGGCCCCGCTGTGCGGCAATTGATCCCTCGAACATATCCCGGGTCATAGTCTGGCTGACAATGTAGTCGGCGTCCGCTTGTGGATCGGCGAGCGCGCTACCGGTGCAAAGAGTGAGACAGAGTGCGGCAGCGCGAACATGTTTCATCAGGGGCCTATTGGTCGAGTGAAATCACCATGCCATCCTTGCCCAGAAAGAGCGGCCCTGACCAGTACTTTCGAACCGCGGCGGTCCAGTCTGCATCGGTGAAATCCGGATCGCCATCGGGGACAAAGTGGTGCAGTGCCAGCGCCTTTACTCCGGCGTCGCGCGCGATGCGACCGACATCTGTCGCGTCGGTATGGCTGCGCAGGATATGCTCGCGCAAGCGCTCGTCGCCGTTTGTCATCCGGGCGCAAAGCGCGTCGACCCCGTCACGCAACATTGCCTCGTGAACAAGCAGGTCTGCGTCTTTGGCAAAGCCGACCATCTCGGGCATATACGCGGTGTCGCCGGATAGTACGACAGATTTGTCCCCGACCTCGAACCGCAATGCAAAGCTGTCGGCGATGGGAGGATGTACGTTGCGCATCGCGTTGATGCGAACACTACCGAATTCCATGGCGTCGGAGAGAACCCGAAGATCGGCCAAAGTGCTGAATGCACAGCGCCCCTCATCCCGGATGCGCAGGTCAATGTCGAACGCCATCGCTTTCTGAAAACTGTCCCAATAGGCGCTCAGACCATCGGGGCCAAGGATCGGGATGGGCTTGTTCAGTCCGGCTGTCCAAGCCGTGTGGATCAGCGGACCGAGTTCAAGATAATGATCGGAATGCAGATGCGTGATAACGATCAGGTCAATCTCGGTCAGCGATACACCCTGATCACAGATGCCCCGCGTCACACCCAGACCTGCATCAACCAAAATGTTGTATCCGCCGAGGCGCAGCAGCGATGACGTTGGCATGTGAGAGCCCGGTCTGATCGCCGGACCGCCTTTCACACCGATCAACGCCACGCTGTCTGTCACCTCAAGCTCCTTTGCAGCGCCCCGTCAACGAGCGGGGCGCTTGGCTGGCTGCCGGGCAATACCCCCCATTTGGCCCGGCTGCAACTTATGCCGTCAGAGCCCGAGTTTTGAGTCCTCGGAATATAGACCGACAACCGTGTTCATATGACCTGTCATCGTCAGTGCGCCGTTGAACATGATGGCGCGTTGCTCTTCATCGATACTTTCACCTGCCAGAATACCGGTGACGATCGGTTTCAGACCATTCCAGTCATCGATCACCACATCAAGGCCTGCGGTGATTTCGTCGGTTGGTGGTTCCTTGATCCCTGCATCCGGCATGCCATGCCGTAGGGCCATCAACGATACTTCAAACATCTGCATCGCGCCTTGGAGTTCGCCGGTTGCGGTTGCGGTATTGATGTCAGAGCGGATAAGGCAGACATTCTTTGACATCCGCTGCGACAGCATCCTTTGCCGTCCGGCAATATCGATCACCAGCGCATCGGCCTGGAGCACGGCCGTTGGATCGGAGTATTCTGCCGAAATCTCGCTCACCAAAAGTTTCGCCATTTCAAGCAGTGGCGCGCTTTGATTTGCAAGTTGCGCGACCAGTTCCGGCGAACCGTTGCCTTGTGCGATCAGCTGCGCGGTTTCGTTGGTGGGGTCCCACAACGTGCGTAACTTGCTGATCCCAACAAGGGTCCGGCGCCGTTCCTCGACCCCGATGATCCCAAGATCCGGGTCGCCATATTCGAGTGCATCCACGATGCGCTGGAACTCTTCACTGGTTGCGCGCAGCATCGCACCGCTTCTTTCGGGGTCAATCCCGGCGGCATAGTTGCATCCGGCTGCAACAATGCGCTGGCTCAGCATGCGCAGCTTGCCGGAGAAATCGATGCGCTGGCTTGCGCCGATATCTTCGACAAATTGTGCGCGATGGATGACAGCCTGCCCCTCAGAGACTGATTGCGCCTGTAAGGAGGTGCAGCTGATACCAAGAGCGATCAGTGCAGTATGCGCGATACGGCGTGAATGTGTTGAGAATTGTTTATAGGCCATGGCGGTCCCGCTATAAAACTTCAGCAACTCTGCTGAAGGTGACATTGAACTCTTTAACGTTCGGGCAGCGGCCCCCATGAATGCACTACTGAACGGTGCGCAAACGATCTTCGCGCCATTATCGCCTGCGCGCGAACTTTATGACGCTAGGGCAATCGTAGCATTTGGCAATTTTTTTTATCAAGATTTATGTGAAATTACGGTTACTTGCCTGATCTAAAGGACAAGATAAACAATCTGGGATAGAAGCAGATAAGCCGCTTCCTCCTAAGGCAGAAAAGAAAAGCGGCGCGCAAAGGATTTTGCGCGCCGCCAGAAACAAGATTCGTTTTGCCCTTACATCAGGTTCTGGACGTTGATCCCGAAGGTGATCGCACCGATCACCTCACCGGTGCTGGGATCCTTGATCGCCAGAGAGGCCTGTGACTGGTAGAAGCCGGTACTGTCGTCAAACTCGACTTCGCTGATGTGAAGCGCGTCCGGACCGACCTGATATGTCTCTTTCCATTTTGCTTCGTCACCCTGCCAGTAGTCGGATGTCTCGACACTTTGCGCGACGTTCAAGCCCTTGTCGTCCATCACGAAGACCTCGGTCACAAAACCAGCCGTGGCTGTCTGCTGACCGCGCAGCCAGGCCGATACAGGATGTGCAAGAAGCTCTGAGATCAATGGACCGCCGCCTTCACCGGCTTCGGCGCGCCATTGCTGGTCAAGCGCGATGACCTCGTCCTCGCTCAGGCCAACATGGCGGTCGTTCTGGACCTTGATCGCTTCGATCAGCGCTGGATCTTCGATCCACTTGGCCAACTCACCGCGCGCATAGGCTTCAAGCGGCACGCGATAGACGCCGTCCTGACCGGGTGTCGCGATCAGGTAAAGCGTGATGGTGTTGTTCATCGCCACTGACAGCTTTCCTGTCAGCGCTGCGGCCGCGATCACATCGTCTGATGATGGTTGCTGGCCGGAGACTGCGGCGCTGAAGATACCACGCTGGGTTTCCCAAATCTCAAGGGTCTGCTCGAGGCTGTTTCTGACGGCATCATTTGGTGGAGGATTGATGCCCGCATCAGGGAAACCGTCCCGCAAGGCTGTCAAGGTACGCTCAAAAAGATCAATGGTGTCGCCCAACTCGGCTGCTGTCGCGGCACCACCCGTGCCGGTTGCCAGTTCGCACATCGCGCGCGTCATACGATAGGCGAGGGCGCGCTGGCGGACGGCAAAGTTCAGCACGGTCGCGTCGCTTTGCAGCAATTCCTGAGGATCAGAATATTGTCCGGAAACGTCGGCCGCCAGTACAACAGTCTGTTCGAACAAATCGCTGTAGGATTGGCTGATCATCGTCGCATCAGCAGCCGAGCCTGAGCCCTCCAGCATACGGTTGGCAGCAACTTCAATGGGCTGCCACAGTTCGGCGGTCGCCTGGATCGCCGAAATCGTGCGTGGGCGCGTCTCGGCACCGGGCATTCCGAGCGCGTTATCGCCTTTTTCCAGACCGGCCAAGATCGCGTCGAAGTCTTCGCGTGCAGAAGAAAGGTCCGCCTCAGCCGTGGCCGGATCAATCCCGGCCTCCAGCCGACAGCTTGCAGATGCAACCCTTTCGGTCAGGGAGCGCAGGCTGGCCGAGCGGTTCACCCGCGCCTTGCCGCCATCATAAAGCGCGCGGTCGATGAATTGCGCGTTGGCTTGCGTTGGTGCGACACCCACGCTGACAAATGCACCCATTGCCATGATCGTGGCGCAGGCTGTCGTTGCCAGCTTTGTGTGACGGCTACTGGATTTGGTTGTGGATGTGCCGTGTGACATAGCTTGTTTTCCTGTCTCTTTGTCTGTCCCGTGCCTGAAGTGGAGGGATAGAGGGTCTCTCGTTACTGTGCTGGTGGGGCAGTTGCGTCTGGTTCCCGACATGTCCTGGCCCACCAGGATTGAAGTTGTGCCGCGTGCCATGGTGGGTGGCATTTTGGCGGTCGGCCATTTGGCCGGTTGCATTATCCCGTTGGTGATTGGATCCAGACTTCAACCCGGCGGTTAATCCGGCGTTCGTTGTCTGAGGTGTTACAGGCCGTCGGGGCGATTTCACCAAACCCGGTGCTGGCCATTTCGATGCCGTTTAACCGGTCTCCTGCGAAATCACGTAGTTCGTCCATGACGCGCGCCGCGCGGCGATAGGAAAGCTCGCGGTTGCTGTCAAAAGCGCCGACATCGTCAGTGAAACCAACGAACAATAGCTTCGTGCCAGCAGGCTGGCTTTCAAGGTAGTCGGCCAAGCGCCCGAGGTTCAGACGTCCCCGCGGGTCCAGGTTTTGCGATCCGGTACGGAAGCGGAAAGTGGTCGACAGGCGGTCGTAGTCAATCATCTGCGCGAGCATTTCGCGCATAATGCCGCCTTCATAGGCGTCAACGCTGGGGTCCAGCAATTGGCGGGCGCGATCTCCATCCACCGGTTGGGCACGGCGGTCGACACCAAGATCGATAAAGCCCGCCTTGGCGATCACCTCGTCCGCTTGTTCTGATGCGGCATAGCTCACAAAATCGGTGGTCGACTGATCCTGGGTATCGTCACGTGTGTAGAGATAGAGGAAACGCTGCAAAGCGTACTCCTCGGTCCGGGCCGAGAATGCATCCGGCGCCATCCGCAATCCACAATCATTCACCAAGGTCAGCGCCCGTGCGCCGCGTTGAAAAGCATAGCCAACAAACCCAATCGATGCTTCGTCGGCGTTCACTAACGCGGCCATCTCGGTATTGTCACTGGCGATCTGGGTGACGGCGGGTAAGTTCGGCACATCCTCGCCGAAGACACCGTTGTCAAAGACGCTCTTTGTACCTGAATCGGCCTGACGGCTGAAGACTTTGATCGTTGCGTCGTTCCCGCCCAACTCGGCCCAGTTCGTGATCGCGCCGCTATAGATACCACGCAACTGATCCATGCTGATCGACTGTACCGGGTTTGCCGGATGGGTGATCACGACCAGACTGTCGACGGCAATGATATGCTCTTGCGATGTGCTGATCATGTTTCCGGCACCGGCATCGCGTAGCGCCCGTGCTTCAGGTGGAAGAATGCGGCGCGCCGACATCCCGATATGCGCACTTTCGTCCAGCAGCCCTGCGAAAGCGTCGTTGGAACCTGAAGAGGTGATCAGGTACGACCCCATCGGATCGCCAAAGCCTTCATCACTGACCATCTCAGCAAGGAATTCGTTGCCGTTCCCCGTAGCGGTCTGCGTCACCTCCGCACCCAGGTAAGAGGCATAGCCTGCCAGCAGAAGTGGCATGACACCGTCACCGACCGTGTCGGAACCCGCGATCATGACATCGGCGGATGTATCGCCGAACTGTGGACAGGCCGCACCTTCACAACGGACACGCGAGGCCGAAATGCGCAGGTCACCCAGACCGGTGCGAATGATGTAGTTGTTGTCGGTGAAGGCCACGAACTCACCAACAAGGTTCACGGTACCGTCGGCGGATCTCAGTGTGACCTCTGACGATTGCGCGGCGACCGGCCCAGCCAGCGCGACACCCAATGCAACCGCAGATACCAAATTCTTTGTGATTATTGACAAATTAAATGTCATCCATTTCTCCATTTGCCAAAGTGCTGAGAGCACCCTCAAGGCGTTGATCTTTTTCATACACTTGTGACCGGAGACACTACGTTACTGACTGTCGCAAAAACCGCTGCGACAAGCTCACTGTGTCGTCGGATTGTGCGAAAAATTGGGCATAAGTCGTCAACAATTGGGGTGAGTGAATAATTTTGTGCCTAGCTTGACCAAATCTTATGACTGGCAATTCAGCGCGGCGCGCATGCGCGTTCCTGATGCGCGGAAAGGCCGCTTCAGTGCCGTTAGGTCAAACAACTTAAAGTGTAGGGAAATTGGTTAATTGTTCCAACGTGCGGAAACGGAGGGGCGCACCGGCATCGTGGTCATCAAAGCCGTTTCATGAAGAGTGCCCTTGGCTTTATTGTACCAAAACCCGGGGTTCCAGACGGCTTTGGCGACCATATCTTGCAAAGAACTTGGCGAAATCGCCACTTTTGCGCTCTTGTGCGGTCATGTGCCGTTGTCGTCCGCCTTAGAGCCCGTTCGCGCAAAAAAAAGGCCCCACTGCGAAAGTGGGGCCCTTTCTGAGAATGACGTGACGTTTATTGAGGAATCTCGCCGGTCAGACCTTCGACGTAGAAATTCATGCCTGCCAGCGTTCCGTCATCGGCAACCTCACCGTCAGCGAGCCATACAGAGCCGTCCTGCCGGTTAATCGGGCCGGTGAATGGGTGGTACTCGCCCGACCGCATTGCCTCGATCATCGCTTCGGCGCTGGCTTTTACCTCTGCTGGCACAGCATCAGTGATCTCACCGATTTTTACCATGCCAGGGGCAATCCCGTCCCATGTGTCCATGCTTTCCCAAGTGCCGTCGATCACGGCCTGGGTGCGGGCGATATAGTAGGGTGCCCAGTCATCGATGATGGAGGAAACGCGCGGGAAGGGCGCGAACTCTGCCATGTCAGAGGCCTGACCAAAGGTCACAACACCGCCTGCCTGCTGTGCGGCGGCCTGTGGTGCTGTCGAGTCAGTGTGCTGAAGAACCACATCAGCGCCTTGTTCTATCAGAACAGTGGCGGCCTCGGCCTCTTTTGCTGGATCAAACCATGTGTAGACCCAGACGATGCGGAATTCGATATCGGGGTTCACTTCCTTCGCGTGAAGATAGGCCGCGTTGATGCCCCGGATGACTTCGGGGATCGGGAAGGAGGCGATGTAGCCCACGATGTTGCTTTCGGTCATGTGGCCCGCGATGTGCCCCTGCACAGCACGACCTTCATAAAAGCGCGCGGAGTAAGTCGACACGTTCGGCGTGTCCCGGCGGTAGCCCGTCGCATGTTCAAACTTCACGTCAGGAAACTGCGCGGCCACGGCGTTGGTCGCATCCATATAGCCGAACGAAGTCGTGAAGATCAGATCGGCCCCTTGCAGTGCCATCTGGGTCATCACGCGTTCCGCATCGGCGCCTTCGGGGACGCTTTCGACAAAGACCGTCTCAACTGCATCGCCAAAATGCTCTTCCACGGCCAGACGGCCCTGATCATGTTCATAGGTCCAGCCGCCATCGCCAACAGGCCCCACATAAACAAAGCCGACCTTCGTCGGATCGTCCTGCGCATAAGCCCCAGTTGTGATGCCAAGCGCGAGCGTCGCACCGGCCAGTAGTTTTTTCATTGTCATGTGTTTCCCCTTGGTGGTCTTGATCGCCTCAACGTGAGGCATGGAATGGTTGGCCGAGTGACCCCGGCGCACGTCCGGCACGCATAATAACGAGAACCGCGATGGTGGCCAGATAGGGCGCCATCGAAAGGTATTCGACCGAAATCGCGGCCCCGGCTGCCTGCAGGTTAAGCTGCAACACCGTGACACCGCCGAACAAATAAGCGCCGATCAAAAGCCGGCCTGGCCGCCAACTGGCAAAGACCACGATGGCGAGCGCAATCCAGCCTGCACCGGCGGTCATCCCTTCGGTCCATTGCGGAACCCGGACGAGCGACAGATAAGCCCCGCCCAGCCCCGCACAGGCGCCGCCGAACATGATCGCAAGCATACGCACGCGGACCACATGATAACCCAGCGCATGGGCCGCTTCGTGGTTTTCCCCCACGGCGCGCAGGATCAAACCGGCGCGGGAGTATCTGAGGAATGCCCAGACGCCCCCGACGATCAAAAGCCCTATATAGACCATCGGATCATGCTGAAAGATGATCGGCCCGATGATTGGGATGTCGCCCAAAAGCGGGATATCCCAATCCGGGAAATCCGGTGCCTTGATCCCGATATAGCCCTGTCCCATCAGCGCGCTCAGGCCGAGACCGAAAAGTGTCAGCGCCAGCCCCGTGGCCACCTGATTGGACAAAAGGAGCTGGGTGAGGATCCCAAAGACAAGCGACAGGATCGCGCCCCCAATGGCCGCGCCGATGAAGCCCAGCCAAGGTGAGCCGGTGTTCACGGCGACGATAAACCCGCAGACCGCCCCGGTGATCATCATCCCCTCAACCCCTAGGTTCAGGACCCCGGCTCGCTCCACGACAAGCTCACCAATGGCCGCCAGCAGAATTGGCGTCGCAGCGACCATCAGCGATGCGAGGAGGAGAATGGGATTGATGGCAGAAAGGTCCATTCAGATCAGCCCATGTATCCAGATATGAACGGAACACGCAGAGAGGGGGGCGCCCAATAGCATTATTCCGAGATGGCGTAGCGACGGCCGATGCAGGTTATGCAGCCATTGTCGTGCGGCGGGCGACAGGCGCGTGACGAAAAGCCCGGCGCCGATGATTGCGGCGGCGAACAGGATATGCACACCGACAAAGGTGATGACGGCAATGCCGGACAGGCTTGTTTCACCGTTTATCTGACCATGCACCATCCAGAGCATCATCAGCCCCATTAATACGCCCATGACCAAGGGCTTCGTTGTGGTCATCATGCGTGCTTCCTTTTGCAACGTTGCAGGCCTACCTTGCGCATGCGCTTGGCTGGCAGAAAGACCGGGTTGATCGCGGAAGCACTCTTCATGCCAACAGAACCAACGGTGACTGCGGCAGTACAAACGCTGCAAGGCATCCAGCCAGCATGCCGCCAGCCAGCCCGTAGCGCCCAACCTTGGCGGGCCAGGACGTGCCCGGTGCCTTCTTTCGGCGCATGCGGGCGGGTTGCACCCCTGATCCGCCGAAGAGCCAGGTGGAGACCCGGATGTTCAGTTTCTCCAAATAGAGGAGCCCAAACCAGATCGCCGCGCAGATTACCGCCGTGATCACGGCCAACCAGATTGATCCGCCGATCGCAAGTTTGATCAATTCACCCGCAACCACACCAAGCAAAAGCCCGATGACGGGTCTGGTGACCGCATTCACCCAATCTTCGAAACTTGCCTGATCGTTGCTCATGCCGGTTGCCCCTTCCGCAGTCGCACCCGGTAGTTGGTCAGCACATCGACCGCCAAAAGGAAGAACAACAGCATCCCCTGCATCAGTTGGATCGCCGCCAGCGGCAGCCCCAGATTGGATTGCGCAATCTCGCCCCCGATATAGGTCAGCGCCATCAGCCCGCCTGCCAGCAAGATCCCCACCGGATGCAACCGCCCAAGAAAGGCCACGATAATGGCCGTGAACCCGTATCCTACGTTGAAATCGATGCTGATCTGCCCTGCGGGGCCCGCGACTTCGAAAAGCCCTGCAAGACCGGCAAGCGCACCGGACAGCCCCATGCAGAGCAGAACCAGCAGCCCCGGATTGACACCAGCGAACCGTGCCGCACGCGGGCTTTGCCCTGCCAACCGGACCTGAAAGCCGAAGACATGCCGCGACAGGGCGATATAGGCAAAGATCACAGCGATAAACGCCATCAGCACGCCCCAATGCATGCCAGTGCCCTCAAAGACCTCCAGATTGGCCGCAGAAGGATATTGCGACAGGTTGCGGCTGCCCGGAAAGCCCATGCCGTCGGGGTTGCGCAAGGCGCCAAGCGCCATGGAGGCCAAGAGCTGTTCGGCCACATAAACGAGCATCAGCGAGACGAGGATTTCATTGGTCCCGAACCGCACCCGCAGGACACCTGGGATCATCGCCCAGAGAAAGCCGCCAATGGCACCCGCCAGCACCATCAGCGGAAAGATGATGAACGATTCCATCGGGAAAAAGGCCAGCCCCACCGCCGCGCCGCAAATGGCACCGACGATGTATTGCCCTTCGGCCCCGATATTCCAGATGCCCGCCCGGAACCCAAATGAGAGCCCGATGGCGATCAGCACCAGCGGCGCCCCTTTGATCAAAAGCTGCGGGCGATAGAACCACGCGAATTCGGAGAAAAGCGGGTCGAGAAAGATCGTGCGGATCGTTTCGAAGGGGTTGTTGCCTAGTGCGGCAAAAAGCAGTCCGCCGCAGATCATCGTGAGGATGACGGCCAGAACTGGCGTGGCAAAGGTCCACATACGTGAGGGTTGAGGGCGCTTTTCGAGTGTGATCATCGCGGGCTTCCGGTTGAAGATGTCCCGCCCGGCCGATAGGTCGGGCAGCCCCCGACCGCCCCCCCGGGCGGGGGCTTCACCCCCACCCGCGGCCGGGGGCTGCCCTCAGCACACAACGCATTAACCCTCCACATGCGCCACCTCCATGTCATGGGCACCGCCTAGCATCAGGCCGATATCCTCAACCGTCAGCCCCTTCGCCGGGCGCGGCGGTGACAGGCGGCCTTCGTTCAGCGCTGCGAACCGGTCAGAGATTTCCATCAGTTCGTCGAGGTCCTGACTGATCACGATGACCGCAGCCCCTTTGGCGGCCAGATCGAGAAGCGCCTGCCGGATCGCGGCGGCGGCAGAGGCATCGACCCCCCATGTGGGTTGATTGACCACAAAGACATCCGGGTCTTGCAGGATCTCGCGCCCGATGACGAATTTCTGCAGGTTGCCGCCCGAGAGCGACCTTGCCGCGTTGGCGGGGCCGGGCGTGCGGACATCGAAAGCCTTGATCACACCTTCCGCAAAACCCCGCGCCTTGCCCCAATGCAGAAACCCCCGGCTGGTCAGCTTTTCCCGGGTCATCGCCGTCATGATCGCGTTTTCCGTCAGCGACATATCCGGGGCGGCGGCGTGTCCCATCCGCTCTTCAGGTGCCGCCAAGAGCCCGATCTTGCGGCGTGCATTGGGTGGCATCTGCCCAATGCTCTGACCTTGATAGGTGATCATCGCGGGCGCCACGCGCATCTCGCCCGACAAGGCCGCGACCAGTTCATCCTGCCCGTTGCCCGCCACACCGCCGATGCCTAAAACCTCGCCCTTGCGGACCTCAAGCGAGATGTCTTTGAGCGCCGTGCCAAACCGATGTGGTGCCTTGGCGCTGAGGTTTTGCAGGGTCAGCGCGGTTTCGCCTGCGGGTTTGTCCGACTTCTCCGGCACATGCAGCTTGCTACCCACCATCAGTTCGGCCATGTCGCGGGCCGATGTTGTGCGGGGATCGCAGGTCGCCACCACAGCACCCAGCCGCAGGATCGTGGCATTGTCGCAAAGGGTGCGGATTTCTTCGAGCTTGTGCGAGATGTAAAGGATCGCGGTGCCCTCGGCGCTGAGCTGCCGGAGCGTCTCAAACAGGATCGCCACCTCTTGCGGGGTCAGAACAGAGGTGGGCTCGTCCATGATCAAAAGCTTGGGGTCCTGCAGCAAGCAGCGGATAATCTCGACCCGCTGGCGCTCACCTGCGGAGAGCTCACCAACGATCCGGTCGGGGTCAAGCGGTAGTCCATATTGATCCGATACTTTCCGCACGCGCGCCGCGATTTCGCGTTGGGGTGGCGGGTTTTCCATGCCAAGGGCGATGTTTTCCGCCACATTCAGCGCGTCGAAAAGTGAGAAATGCTGGAACACCATCGCCACCCCGGCCGCGCGGGCGGCGCGCGGTTCCGGCGGCTGGAACGGCTGGCCGTTTAGCAGCATCGATCCACTGTCGGGTTTCACCAGCCCATAGATCGTCTTCACAAGGGTCGACTTGCCCGCACCGTTTTCGCCGAGCAATGCGTGGACCTCGCCCGGCAGAATGTCGAAAGACACATCCTTGTTCGCGACGACGCCCGGATAGGCTTTGGTCAGGCCGGACAGGCGCAGTAACGGTTCACTCATGCAGTACGGTCCTTGGTCCGGCCTTTCTGACCGGCAATCATGCTGGTTGCGACGCCAAGTGCAATGGCCGCGGGATGTTTTCCAAGGGCCGGATCGCCGATCGGACACGCGATGCGCGAGATTTGTGCGGGCGTATGCCCCAATGCGGCGAGGCGCGTTTTGAAGCGGGCCCATTTCGTGGCCGAGCCGATCAGGCCGGCGGTATTGAACTGGTGGCTGAGGATCGCGTGGCAGAGCGCGAGGTCGAGCTCGTGGGAGTAGGTCAGGATCAGGTGTTCGGCATCTTTGGGCGCGTGTTTGACGACCTGAGCCGGGTCTTTTGCAACCAAAGTGGTGATGTCGGTCTCCGGGAACCGGTCGGCAGAGGTGTCCACCCAAGTGATCGCAAAATCGGGCAAGGGGGCCATGACATCCACGATGGCCCGGCCCACATGGCCAGCACCGTAGATCCATAGCGGGCGTTTTGGTGTTTCGGAAAGCTGGTCTGTCCTTTCCCACGATAGCGTCACCGACCCGCCGCAGCATTGTCCGAGTGCGGGGCCAAGCGGAATGGTGCGGGTCAGGTGTTCGCGCCCCTCGGTCAGCATTTTGCGGGCTTCGGCCATTGCCTCCCATTCCAGTGTGCCGCCGCCGATGGTGCCTTTGGAGCGGTCAGTAAAGACCAGCATCTGCGTACCCGCCTCGCGCGGGACGGAGCCCGCGGTTTTGGTCACGGTGATGCGGATGCAGTCAGTCATCCGCGCGCCCTGTGCACGGCATTCAGGACCTCTTCAGCAGTCGCAGGGGCCTGCAGGTCGGGGTAGTTGGGCCCGCAGGCGCTGACTGCATCGGAGAGAGCGAGGAACGCCGATATGCCCAGCATAAAGGGTGGCTCACCCACGGCCTTGGAGCGATAGATCGTTTGTGCCGGGTTGGGCGCGTCCCAGAGTGCGACATTGAAGATGTCCGGCCGGTCAGAGCAGGCCGGGATCTTGTAAGTCGACGGCGCATGGGTGCGCAGGCGGCCTGTTTTGTCCCAAACTAACTCCTCGGTTGTCAGCCAGCCCGCGCCTTGCACATAGCCGCCTTCGATCTGGCCGATGTCGATCGCCGGGTTCAGGGATGCGCCCGCATCGTGCAGGATATCGGTGCGCAGGATGCGGTTTTCGCCGGTCAGCGTGTCGATGACCACTTCGGTCACAGCTGCACCTTGGGCAAAATAGAAAAACGGCGTGCCTTCGCCCTTGACCCGGTCCCATTGCAGGCCGGGGGTCTTGTAAAAGCCCGTTGCCGAAAGGCTGACACGGTTCTGATAGGTGGTGGCTGCAGCCTCGGCGAATGTGATCTGCTCCGTGCCGATATGGACGTGGCCATCTTCGAAACGGATGTTCTCGGTCTTTGTTTGATGCAGTTCTGCGAGGCACGTGGCGATCCGGTCGCGGATGATGTCGCAGGCATTGGCCACAGCCATCCCGTTCAGATCGGACCCCGACGATGCGGCGGTGGCGGAGGTGTTGGGCACCTTACCCGTATCAGTGGCAGTGATCTTGACCTGAGAGACGTCGATGCCGAAGCGATGCGCGGCGACCTGCGCCACCTTCTGGAAGAGGCCTTGCCCCATCTCGGTCCCGCCGTGGTTCATATGGACCGAGCCATCCTGATAGACATGCACTAGCGCACCCGCCTGATTAAGATGGGTGAGGGTGAAGGAAATCCCGAATTTCACCGGGCTGAAGGCGATGCCTTTTTTGAGGATCGGTTGCTCGCCGTTCCAGTCGGTGACGGCCTTGCGCCGGTTGGCGTAGTCCGACCGCTTCAGCAGATCTTCGGTCATCTCATGCAGGATGAAATCGGTGACCGGCATTTTGTAGGGGGTGATCTGCGGGGGTGGATCAAGATCCACCTTACGATCCGGCTCTGTCGCGCCAGAAAGCGGATCGGACGCGTCGCTCGCATAGTCCTTCTTTTGGCCAGAAATATCCTCGGGGGGGCGCGCAGCGCGGGGGGCAGACAGCCCCCCTCCGCCCATCGCCGCGTAGTAATTCCGCTGCCGCAAGACTACCGGGTCCAGCCCCAGTGTCGCAGCGATATGATCCATCACCCTCTCGATCCCCAGCACGCCTTGCGGCCCGCCGAAGCCGCGAAAGGCAGTGGCGGATTGGGTGTTGGTCTTGAGCCGGTGCGAGGTGATCCGGGCGGCAGGCAGGTGATAGGCGTTGTCCGCATGCAGCATGGCCCTGTCTGCAACGGGCAGGGACAAGTCTTGAGCCCAGCCGCAGCGGGTGATCTGCGTGAAATCAACGCCGAGCAGGTGGCCCTGATCGTCAAATCCCACCACATAATCGATCCTGAAATCATGCCGCTTGCCGGTGATCATCATGTCATCGTCGCGGTCATAGCGCATCTTGCAGGGGCGGCCCGTCGCGCGGGCGGCGACGGCGCAAGCCACCGCCAGTGCATTGCCCTGGCTTTCCTTGCCCCCGAACCCGCCACCCATACGCCGGATCTCACAACGCACCGCATGCATCGGCATCCCCAAAGCGTCCGCCACCTTATGCTGGATCTCGGTGGGATGCTGGGTGGAGCTATGAACGACCATATCTCCGCCTTCTTGAGGCAGTGCGAGTGCGGCCTGCCCTTCCAGATAAAAGTGCTCCTGCCCGCCCATATTGATCGTGCCTTCGATCCGGTGCGGGGCAGTGGACAATGCCTGATCAACATCGCCTTTTGCCCAGATGCGGGGACCCTCTTCAAAACGGCTGTCGGCCGCCAATGCCTCTTCGATGGTCAGGATTGGGGTTTCTTCGGCGTAGGTGATCTTGGCCAGACGAACTGCCTTGCGGGCCTGCAGATGTGTTTCGGCCACTACAACAAAGACCGGTTGGCCGAGATAATGGATCGTGCCATCCGACAAAAGCGGCTCATCATGGATCGAAGGCGAGACGTCGTTGGCGAAGGGCAGATCATCTGCGGTCAGAACGGCGACGACACCTGGGGCGCTCTTCACCTCCGCGAGGTTCATCGTGGTGATACGTCCCTTGGCAACCTCCGACATGCCGAAGGCGAGGTGTAGCGTATTTGATGGCGTCGGCAGGTCATCGACGTATCGTGCGGCACCGGTCACATGTAGACGGGCCGCATCATGGGGCAGGGGCTTGGCGACGCTCATGAGGTGACCTCAAGCACATTCGTCGCCTGACCGGACAAATCGGCGAAGTAGCGGTGCAGCAGGTTTTGCGCTGTGGTTAGACGGTAATCGGCTGAGGCCCGCATGTCGGAAAGTGGGGTGTAATCCTTGGCAAACCTGTCAGCGGCCTGCCTTATCGTTTCGATCGTCCATGCTTGGCCAATCAAGGCCGCCTCGACCGCTTGCGCCCGATGTGGGATGCCTGCCATGCCGCCAAACGCGATCCGGGCGGTCTGTACGATCCCCTCAGCGATGGTGACATTGAAACAGCCGCAGAGTGCTGAGATATCCTGATCGAACCGCTTGGAGATTTTGTAGCAACGTAGGGCAGGGGCGGAGTTTGGCAGCGTCACGCCCGTCACCAACTCGCCCGGCGCGCGGTCCTGTTTGCCGTAGTCAATAAAGAAATCCTCTATTGGAATATCGCGGGTCACATCGCCCTTGCGTAGGTGCAGAGTTGCTTCCAATGCAATTAACGCCGGAGGATTATCCCCAATCGGCGAGCCATTGGCGATATTGCCGCCAATCGTGGCCGCGTTGCGCACCTGTTCAGAACCGTAGCGGCGGATCAGTTCGGCGTAGGACGGGTGGTACTCTCGTATGACGGTCAAGGCTTCAGTCATTGTGACGGCTGCACCGATATGCAGGTCTTGATCGCCAATATCGATCTGGCGCAGTTCGGCGCAACGGTTGAGAAAGGCAACCTTACGCAGATCCCGCAATTGCTTGGTCACCCAAAGGCCGACATCCGTGGCCCCGGCGATGAGTGTGGCATCGGGGATGGCTGCATACCAGGCGGCCAGTTGATCGAGGCTCTCCGGCGCGTAGGGCTGCGGTGTTACTTTGGGGGTGTCGTGGGCCATCCAGTCCGGCACTGGTACCGTCTCGACCGCCTTAGCGGCCCGGATGATTGGCGCATAGCCTGTGCAGCGGCAAAGATTGCCAGCCAGCACATCGTCATGATCGGTGCGGCCATTCAAGTGACCTGCCGCCATGGAGGCGACAAAGCCCGGCGTGCAAAAGCCGCATTGCGACCCGTGATGCGTGACCATCGCTTCTTGCACCGGGTGCAATTGACCTTCCGGCCCGCTGATCCCCTCAACCGTGCGAACGGCCTTCCCGTGCAGTTGCGGCAGGAAGAGGATGCAGGCGTTCAGGGCCTTCGTGCCTTGGTCGTCGCTGACAATGACCGTGCAGGCTCCGCAATCCCCTTCGTTACAGCCCTCCTTGGTGCCGCATAAGCCACGGTCCTCGCGGAGCCAGTCGAGCAGGGTGCGCGTTGGCGCGCTCTCCAACTCCACAGTTTCCCCATTCAGAAGAAACGTCACATCCATGATGTAAACCTGCCGCCTTACCGATGTGATGTGGGCTTTGGCCAGTGTCGATGCGGCGTAGACAGAGGCCCCCTTTTTCAAGCTGACATGAAAACGAGGGGCAAGCGGTTTTGCAAGGGGTTTTGAGGTTCGCCGATGCCGCGCCCTATCCGGCGCATAGTGTTTGGGCGTCGCAGGGTGGGATGGATACCTACTCCACTGGTCAGCTCACAGCGACGCCGCCAGATCGCCTAACTGATCTGCCGCTGTACCCCAGCCATCATGAAAGCCCATTTCTTCATGTTTGGCGCGGTCTGCATCATTCACGTGGCGGACGGTCACCACATATTGGCAGCCGCCGCCCCGCGCGGTCATCTAGATATCTGCGCTGAAGCCGAACACGCCGGCCTCGGCGTCGATCGTGGCTGGGGAAAAATCGCGCAGGAGGCAGTTTGTCCAACTGAACCGTATGCCTGGATCGGCGATCAGGATACAGCCGTGGCCAGGCATGTCCCCATAGTCCTGTACATGTATAGCGGTGTAGAACCGCCCGCCGGGATGCGGTTCAATGATCGCCTCGATGGTTTCCACCGGTTCCGGAGCGAACCACTGCTTAAAGAGCTCGGTTCCGTCAGGCAGCGATAGACCGCATCGGGGCTTGCATCAAATTCCCAGGTCAGAACGAGGTTATGGGACATGGTATTGTGCTTTCCGGTTGGAGGGCTCTGTCAGGCATCTGCCGTCATAACGGCCACAAGCCGCTGCAGATTGTCCAAGCCGCCATCCCATCCCTGACGGAACTCCTGCAGTGTCTCAGGACCTGAGAAGGATGAGACCGCGACCGTGACGGCCAATGCCGTGCCGCTTTCGGCCGTCGACAAGCTATAGGTGACAAGGCTGGTGCAAATCGCCTCACCACCGATGATGAGCGTTTCGGTAAAGACGGCCCGCTCAGGGGCGGTCAAATCATACCACCGTGTTTCCACCTCGAATTCGGGGGCGTCGGCAGGCCCGCATCTGTGGCGGTCCACACCGCCCACGCGCAGGTCGGCGGTATCAACAATCAGCACTGTGTCGGCATCCGGTCCCCCCCATTTCTCGCGGTGTTTCGGGTCGGTCATGACCTCCCACAAGCGTGCCGGTGGCAACGGCAAATCCCGGTGCAAATCAAATGATGTTGTATCCAGTCCCATGTCAGTCTCCTTTTTCATTCTCTGAAATCTGTCGGGCGAGCGCATCCAGCCGGTCCAATCGGCTTTCCCAGATCTCGCGCTGCCAGGCGAGCCAGCCCTGCGCCTCAATCAGAGGTGCGGCTTCGATATGGCAGGTGCGCACGCGGCCCTTTTTGATGGACCGGACGATGCCGGTATCCTCAAGCACCTTGAGGTGCCGCATGAAGGTGGGCAGCGCCATTTTATGCGGTGCGTGCAATTCACTGACGCTGGCAGGCCCGGATGCGAGCCTTTCAATGACCGCGCGGCGGGTCGGGTCGGCCATGGCGCTAAAGAAGGAATCAAGTTGGTTAGTCATGTGGCTAAGTATTGCGACTTGGGGTGCTGCTTGTCAAGACAGTTAGTCATCTCGCTTACTTTTGTGCGGAGCCAAATCCTTTGCGAGGATTTGTGTCCAGACTTTCTGCGAAAGTCTGACAGCACCAGACCTGCGCCGCCGCTTGTACATGGGCCACCATGCGCTAGGGTCGCTGCATGAGCACTGAGCCCCGATTCATTCACCTTCGCACCCATACCGAATACTCCCTGCTCGAAGGGGCCATTCCGGTGAAGAAACTGCCCGGTTTGGCGGCCAGCATGGACATGCCCGCAGTCGCTGTAACCGACACGAACAACATGTTCTGTGCGCTGGAGTTCTCTGAAGGGGCGGCGAATGCCGGGGTGCAGCCGATCATCGGATGTCAGGTGGATATCACCTATCTTGCGACCGAACCCGGCAAGCGGCCCGAAGACCCCGCACCCATCGTCCTGCTCGCACAGAACGAAACCGGCTACATGAACCTGATGAAGCTGAATTCTTGCGCCTATCTGGATGCGGATGGACAGCTGCCGCAGGTCACGGTTGATGAACTGGCTGCGTATCACGACGGTCTGATCTGCCTGACCGGCGGTCCTGACGGTCCCGTGGGGCGGCTCTTGCGGCAGGGTCAACGCCCAAAGGCCGAGGCGTTGATGGATGAGTTGGCGGCAATCTATCCCGGCAGGCTCTATGTCGAACTGCAGCGTCACCCGGGCGATGGCGCGCCGGAAGCGGAGCGGCTTTCCGAACGCGGCCATATCGAGATGGCCTACGCGAAAGGCCTGCCGCTGGTGGCCACGAATGACGCCTACTTCCCCAAGACCGATCTTTACGAGGCGCATGACGCGCTGATCTGCATTGCCGACGGCGCTTACGTTGACCAACAAGAACCGCGCCGCCGCCTGACCCCGCAGCATTACTTTAAAAGCCCGCAGGAAATGGCGACACTCTTTGCCGATCTGCCAGAGGCCATTGAAAACACAGTTGAAATCGCGAAACGCTGTGCTTTCAAAGCCTATAAACGCGACCCGATCCTGCCGAAATTCGCCGACGACGAGGTCGCCGAACTTCGTCGTCAGGCCGAAGCGGGACTCAAGGATCGTCTGGCCGTCATCCCCCATGCCGCCCCGGTCGGAGACTACGAAAAACGCCTCGATTTCGAGCTTGGGATCATCGAAGGGATGGGCTTTCCGGGCTATTTCCTGATCGTGGCGGACTTCATCAAATGGGCCAAGGATCACGATATTCCCGTCGGGCCAGGGCGTGGGTCCGGTGCGGGATCGCTCGTCGCCTACGCGCTCCTGATCACCGACCTCGACCCGCTGCGCTATTCGCTGCTGTTCGAGCGGTTTCTGAACCCCGAACGCGTTTCCATGCCTGATTTCGACATCGATTTCTGCATGGACCGGCGTGAAGAGGTGATCCGCTACGTGCAAGAGAAATACGGGCGCGACAAGGTGGGCCAGATCATCACCTTCGGTGCGCTGCTTTCCAAGGCCGCCGTGCGCGATGTGGGTCGGGTCTTGCAGATGCCTTACGGGCAGGTCGACCGGCTGTCCAAGATGATCCCTGTCGAAGGTGTCAAACCTGTCAGTATCGAAAAGGCGCTGGCTGATGAGCCGCGCCTGCGCGAGGAGATCAAGGAAACCGAGCAGGATATCCGCGACGGCAACCGCAACCCTGCCGCGCGTCTGATGGAATACGCACAGCAGATTGAGGGGCTGTTGCGTAATGCTTCGACCCATGCCGCTGGTGTGGTAATTGGCGACAGGCCGCTGGATGAGCTGGTGCCGCTCTATCAGGACCCGCGCTCTGACATGCCCGCGACCCAGTTCAACATGAAATGGGTGGAACAGGCGGGACTGGTGAAGTTCGACTTTCTGGGTCTGAAAACCCTGACCGTGATCCAGAATGCCGTGGAACTCATCCAGCGCGCCGGGCGTCCACTGAACATCGCGGCGGATGGGACGAAACTCTACGACGCGCCGGAAGGGTTTGAATACGACATCGGGGCCATCCCGCTGGATGACGAAAAATCCTACGCGCTCTATTCCAGTGCCAAGACGATCGCCGTGTTCCAGGTGGAAAGCTCGGGGATGATGGATGCGCTGAAGCGCATGAAGCCCACTTGTATCGAGGATATCGTGGCGCTTGTGGCGCTTTATCGGCCCGGTCCTATGGAGAACATCCCGAAGTTCTGCGAGGTCAAGAACGGTCTCAGCGAGCGCGACATGCTGCACCCGCTGGTCGATCACATTCTCGACGAGACGCAGGGCATCATCGTCTACCAGGAACAGGTGATGCAGATCGCGCAGGAAATGGCGGGCTACTCGCTTGGCGGCGCCGACATGCTGCGCCGCGCGATGGGCAAAAAGATCAAAGAGGCGATGGACGCCGAACGCCCGAAATTCGAGGCGGGGGCAAAGAAGAACGGGGTGGATGCCAAGAAGGCCCGCGAGGTTTTCGACCTTCTGGAGAAATTCGCCAATTACGGCTTCAACAAGTCTCACGCGGCGGCCTATGCGGTGGTCAGCTACCAGACGGCCTGGCTGAAGGCGAACCATCCTGTCGAGTTCATGGCGGGTGTGATGAACTGCGATATCCACCTGACCGACAAGCTGGGCGTCTATTTCCAGGAGGTCAAAAAGGGCCTCGGCCTCGATTATGTGCCACCTTGCGTGAACCGGTCGATGGCGACCTTTGATGTCCACGATGGCAAGCTGGTTTATGCGCTGGGCGCGCTAAAGAATGTCGGCGTTGAGGCGATGAAGCTGATCGTGGACGGACGTGGCGACCGCGAGTTCGTGAACCTCTTCGATCTGGCCCGCCGCGTTGACCTCAAGCGCGTGGGCAAGCGCCCGCTTGAGATGTTGGCCCGCGCAGGTGCCTTCGATGTGCTTGACCCGAACCGGCGGCGCGTGTTCAACAGCCTCGACGCGCTCACGGCATATTCCGGCGCGATCCACGACCAGAAATCCTCCAACCAGGTCTCGCTTTTCGGTGATGCGGGTGAGGATCTGCCCGAACCTCGGCTGATGGGTGGTGATGACTGGCTGCCCGCTGAACGGCTGGCCGAAGAGTTCAAGGCGATTGGTTTTTATCTCTCCGGTCATCCGCTGGACGATTATATGGGTCCGCTGAAACGCAAGCAGGTGATGACCTTGGACGAGGTGACGGCACGGGCCGAAAAGGGCGCGGCCATTGTCAAGATGGCAGGCACGGTCAGCGGGCGGCAGGAACGCAAATCGGCGCGCGGCAACCGGTTCGCCTTCGTGCAACTCTCTGACCCGACCGGGCAGTACGAGGTCACGATGTTCTCGGACACGCTGGAGACCGCGCGCGACTTCCTCGATACCGGCGCGCAGATCGTGCTGACCTGTGAGGCCACGCTGGAGGCGGATCAGCTGAAACTGCTCGGCCGGTCCGTGTCGCCCATCGACGCGATTGTGGCCGATGCGGGCGGGGCGGGCCTGCGCGTCTTCATCGACGGGCCGGAGGCGATCCCCTCAGTCGCAAGCATCCTGCAGAACGCCGCGAACGACAGCAAAGTCCGTGCGAGCCGTGGCCCGATATATTTCTGCCTGATGGGGGATGATTTGCCCGGCGAGGTGGAGCTCGACCTCGGCGATGACTTCCCGGTGAACCCGCAGATCAAAGGCGCCTTGCGCAGCTTGGGCGGCGTGATCGAGGTCGAGGATGCCTGATCTTTAGGGATCGTAGTCGACATCTGATTGGTCGCCAACGCGGCACTAAGGAGTAATCGGCGATCATGCCGCTCCGCCTAGGTGCATGCTGGCTTGCCCAAGTACGCTCAAGACGTTAAACGATGTTCACGGTCGGAGATACCCCCACCGATGGAGTTTTTATGTCTACAATTGTGGTTCGCCACTAGGGTCCACAACCTCGGACCAACCTGAACCAAAGGCCTTCCGCGCGCGATGCCGGAAGCCTGTCCGTCTGACGTAATCTCACGAGAAATCCATTGAATATCTCAAAACACGAACAGCGTGTTTTGCATGTCTTAGCGCAGGGTGGCGCGATCCACTTTGAGCGGATGACCAACGGCAAAATACGCGATGTCTCCTGTTTCACGCGGGACGGGCAAGTGCTGTCTGACTGCTCGCTGAAACTCTTCGAACGCCTGAAAAAGCGGCGCTTCATCAAATCCGTCAACGGACATCCCTACCGCATCACGAGGCTGGGGATCCGCTCCGTGAACCCACAATACGACAACCGATAAGGTATGTGAAAATGACAAAACCAATCATCAAGACCACAACAGCCGAGGACATTCCCGCGTTGCAAGAGGTGCTGGACAAAACCGGGCTGTTCCCCAGTGACATGTTGCCCGACATGCTGGCACCGGCGCTTGCAGGCGAGACGGAGTCGTTCTGGCTCACCTGCTTCGTCGACGGGAGAGCGATTGGGCTCTGCTACACAATCCCCGAAGAATTCGCACCCGGCACATGGAACATGCTGGCCTTGGCGGTGCATCCTGATCTGCAAGGCAGGCGAGTGGGAACAGCCCTCGTCTCCGCTGTTGAGCAACACCTGATCGCGCAGCAGCAACGTATCCTCATTGTGGATACGTCAGGCACCGAGGCATTCGCGCGCACCCGGCAATTCTATGCGCAGGCAGGCTACGAGGAAGAGGCGCGTATCCGCGACTTCTGGGCGGAGGGTGACGACAAGGTCACCTTCCGAAAGGCGCTCTGACCGCGCGATGCCTTTCGCCGCTTTCGTGGCGGAAGGCATGGCCTCCGGATATCTGTCGTTTCTGCTGCGAAGGCCGCTCTTGCCGAGACAGAAGCACCTACCAATGCGGTGGCCGTTGATCCGCCAAGGGCACGGTGCCGCCCGTGTCTAACTCGCGCTGCGCCTCGCGTTCCATCAGCATCGCGATCCGGCGCGTGGCGAGCGCCAGCTCCGTCTCTTGCCGGGCGACGATGTCTGATAGTTCCTCGACCGTGCGGGTCAGGTGGGCGATTTGTTCTTCCAGTGCGGTGGTGTCGGCCATGCTGCGTTTTAGCTGGCTTCCTTGGCTGGAAAAAGGGCGGGCAGGTCGCCCATCGCCTTGGCCTGATAGATCAGCGCGCCGAAGTCGGCCTCCAACAGCCCGGCCAACTGATCGAAGCTTTCGATCACGAAATAGGTCGGCTGCACGATGTCGATCCGGTAGGGGGTGCGGAACACAGTTTGCAGGTCGAAATCCTGCATGAGCGCGTCGCCTGACATCGCATGCCCGGCTTCGGCGGGGGACGACACGATCCCCGCCCCATAGGCGCGCAGGCCCTCTGGCGTGCGGATCATCCCGAACTCGACCGTGAACCAGAACAGCCGAAACATGTGCCAGCTATAGCCCATGCCGAGCGCCTTGGCCCGGTGCCCGAACCCTTCGATGAAATCGCAATAGGCGTCATTCGTCAGCATCGGGCAATGGCCGAACACCTCGTGAAACAGGTCCGGCTCTTCGATGTAATCCATATGTTCGCGGCGGCGGAGGAAGGTGGCGACGGGGAACTTCCGCTGGCTCAGCAGGTCGTAGAATTGCGACGGCGGGATGATCGCGGGCACACCATGCGCCCCGGCCCCGGTCAGCGCGTGCAGGCGCGCGTCGATCTCCTTCACCTGCGGCGTCTTGCTCGCGCTCAGCCCAAGCTTGGTGACGCCGTCCAGATATTCAGGCGCCACCTTGCCGGGGAGGAAATCCATCTGCCGTGTGAAGAGCTCGCCCCAGACCGCATCATCATCTGCCGTGTAAGGGAAATACCCGGTCTCATCCGGCAGCAGCGAAGCATAGGTCGTATCTTTGGGCATGGCGCAAACTCCTTTTGTTCAGCTTGCACCGGATTGGCGGGAAAATCCTGTCAATCTGATCGGTTGGAGGCTAGAATTGGTTTGATCAAACCAAATATGGACAAAAAGTGAAATTTTCTGATCAGGAACAAACCCTGCTCCGCATCCTGCAGGGCAATGCGGCCCTCTCGCTCGCTGAACTGGCGGAGCAATCCGGCATGGCCACCTCAACCGTCTGGCGCAAGGTGCAGGAGTTCGAGAATATCGGCCTCCTGAAAGGCCGCGTCGCGCTCCTTGACCCCGCCAAGGCCGATGCCCGGCTCTGCGTCTTTGCCACCGTCAGGCTCGCCGACCATGCAGAGGCCTCCATCGCCGGTTTCGCCACCATCATCCGCAGCCATCCCGAAATCATGGAGGCGCATGCCATTTCCGGCACCGCCGACTACATCCTGAAAATCCGCTGCAAGGATGTCGAAGCCTATGAGGCCTTCATGACCCACACGCTCCTCCGCTCGCCTCTTGTCAAATCTGTCGTGTCGTCTTTCAGCCTGAAAGAGCTGAAATACACGACCGCATTGCCCCTGTGACAATGCCGCGCTAAACGGCGCACGACCACAAAGGACGCAGACCATGGCGAAGGACAAAAAACAGCCCCGCCCCAAGGCCGTAACGCCCAAGGGCTTCCGCGACTATTTCGGCGCAGAGGTGACCGCGCGCGCTGAAATGCTGTCAAAGATCGCCGGGGTCTACCATCGCTATGGATTCGACGCGTTGGAGACGTCCGCCGTGGAAACGGTCGAGGCGCTCGGCAAGTTTTTACCGGACGTGGACCGCCCGAATGAAGGCGTTTTCGCATGGGAGGAAGACGGCGACTGGCTTGCCCTGCGCTATGACATGACCGCGCCCCTGGCCCGCGTTGCAGCGCAATATCGCAATGACCTGCCATCGCCTTACCGGCGCTACACGATGGGGCCGGTCTGGCGGAATGAAAAGCCGGGGCCGGGCCGGTTCCGGCAGTTTTATCAATGCGATGCGGATACGGTGGGGACGGCCTCGGTTGCTGCGGATGCCGAGATTTGTGCAATGCTCGCCGACACACTGGAAGAGGTCGGCATTCTACGCGGAGACTACGTGATCCGGGTGAATAACCGGAAGGTACTAAATGGGATCATTCAGGGGCTGCCCATAGCAGAGCATGAGCACCTAATGCCAAAAAACTTTGATGAAATGCTCGATGCAAAGCTGAGCGATCTCCATTTTGCTTCGGCGGATGCTGTACTCAGGAACATCGATAAATATGACAAAGTTGGTCGGGTAGGTGTCATTGAACTATTGACCACTGGGCGGAAGGACCAATCCGGCGCATTTATCGAAGGTGTTGGCTTGTCCAGCGAAAACGCCGAGCGGGTCGTCGCATTTATGGAGGCTCGTGGTTCTACGAACGCAGATACAATTGCGGCACTTCGCACGTTGCTCGGTTCATCGGAAGAAGGCCAAGACGGCGTGAACGAACTTGAGCAAATAGCAAGCCTGCTTGAGGCCCAAGGCTACGGCCCTGACCGCATCGTCATCGACCCCTCCGTTGTGCGTGGTCTCGGCTACTACACGGGTCCAGTTTACGAGGCCGAACTGACCTTTGAGATCAAAGACGAAAAGGGCCGTCCGCGCAATTTCGGCTCGGTTGCCGGTGGCGGGCGCTACGATGACCTCGTCAAGCGCTTCACCGGGCAGGCTGTGCCTGCCACAGGTGTCTCCATCGGCGTGGACCGTCTGCTCGCTGCGCTGCATGCGAAAGGCCGCATCGACAGCACCGCCCAAGGCCCCGTCATCGTCACAGTCATGGACCGCGACCGAATGGCTGACTACCAGACGATGGTTTCTGAACTGCGCAATGCGGGCATCCGGGCTGAGGTCTATCTCGGCAACCCCAAGAACTTCGGCAACCAGCTCAAATACGCGGACAAGCGCCACTCCCCCATCGCGATCATCGCAGGCGGGGATGAGTTCGACAAAGGGGTCGTCCAGATCAAAGACCTGATCCTTGGCGCCGAGATTGCCAAGAACGCGACGCTGGAGGAATGGAAGGACCGGCCCAGCCAATACGAGGTGCCCTATAAGCGTGGTGAACCCGACCAGATGCTCGCCAAAGTGCGCAGCATCCTGAACGGCGACGGCTGATGCCCACCGCCCCGGATACGCTGAGCGAGGCCCGTCGCCTGAGCGATCACTTCGCCGCTCTTGGCGCCCAGGTGGTCAAGGCGGATGTGCTGCAGCCTGCCGACACACTCCTCGACCTTTATGGTGAGGATATCCGCGCGCGCGCCTACCTGACCTCCGACCCGCTGCGCGGCGAGATGGTGCTGCGCCCGGACTTCACCGTGCCCGTTGTGCAGATGCATATGGAAAGCCATGCGGAGCCGGCACGCTACACCTATGCCGGCAAGGTCTTCCGCAAGCAGGAAACGGACGAAACCCGCGCCAATGAATATGTGCAGGTGGGCTATGAGGTGTTTGACGGCCAGAACCCCGCCGCCGCCGATGCCGAAGTATTCGCCGCCATCGCCAATGCGCTGGCCGGCCTGCCCGTGCGGCCTGCGACGGGTGATATCGGCATCCTGACCGCTGCGGTGCGCGGGCTGAAGACGACCGATGCGCGCAAGGCGGCGCTCCTGCGGCATATCTGGCGGCCTGGACGGTTCAAGGCGCTTTTGAAGCGCTATGGCTCTGGCGACATCCCACCGGCGCGTGCGGCTTTGCTGGCGGCGGATGATCCTTTTGCCGATGCTGGCCCCGATATCGGCTTGCGCAGTCGAGCCGAGGTTGCCGCACGCATCGATGCCTTGCGCGCCGATGCCGCCGCGGCCCCGCTCGCGAGTGAGGAAACTGCTCTGATCGACGCGCTTTTGAATCTGCGCGAAACTGTGCCAAACGTGTTGAGTGCCCTCGCCGATATCGCCGTCGATTTGCCAGCCATCGGCCCGGCGGTGGACCGGATGGCCGCACGAATGTATGCTCTGAGCGCGCGCGGCGTGGATGTCGATGCGCTGGAATTCGAAGGCAACTATGGGCGCACATCGCTGGAATACTACGATGGCTTTGTCTTCGGCTTCTACTCCACCCAACGGCCGGACCTGCCGCCCGTAGCCACAGGCGGGCGCTATGATGCGCTGACAGCACAGCTAGGGCAGGGCAGGGCAGTGCCCGCCGTGGGCGGCGTGATCCGACCCGATCTTGTGGTGGGGCTGACATGCTAAAGCTTGGGGTGCCGTCCAAGGGGCGGCTGATGGACAAGACGTTTGACTGGTTCGGGCAACGCGGTGTCACCTTGCGCAAATCCGGGGCGGACCGCGAATATGCGGGTGCGGTGGACGGGATCGACGGGATCGAATTGGTCCTGCTCTCCGCCGGGGAAATTCCGCGGGAACTGGCCACAGGCAATATCCATCTGGGGGTGACAGGCACTGATCTGGTGCGCGAGAAGCTGGCGAATTGGGACAGCAGGGTGGCTGAGCTGGCGCCAATGGGTTTTGGCAATGCGGATCTGATCATCGCCGTGCCGCAGGCTTGGGTCGACGTGGATACGCTCGACGATCTTGACGCCGCCGCCGCTGCATTCCGCAAAACGCATGGCTTCCGATTGCGGGTCGCGACCAAATATCACCGGCTCGTCCGGGAGTTCCTGCGTGAGAATGGCGTCGCCGATTATCAGATCGTCGACAGCCAGGGCGCGACCGAAGGCACGGTGAAGAACGAAACGGCGGAGGCGATTGCCGACATTACCTCAACCGGGGAGACCTTGCGGGCGAACGGTCTGAAGATCCTTGATGACGGGCTAATCCATGCCAGTCAGGCCACGCTCTTGCGGGGCCGGCGGCATGGCTGGACCGACGCGCAACGCCAGAAACTGAAGACGCTGCAGATGGTGCTGGGGATTACCTAACTGGCGGAGGCCGCCATCGCGTCGCGGCAGGCCCCTTCTAGCACGGCAGGTCCATGCCGCGCGGCGTTCAGCGCCGTTTCGGCCTCGGCGCCTTCTGTCGCCTCTCGCGCGATGGCGGCAAGGCTGTAGGTTTGCACCGCCGTGATCCCTTTCAGCACCCGTCGACACAGCGCATGCACGGCAAGGTAGTCGAGATGGCTGCCCAGAAGCCCCGCGCCCTGTTCGGTGCCACCATTGGCATTCGCCTCGCAGGCGGCGGCATCGGTAGACAGGAACGACCGGCAGATCATGGGCCGTGCCTCATAGGCGCGGCAGGCCCGGCTCTCGGGGTCGAGCGCGGGGCAAGCCTGCGGATGCCAGTCGCGCCCGTCGGGTTGACCGGCAAGGGGGCTAAGTGCGGCGTGAAGCTGCGCGGCCTCAAACCCGGTGATCACCCCGCCTTCGCCGCCTGACAGGATGCAGCAAAAGGCACAACCCTCTTTGCAGGCTGCCTTGCGCACGGCATCAGGCGGGGTCTTCAGCATTTCATCGCGGACCGCGTGGCCCAGCCGCCAAGCGGCCTGACCGCTTGCCATTTCGTCCACAACTTGTTTAACGGGCAGGCCGTAGGTTTGCGCGGTTTGCAGGTATGAGGCGAGGATGCGTTTCGCGCGGGTTTCGAGCGTGCCGCTTACCCCTTTGATCCTGCTGCGTTCGACGCGTTGCAAAAGGTCAGCCAGCGTTAGCGCGCCGGATTTCGCCTGCTTTTTTGCCAACCTGCGCGCAGCACGGGGAGAGGTGGGTTTCATGTGGTTTCCTGCATTTATCGGCGCACTATAGGTGGCTCGTCAGGCCCGTCCAGAGGCAGTCTGGCCTTGCTTTGTCGGCCAAAGCTCCAGAATTGCGGCAGCCAATACGAAAAGCCCGCCGATGATCTCCAGGGGCGACAGTGTTTCCTGGGCGATGATGGCAGCGGAGGTGGCACCCACCAGCACTTCTGACATCAACAGGATGCCGGTCCGCGCCGGGTCGAGCCGCATGGTGGCCCATATCAGTGCGATAATGGTCAGCCCCCACCAGAGTGTGCCCGTGCCAAAAGCGATGACGGCGATGCGTCCTGCGTCTGCAAAGGCCGGAGGAGTGGCCATCGCCACGGCGATGACGAGCGAGGCAAATGCAGCCCCACAGGCGAAGACAAAAGCGGCTGCACCGGGTTTGAGAGATGCCCGCGCCCGCATGGCCGTTGAGCTGATGGACCAGAGGATCCCGGAGGTCAGACCCATCCATTCGCCGATGTTGCGCGGGATTGGCCAGTGCCCATCGGCACTGAGCATCAATGCAAGTCCCACCAATCCAACAGCGATAGCGGCAAGCCGCAAGGGCGGGGTTTGCCAGCCGAGGATGTAGCGCCCGATCAACGTGCTCCAGACCGGGGTGAGAAAGAACAGGAGGACGATGATTGCCACGCGCCCATAGACAAAGCCGATGGAATAAAGCGCAAAGGCCGCCCCGCCGAGTGCGATGGCTGCGAGGGTCAGCGGAGATGAGGTACGGAAATCGTACCTATACCGTACCGCGAACGGGAGCAGCACGATCATTGCACTTGCGGTGATCAGGAACGTGCCCCAAGCACCCTCTAATCCAGCATCTGCGAGTGCCCTTACAGGCAACCAGTACAAACCCCACAAAAGGCCGCAGGAAACAGCCAACACTGTCGCGACATGTGTGATCCGCGCGCTTTGCATGAACGCTTAGCTAGCGCAAAGCCGCCGCCGTCACAAAGTGCAAATTTGCCTAGCGGACACCGATGTCGGCAAGCGCTTTGCTAAGTTCCGGTGGCAGTGGTTCTTCTGTCTGGCGCCCCTCTGGCAGGTCTGCCGGCGCATCGGCAGCGGCGAGGTACCGCCAACCCTGAAATGGGCGCTTTGGTGTGGCCTCAACGCGGATCAGGCCCGGCTTGCAAACGATGGCGCAGCGCGTGATCCCGTCCCCCGACAGATATTCATCCAGTCGCAGTATTGGTTGACGACAAAGGATGACGCCCTTGATTACCCAGAAGATTGAGCCGCCGTTTAGAATCTCGCTCCCACGCTTCGGCCACATGCGGGTGACATGGCGTGGCAAGCCATCATCGGTTTGGGCGCGTTTGGTGGCCTGCCAAGCGGCAAGGCCCGCGATATCATCCGTCCCGACCGATAGCTTGACTAGATTTACGTAGCTTGCCAATTCTCACCCCAAGATGTAGTATGTGGTTTCCTGTTTACCGCGCTACAGACGATTCTGAAAGTAGCGTCCTGCGCCCCTGTTTCAATCCACCGCGCCTGCCAGTTCTGATTGACCAACAGGGGTGCGCCTGTCAAAACTGAACGCCTGCAACCGCCGCCACAACCCGATGCGAGGATCGCCCGATGAGTGCATTTGCTGCCCCGATTGCCGAACAGATCTGGGATATGAAATACCGCTTCAAAGAGGCTGACGGAACGCCAATCGATCAGACGGTTGAAGATACATGGCGGCGCATTGCCCGGTCACTGGCGGAAGTCGAGGACGACCCGCAGGCTTGGGAAGACAAGTTCTACGACGCTTTGGTGGATTTCAAATATCTGCCCGCAGGTCGCATCACCGCAGGCGCCGGCACCGCACGGTCGGTGACCCTATTCAATTGCTTCGTGATGGGCACCGTGCCCGACAGCATGAGCGGCATTTTTGACATGCTGAGAGAGGCTGCACTGACCATGCAACAAGGTGGTGGGATTGGCTACGATTTCTCGACCATCCGGCCCAAAGGTGCTGCGGTTGAAGGTGTGGCAGCCGATGCCTCCGGTCCGCTCAGTTTCATGGATGTCTGGGACGCGATGTGCCGCACGATCATGTCCGCAGGCTCTCGTCGCGGGGCAATGATGGCCACGATGCGTTGCGATCACCCGGATGTTGAAGACTTCATTATCGCCAAATCGGACCCCGCGCGCTTGCGCATGTTCAACATGTCGGTGCTGGTGACCGACCCGTTCATGGAGGCGGTGAAGGCCGACAAGCCGTGGGATTTGGTGTTCGGCGACAGGGTCTACAAGACCTTGCAAGCTCGTGATCTGTGGGATGCGATCATGAAGTCGACCTATGATTACGCCGAACCCGGCGTGATCTTCATCGACCGCATCAATCAGATGAACAACCTGAACTATTGCGAAACGATTGCGGCGACCAACCCCTGTGGTGAGCAACCCTTGCCGCCTTACGGCGCCTGTCTGCTGGGCTCAATCAATCTCGCCCGGCTGGTGGCCGACCCGTTTGAAGACGCGGCAGCACTGGACGAAGCGGCCCTGACCGATCTGGTAACGACCGCCGTCCGCATGATGGACAACGTTGTCGACGCTTCGAAATTCCCTCTGGAGGCGCAGCGGCAGGAGGCACAAGCCAAGCGCCGGATTGGGCTGGGCGTGACGGGCCTTGCCGATGCGCTGCTGATGGTCGGGCTGCGCTATGGCTCTAAAGAGGCGGCGCGTCAAACTGACCGCTGGATGCACGCAATCGCCCGCGCCGCGTATCTGGCGTCGGTCGATTTGGCAAAGGAAAAGGGCGCTTTCCCACTGTTTGACGCGGATCAGTTTCTTGCAAGTGGATCAATGCAGCACATGGATGAAGATGTACGAGAAGCCATCCGTAAAAATGGCATACGAAATGCGCTTCTGACGTCCATTGCGCCAACCGGCACGATCAGCCTTTATGCAGGCAATGTGTCCTCTGGCATCGAGCCCGTTTTCGCCTATGCCTATACCCGCAAAGTGCTGCAGAAAGACGGGTCGCGGACCGAGGAAGAAGTGGTCGACTACGCCGTCCAACTGTGGCGCGACCTGAAGGGCGACGCCCCTTTGCCCGACCATTTCGTTAACGCCCAAACCCTCGCGCCGCTCGATCACGTGCGCATGCAGGCGGCGGCGCAGAAATGGATCGACAGCTCGATCTCCAAAACCATCAACTGCCCCGAAGATATCGGCTTTGACGATTTCAAAGAGGTCTACATGGCCGCGTGGGATCAGGGCTGCAAAGGCTGTACGACTTACCGACCGAACGATGTGACGGGGTCGGTTCTGTCGGTGTCCGAAGAGGCATCGCCTTCAGAAGTGCCAGCGCAGGTTCGTGATGGCGAAACGGGTGCCGAGGTGGTCTATATGTCGGAGCCTCTGGACCGGCCGCAGGAACTGGAGGGGGCAACCTACAAGCTGAAATGGCCCGATAGTGAACATGCAATCTACATCACCGTGAACGATCTGGTGATAGCCGGCCACCGTCGCCCTTTTGAGGTGTTTATCAATTCCAAGAATATGGAGCATTTCGCGTGGACGGTTGCGCTGACACGGATGATCTCGGCCGTGTTTCGGCGCGGGGGCGATGTGTCATTTGTGGTAGAGGAACTCAAGGCTGTATTCGATCCGCGCGGCGGTGCCTGGATGCAGGGCAAATACGTGCCCTCAATCCTGGCCGCGATTGGTGGCGTAATTGAGAAGCACATGATCTCGATCGGCTTTCTCGCCGGTGAAGGTATGGGTCTGAAAGCCGACCCGCAAGCAGACGTGGTGGTCATCAATGGCGGGCCACGTGGTAAGGCCTGTTCATCCTGCGGGTCCTACGAAATGCGGATGATCGAAGGCTGCATGACTTGCGGCGCCTGTGGGTACTCCAAATGTAGTTAGCCATTCGATAGTGTAATTGACATGTGAAACGCGTAACCCGACATGACCATTTGGGTCACGAAACGGCCTCTGTTTCAACTCCCGATATTCGCGGCGACTGGATAAAACAATTTCAATTCAACGGATTAGCTTTCTCGAAGCAAGTCTTCGATCTCAGAGACAAGCGCGGTCATCGTGGTCTCGATCCTATTGAAATTGCTGGCACTTGATGACACACCGGAAGAACTCGGGGCTCACTGCATCAAGTTCATGGGTGATGAATGCCCCGACCATTGCGTAGTGCAGCAGATAGCATATGGTGTTGTATCCTATTCGACGAAAGGCGACGGGTACCAAAGAGATATGGCAGCTGGCCGACGACGGTTTGCAGTAATACCGCAAGATCATACGAACTGGGCTCAGGAACTCTGATTGGGTTTTTGCGCCATTTCGGCCTCTACTTTCTCCAGATATCTAGAAAACAGCTTACCATCTTCATCGTCAAAATGAGTTCCAGAGCGGTGGCAGTAAGTGACGCAGTCAATCCGAAATGACCGGAAGTCGTTCCGCTTTTCGCACCAGCAGGTTAGCGTCCAAACACGCCCCCAATATGCATTCTGTAGCGGCCAGACGATCCGCGTAGAAGTCTTGTTGTTGAGGGACCGATACGAAATCTCCAGCTTTTCGCTGTTCCGAATTGCGGTGCGGATACATGGCATATGCTCAAATCCGATCTTCGCTTGTGCGAAGGGATAGACGCCAAAACCCCAACTTTTGGGAGCCGTCCCCTTGGCCGTCGCCACTTTGTCAATTTTCTTGGTAAGCGCGGCTGCAGCCCTCTGCAACTCTGTGTCAGCAGCTTCGGACACAATGGCCATGCCGAGGTGCAACGCTTCCAATTCTGTCAAAGAGAGGTTCATCGGCGGCAGAAACACCGGCTCCCGCAGCATGTACCCAACGCCACGCTCACCATCTATCGGAACCCCGGAGGCAACAAGCGTGTCGAAGTCCCGATAAATCGTGCGCACCGAAACCTCTAGCTTCTCGGCAATGTCGCGAGCGAGGTGTAGGCGACCGTCCTGCACGATCTCAATGATCTCGGAAAGACGGTCGCTTCGGCGCATTATACCCTCTTAGTTCACACTGATTTCAAGGGTTGTATGATGCAAGACAACGCTTCGACCGTCGATTGCTTTCATGCAGGTCTCAAGTGCCGGTTCGGAACCAATCTTTGATGCAGCCGCTTGGGCGGCTTCGAGCGTCTCCCATTCCACATGTTCAACCCACAGCCCATCGTCGCTGCAGGACAAATGCCGCGCAACAAATCCATCCTGTTTTTGAGCAAAGTCAGTAATCGCTTCAGCAGCCTTAGCGAATTCGTCACCGCTCATGCTATCGTTCAGTTTGAATGTGACGGTTTCAATTGTATGTTTCGTCATGTCTTGTGTCCTCAGATCGTTTAACGAGACTAACCTAGCTGATGACAACTGTCATTTTGTGTCAGTTGATCTGTCTTGAGAAATCAAAATCTGCGAGTTGCCGACAACGTTCCCCATACGGGACAATCGCCGCACTGCAGGAAATTGAGAAAAGCGGGCTCACAGTTCCCTTTCGTGTTAGTGGTTTGCCTCGGCATTTTGCATAGGCAGCCTACACGATTGCGCCCGTAGTGTCGTTTGAACAATCGATGGCTGGTCTTAATGAGACGGCCCGAACGTCTCGTAATGGATCCGTTCTGGCGCGATTCCTGCAGCTTCCAGGCCAGTCTTCAGATCGGCCAGGAACGGCGCCGGACCGCAGAGCATGTAATGCGCCTCCGCTCCGACGTTCAACTGCACGAGCCCTTCAGCAGACATCCGACCTTCGATTTGGTAATCCACGCCGATTTGATCGTTCGGGCGGGGTCGGGTGTAGTGCACCTGTGTTTTCAAGTTGAGATGTTTGGCAGCCAAGGCCGCAACTTCCGACTTCAGGGCGTGATGCGCGCCGTCGCGGGTGCCATGCACGTACCAGACCGGGCGGGGCATCCCCGCGCTGATCGCCGCATGCAGCATCGAAACCATGGGCGTCAGCCCGACCCCGGCACTCACAAGGACCAGTGGACTTGTGTCGTCGGGGATCACAAAGTCGCCCGATGGTCGCCGTGCACGGATCAGATCACCGACCTCTACCGTGTCATGCATGTGCCGTGACGCGAGGCCTTGCGGCTCCCGCTTGATGCTGAGCCGGTAGGTCCTTTGCCCCGGCGCGGCCGACAACGAGTAGCTGCGGCCGACTGGGGCAGACTGACCCGGGATGTCCAGTTCCACCGGCAGATGCTGGCCTGCTTGGAAGGGCTCCAACGGCCGGCCATCGGCTGGCGCAAGATGAAATGAGGTGATCTCGGCCGTCTCCTTGATCTTGGCAGTCACAACCAGATTGCGCAGATCACGATCGTCCTTGGACCAGCGCAGCGACAGGGCGGCGGGGCGATCGATGACCGCTTCGATGGTGACATCGATCATGCGCATGGCATTCGGGTCGTGGCTGTCCCGAGCGTCCCAGTCGACGCGCGCACGGCCAGAGATGTGCAGTAGTCCGCCGGTTTCGAAATCTACGAAAACAAGTCCGATCCGCGGGTTCTCCAAGAGATTGCCGATAGTGTTGAAGAAATTGTTGCCCGCGTAGTCCGGGATGCGCAGATGCGTGCCGTCCGTCACCGTCACGAAACCGGGCGCGCCCCCACGGTGGGAGGCATCGAAACCGTTTGACGGATGAGCGTCACGGCCCCTTTGGCCTGTCCCAATGAAAAGCGTGTCGGCGGCGTGGATGCGCGCGATCTGGTTCGCGTTCAGCGCGGAAGACCGCGTCGCTTGGAGTGGCTCTTGTGCTGTGACCCGTCGCCAAGCCCGCTCATGGATGTATTGCGGGCAGTTGCCGAAGTTCTGGCTTACATCGATAGCAAAACCGTTTGAATGCGGTCGGGTCGTGCCACTCAGCCGGTTGCGGCGGCGCGTCGAAAGCTCGATGCCCAAAAGACCGACATCGCTGCCGCCGATCAGGGACTGTGCCAGTGGATCCTGGCGGTCGGGCGTCGCCGCGATCTCCAACGTCCCCGCATCGGGCGATTGGATAAAGCGGTCGGGTCCGTCCAGCAGAGTGACCCAATGCCGCCCGGCTTCATCCGCGCCAGCAAGCACCAAAAACGGCAGTTGCGTGAAGAATGCACGGTGTTGGTCCGGCATCGAGGGCCGGATGAACCCGGCCGCCCAGTCGGCGACACCTGACGCACCCGCGCGGGCCTGCGCCTTAAGCTCTCCGGCATGAAAAGGATTGGTGTGCTGCAACATGGTGACCTCCTGGGGTGGTTTGGCAGCGCGGCCGCAGGTCTCGACCTCTGGCAGCGCTGCTTGTTTTTTTGTCAGGTGTGCGAGTGGCGCCGCCTCAGGCGGCCTCTGCGAGTTCCACGACCGGGAAGTCGATATCCGTCTTGAAGACCTCGTTGATGTAGTTGGTCAGGACGTTCAGCGCGACGTGCGCCACGATCTCCACGACTTCGGCGTCGGAATACCCGGCTGCCTTAACGCTCGAGATGTCATCGGCCGAGACCTGCCCGCGGTTCGTGGCAACCTTCACCGCAAAGGCAACGGCGGCGTGCGCCTTGGCATCCGATGAACTGCCAGCCCGGTTCGCGGCCAGCTCCGCCTCGTCCAGCTTCGCGAAGGTCTTGGCGAGGAAGGTGTGCGCGCTGTTGCAATAATCGCAGCCATTGGTGTTGGCGACGGCCAGGGCAATTCGTTCGCGTGTCGCGGCGCTGATCTTGCCTTTCTGAAGGGCGCCGTTCAGGCCCAGATACCCCTCCAGCGTCGCCGAGCTGTTGCCGATCAGGCGGAACATGTTCGGCGCGGAGCCGAGCATTTTTTCGACGCCTTTCAACAGGGGCTGGCTTGCTTCGGGCGCGTCGGAGATGGTGGCGGGTGTGGTGATGCGGGACATGATGAATTCCTTTCTAGGTTCGGTTTGGGTTGGGGCCGTGTTGGCCATGCCCGAAAGCTAGATTGCGACACCGGGCAAATGAATATATCATATTCGAAAGACATTATTTCGGAAAGTAGTGAGAATAGGTTTCCATGGACCGTCTGCAAAGCCTTGAGGTGTTCATTGCGGTCGCTGAAGCAGAGAGCTTTGCGGGTGGTGCACGTATTGTTGGGCTCAGTGCGCCGTCGGCGACGCGCGGCGTGAATGCGCTGGAGGAACGGTTGGGCGCACGCCTGTTCACCCGAACGACACGGCGCGTGCGGCTCACGGATGTGGGGCAGGCCTATTTGGAGGATGCCCGTCATATCCTGACTCAGTTACAGGCCGCCGATGCCGCCGCCGCCGGGGCTGCGACAACGCCGGTCGGAAAACTGCGGCTCACCTGTTCCAACGAGTTCGGGCGCATCTACGTGGCGCCGATCCTGACCGAGTTTCTCGACACGTTCGCTGACGTTACGGCCGATGTTCTGATGGTCGACCGGGTCGTGAACATGGTGGAAGAGGGTTTCGATGTCGCCGTGCGTATTGGGGAGCTACCGTCGTCGAGCATGTCCGCTGTGCGCGTCGGGACAGTGCGGCGCATCATTTGCGGTGCACCGGAATACTTCGCCCGTCACGGGATTCCAGAGACTCCGTTGGATTTAGGCGCGCATGAGATCGTCTCCGCGACACCCGTCAGCCCGGGCACGGAATGGCATTTCGGTCGCGACATGCAGGACGCCGTGCGCGTCACGCCACGATTGACCGTCAGCAGTGTCGCCGCCGGCATCGAGATTGCCCGACAAGGATGGGGGTTGGTCCGTGTTCTGTCCTATCAAATCGGCCCAGATCTAGAAGACGGAACATTAAACTCCGTCCTGGACCAATACGAACCTGAGCCGCTGCCGATCCACCTGGTGCATGTCGACGGTCGCCGCGTGCCCGCGAAAGTCCGTGCCTTTTTGGACTTCGCGAAGCCGCGGTTAAGGCGCGTGCCCGGGCTATCTTAAAACAGACCTGAAAATGGCCTGCTGCCCTGCAGCGCAAACGGGTCTTCATCGACACCGTCAGCGCCAGAGTTGTTCAATAAATAATGCATAACGGCGGACATATCAAAAGACACGAATGGCGCCGATGGGCGCTTGCTGACCTCTTATGTTCACGCTCCCTCAGGCAACCTGCACCCGCGGTGCCGAGGTTAGTTCGCGCATCGCCTCATGGGTGCTGAGGAAGACGCGGCCGTTGCCAAGACGATTGATGAATGCGACCCGCTCAAGACCATCCATAACTGGCCCTTTCACCTCCGCGAAATGCAGGGTCACACGCGCATCGTGCAACCGGTCAGCCAGTGTTTCCAGCGTCTCGAGTGCGCTGGCGTCGATAAAGTTCACCGCACTCATGATCAGGACGAGGTGGTCGATCTCAGGGTGGTCTGCCACGCGGGCGAGAAGCTGATCTTCGAGATAGGCCGTGTTGGCGAAGTAAAGGCTTTCATCTACCCGTACCATCAGCACTTTGGGATCGGTCTGCACCTCGTGCCGCAAAACGTTGCGGAAATGCTCGGTCTGTCCGACACGACCGACCTCGGCCATATGCGGCCGGCTGGTGCGCCACAGATAAAGCGCGATGGACAGCGCGGCGCCAAAGACAATGCCAAGCTCGACGCCGATTGATAGCACCGCAACGAATGTGGCCACCAGCGACGCTGCATCGGCCTTGTTGTAGACCCACGCCTCCCGCAGCGTTTTCAGATCTATCAGGTTCGCGACGGCGACAACGATAATCGCCGCAAGCGTTGCTTTCGGCAAAAAATACAGGAGTGGGGTCAGTAACAGAACCGTCACAGCAATCAGGGCAGCGGTGATGATCGACGCCATCGGCGTGACGGCCCCTGCAGTGAAGTTGACAAGCGACCGGCTGAAGCCGCCGGTGACGGGGTAACCGCCCGTCATGGATGCGCCGATATTAGCGGCGCCAAGGGCGATGAGTTCCTGGTTGGCGTCGATCTTCTGGCGGCGTTTGCTGGCCAGCGATTTCGCAACCGACACGCTTTCGAGGAAGCCGACCATGGCGATCAAGGCGGCCGCCGGCAGAAGTTGCTGCACCAAGGCGAGATCGAGGCTGGGCATCGTCAACGGCGGTAGTCCGGCGGGGATATCAGCGACGATTGCTACGCCCGCACTCCGATCGAGCCCCAGAAACCAGACCGCCAGCGTAGTCACCAGAACGGCCATCAAGGGACCGGCCTTGCCCACAGCATCCGCTGTTGCCGCACCCACCCCGAAGGATTTGAGCGCCAGAGCCACCCGCGACTTGAAAAGCAGAAGGATGATCAAAGAGGTTACTGCAATCGTAAAGGTCACTTGATTGAGCTCACCAATATGACGGGCCGCATGGGCGAGCGTTTCGGTGATGTGATGACTGCGTGGGATATCGAAGCCCAGAAGGTGCTTAAGTTGCGCAAACCCGATCACGAGCGCTGCCGCGCTTGAGAAGCCGGAGATAACAGGATGGCTGAGGAAATTGACGAGGAAGCCAAGTCGCGCAAGCCCCATCCCTAGAAGGATCGCGCCACTCAGAAACGCCAACAGCACCGCACCGGCGAGGTAGCCTGCACTTCCGGCCTCGGTGATTTCACCAAGTGTCGTGGCCACCATCAAAGACACGATGGCCACCGGCCCGACAGCGAGTGCCCGGCTGGAGCCAAGCAACCCGTAGAAGACCAGCGGCACGATACTGGCATAAAGCCCGACCTCGGGCGGCAACCCGGCCAGCAGCGCATAGGCCATGCCTTGCGGCACCAGCATAATGGCCACAATCAGTCCGGCCATGCCGTCGCTCGCAAGGGCGGAACGGCCGTAGCCCGGCAACCAGTCAAGAATTGGCAGATACCGCCCGAGGTTTCGTGTGGACATGGTCTTCTTCCTAGATCAGGGCCGGATCTGCGACGGCCTGCTGGCCTGAAATGACGCGATTCCAGGGCATGTGCTTCAAGATGCTCGCCATGGCGCAGGTACCGGTAAGCCCGGCCTGTGTCAGACCCGCGCCGACAAACGCGCTGAGCGCGGCAAACCAAGGGTTGATTAGGACGGCAAGAACCAGCCCCAACAGCACGAGGCTGCCTGCAGCAATCTGCACCTGCCGCATGATACTGATCGGGGCACGTGCATTTTCGTTGACCTTGTAACCAGCCTCTCGCCAGCCTTGGATGCCGTTTTCGAGTTGGTAGACCTCGCGAAAGCCCGTCTGAAGGATTTGCGGTGCGGCGGCTTCCGTCCGACCGCCCGAACGGCAGTGGAACACGGCGATCTTGTCATGGTCCTTTGGAAAGTCATCCGGATTGAAACCGGAAAGTGGCACGAGATGCGCCTCCGGCACATGTTCCTTGATCCATTCGTCGGGCTCTCGCACATCGATCAGAACGGCCTTGCCGGACGTCAGCAGATCATTGGTCTTTTTTGCGTCAATTGTCATGAGTGTCATCGTGTCTCTCCTTTCCATCCGCTGCATCACCGCAGTATTTTGCGTACAGAAACTCCAGAACCTCGGCGACGTTCGGATCGACGATGCGGTAGAACATCGTTTGGCCATCGCGGCGGGGTTTGACGATCCGCTCCCGTCTGAGGACCGCAAGCTGCTGGGACACGGCCGTGTCCCGCGCATCTATCGCTTCTGCCAGTTGGCCGACTGATTTTTCGCCTTCGGTCAACAGACACAGGATCATCAGACGGCTCTTGTTCGACAGGAGGGTCATCAATTCGCAGACCTGATCTGCGGCGGAGTTCATTTCTTTTATCTTCATACTTGCGCAGATAAGAAGGCATTCCTACCTGTTCAAGAGCAAAAAGCTGAATTCGACCGTAGGCCGATTCATTTGCCCGGGATTGTCATTGATCAATCGGCGCAAAGAAAACCGCCGCTAGAGTCGAAGAAACACAGAAAGGAACACATCATGAAACCTGAAGTGAAGGCATTCCTCGACGAAGCCACCTTCACGGTGTCTTACGTCGTCAAAGACCCCGAGAGCGACAGTTGCGCGATCATTGACTCAGTCCTTGACTACGATCCGAAATCGGGGCGCACGGACACGACATCTGCTGATGCGATTATCGCCTATGTCAAGGAAAACCGCCTGAAGGTCGCGTGGCTGCTTGAGACGCACGCCCATGCCGACCACCTGAGCGCGGCGCCCTACATCCAGAAAGAACTTGGCGGCACAACCGCCATCGGCGCGCATATCACCGAGGTGCAGGATGTCTTTGCCAAGCTCTTCAATGTCGAAAAGGGCTTCCAGACAGATGGCCGCCAGTTCGAACACCTGTTTGAGGACGGCGAGACCTTCAAGATCGGGGAGATGGAGCTAACCGCGATGCACACGCCGGGCCACACACCCGCTTGCATGACCTATGTGGCGGATGGTGCGGCCTTCGTTGGCGATACGCTGTTCATGCCGGATTATGGAACGGCCAGAGCCGATTTCCCGGGTGGCGATGCGCGCACGCTTTATCAATCCATCCAGAAGGTTCTCGCTCTTCCGGACGAGACGGTCCTTTACATGTGTCATGACTACAAGGCACCGGGTCGCGACGAATATGCCTGGGAAACGACCGTCGCGGAACAGAAATCCGCAAACGTCCATGTCGGCGGCGGCAAGTCTGAGGATGAGTTCGTCACCATGCGCGAAGCGCGGGATGCAAAGCTGGATATGCCGACGCTGATCCTGCCGTCGGTGCAGGTGAACATCCGCGCAGGTGAGATGCCGCCAGCTGAAGATAACGGCGTTTCTTACCTAAAGATCCCGATCAACCAGCTTTGATCCGGCAAACAGGGGTCGCCAGCGCGCGGCCCCGTTATTGGAGATCGACATGACCTTGACCATGAAAGAAAACACTTCCGTTGATCACCAAACGGCACGGCGGTCCCACGAGGCCGAAGCCCTGGTGCTCAATTGCATGGATTATCGCCTGATCAGCGCGGTCACCGACTATCTCGACGCACGCGGGCTGACAGGAAAATACGACCAGATCTCACTTGCCGGTGGCGCGATCGGTGTGATGGCGGACGAAGCGGCGCCTTGGGCCGAAACCTTCTGGGCGCACGTCAAGCTCGCCCGTCAGTTGCATGGCATCAAGCGCGTGATCATCATCGACCACCGCGACTGCGGCGCGTGCAAGGCATTTGTCGGCCAGGACTGCGCCGATGACAGCGACCGCGAGCAATTGATCCACATGCGGACGATGGAAGCGTTGGCTGACGAGGTGCGGACACGGGAACCAGGCCTTGCGGTCGAGGTGTTACTGATGGATCTCGACGGCAGCGTTCAGCGGCTTGATGGCTGAATACGACCGGTTCATCACCGGCCGCGTTCGTCGTGGCACGTTAGGGCATTAAGGGCGAGCAGGCCGATGGTAAAGCAGCGAAATCCACTGCAAGCACGTAACTAAGTTCAAGGAACAGTTTTGTATCTGTTTCGTCAGCCGTTCCATCAAACCGAAGCGCGGCTCCGCAAGTCCGCCACACGCCCGTTTACCTTCCCAATCATCAGACGATAGGCCCAAAGCCTCAACAACCCTGGCCGGTTTCGGTATTTCGGACTGTTATAGTAGTCGCGCGGATCGTCCCAAACGCCGTGATCGTTCGTGACAGCGGGCATCTGCTGAAAAGCCTCGTGATCCAGATCGAGATCCGGGCTCACCTCGCCATCCTCCAGAGCCAACGAGAACCCCGTTTGCCAAAGGCCAGCCTGAGCATGTCTTTGTTGTTGCGACAGGAACTAATCCGAGCGGACCCCAAAATGCGCCCGCTACGCAATACGAAAGCCATCTACGTCGTTTGTGGAAGACTGGAAACCAGCGACGATCATTCCCTGATCGGCATGATCCCTTCCACAAGGTGCCGCAGACCAAGCCAGCAACCGGCGATGATCGCGAGGAAGGTCAGCGGGGCAGAGAATGCCAGCAGCGAAAAGGCCGACAGCCCCTGACCGATGCTGCATCCCAGAGCGAGGACGGCACCGACCCCCATCATGGCCGCCCCGATGATCTGGCGGCGCAATTCGCGCGGGTCTTCGCAGGCCTCCCAACGAAAATGGCCCTTGATCAGGCTTCCCACGAACGCCCCAACCCAAACGCCAGCTACCGATCCGATGGCGAAGCTGAGCGTCTGGCCCGATGCCGTCATAAAGTAGAGGATCGTTTCACCAATAGGAGCGGCGAACGTATGTGACACGACAGGCGTGCCATCGAACCCTTTTGCCGCGATCCAGCTTGTCGTGACCCACGCGCTGACCACCGCAAGCCCCACAATCGCCGACCAGAAAACGGCCGCGCCATCCTTGCGCAACGCTTGCGACGACAGCGCCGCACCTATGAGCGCGACCCCGATCAGGCAACCGATGGCCCAGACAGGCGCACCGCTCAGCCCGCCCAGCCAATGTGCGATGCCCTGTGGTGCGTCGGCCAAGGGCTGCGGTGGAAAGATCAGTATGCGCAGATACGCGCCGGGGCCTGAAATGGTTGCATAGGCCGTAATGCCCATGACGACGACGATCACAAAAGATCTCAGGTCGCCGCCGCCAAGCCGGGCCACCGCGCCATAGCCGCAATTGCCCGCCATCGCCATGCCGTAGCCAAAGATCAACCCGCCGGAAATGGCGGCGACGGGCGACCATGCCTGCGCCAGATAGAATGATTGCTCGGCAGCAACGGCTCCAAATGCCATCAAGCCAAAACTGCCCGTAACCGCGACACCGATCGCCATGATCCACATCCGCAGCCGTTTATCAGAGCCGCCATAGACATAGTCTTCGATCGCGCCCAGCGTGCAGAACCGCCCCAGTCGGGCAGCCAAGCCAAGCAGAATTCCTCCCAAAAGCCCTGCCAAGGCCGCGACGTTCCCGTCGCCCCATGCGTCCAGCATTGGCATGTCCTCCCCTACATTGCCAAAACCGATGCGTCCTATATGGATACTACGCGCCGGTCAGTTCTGCTTGCAGAACAAGTCGTAGACCACAGATATGATCCGCTTGCAGCGATCATCCGTCAAGCTGTAGTAGATCGTTTTCCCGTCGCGCCGTGGCTGGACGAGCCCTTCAAGACGCAACCTGCCCAATTGCTGAGATACAGCTGCCTGCCGCGCCGACAGCAACTCTTCAAGTTCCGTGACCGATTTTTCGCCTGTCACGAGGTGGCACAGGATCATCAATCGCCCCTCGTGCCCAATGGCTTTCAGGAAATTGGTTGCGCGTGTTGCGTTCTCGAGCATCGCATCGAGTTCTTCATCGCTTAGATTGGTGTCAAAAACCGGAAGGGCCATGGATGCGACCTGTTCTGCCTCTGCTCTATTTGGCGATGCCGATACCCCATCTGAACGGCGCTGTGCAGGGGCGTTTTCCGTAAATTCCTGCAATTGTGTCAACTTTCCGCGTCCGCTGCCTTGGTTTTCACCACAAAGTCCACATCGTGATCGCGCAGCATCTGTCCAAGAAGCGCCCAAAAGAAATCTTCGCCCGGATAACCTTCGATACGGGCGATCTCCGTATTTTGCTTCAGCAGAATGAAAGTCGGAGTGAAATTCACCGTTCGGACAAGCGTAACGCCTTCGGGCAAGGGATCGGTAAGATCAACCCTGTAAAGCGGGGCGGCTTCACCTTCGCCCGTCTTGCCATAAATCGTGCCTATCTCACTATGCCAGCGCGCGCACCACATGCAGCCCGGCTCTTCGGCCATCATCAGCCGCGTTTCTGCCTGAGCGACCAACGGGAGAAGGCCAATGCCGCCGACGAGGAAAATGCTGGTCAAATATCTAAACATTCAATTATTGTAATGTGATTAACGCGCCAAATCAAGGAAGAGGCGATTGCTGGAAGTCAGTTTCATGGGTGCCGCTTTTGCTGGGCTTTTGTCCTTTTTCACGCCGTGCATCCTTCCTATGGTTCCGTTTTACCTAAGCTACATGGCCGGACTGTCCATGACGGAATTGCGCGGGCAGGACGATTTTCCGCCCGGCACGCAGCGGCGCCTTGTGATAGCTGCCATCGCATTCGCCTTGGGCGTGACGACAATTTTCGTGCTGCTCGGCATGGGCGCGACGGCGGTGGGCGGTCTGTTTGGGCAGTGGAAGCGTGAACTCAGCTACCTGGCCGCCGGCGTCCTGACGCTCTTTGGTCTGCACTTTCTGGGCGTTCTGCGCGTTCCGCTCCTTTATCGCGAAGCGCGGATGGAAAGCACTGCCGCACCATCGACCGTGGCAGGCGCCTATCTGATGGGGCTCGCCTTTGGCTTCGGCTGGACGCCCTGTGTCGGTCCTGCGCTGACCGCGATCCTGATGATCGCTGGCGGTATGGGCAGCATCTGGGAAGGCGGCGCTCTGCTTTTTGTCTATGGGCTGGGCATGACCGCACCCTTTGTCATTGCCGCGCTCTTTGCTCGACCGTTCCTGAACTGGGCCCAACGGCAACGCCGTTTTCTGGGCTACGCGGAAAAGGCGATGGGGGGGATGCTGATCGTCTTTGCACTACTTATCGCCACCAATTCGGTCAACGCCATCGCCAACTGGATGATCCAGACATTCCCCAGCTTCACGACACTTGGATAAGAGGAGGAGTTGTCATGCTACGTAAACTGATGGTGGGGCTCGCCCTGATCGCGGCCCCACTCTGGGCTGCGGAACTCGGTGATGACGGGCTGCATGAAGCCGCCTGGATCGAAGAAACCTTCAAGGACCTGCGCGAGGATCATGGCGATGCGCTCGCCAGCGATAAGACACTACTTGTCCTGATCGAGCAACGCGGTTGCATCTATTGCACTAAGATGCATGAAGAAGTCTTTCCCGATCCAGAGGTCGAGGCCGCGCTGACGGACAACTTTTACGTTATCCAGATCAATATGTTCGGCGATGTGGAGGTCACCGATTTCAATGGCACAACGCTGCCGGAAAAGGACATGGTGCGTCGATGGAACGCGCAGTTCACCCCAACCCTCATGTTCTTTCCGCCCGAGGTCGCCAATGATGCAATGGCATCTGACGCCACGATCGTCACCATGCCGGGCGCCTTCGGCAAGTGGACAACCCTGAACCTGCTCAACTGGATTAGTGAGGGTCATTATCGGGGCGAAGAGACCTTTCAGCGCTATCACGCCCGCATCCTGCAAGAACGGGGAATTGTCGAATAGACCGACGGAAACACTCTTACATATTCAAATAGTTGATTTTGTTGTTGCGTGAATCGTTGCCCGTGCGCTACGGTATACCAGAGGGAGAGAGACGGGGAGGAAGTATGAAACGCATTATGTCTGCGACTATTGCCGCAATGGCGGTGGCAACACTCGCCTATGCGCAGACCGCACCGTCGGATGTTGCCTATGGTGAATACGGACAGGTGGCGACCAGCCTAACTGGTGTCCCAGGCAACCCTGATGCAGGGCTTGAAATCATGGTGACCCGCGGGAAGGGCAACTGCATTGCCTGCCACCAGGTTACAGCACTGGAAGAATATCCCTTCCATGGCGAGGTCGGCCCGTCGCTTGATGGCGTCGCGCAGCGCTGGAACGAAGAAGACCTGCGCGGCATCGTCGCCAACGCAAAATTGACCTTCCCGGACTCGATCATGCCGTCCTTCTACAAGACCGAGGGCTTTATCCGTGCCGGGGACGGATACACGGGCAAAGCGGCAGAAGGGCCGCTTGAGCCGCTTTTGACCGCGCAAGAGATTGAAGACGTGGTCGCTTACCTCATGACGCTGCAAGACTACTAGGCAGCGCACGCGAAACAGGAGAAGCTATGAAACTCAATCGACGAGATACGCTCTTGATTGCAATAGGCACCGCGGCAGCGGCCATTTTGCCGGCCGGATCATTCGCAAACGTCACCGACAATATTGCCGAATTTACCGGCGGCGCCGAAGTAGGAACCGAGGGCATTACACTCACCGCCCCCGAAATCGCCGAAAACGGCAATACCGTCCCGATCGAGGTCTCGGCCCCGGGTGCGGTGTCGATCATGGTGCTCGCCGCCGGAAACCCGACACCGGCCGTCGGCACCTTCAACTTTGGCCCCTTGGCCGGTTCACAGTTCGCGTCGACCCGCATTCGCCTTGCCGGCACGCAGGACGTGATCGCGATCGCGAAAATGCCCGATGGCAGCTTCGTGCAGGCGTCGCAGGAAGTGAAAGTCACAATCGGCGGCTGTGGCGGCTGACGGATAGGAGCAAAGACAATGGCAGAGAATGTAAAACCCCGCGTCCGCGTTCCCCGCGATGCAGTGGCAGGTGAAACGATCGTACTCAAGACACTGATCAGCCACCCGATGGAGTCCGGCCAGCGCAAGGATAGTGACGGCAACGTGATCCCCCGCTCGATCATCAATCGCTTTACTTGTTCCTTCAACGGCGAAACTGTCATCGACGTCACGATGGAACCGGCGATTTCCACGAACCCCTATTTCGAGTTCGAAGCGGTGGTGCCAGAATCCGGAACTTTCGAATTCACCTGGTATGACGACGATGGCGACATCTACACCGAAACGAAGGACATCGCCGTCAGCTAAGCCATCGCGGTCAGGGAGGAGCGCGCATCATGAAAACGAAACTTGCTGTGTCAGTCATCGGGGTTTGCCTCGCACTGCCTCTCGGTCTCGCTGTTGCCGATCCGAACGCAGATCTTGTGATCAATGGTGAAATACCGATCACGGTGCGCACCGCAGCCCCCGACCATGTCGAGAACCTGCGCACGATATACTCAGGCTGGACATACCGTTCCTCCGAAACGCAATCCCTGCAAATGGACGACTTCGAAAATCCCGGCATGATCTTCGTGGATGAAGCCATCGATGCCTGGAATACCGTGGAAGGCAGCGCAGGTGAGTCCTGCGCCAGTTGCCACGGTGCGCCGGAAGAGCTGGCGGGTGTGCGTGCTGTCTATCCGAGATGGAACGAAGAAGCCGGCGAAGTGCGCACGATGGCCATGCAGGTGAACGATTGCCGCACACGTCGTATGGGCGCTGAAGAATGGGCATACGATAAGAACGACATGCTGAATATGGAGGCTCTGCTGGCCTCTGTGTCCCGTGGCTATCCGGTGAATGTCGCAATCGACGGTCCCGCACAGTCGATGTGGGAATTGGGTCGCGAGCTTTATTACACCCGCACCGGGCAGTTGGAGCTGTCCTGCGCGAATTGTCACGAAGACAATTACGACAACAACATTCGCGCCGATCACCTGAGCCAAGGCATGATCAACGGCTTTCCGACCTATCGGCTGAAGAACGCCAAGCTGAACGGGGTGCATTCGCGCTTCCGGGGCTGCGTGCGCGATACGCGCGCTGAAACCTACAGAGTCGGCACCGAAGAGTTCATCGCGCTTGAGCTTTACGTGATGTCGCGCGGCAACGGGCTGTCTGTCGAAGGGCCATCTGTCCGAAACTGAAATCCTGGAACCCGCACCCGGCAACGCGTGCGGGTTTCTTTTCACCAAACACATTCAGATTTGGGAATGTAAATCTGAAGCAAGGGAACAGAGAAGCACATGATCTCACGTAGGGACTTCTTGCAGGCCAGCATGGCGGCGACCGCGATTGTCGGTGCTTCCGGCTTTGGTGAATGGGGCCGTCTGGCAGCACAACAGGCGCTCTCGCAGGACCAGCTTCTTGAGTTCGAGACGTTCGGCAATGTCTCACTGATCCATGTCACCGACATTCATGCGCAGCTGAAGCCGATCTACTTTCGCGAACCTGAAATCAACCTCGGCGTTGGTGCCAACAAGGGTGTTGTTCCACATATCACCGGGGCGGATTTCCGGCGCGCCTATGGTATCGACGACGGCTCTGCCGCGCATTATGCGCTGACATATGATGATTTTTCGGCCCTGGCCCGTGCCTATGGTCGGATGGGCGGCTTGGATCGCGTGGCAACGGTGGTGAACGCCATCCGCGCCGCGCGACCAGACGCGCTGCTGCTGGATGGTGGCGACACCTGGCATGGCTCCTACACCTGCTATCAGACCGAAGGGCAGGACGTAGTCAACGTGATGAACGCGCTGCGCCCCGATGCGATGACCTTCCATTGGGAGTTTACGTTGGGGTCTGATCGGGTGCGCGAAATCGTGGGCGATCTGCCATTTGCGGCCCTCGGCCAGAACATTTTCGACGCCGAGTGGGATGAACCCGCAGAAGACTTCGCGCCATACCAGTTCTTCGAACGTGGCGGTGCAAAGATCGCGGTGATCGGGCAGGCTTTCCCCTATATGCCCATCGCCAATCCCGGCTGGATGTTTCCTGAATACTCCTTCGGCATCCGGGACGAACGGATGCAGGAAATGGTGGATGAGGTCCGCAGCCAGAGTGCTGATCTGGTAGTCTGCCTCAGCCATAACGGTTTTGACGTGGACAAGTCCATGGCGGGCAAGGTGACGGGCATCGACGTGATCCTGTCGGGCCACACCCATGATGCGCTGCCGGAACCGGTGCTGGTGGGCGAGACGATCATTATCGCCTCGGGATCAAATGGGAAATTCGTCAGCCGCGTCGATCTGGATGTGCGCGACGGGCGCATGATGGGTTTCCGGCACAAGCTGATCCCCATCTTCGCCGACGTGATCACACCGGATGCAGAGGTCGCCGCCCTGATCGACGCGGAACGCGCGCCCTTCGTGGAGCAACTGACCGAAGTCGTTGGCACCACCGCTGATGACACGCTGCTTTACCGGCGCGGCAACTTCAATGGATCATGGGACGACCTGATTTGCCAGGCGCTCTTGGAAGAGCGCGAAGCGGATATCGCCCTGTCGCCCGGCGTGCGCTGGGGGCCGTCGATCCTGCCCGGTCAGGACATCACCCGCGAAGATATCTGGAACGTCACCTCCATGACTTACCCGAACGCCTATCGTACGGAAATGACGGGTGAATTCCTCAAGATCGTGATGGAAGACGTGGCTGACAACATCTTCAACGAAGACCCATACTACCAGCAGGGCGGCGACATGGTCCGCGTGGGTGGCATGGGCTACCGGATCGATATCTCGCGCCCGATCGGCGACCGCATCAGCGACATGACGCTACTGCGGACCGGTGAGGCGATTGACCCAGCAAAATCCTACACAGTCGCTGGCTGGGCCTCTGTGAACGAAAGCACCGAAGGCCCGCCGATCTGGGATGTCGTTGAAAGTTACATCAAGCGTCAGGGCACCGTCAGCGTGGCACCAAACGCAAGCGTGACCGTGACGGGCCTATGAAGGAGAGCAAGGGAATGAAGGATATTGGCAAGACTTCCCGCCGGGCGTTCCTGCGTGGCACAGCCGCCATCGCCGCTGGCGGTGTCGCCGGCAAGGCCATGGCGCAGGAAACGCCTGACCCACTGATAACAGAACTGCAGGAATGGGCGTCTTATCTGGGCGCGGGCGTTGACGAAACGCCCTACGGCCTGCCGATCCGGTTTGAGTCTGATGTCGTGCGTCGCAACGTCGAATGGCTGACCGCCTCGCCCATTTCCTCAATCAACTTCACACCGATCCACGCGCTTGACGGCACGATCACCCCGCAGGGCTGTGCGTTCGAGCGTCACCATTCGGGCGCGATTGAGCTCAGCAAGGAAGACTACCGCCTGATGATCAACGGGCTTGTGGATGAACCGCTGGTTTTCACCTACGCTGATCTCGAACGCTTCCCCCGCGAAAACCACGTCTATTTCTGCGAATGCGCCGCTAACACGGGCATGGAATGGGCGGGGGCGCAGCTGAATGGGGCGCAGTTCACCCACGGCATGATCCACAACATGGAATATACTGGCGTGCCGCTGCGGACCCTGCTGAACGAGGCGGGCCTGGGGGCGGCTGGCGATCTCTCCGACAAGTGGGTCTATGTCGAAGGCGCCGATGCGTCTTCCAATGGGCGTTCCATCCCGATGGAAAAGGCGCTGGATGACGTCCTTGTCGCCTTCAAAGCGAATGGCGAGGCGCTGCGGATGGAGCACGGTTACCCCGCCCGCCTTGTCGTGCCAGGCTGGGAGGGCAACCTGTGGGTCAAATGGCTACGCCGGGTCGAAGTTGTCGACCGCGCCGTCGAAAGCCGTGAAGAGACCTCCAAATATACCGACGTTTACGAGGATGGCACCGCCCGCAAATGGACTTGGGTGATGGACGCGAAATCCGTTATCACCTCACCCAGCCCGCAAATGCCGATCACTCATGGCACCGGACCGCTCGTGATTTCCGGTCTCGCATGGTCGGGTCATGGCAAGATTACTCGGGTCGATGTGTCCAAGGATGGCGGGATCACGTGGGAAACTGCGCGCCTTGGCAAGCAGGGCGATACAAAGGCGCTGACCCGTTTCTATCTGGACATGGACTGGGATGGCAGCCCGATGCTGCTGCAATCCCGCGCCATGGACGAAACCGGATATGTCCAGCCAACCAAGCACCAGCTACGCCAGATGCGCGGCGAAAACGCCGTTTACCACAACAACTGCATACAGACGTGGTTGGTGAACGAAGAAGGGATCGCCGAGAATGTCGAAGTCTCTTAGCCTTTTTGTCCCCGCGCTTGGCGGTACTGTGCTGGTACTTGGGCTTGCCTACGGCATTGCCTCGCGTCACTACGGCCAGCAGACAATCACGTCGCTGGAAACAAGGGTCGCGCAGACAGAGGCAAGTGCTGCGCGCGCAAGGGAAGCCGCGCGAGCCGCGGCGCAAGAGGCCGCGAAACTTGCGGCCGAACGCGACGCATTGCAGGACGTTGCCTCCACCAGTGGTGACCTGACGGCGCCGGCCCCGGTGGCCGCGGCTGGCTTCAACCTGGGGCGGCAAGCACTGCCAGAAGAAATCGCAGCGTGGGATGTTGATGTTCTGCCAGACGGGCGCGGTTTGCCGGTGGGCAGTGGCGATGTCTGGACTGGGGAAGAGGTCTTTGTCGACAAATGCGCATCCTGCCATGGTGATTTCGCCGAAGGGCGCGACAATTGGCCGGTCCTTGCAGGAGGCTTCGATACCCTCGCGGACGAGGATCCGGTCAAGACTGTCGGTTCCTATTGGCCGCATCTTTCAACCGCATGGGATTATATCAACCGCTCGATGCCGTTTGGCGAGGCCGGCACACTGACCGCTGACGAAACCTACGCCATCGTCGCCTACCTGCTTTATTCCAACGACATGGTCGATGATGATTTTGTGCTCAGCAACGAGAACTTCACCGATGTTGAGATGTACAATGCAGATGGTTTCGTTATCGATGATCGGCCAGCGTTGGAATACCCCGCATGGCGAACCGAACCATGCATGGAGAACTGCAAAACCTCGGTTGAGATCACCATGCGGGCGACATTTCTTGACGTGACACCTGAAGACGGCGGCGAGTCGGTCATGAATCATGCATCGACCACAGGAACGCCCACATTCAGCGCAAGTGCGGCGGCTGATGACGACGGCGCGCCTACCGCAACAATTGACGGCATGGACCCTACGCTTGTCGCAGCCGGTGAAGGTGCGTTTCGTCAGTGCTCCTCTTGTCACCAGGTTGGCGCGAGCGCCCGAAATTCATCGGGGCCACAGCTGAACGGCCTTTTGGGCCGCACCATCGGCAGCGTTGACGGCTTCCGTTACTCCAACACGTTCGGCGATGCAAACGCCGCAGGTGACGTCTGGACAGAGGAAAACCTCGCGGCCTTCCTCGCCGACCCGCGCGGGGCGATGCCCGGCACAAAGATGTCGTTCCGCGGGGTGCGGAATGAAGAGGATATCGCGGCACTGATCGCCTATCTTGCCAGCGTGGAGGCCGAATGAGGGGCCATCTGTTTCAAACGCTCCTCGCCATCGCGGCCCTGTGGGCAACCGCAGCGACGCCGGATGCTGGGGGTGATCCCGAACGGGGCGCGACCCTTTATCGCCAATGTGTCGGCTGTCACGAGGTTGGCCTGGGCGCGGTCGATCGGATTGGCCCACAGCTCAATGGGATCTTCGACCGTGCGGCAGGACAAACCGAAGGTTATCGCTATTCAAGCGGCATGCAGCGCGCGGCAGCGAACGGGCTGGTTTGGAACTACGAAACGCTCGATGCCTTTATCGAAGACCCCCGCACGCTGGTCTCGCAGACCCGGATGAGCTTTCGGGGCTTCAAGGAACAGCAGGACCGCGACGATCTTCTGGCCTACCTGCGGACCTTTTCCGCCAATCCACAGAACATCCCCGAATCCGCGCCAACTGCCGCCGCCATCGACCACGCGGTCGCGCCAGAGGTGCTCGCCATCGTCGGTGACCCGGCTTACGGCGAATATCTGTCGGGCGAGTGTACCTCGTGCCACCAGGCCAGCGGGTCGGCCAGTGGTATCCCCAGCATCACCAACTGGCCGACGGATGATTTCGTGACGGCGATGCACGCCTACAAGGTGGGCAAGCGCCCGCACCCCGTGATGCAGATGATGGCACAGCGCCTGTCCAACGAAGAGATCGCGGCGCTGGCCGCATATTTTGAAGGTATCGAGTGAGGATGCCATCTTCAGGGAGGAAAGACATGAAATTCAACAGACGCGCCTTTTTGGGCACAACGGTGGGGGCCCTGGCGGCCCCAATGATTGTCCGTGCGGCGGGACATGGCGGGAAGCCGCGCGTGGTCGTGGTAGGCGGCGGTGCGGGTGGGGCGACCGCAGCGCGTTACATTGCCAAGGACAGCGCTGGTGAAATCGACGTCACGCTCATCGAACCAACACGGGCCTACTACACCTGCTTCTTTTCGAACCTTTACATCGGCGGCTTCCGGGACATGGACAGTCTCGGCCATTCCTACGGTAACCTTGCTGCGACCTACGGCATCAATGTTCTGCATGACTGGGCCACCGGTGTTGACCGTGATGCCAAGACAGTGATGACTGCTGGTGGTTACAATCTGCCCTATGACCGTCTGATCCTCAGCCCCGGGATCGACTTCGTGGACGGTGCGGTGGCTGGCTGGGACGTCAGCGCTGCCAATGCCATGCCACATGCCTACAAGGCGGGATCGCAGACCGAGCTTCTGCGGGCGCAAATCGACGCGATGCCGCAGGGCGGGGTTTTTGCGATGGTCGCACCACCCAACCCCTACCGTTGCCCACCAGGGCCATACGAACGCGTCAGCATGGTCGCCCATCGTCTGAAGGAGACAAACCCGACCGCCAAAATCCTGATCGCCGACCCCAAGGAAAGCTTTTCCAAGCAGGGCTTGTTCGAGGAAGGCTGGAATAACCATTACGCCGGTATGATCGAACGGATCGGCCCCGATTTCGGCGGAGCCGATGTGGAGGTTGATCCGGTCGCAATGACCGTCAGCATCGATGGCGATGTAAACAATGTTGATGTCTGCAACGTCATCCCGGCCATGAAGGCTGGGCGGATTGCAGAAATCGCCGGTGTGACCGACGGCAACTGGGCACCTGTGAACGCGGCCGATCTGTCGTCCCGCATGGACGAAAACGTGCATGTGCTGGGCGACGCGGCCGCGCAGGGCGACATGCCGAAATCCGGTTTCTCGGCCAATTCGCAAGCGAAGGTCTGTGCGAATGCCGTGCGGGGTGCGCTGACCGGTTCGACGGTCTTCCCCGCCCGCTTTGCCAATACCTGCTGGTCACTGATCGAAACGAACGACGGCGTGAAGGTGGGCGCGACCTACGAGGCGACTGAAGAAAAGATAGCCAAGGTCGATGGGTTTGTGTCTGCAACCGGCGAAAGCGCGGCAGTTCGCGAAGCGACCTATCAGGAATCGGTTGGCTGGTATGACGGCATCACCGCCGACATGTTCAGTTGAAAGCTCAGGCTGCGGGCCTTGACATAAATCAGGTGCCTGCGGCTGGAGATCGGTAGTGATCTTGGCAGGATCAAAAAGGGGGGAAGCCACATGAAACGCTTTTTGTTCGCGGCGTACCTTGGTGCCTTGGCAACGGCAGCCACCGCCGAGGACGCCACCACCTACATTTTTGACGGGTCGTTCGACGATGCGGTATTCTCGGTCGAAAATGCAATCATCGGGCAGGGCCTGGTAATCGATTACGTCAGCCATGTCGGAGACATGCTGAACCGGACAGGTGCGGATGTCGGCAGCGACGTGATGCTGTTTGAAGCGGCCGATATCTTTGTCTTTTGCTCGGCCAACGTCTCGCGTGCGGTCATGGAAACCGACCCGATGAATATCGCGCATTGCCCATATGGCATCTTCGTCGCCGAACGCGGCGATGAGGTCATGATCGGCTACCGCGACTATCCCGAAGGCGAAATGCAGCAGGTTCAGGCGCTGCTTGATGGGATCGTCAGGGACGCACTGGGAGAATAGGCCTTTATGGATTATGACGGGTTCTTTCGCGCTGAGCTCGACGGCCTGCGTGAAGAGGGGAATTATCGCGTTTTCGCCGATCTGGAACGCGCCTGCGGGTCTTTCCCGAAGGCCGTGAACCGCGATGGGGAAGCCGCGCGCGAAGTGACGATCTGGTGTTCGAACGATTACCTCGGCATGGGTCAGCATCCCGCCGTGCTCGCCGCGATGCATGACGCGCTGGATACCGTTGGTGCTGGTGCAGGCGGCACCCGCAATATCTCGGGCACCACGCATCACCACGTCCTGCTCGAACGAGAACTGGCCGACCTGCATGGCAAGCCTGCGGCACTTCTCTTTTCTTCCGGCTACGTGTCGAACTGGGCAGCACTTGGCACGCTGGCCGCGCGCATCCCCGATTGTATCGTCCTTTCCGACGCGCTCAACCACGCCTCCATGATCGAAGGCATCCGCCATTCCAGGGCAGAGCGGCAGATCTGGCGCCACAACGACCTTGGACATCTCGAAGAACTGCTCGCCGCGCAACCAACAGACCGGCCCAAGCTGATTGCTTTCGAGTCCGTCTATTCGATGGACGGTGATATCGCCCCGATTGCCGAAATCTGCGATCTGGCCGAGCGTTACAATGCCATGACCTACCTTGATGAGGTGCACGCCGTGGGCCTTTATGGCCCGCGCGGTGGTGGTGTGGCCGAAGAACGCGGGCTGATGGACAGGCTGACGGTCATCGAAGGGACCCTTGGCAAAGCTTTCGGTGTCATGGGCGGCTATATCGCTGCCTCCGAAGAGCTTTGTGATTTTGTCCGATCCTTTGCCAGCGGTTTCATCTTCACCACCGCGCTGCCGCCAGCCGTCGCCGCTGGCGCTTGTGCATCTGTCCGACACCTGAAGGAAAGTGGCGCTGAACGGGCATTGCAACGCGAAAGGGTAAGACAGGTTCGCACGCGGCTTGATGCCATCGGCATCCCGCATAAGTGCAATCCCAGCCACATCATCCCGGTGATGGTCGGCGATCCGGTGAAGTGCAGATACCTCTCCGACATCCTGCTGCGCGACCACGGCATCTACATCCAGCCGATCAACTATCCAACCGTGCCGAAGGGGACAGAACGTCTGCGCATCACCCCATCACCCGTGCACAGTTCGGCAGATATCGACCGTCTTGTGACCGCACTCGAAGACCTCTGGGCGCAGTGCCAACTGGCCCGCCTGCCCGTCGCGGCGCAATAGCGGGCGTCAGCCCTCTTCCACGAAACGGTAAGCGGCGCCATCGCGTTCCACGCGCCCGATCCCATTGCCCGGCAGATGAAAGCCCAGAACCCGCATCTGTTCGCTGGCCAACTGGTCAAGCAGTGCTGTGCGTGTCACGGCGCCCATGTCCTGATCCTGATCAGCGCCCGACGGGCTTTGTGGATAGCGGAACGCCGCATGATGGTTGCCGATGCAATCACCAAGGATCATCAAAGCTTCCGATCCCTGCCGCACCTCGAAAGCCATATGCCCAGGCGTGTGTCCAAATGTGGCGCGCGCGGCAACGCCGGGCATGATCTCTTCGCCATCGCGGAAGAAGGTCACGGCATCTTCGATCCGGGCCAACCGGCGTGCCGCACCCACGGCAAAGGCCGTACGCGCCTCGCCAATCGTGTCGACGGTTGCCGGATCGGTCCAGTAATCCCACTCTGTCTGACCGATCATGTATCGGGCGTCAGAGAAAAGCAGGTCGTCGAAATCGTCGAGCAGTCCCCAGATATGATCGGGATGGGCATGAGTAAAGACGACATCGGTAATGTCCTCTGGCGCCAGCCCTTGCGCATCAAGCGCATCCATCAGGAACCCCGCGGACGACATGAATTCCGGCCCGGCACCCACATCGAAAAGCACATTGCGGTCACTGGTCTGCAGCAAAGTGACGTTGCAGGGCGGGGTCAAGACATCCTCAAATCCGAACGCGTCCTGCAGCCCGCTCAATTGCTCGGGCGCGAGTTGTCCGAGGATCATGTCGGCCGGCAGTGTCAGCGACCCGTCCGAGACCGAGGTTACGGTGAAATCGCCGATAGCCGTCTGGGCGAAAGCGCCCGGTGCAAAGATGCTCGCGGCCCCCAATGCACCAAATTCACGCCGTGTCATCGCCATGGCAGCACCTATCATATTCGATATTCTGAATGTAAATGATATCACCGCACGAGGTCAATCGGCAGAACACAAAACGACCTCACCTACCACAGGGCGGATAGGCGCCCGCGCTCCGTTTAGTATGCTAATTTCTGCGCCAGCAACACGTTGTTTTTCCACAGAATGGGCGGAAACCAGTCGTTCTCTGCATGAGCATAGTGAGCCACGACGATCTTGAAAAGCTGCCGTTCAAACTTGGAATTGGTAGTAGGGCAGTGCGGCGCCTAACCTCGCATCTGGCTCGGACTGCATCCGTACCCTTTGGTGAAGAGCCGCGTCATGTGGCTGTGGCTGGAGAAGCCGCATTCGAAGGCTATCTGACTGAGGGAGAGCCGGCGGTCGGCGAGCAGGATGCGGGCGCGCTCCAATCGCCGCTCGCGGACATAGGCGAAAACGGGCTGGCCGGTGTTGGCTTTGAAAGCGGTCTGTAACCACGACGGGCTCATGGCGGCGGCCGAGGCGATCGCGGCGACGGAGAGGTCCTCGCCGAGATGGGCTTCAATGTAGTCGATGGCGCGCGCGATCCGACGCTCAGTGCCGCGGGTCGGAACGCTCGGCATTGAGCTGTCGGCACTCAGCGCCCTCGCCGTCATCGCGATGGCCAGGCCCTGGATATAGAGGCGGTCGGGCTTCCCGCTACGCAGGTGGTCGATGGCCAGGCGGGCGAGGCTGATGACAGCGTCATCGCGGCGGTGGATCACGTCCCGCTCGATCAACATTGATCCGTTCCACGCCTCGGCCGAGAGATCAGATAGCCTATCCTCTTCGAGTACGATCCCCAGCTCCCAGCCTGGATTGGCGCAACGGATCTCATGGGTCTGACCCGCCCTAAGCAGGTCGTAGCCACCCCAGGCATTGTTCGCCTTGTCCTGCCGGAGATCGCGGCCTTCCAGCCGGTAAAGATAATCCGGGGTTCGCAAGCCGGCATGGGGGGTCACGTTCAACATGGCAGGAACATCCCGCAGTTTGACCTCAACCCGTCCCGGCGGCAGCGCAGTGACGGTCAGCCCTGTCAGATCACAGGTCTGCGCCGCGGGCCGCAGATACGGGGCGTAGGACCCGACGGCGCCGGGAATGTGCAGGGCGTAGTCTTCCTTTGAGGCCATAATCGATGCGTCCCGCCGGAATTCCTAGAAATAGACCGCAAGCAATTGTTACCATAATGCTAGCGCCGCATCGCAGGGCTGTTAAGGGGCGCGCTCCGCAAATGAACGCAGATGAAAGATGGCGATACGTATGTGCAAGTCCCGCTGCCCCTACAACACAGGCTTCGAGTGGTAAGAGTATTTTGACGCGAAGTGTTAGAGTTGCCGAAGCACGAGAGCGCCGAAGCCGACACTCGTGCATTGTAGCCTGAGGTCTCAGCGGCCCAATGAAGCCGCAGCAATGCCACATCTTACAAGTCTCGGACATCGACCATCCTTTCTGATCGTACAGTCATCCCGTCAGCATGGTGCTGATGATCGGGTATGGAGGGAGGATCGGAGAGCATATCATGCCAAGAGTCCAACTTCCCACCGTAGTCCCGAAAAGAAAAGCCTGGAACAAGGGCCGGATCATCGGACAGAAACGTCCATTTCTGCCAAAACAAGTATGGGCGATCCGCGCGCGGCTCGAACTGGCCGGACAAAAGCGCAAAGTCAAATTGGCCTGCTGATCCGCTGGCCTACTGCCGGACCAAGTCGTGTTTCGGACTTGCTCCATACTTACGAGAATACTCTCGACTGAACTGCGCAGGACTCTCATACCCAACTGCAAAACAGACTTCGGACACTGACACAGCCGCGGTCCTTAACCGATTTCGCGCATCAAGGAGCCGTAGTTCTTTTTGGAACTGCAACAGCGATGTCCCTGTCACGCTCTTGAAGCTCTTGTATAATGCTGTTGCGCTCATGTTCACTCGGTTGGCGAGCTCCGGGACGGAAAGCGGCTCGGCGTATGCTTTACGGATCAAGCCAATGGCTTTTTCGATCTGGCTTGGGATGCTCGCTGGCGCAAGAAGCTGTCGCAGCATGCTGCCGTTTGGCGCGAGTGGCAGATGGTAATGGATCTCCTTCAGGAGCACCGGCGCTAGAATACGCCCTGCAAGGGTCGATCGCTCTAGCGACATGTACCGGCCAAGGGCATCAACCAAAGAGGGGCTGGCAATGTGGCTATGCACAATGCTCCCGCCGACGTGGTCATATCCATCTGCTTGAATTTCACCTTCAATTGTCCGGAGAAGGTTGAGATCAACGGGATAACGGCTGCAAGGTAAGGTGTCTTTGCATTTGCCTCCGTGATGCGTGAAACAACCGGGGTATCGTGGCTGATGATGACCGCATCGCCTTGCGTTGCCGTCATGGACTGTCCGGCCACAATGATTTCCTTGGCGCCCTGGACGATGAGACGGACAGCCGGCTCACAGACGACGTCTTCGAACGAAGAGGTCGATGTATGGCGCAGGCAGTGCATGTAGTCGTTCTTTCGTGCGACGCTAATGCGCGCGTGTGTTTGATCCAGCGCAGCCCATTCGACAGGTTTGATGAGATCAGCAAGTTCCAAAAGATTTTCCTTCGCACATTCAGACGAGTGGATATCGTCATGGGCGTTTCAAGAACGGAGTGAGTGTCAGGGAGAGCCAACCGCTTGCGCGGCCGGCTCTCTTAGTTCCGGACATTTGGCCCGGCATGGCGACGTGTGTGGCGTGCCGCGCCGGACCTTTACCCTTGGGGTTGCCCGAAATCAGGCGAGGTTGCGAGCGGCATCCCCATAGCTGACGTCCATGACCTCACCGGTCATTTGGCGAGAAGCCTCACCGACGAAAAACATCACGGCTTTTGCGATATCCTCGACCTCGTGATGGCCGATCCCCAACGTACTGCCGGATGCGATGGCCGCCGATACGTCATCAAAGGTCGGATTCGAAGCATCGGGCAAAATGACGCCCAGGACCGCCTCATTATCTGCAAAGGGTGTGCGGACAAGGCCAGGGGCCACGACATTGCACATGATATTGTCGCGACCGTAAGCCATTGCCGCGCTTTTGGCGATGCCGTTCACTGCCCACTTGGTCGCTCCATAGACGCCAAAGACACCGTTGCCAGTACGTGAAAGCCCTGAGGAGATGTAGACAATCCGGCCACCGCCGGCGGCGCGCAAATGCGGGACAGCGGCCTGCGTTGTCTTGATGTATCCGCCGACATTGACCTCGTAGAGCGTCGAGATTTCACCGGCTGTGACGCTGTCGAACGCACCTGCGTGACCCACGCCTGCATTAGCAAGCACGATGTCCAGGCTGCCAAAGCGATCAACGGCCTGTTGCATTGCGGCTTGCTGGTCCTCCAGATTGCGGACGTCAACCTGATAAGTCATGCATTGGACGCCAAGGCCTTCAATCCGAGCTTGTGCTGCGGCGAGATCGGAAGCAGTTGGCAATGCATAGCTCACGTTCGGCATGCTGCCCGAAGCAATATCAAAGAGCATGATGTTGGCGCCGGCTTTGGCAAATTCCTCTGCAGAGGCAAGCCCGATGCCGCGCGCACCCCCGGTGATGAACGCTGTTTTGCCAGACAGCTCACCTTGCGGAGCTTCCTGCGCCATCGCAGCACGTGCAGTCACCATTCCGGTGGCGGCTGCGGCAGCGCCGAACATGCCACTGGTCAGGGCCGCACGGCGGCTCATCGCTGGTGAGCGATCGGCGTCATCAACTTGATATGTGGGGTGGTTGAGATGTTCGTTTTTCATGGTCGTATCTCCTGTGTTGGTGATGACCATGAAGTGGAGCGGCGGGAGATGTTTCGCTTTCCAGATTCTCCACCGTCTTTGCACAATTCTCCAAAACGTCACTTCATCATAGAGAATTTGCAGAGTTGCGTTCTTGAATGCCCTTCGACAGCGGGCTGCGACCAAGGGCACCATGACGCTGGTGCGCGCTTTCCGAAATGCGAAGAGCTAGACCGCCACCTGCTTCATCGCCTTAGGCGAGACACCGAACTTCCGGGAATACTCACGACTGAACTGTGAGAGGCTCTCATACCCGACTTTGAACGCCACCTCGGTCACCGTCGCCACACCAGAGGTCAGGATGCGCTGTGCCTCATGCATGCGCATCTGCTTTTGGTACTGCAGCGGGGTCATGCGGGTGACCGCCTTGAAGTGCTGGTAGAAAGCAGACTCGCTCATCCCCGCCTGCGACGCCAATGCAGACATAGACAGCGGCGTCGCGAAATTCGCATTGATCACATCGATGGCGCGGGCAATTCTGCTGGCATGGCTCGTTTGCGCGATCAACTCGCGTAGCATCCCACCTTGCGATGATTTCAGGAGACGGAAGTGCAGTTCTTGAAACTGCGCGGGTCCCAAGATCTCGGCGGCTGCTTTGTCCTCAGTTGACGCGATGTAGCGTTGAATGGCTTCGACCAGATCTTCGGTCACTTCCTCGACTGCGAATGAGACGGCACCATCGTTACCAAAACCGTTTTTGTCGATCCGGTTTGCAAAATTGTGCAGCGTTGGCACATCAAGCTTCAGAACCACCGCCAGATATGGATCTTCCGGCGTTGCCTTGACCACTTGGGAGGCGACCGGCAGATGGTGGCTGACAATGAGCGCCTGCCCGGCTTCGATCTGGAACACATCATCGCCAACGCGCGTGTCCTTCGCGCCATTCAGCACGATACACAGGTTTGGCTCATAGACGGTATCCATCCAGTCGGACCTGCGCGCATGCTTAACCAGGACCAGCCCTGCTGCGGGATGCAAAAGCCCGTCGTCCAAACCTTCGGCGGTAAAGGCATCGGCAACCGCGCCTTTCAAATCTCCAAGCATAGGACCTCCTGTTCGCGCAATCCTTCTGACTGCCTTGGTTCAGTACCTGTCATGCGCCGTGAAACGCTGGCTCATTCTGAATTTCATAAAATGTAGACCGAGAACCCGGCGCTACAACACCGGGGCAGACAAGAGACTGCGCTGGCAAAGGACGATCCCATTGAACCGGACCCGCAAAAAAATAGGATCAGGCAAATCCTCTGCAGGATCGGTCAAGCCCGTCGCGGATCAATGTCTTAGATCGTTTGGCAGGCAGCGGCATCACAACCGCCGCGAACTCTTGACCTTACATGCGCCAGAGGAGGCAGAAAATGAGCGTAATCGTTGAAAAAATCTGGGAGCCACAAATTCGGGCAAGCATCCTTCTTATCGGCAAAACGTGCCTGGTCATCTGCGGCCTTATTGGTGCGCAGGTCACGTCCGCGTTCATTGTTTTCTCTCTCTGATCGAGCAAGCAGGATAACGTCATCGTGGACCTTGTAAACTCCCAACAGGTAAAAGCAGGGCGCTCGGCTATGCTTTTGGAGCCCATATATTTGCCCGGCACTGAAGGTGTCGCTCCGCAGGTACCATCCATAGGGAGCCCCGATCACTCTCGCTGTCGATCAGCACCAGTCCGTCAGAATTGCTTGCCGGGCGCGGCAAAGCCAGCGCCCTTAAGCGGGCTCGTGTTCATCGCAAACAATGGTGCTGCCAAGATAGGCTCTACACTAATGGGAATGGGCGCCGTCGTATCCGCCACGTCCTCTGTCAGTCTGAAGAGCGGAGAAACGGCTGAGGCATTCTTCTGTGTTGCCAATGACAGCGCCTTTGAAGACCTTTTCAAAACCCTGCGAGAGACATGCCTTATAAGTTCATCCTCCGCAGTTGTCTTTTTCGGCAGCGCAGAACTCCCGGGTCAAATGTCCTTACGCGGCTTATTGCGCAAAAGCCGCTTCTCGAAAATGGCGCTCAGCACGGATGCTTCACGGCGAAGCGTTGGCTCCGAGCCTACCACTGGCGACTGGCTTCAATTCGTTGACCTGGCCCGCATCCGGTTTGGTCAGCACGGTCCCGATGTTGGGCCGGACTTCCCACGGGTTGTTCGGCTGCACCTTCAGAACACTCAGCTGACCTAGCGCCCGTCAAATCTCGATCATTTCATCCCTATTGAAAGGCAAAACCAATGTCCTCGATCCAATCCCAATTTCTCGACTTCACGACGCATCGCGATCGCTATGACGCGATTGATCCCCGGACGACGCTTAAGGGTGCTGCAGATGGCAAGGTCGTATTCATTTCTGGTGCATCGCGCGGGATCGGCCAGGCAACGGCCGTTGCCTTTGCCGAAGCAGGCGCCAAGGCCGTTTACATCACCGCCCGAAGTGAAGATGCGCTGAAAGAAACGCAAGCACGGATTCAAGCTGCGAACCCCGATACGCGCAGTGCGTTCACCGTTTGTGACGTCACCGTCGCGACGGAAGTCGAGGCAGCGGTCGCTGACTGCATTGCGCGATTCGGTGGCATAGATGTGGCCGACGCCAACGCCGGCTTTCTCGGACCTTGGGTCAAGATTGGCGAAAGCGATCCTGAGGGTTGGTGGAAGAACTGGCAAGTGAACGTGCAAGGCGCGTATCACGTGATCCGGTTCACGCTGCCGCACCTCATCCAAAGCGCGAAGGCTCATGCCGAAACGGGCGGTAGCGGCGGACACCTCATCCTTTTGTCGTCGATTGGTGCGCAGCTTTTGATGCCAGGCGCATCTGACTACCAGACCGCGAAACACGCCATCAATCGCCTGTGTGAATTCGTCCAGAACGACCACGACGAAGACGGGACCAAGTGTTTCGCCATTCATCCCGGTGGTGTCGCAACCGAGTTGGGGCATGCCATGCCCGAGCAACTACACGAATACCTTACCGACACACCGGATTTGGCAGCCTGTTTCGCGGTCTGGCTGATGTCAGGAGAGGCGGATTGGGCCAAGGGCCGGTATCTCAGCGCCACGTGGGACGTTACCGAGCTCGCATCCCGCAAGGACGAGATCGTCAACGATGATCTTCTGGTGAACCGTTTGCGCGCCAACGTGTGACGCGTCGCTTACCCGAGCCCAGATGAAAGGAGAAACACAATGACTCATGGTACGACACCAAGTGACGGCCTCCACGTCATTCTCGCAACCGTCGCCTTTTCAACGACGACATTGTTCACAGCGCCGACCTTTGCACAAACCGCGATTGATGCGCCCCACGCGACCATTGTCGAAGCGACTGAAATCACACGCGATCTGGAACAGCCTTGGCGTCACACCTTCCTGCCGGATGGAACGGCGCTTGTCACATCTGGTAATACCGGCGACATCCGGCGCGTCGATCCATCGATGGGACCGCACACCTCTGTCGGGTTCGTATCCGACGTCGACGCCTGGAACGATTCCGGCCTTCTTGGCATCGCGGTTTCACCGACAGTCAGCCCAATTATGCATGCTATGGGCCGCAAATCCTGCACTGTCTCTGACACAAGGCAAAGCGCGCCGACTACAATCACATCCAGCCTTGCTCCACTCTCGCTAGTCTGATGCCGTAGGAAAATGCTATCCGAGTTGTCGGTCCAGGTCATTGGGACTTCGCTGAAGTTGAAGTCCGCGATGTGAACTCCGTCTGGTAGTGCACCTCCGCCTTGCCGGGTGGAAGGGCGATGACCCGCAGACCCGATTGGCCAAACTCATGATCGAGCGTTGGGACGCGCGCGACGGGCTGGCTACCGGGTGAAAGTTCGGGCAGCTTGGTCATTTTCGTCGCCTCAATATCACCGCATCTCCCGTGGGCTTACCCCGAACCGCGCTGTGAAGAGTCGCGTCATGTGGCTGTGGCTGGAGAAACCGCATTCGAAGGCTATCTGACTGAGGGAGAGCCGGCGGTCGGCGAGCAGGATGCGGGCGCGCTCCAATCGCCGCTCGCGGACATAGGCGAAAACGGGCTGACCGGTGTTGGCTTTGAAGGCGGTCTGTAACCACGACGGGCTCATGGCAGCGGCGGAAGCGATGGTGGCAACGGACAGGTCTTCCCCCAGATGCACCTCGATATAGTCGAGGGCGCGAGCGATGCGGGGATGGGTGCCGGCGGTCGAAGGACCGGTTGCTTCGACGCCGGTCCTTGCCACGCCCAACCCGCAAGCGAGGATCGCCAAGCTCATGCCCTCGACGAAGAGCCGATCGAGCGGGCCGAAGCGCAGATGCGAAAGGAGTTGGCGACCGAAAAGCGCGGCTTGAGGCGCCGATCGGTACGGACGGTAATCTCCGAGGCCGCTGATCCCGATCGGATCGTCTTTTGTCAGGTGCGCGAGGCGCTCCGGCTCGACCTCGATCCCCAGACACCAGCTCCGGTTCTGGGTTGAGATCCGGCCGTCGGATCCTTTGGGGACCCACGCGACGCTGTTCTCCGGGGTGTCGCCCTTCGCAAAATAGTCGGAATTCACCGCGAGGGTAGTCTGCGCTGCTGCGATGTTCACGTCTAGCACATGCGAGGAGAACACGAAACTACTCGTCAGTTCACCCGGCGGCGTCGCGCTGACGCGCAGTCCGGCGTTCGAAAAGTTCTGCGTCGAGCCGGTGATGTCGCTCAGGACCGTCGCATCCGGAGTCGGTGTTCGGCTCATCGCATGTCCCTCGGGCTGGCGCCGTAATGGGCAGTGAACAGACGCGTCATGTGGCTGTGGCTGGAGAAGCCGCAGGTATGGGCGATCTGAGTGAGGGACAGTCTGTGGTCCGCGAGGTGGTGGCGGGCGCGCACTAGACGACGTTCACGCACGTAGGCGAAAACCGGGCGACCTGTCGCGGCGCGGAACGCACTTTGGAACCAGGAAGGTGACATCCCGGCTGCTGAGGCGATGGTGGCAATCGACAGATCATCGCCAAGGTGAGCTTCGATGTAATCAATGGCACGCGCGATGCGAAGGTCGGCACTGCCCACAGCCGCACTATTCTCTTCGCTCCCCGACCGCGCGAGGTTGAGGCCGCATGCAAGAATGGCGAGGCTCATGCCCTCAACGAACAGGCGGTCAGGCGTGCCGAAGCGCATATGGTTGATGAGTTGGTGGGCCAATAACGCAGAAACCGGCGCGGGCCTGTATCCGGTGGCCTCCGGTGCCACGGAAGCCGTGTCTGGAAGAAGCGCCTCAAGCCGGTCCGGTCCGACTTCGAGCAGCAATCCCCAACCTTGATTTTTTGCGACAATCTTCAACTCGGTTCTAGCCGGTGCCCAAAAGCTGGTGCTGGGTGCCACTTCATCGGGCCGTAACCGGTCTGAATTCACAGCCCACAGGGCCTTCACACGAGGCAGGCAGACATTCAGGATATGAGGCTGCATGACGTAGTTGACCTCGGTCTCGCCCGGTGGCAGAGCCAAAGCGCGTAGCCCAGTAAATGCAAATTCGTGCTCAAGCGTTGGCGCAATGGTCACCGGCAGGCCGGCAATGGGAACATCGAACGTTTGAGTCATCCGGTCATCCCTTCGTCCTTATGTACCCATAGAACTTGATCCATTTCTAATAAGCCGGGTGCCTTGTCCTTGGACGCAACCGAACAAGATCGGATCGACAAAATCATTCTCATAGAGAAAGGCTAGTTGACGGTCGCGATGCGTCAAAGACATGAGCCACCGCCGACTGGAATTCCGGGCGCATATGACAGTTCTCCGGTGCCAGATACCAGTCGTTGGGCATTTTCTGGGCATCGAAGGCGGCGCCGCAGCACAAAACGTCGCCAAATGAAAGAATACAGCACGACTCTGAAAGCCGGGCTGAGTGCTGCCCCTCATACTGGTCCGAGATGTGGGGCTGAGCGCAAGTCGATCCGCGATGGCGCTGCGTTGCTGACAGATAGGAGAGCAATATGACAGCATTCGTTTTGAACGGCTCGGAGGTCGTCGTCGATGCGGACCCGACGACACCCCTTTTATGGGTTCTTCGGGAACAGCTTGGCCTGACCGGTACGAAGTACGGTTGCGGGATAGGGGCGTGCGGAGCTTGCACAATTCACCTCAATGGGCAGCCGACGCCATCCTGCGCCTTGCCGCTGGATGCCGTTGAAGGCGTTGACATCACCACGATTGAGGGGTTGTCGCCAGATGGCACCCACCCCGTTCAGCAGGCTTGGATCGAAGTCGATGTTCCTCAGTGCGGTTACTGCCAATCCGGGCAGATCATGGCCACCGCCGCCATGATCCGAGACATCCCACAGCCGTCTGACACCGACATCAAAACTTACCTTGCCGGTAATCTTTGCCGCTGCGGGGTCTACAACCGCATCCGCGTGGCTGCCAAGCGCGCCGCTGAAATTGCGCGTGGGTAAGGAGCATTGTCATGACTATTTCAACTTCCCGCCGCGCCTTTCTTGCCGGGGCAGCGTCTTTGACCGTTCCGCTGGCTTTCCCGGCTGCGGCACAGATGACGCAGGCACTGACGCCTGAGTTAGCCCGCTGGCCTGAAACATACCTGCGTCTTGATGCCGATGGTGCCGTGACGTGCATTCTGCCAACCTGCGAGATGGGTCAGGGCACGCATACCGGGCAGGCCATGATCCTGGCAGAAGAATTGGGCGCCGACTGGCGGACGATCCGTATTGAGATGCCGACGCAGCCCTCGGAACCTTACCGTCTGCCCTTTGGACAAATGCGGTCGGTTGGCTCTTACGGCATTCGCTACTTTCATGATCCGATGCGGCGGGCTGCGGCACAGATGCGCATGATGCTGACGCAGGCCGCAGCTGACCGGTTTGGCGTGCCCAAGCATGACTTGGAGGCACGGGCAGGCATGATCCTTCATGCGGCCACGAGCCAGGCTATACCCTTCTCTGAGCTTGTTGCATCTGCACGGCTGCTGCCTGTCCCGGCCGAGCCCAAGCTCCGCCCTGAAGCCGAGCGCATGCTCACGGGTACCTCGGTACCTCGCCTCGATACGCCAGCCAAAACACGGGGTGAGGCGATCTATGCGATCGATGTCACCTTGCACGATATGGCCTATGGCGCTGTGCGTCTGGCGCCGGTCTTCATTGCCGATGTTGCCTCTTTGGACGCATCGAGCGTGACGGATATGCCGGGCGTTATCAGTGTAGCGCAGGTCCCCCGCGGAGCGGTTGTCGTTGCGGAGACCTGGTGGCAGGCGAAGCAGGCGGCGGATGCACTCGACATCACATTTACCGAAACCGATGACGACGTTTTAGATGAGCAGAGTTTGCAGGCACGTATCGTTGAGGGGCTCGACCGTGTCGACGTGCCGATGACATTGATGCGGGGTGATCCGCAGAGTGTGCTCGACGGGACCGGGACGGTGATCGACGCGGATTATGCCGTTCCGCTTCTGGCCCATGCCTGTATGGAGCCAATCAATTGCACTGCGCGGGCGAGTGAAAACCGGACCGAGCTTTGGGCGGGCACCCAGGGCCATGATTGGAAGCGGATGATGCTGGAGCGCGAGCTGGGCATCCCGTCCGATCAGCTCTTTATCAATACAACTTACCTTGGCGGCGGCTTCGGGCGGAAAACCTGGCACCACGACGCGGTTCAGGCCGTCCTTGCGTCGCGCGCCGCCGGTGGACGGCCGGTCAAGGTCATCTGGACACGCGAGGATGACACCGCGTTTGGCATGTACCGCCAAACGATGCAGGCGCGGTTCCGTGGCGCGGTGGATGCTGACGGGCACATTACTGCAATGACTGTGCGCGTCGCCGGGCCGCAAATGGAGGCAGCCATCGTGCAAGAAAACAACATGGATCCGTTTTCGCTGCTCGGACTGGTCGATCAGCCTTACGCCGTTCCGAACTACTCGGTCGACCATGCGGTCGTGGACATTCCCGTGCCGCTCTCGGCATGGCGCGCTATCGCGACCAGTTTCACAGGTTACTGGATGGAGAGTTTCATCGATGAATTGGCGGTTGCTGCCGGCATGGACCCCCTCGAATTCCGGCTGTTGAACCTTCCCGCCGACAGTCGTGCGCGTCCTGTGCTGGAACGCGTGGCCGAGATGGCGGGCTGGAACGCGACGGCACCGCAAGGCGTGCATCGTGGCGTCTCGGTGGTCGGTTCCTATGGCAGCATGGTCGCGCAGGTCGCCGAGATCGAACTGGTCGGGGACCGTGTGACGGTGCCCCGGGTTTTCGCCGCCATCGACTGTGGCCGCGCCATTCACCCTGGCCAAGTCGAGACGCAGATCCAAGGCTCAGTTATTGACGCGTTGGGACCGGTCTTGCGGGCAAAAATCACACTGGAAAATGGAGCTGCGATGCAGTCGAATTTTCCTGACTATCCCCTGATCCGCATGGACGAGGCGCCCGAAGTCACAGTTGACATCGTCGATACTGGCGCCCCTTTGGGCGGTGTGGGCGAACCTGGCGTCCCCCCGCTGGCCGGCGCGGTCTGCAACGCAGTCTTTGCAGCCACCGGACGCCGCATTCGTTCCCTTCCGCTTGCGGACCATGATCTGGCATAATGCCGGATCGCATAAAAGGAGCAAATCCATGACACCCAAGACCATGATCAGCGTCTTCATCGTGCTTATCTCCACATTCTTCGCACAGCAGGCGTTTGCGCAGGAAGTAACGGGCGATCCGGACCTAGGTGAGGCTGCATTTCGACAATGCGCCGGCTGCCATGCAATCAATGAAGAACGCAATGGGGCAGGCCCGCATCTCGTGGGCATCGTCGGCCGTGAGGTTGGTTCGATCGACGGGTTCCGCTTCTCGGACGCTCTTACCGACAACACCGCAGTTTGGGATGAGGCGCTGCTGATCGCCTATCTTACCAGTCCGCGGGACACACTGGCAGGGACCCGAAAAACGGTATTCGCACGCAGCGCTGAACAAGCTGCCAATCTCGTTGCCTATCTCGCCTCGCTCGACTAACCCCGCTCAAACACTGTCCAACGCAAAGCGCCTCGCCCAAGTGGGCAAGGCGCGATATCGTCGTTCGGATGCCGTTTCTGCGCGAGAAATCCTTTCTCCGAAACTGAGCATTCTTCGAGACAATTTTGAGGTGCCAACCCGCAGTCGCCCACCTGTCAACTTCCCCGGACGCAGAACCGCTTTTCACCGATGGGTGCGACCACACAATTCTGCAAGTATCCGAGCCTTTGGTGAAAGACCGCGGTTTCGCGCAGGCCATATTCTCAGATGGTCTTACTGAAAGATCGTTCTATCAAAATGAAGGAAATTCAGATGAATAAAGTACTCACTTTGGCCTTCGCAGTCGTTCTGCCTTTCGGCGCATTTGCGCAGCAATACGACCTTGCGGGCATGCAAGCGAGCCTTAGTTCGCTTGAGCAGAATGCCGCACGCATTCTTGACGACAATGGGTTTGTGGATGTTGACCCGACAACGCTCAGTCTTTCTACGATCGCCGAAATCGTTGATGTTGCAAGGAACGATGATGAGCGTGCTGGGACCGTCAGAGGCGGTATCCAGGCAGCACTGAATCGGTGGCGTCCTCCCAGCGAATGATATCAAGACCGACCGCCTCGCACTACTGGAGGCGGTCGGTGCTGTAGCGAAAGGACCTCTTATGAAAGCACCTTATCTGAGCCTCATTCTCGCATATGCCGTAACTTCAGGTAGTGCCTTGGCCCAAGACGCTGGCGAAGGCCGCATCGAGCAAATCTCGCGGCATATCGGGGAGATGTCCATGCAGATGGATATCCCCGGTCGTGCCACCGAAGCCCGCTCGGCACCCCGTGAAACACTTCGCTTTGAACCACTGCAAATGCTTGACGACCTCTTCCGGGACGACATCGTGCTATTGATGCGTCACGGTCCAACCGACTGGTCCAAACGCGATGCAGTGGGCGTAGCCGCGACAGACTGTGTCAATCAACGCATTATGACAGAGGAGGGCCGGGAACGCATGCGAGACATGGGTATCCTGCTCGCAGGGAACGGTCTTATGCCGTCACAGATCGTGGTAAGCGAATGGTGCAGAAACCAGCAGACGCTCGCATCTTTGCTGGAAGGTATGGCGCTGATCGAACCTGATGCGGTTGAAACCATGCCCATTCAGACAGACCCAGGGGTGAATTTGCTACTATCACTTCAAGGTGCGCCAGATGCCACCCGCCTGGAGACCATCGTCTCATCCTGGGATGGCCATGCCGGGCGGGGTGGGCCTTTGCTTATCATCAGTCATTACACCAATATCGAGGAGATGACGCAGTTTCGTGTTTTCGAAGGTGAAACGCTGGTGCTCGATCCCGACCGCAACAACCTCGTGCTTGGCTATGTCCGGCTGCGCTCCGCCGCGCCGGATGTGGGCCATTTTGCGGATTCGTTGGCTTCCCCACTTCTGCGGGAGGATGACGGCCTGGATATGGTCGAGCGTTATTACGCAGCTCTGAATTCCGACGACCCTGATCGTCTCCGCACAATGCTGGCGGAAGACTGGGTCGGATATGGGCTTGGGGGGCAAGGTGGGCAAATCGATGCCGACGGGTTGCAAGCTCTTCTTGAAGACTATCGGGCGGGGATGACTGATCTCCATTTTGAGGCAGAGTCGGTCTACGTGGCGGATGATGTTGTCACGGTCATCGGTCACGCGACGGGCCGCCATACCGGTGAAATGCTTGGCATCGCCGCGACCGGGCGCGACGTTCGTTTCCAGGCAATCGCTGTTCATCGAATAGAGAATGATCGTATTGCGGAATCCTGGATCACGAGTGACCGCGTTGAATTGCTGAAGCAAATCGGAAGATAGCTTGATTTCGAGCTTGGTATATTTCCGGGTGTCGGGGAAGAAATCGTCGCAAGGAGTATCGACCACACCTAGCTTACCGGCGGCACTTAGCGATGAAATCGGAGCAATCGAGAGGCGTATGCTGAACACTAATTTGGCAATCAGTCAGCTCAACACTGGTTTCTCAGGGCCCCAATATCCGCGACCAAGGCGGTCAAGATATTGGGGCCCGCTATCGTTGTCCCAGAAGCTGATCGCGCCTGAGTTCTAGCTGCCGATCCGGATGGTGAAGAGGGCGCGCGCGTTGTCCTGTTTGATCGCGCGCTTAGCCCAGAAGCTCCGGGTTGCGTTTTTTGGTCCATTGCCAGCTGACGCGGCCAAGCTCTTGCCCGTCATGGAATTGCCCGATGGACAGGCTGTTGCCGGGGCGCCCGGTCTCTGCGAGGCCTTCCACGATGAAGCGACATTTGAGCCGTGCATTGCTGCCGAGCACGACCTTCGGGATCACCATGCGTCGCGCGGATGGCAGCCGAATCTGTGCGCGCTGACGCTCATCGATGAACTTGCACTCTAGATCAAGCTCACCACAGATCGGTTTGGCCAGTTGTGCGGGCACATCCATGGTCACGCGCACGTCGCGCGGCAGGCGGCGGTCGATAACGAAGTCAAAGACGCGCCGCTGCTGATCGGGGAAGTTGGCGACTAGAAAGTCTTGAATGGACGGATCAGCATCCGGGTCACCGATATCGTCAATTACATTGAAATTGCGCCAAGCCACATTGTTGTTGTCGCGAATGAAGTTGCTGAAGCTTGGGAAGCTGGCGGGCAGCACCGGCGCTGGGTCAGCCGGGTGATCAAGGATCGCGACAAAGCAGTAGTGGCCGGGGCCGGGGATGTCAGCCTCTGCCCATGTCACCCCATCGGTGACAACAAGGCTGTCATCGTCAGGGACATTCACCGGGTTTGTTGTGCCGATCAGGTTCCACATGTCCGGGGTGACGAGGGTGGAAACCTCGCTCCAATAGACATCTGCTGTCACGTTGTTGGCGGTCTGACTGCCGCGGTTGCGCATGCGAACATAGATGAAATTGTCTTGCCCGGCCTCAACCTGGAAACCAAGCGTGGCGTCGTTTTCGGTGCCGGAGCCTTCGCCGAAACTGCCCTGTGGATCAGCCACGGCGACCGGGCGCACAATGACATCCGGGCTTGCGCTGACACCGCCGGTGGATGGCACACTTCCATCGTCGCCGGCATTGTCACGAACATAGACATCGGCAGATAGCCCCAGATCCCCTTCCAGGATCGCGCGTAGGTTGGGCATGACGCCGATATTGCCTGCAACTGTCGGGCCTTGCGGCGTGCCCGTCGCCGGGTTTGACAGGATCAGCCGCATCTGCGCTGGCGACAGCCGTGCGCCGGTCGCGTTTTCATGCATGGCCTGTACGACCATGCCAGCACCTGTCACGATAGGAGTGGCTGAACTGGTACCGCCGAAACTGTTCGAATAGCGGTCATCGGGGCCAGTTCCGGGGTCAAGTGTACCGTAGCCCGCCGTTACGACATTCTGCCCCCAGCCATAGCAATTCACACGCGCACCGAAGGATGAAAAGTTCGCGCGTTCGTGCGGCACTGTGTCGACGGCCGCGCCGCAAATGATCGCGCCGCTGTCACGGAAATCGGCAGAGGCCGGGTTGAGAATGTTCAATCCACCAATCATGAGCGTATCAAGGTTGACGGTCCCGTTGCCAGCCGCCTCAAACACGATCCGGCCCAAGGCGCTGGCTAACCGGGTTGCATCAAACGCATCGTCGAAGATCTCAACGGGGGCGCCGAAGACAGCACCGGTGGATTGGATCTCAAGAATAATGCAGTCACCCGCATTCACTGCATTGATCGCCGCGACAATCGCGTTCGTGTAATCGGTAGAGGTGTTGGTGACCGCGTCCCAGTAGGACGACGCATGAACCACGGTGGCCGCATTGGCGATGCCGACGACACCGACCGTATTGTCAACGGCTATCATCTCACCGAGAACGGCGGTGCCGTGGTTTTCACTGCCGGGGCGATTGTCGCCGTTGAGCAGGGTCGGGGCCTTCGCGACATAGTCTTCATGTGCCAGCCGCCAGCCGCGTTCGACGTCCACTACGCCCATCCCGTCACCGCAACCGGCGGGTTGGTTCCAGGCCCAGCGGGCGTCGATCCCTGTTGGAGCCGCGTCAAGATAGCCTTGCTGCGCATTATAGGGATCATTGGCCGGATTCACCGCTGGATCGTCTCCGTTTTCCTGTGGATAGGCCCGTGTTACGCCCGGCGCGGCTTCAAGTCGTTTGGCGATCTCGGCCTCGCGCCCGCCATGGCGCCGCGCATCGACCACCCAATATCCCAGAAGGCTTCGGAGAGGCGGAAACGGGCTTTGCTGTGCTGCGCTTTCCATCTCGCGCAGTTGGCTCGGGCTGACGGCGGTGACAAGACGACGCCCTTGACCAAGGTCGAATTCATCGAGCAGGGCGGCGAGCGTTGTCAGCTCCATAGACTTGGCAACCTCAACGAGTGTCTGAGCGTTGTCGAGGCTTTGCAGCGCGTCGCCTTCAGCGAGATGAATGACGATGAAGCCTGAAGATGATCCTTCGGCTTGTCCGGGCACTTCCGTCTGGCCCGGGGTGTCGTCAGGCGTCAGCGGTGGGATGTTGGGTAGCTCAGCGACCACCCTGTCAGCAATGCTGTCGCGGACAACGGTCCGGAGCGGTGTGTTGATGGCACGGTTAAGAATGTCGGTGCGAATACGGCCGGTAAACATGTCGGTTCTCCAAAATATATTTTAAAAACAGTCTTTTAATATGTCTTTTCCAGATGAGACGTGAAAAATAACTACGCCGCTGGATGCGCAAATTGTAGCACAGTTTCGTGTTTGCGTAAATCTGTTCAGTCTATGGCGTTGACGGCCAACACGGATTGGCGTGCGCAAGTGGCCAATCGGGGCGCGGTTGAAGCCGGTCTCGCAGAATCATGCCACGATCCTGATCATCAAGCTGATCATCGTGACGGGACTCCGGATTAGCGAACTCAAGAGCGTGAAGTTCCGCGACTTCCCGCCTGCTCCATGGGACGACGTATCTCGGAATGCCGCAGGATCGTGTCCGCTTTGGGCTGGCACAAGTCATCTGACCAAAACCATCAGATGTCAGCAGCGAGCCCAATCTGTGAGTTTGATCTTCTCGCTGCCAGCGCACGCGGCACAAAAATCGCCGAATCTTCACAATCTGGAATGCCCTAGGCCAGCCAAGAAAGCAGCCATTCGTCGCACGCGCAGCTTGGATTGAGCGGCGGACTTCAAGGTCGCGCGGGCGTAAGATGGTTTCACTGCACGTTAGCCAATGTCTGCCTTTCAACCGCATCATGCGGCCGCAAGAGTATGAGACCCTGCGGCCGACATGCGGGAAGTGGCGGCCTTAGGCAGACACCGCCTCCCTTGAGGTGGATCGGATGCGCCTATTCGATCACCGCGACCCCATGGACACCCCTTGGCGCGGGCATCCGTGTGTTGGTGCGGGTCACGCCACCCACCTCGACTGTCCACAACTCCACCGCGCCGCGCATCACCGGGTCAGTCGCGTCGAAATATTCATTGACGCCGACATAGAGAGCCGTGCCCGACGGATCGAAGGCGAGGCCCTGTGGCAGATGCGCCTCGAACATCTCCTCCTCTACGAGGCTCAGCCCGCCCGTCTCGCCGTCGAGCGCATAGAGGGACAGCGATGCCTGTGGGTCGAAGCGTGGATCGTCCTGCGTCAGGCCTGTGTTGCGCAACGACAAGATCGCCACGCGGTCGCCGTCCGGGCCGATCGCGAGGGTCTCGCCCTGATATCCGCCCGGTACGATGGATTGGATCGCGTGGCGCGGCTCCGCGTCGCCTGGATCGGCCACCCGGATCGACGTCACGGTGCCGGCGCTGCTGCCATAGAACCGCTCGACGTCCGGTCCCCACATCAACTCCGAGGTCACATAGTGCCGCCCATCCGGCGTGAACGCGCCCACGAAGGGGAACTTGTTGGTTGAGACGAGATTGCCCCACGGCTCGATCCCCGTTGGTGCTCCGTCTTCCGCCCTGTCGATGCGGTAGAAGGCGATCTGATTGCGGATCGTGAGGTTTACTGCGACGATGTCCTCGGTGGGGTGGAACTGGACGCTGTGCGCGGGATCGAACGGCAGGTCGGCGCGGGCCACGAGGCCCAGATCGAACGTTACCGCCTCGCCCAGCCCGTCGGCGCTGAGCGGGATGAGCGTCAGACCGTTGTCGGTACCGAACCCCACCACCGCGATGAGGTCGCCCGCCGCGTTGAGCCGCGCGGCCTGCGGGTTCACCGGCACTCGGGCTTCGTTCACCAGCGCGGGCGCCGTCGGGTCAGAGAGGTCGTAAAGGCGCAGCGTCTCTCCCGGACGCCCCGACAGCTCCGTCAGCGTTGTGTCTTCCGGCTCGCGCGGGCGCAGCGTCTCAGCCACGATGGCGCGCGTGCCGTCGGGTGAGATGTCCAGCACCATCGGCGGGCCTGCGACCGAGTTCGACACATTGAGCTTGGCTAGCGCCGTTTCGGGCGCGCCGGTGGTGAAGATCGACATGGTGTCCACGGCATCCAGAGGCGCGCCGAGCTGGTCGTCCTCGTAGGCTGTACCGGCCATGTCAACGTCGGACAGGGCAATCACGTAGCGCGCCGTCGGCTCAGCGAAGGCGGCGGTCGGGATGAGGGTTGCGAGCGCGAGGGACAAGTTTGGGCGCATGAGGCCTCCTTAGATAGAGTGTTCATCTTTGATGGGGACGTTGCTTCCCCAACTGACATATTGGCCCTCAGACCAGGCATTCTGTCGTCTCAATACGGAATAGTGTCGAATGAATCCTGTCACCGTCGATCCCAACCAGCTGGCCGCTTTCGGCAGGCTCATGGTCGAACGGTATTTAGACCGGACGGTCGCCCACATCGGAATTGGACAGCCCGTGGTGGACAAGCAACTCGCCGTACTGCGACTGCTCTTGCGCGACGACTCTTTCACGCGGACGCGCTTGGGTGTACGACCGCCAGAACTTGCCGACCCCGTGCGGGCTTCACTCGCTACTCTGGAGGCTGCGCTTGGCAGACAGTGCGCGCTCCGTCCCGAGAGAGGCTCATCATCGCATGTTCTTCGGGCTGCTACCGTAATGCGCCCTAAAGAGTTGGGTCATGTGGCTGTGGCTCGAAAAGCCGCATCCGTAGGCGATCTGGCTCAGTGATAGGCGACGATCAGCGAGAAGGGCGCGCGCGCGCTCGAGACGGCGCTCGCGAACGTAAGCAAAGACCGGTTGTCCTATGGTGGCCTTGAACGCGCTTTGGAACCAAGACGGTGACATGGCGGCGACGGCAGCCAGTTCCGCTACCGACAGATCGCCGCCCAGATGCGCTTCCACGTAGTCCAATGCTCGTGCGATGCGGGGGTTGGTGCCAGCCGTGGCTGGACCGTTTGTTTCCCTGCCAGTCCGCGCCACGCCCAACCCGCCAGCGAGGATCGCCAAGCTCATGCCCTCGACAAAAAGCCGGTCAAGCAAGCCGAAGCGTAGATGAGACAAAAGTAGACAGCTCAGATGCGCGGTTTGAGGGGCTGATTGAAACGGACGGTAATCACCGAGACCGCCGGTCCCCATCGGATCGTCCACTGTCAGGTGCGCAAGGCGCTCCGACCCGACTTCGATGCCCAGGCACCAGTCCCGATTCTTCGTAGCTATCCGGCCGTCGGATCCTTTCGGGACCCATGCGACGCTGTTCGCAGGGGTCTCGCCCCTCATCAAATGGTCGGAGTTTATCGCCAAAGTGGTCTGCGCCGATGCGATGTTAATGTCCAGCACATGCGAGGAGAATACGAAGCTGCCCGTCAGTTCACCTGGAGGGGTAGCGCTGACGCGCAAGCCGGCGTTGGCGAAATTGTGCGTCGATCCGGTTATGTCTTTCAGAAACCTTGCATCCGGCGTCGACGTTCGTCTCATCGCATTTCCCTTGGGCTCATCCCGTGATGGGCGCGAAAAAGGTTGGTCATATGGCTGTGGCTGGAAAAGCCGCATTCGTATGCGATCTGGCTCAGTGATAGGCTACGATCGGCGAGAAGAATGCGGACCCGGTCCAAACGCCGTTCGCGGACATAGGCAAAGACCGGCTGGCCAGTTACGGATTTGAAGGCGCTCTGGAACCATGAGGGGCTCATCCCGACCGCTGACGCAATGACTGCGACAGACAAGTCGTCGCCTAAATGCGCTTCGATGTAATCAATGGCACGGGCGATGCGGGGGTCGGTTCCACCATTCGGCGGCCGTTCCTCTGAGCGCCCAGTGGCGAGTGAGATGCTCCTCGCTGCGAGAGCGAGTGCGAGGCCCTCGACAAAAATCCGATCCATCTGCTCGAAGCGTAGGTGCCGAATGAGGAGAGCGCCGAGGTTGATTGCGGTCGGATCGCGGTGACCGCTGACCGGAACCGACAGACGGGCATCGCCATCCCAGGCTTCGGCGGCAAGGGCGTCGAGCTTGTCCGGATCGAATTCGATCAGCAATTCCCATTCATGATTGACACAAACAGCACGGTGTTCGTGTCCCCCGGCGCAGATGTCCATTGCGCCGCCGTGTTGCACGACGCAGCGATCGAGTGCGTTCTCTCCATCCACACGGTAAATGCTCAACAAGGACGGTCGCGAAACGGGTGCCACGTTCAGGAAAGGCTTGACCTCTGTCATCAACACGTCAACGCGGCCCGGTGGAAGCGCGACGATGTCGAGACCGCTTAAACCACACTGGTGGGAACGGGGCGAAAAGTGGGGAACAAATGTCTTGTCACCGTCCACTAGGAGTGAGACGTCGTCGCTCATAGAGTGCGCCTCTGGCTGGTCCCACTGCGGGCCAGCAAGCTGGGCCGACACGTTGGATTATGACAGCACAGGTCTGCCACCGACACCTGGCCTCCCGCGATCCACTGGCGATCATAGAAAAACACCATGTTGGCGCTAGTTAAGATGTGATCACCAATAATGCACTTCATAAGAACTTTTTCCCTTTGGGGCTTGAGATAGCCCAGCGTGGGGTGCGGGAAAGTTTGGAGTTGCGCATAGACCTTTTCGCCGCTCTTCGCTTGCGCGCTTGACTGTAGCTTGAATGGAACGCGCGGTTGTTTGGTCGAGCCTCTTCGTAGGCCCGCTCAAAGATAGATGCGCACCCCGTCTACCTCCAAAACAACGCCGATATCGCCACGCTTCCGTTCGTAAACTTGCACGCCGTTCGGTACACCGGAGGTTGCAGGCAAAGCCGTAAACCGAATACGCCACTCAGGCAGGGGCAAGCTGATGGCATGGGGAATGTCGAAGGTACGGGCAGCACAGCTTTGCGGGGTTGTCTTTGCAATCCTTACCTCGGTTTTGCTCTTAGCGCCTCACATCGTTTTGGCGATTTTCGACCTCGAAAGCGCCCACAGCGCCGAGATCATCGCAAAACGCGCGGGCATATTGTTTGCTGGGCTCGCCTATCTGGCCCTTTCGACGGCGGCGCATCCGCGAAACGCCACAAAAGAAAGGATCGACCAGGCCATTGTCCTCTTGCTTGTGGGTTTGGCGATCCTTGGGGCTGTCGAATGGATGAACGGCAGAGTTGGTGTTGGCGTTTGGATGGCCATCGCCACTGAGTTATTGCTTGCGGGCCTGCTCGTAACGGCCAGAGCCGTGCCGCAGACCGAAGAGCAGAGCCGATGAAACGCATCAAAGTAAGTTCGTCAACTCTGCCGTTGGCCAGCGCGCTTTCGCCGCGGGTTGGACCACAGGATTTTTGGACTGCTTTACGATGCGCGCAAACACCACGCCGCGCGTCACCGCCGAGATCATCACCGACTTTCCGCCATGGGAGCAGGGGCTGCTGCAAAGTCGTGAGAGCACCCTGGCATATCCCTTTCCTTCGATCTTGCCCCAAACACACTGTTTTGTTTCGCAACTTTGAACCTGTTGGTTATCCCCCATGCCATTAGTTTAACCTTTACAACGCGGCGTAGAGCAAACCACCGATCGGGAAGAAAAAGAGCCACGACAAGTGACGCCCGCGTCCGGCAATGGGGGCTATCAGGCCAATCGCGACAAAAATGCCCAACCTCAGCAGAACGCGATCGCCGACAGGTTCAATGGTAGCCTCCGCGAAGAATGCCTGAACGAAGAGATGTTCGACAGTCTCGAGGACGCGCGGCGCAAAGTGGCCTTATGACGATGCGACTACAACAACGTTAGGCCGCACTCTTCGCTCGAAAACCAAACACCCGCAGAAGCGCGCCGGACGCTTGAGCAATTTGAGAGCCCCGCGCCCGGCGCGCTTGCTCAAACCAACACCGACGAATATGAAAACCAGACCCGCAAACTCTCGTTATGAATGAGGGAGCCTCGGGAGGCAGGTCACGTCACCGGAAAAGTCTTGTCGGAGCATCGTGTCATGCCCCGTATGCATGCAACAAATCTGAGACATCATCAAAAAAGCGGATGCGGTTACCTTCCAGCAACATGCCGCAGTCACAGTACTGCCTAATCGTAGTGGGAGAGTGAGAAATCATGATGATCTGACTGCGCGCCAGCTTGTCCTGAAACACTGCTTGGCTCTTCTTTTTGAAATCCTCATCTCCAACCGCAGTGATTTCATCAATGAGGTAAATATTGAAATCGATTGCCATGCTCAGCCCGAAGGCCAGGCGCGCCTTCATTCCGCTTGAATAAGTTTTGATGGGCAAGCGCAGGGAGCGACCGAGTTCTGCGAAGTCTTTGACATAGGCAATCACCGCCTCGGTATCTTGCCCATAAATGCGCGAAACAAACCGAATGTTTTCGATGCCGGTCATGCTGCCGTTGAACCCGCCGGCAAATCCTAGCGGCCAGGACACACGCGACGTGCGATAAACGTGGCCGTAGTCAGGGGGTTCGATCCCCGCCATCAGTCGCATCATCGTTGACTTGCCGACGCCGTTCCGGCCCATGATCGCGACATTCCGGTCACCCGGAAATGAAAACGAAAAATCGGTTAGTATCGTCTTTTTGACGCCGCCTAGACGATAGAACTTGCTGACATTCTCAAAGACAAGCATCTAGAACCGTGCCCGGCGAAACAGTCTTTCGCCTGATAGGCCAAGCAGCAGGAGCGCGGTGCCGATGCTGACCGGATACCAGATGTTCAGGATCATGGAGTCGTAGTTCGGATAATACCCGTACCGGAACCATTCAACGAGATGCAGCACCGGATTCCATTGCAGTATTTCGCGCGCCTGTACGGGCAACTGGCTCGGGACGTAAAATATGCCTGATATGAAGAAAAGCGGTCTGGTAAGGATCTTTTCGATCTGGGCCCATGTATCCCATAAAGAAAAGATGACGGCGTTCACGCTTCCAAGACCTGCGCCAAGCAGAAATGCGGCCAAAAAGGCCATCAATACCTGATCAGGCTGCGTTGGCAGAGAAGCCAAGCCAAGTACAATCAAACCCGTGTAGAAAACCGCCATGATCAGCGCATAGGTCAGTCCGATCAGCATCGCTCTTGCAATCAACGTGTCGACGTCCTTGATGATCGGATAGGTGAGCAACGCGCGGTTGGCGTCAAATACGGTTGTGAGCTTGCCGGAGAGTTCATTGAAGAACTGTAGCACCAGGATGCCCGTCGCAAAAAAGAGAGCGAGGCTCGACCCAAATGGAGGCTGCCGGCCAATGATGCTAAACAAAAAAACGAGTAGCCCCACGCTCGCCGTTGGGGTAATGACCGCCCAGATGTAGCCGAAGGCCGACGTTCCAAACGTTGCCCGCGTTTCGCGCAAGATCAGGCTTGCGATCACGCGTAATTGCAGGGAAAGCAGTTCTGATGTGGCGATCAGCTTCATGTCAGGTGGTCACGTACCGAATAGGTGATCAGCGCGCCAATGCCCCATGCAGCTACGAGCGCGAAGCCAATCACGAAGAGGTTTCGAAAACTGCGCGGGTATTGCGCAGTTTCTGCCATTTGGGGATGGAGGTGGATCGCAAGGTAGCGTTGCTGTCGATCTGCATCCAAACGTGCCTGTTCGAGCGATGCCAAGGCTGAAGCATATGCCTGTTGCGCGAGGCTGCGTTCGACTTCCAACTCTTCATAACGTGCAAGCTGCTGGGTCACGGCGCTTGCACCGGCATTGTCGATGGCATCACGCCCGATAGCTTGTCGTCTTTCGACGATTTGCGCAGCAAGGGCATCTGCGTTGCGCCGCAACCCGACCAGGCTGGGCGCAGTATCGTCTAGTGACTGGCTCAGCACTGCGATACGGGCGTTGACGTCGATCAGCCGCGCCTCAAGATCTGCGATGAGTTCGATCTCGAGCGCAGCGCTCGCGGAGGGGTCGACAGATTGCTCGGACGCTCTGAAGTCTCTGATCCGGGACAGCGCTTGTCGCAGCCGCGCCTCTCGCAAATCGACCTCTTCGCGCGCGAAGCGAAGTGCGTCTTCGCGCGCATTCGCCGAAAGCTCGTTCACAAAGGTCTGCGTCAGGTTGAGCGCCGTTGTCGCGATGCCTTGCGCGTGTTCGGGGTCAAAGGATTGCACCTCGAACTCGATGATCCCGGATGTTGGGTCGAACTGCCTGTGAATGCGCCGATCCCAATACGCCAAGAAGTCCTCTATCGTCGTATCGGGTTGCAGGCGAGAGACAATGTCGATGTCTGGCGATGAGAAATGGCCGCGAAGGTCCAGTTCCTGGTCGAGCTGTTCCAAAAGCTCTCGGCCTTCAAGATAGCTCAGCACTATGTAGGAATCGGATGTGGTCGAACCGGTACTTGCAAGCCCGGTCAGCGCGCCAATGCCATCAATACCCGCGTTGGTGTCGATACCACGAATGGAAAAGCCAGCACGCGCCGCATAGCGATCTGTTGCAACAGCCAGATAGTAGGTGGATGCAGCCAAAAGGGGGAGCAGGACGCAGAGAAAGAAAGACAGCCCCAACCTGCTGCGTCTGCCTTGTTTCGGTCGGTGCGTCTTTTGTGTCCGCGCATCATTGCTTAATGTGAGGACTTGGCCAGTCGAAATGTTTTTTTTGTTGTCTGGGGCGCTCGTCATCGCGTGCTTCCGCTGACTTTATGCCAGGCCAGTATTCCGGTGCGAAGAAGTTTGCGCGGCCATGTGCGCGTCATCGGGCCGCGTTCTGACAAGGCGGCCAATTGGTTGACGGCCTGCTCTGGCTCAACAAAGCAGTTTCCCTCGTAGTTGAAGTACCGCGGATACGAGATTAATGTGCCGTGCACCAACTCATCAACCTCCAGCTGACGCGTGCGACGGTGACAGCGCAACCGGTCCTCGGTCAGGCCCCATCCAGCATAAAACGGAAGACCATGGCACACGACTTTTGCGCCTCTGATCAAAGCTTCAAAACCCAGAAGAGATGTCATCGTGTGCACCTCGTCGATCCGCGGAAGGACCTGGCCGAGCGAAACGGGGAACCGTAGAATCTCGTCAGCGAGTTCGCGAAATGCGTCATCGTCCTTGCTGCCCGCGCGAAGGCCCGCCAGTACGTCAGGGTGAGGCTTGTAGATGATGTAAGCCGAGGGGTTATCGCCTCTCACGCGTCTGAGAAGCGCGATATTGGTCTTTAGGTCGGGCGAGCCCAACCTGATTGACGCGTCCGTTTCAACTTGGCCCACGACCAGCAAAACGCGCTTGTCGGTGTCTGGTGGCGTCCAAGTCTCCTTGCCCAAATTGTATTTTGTGACATCCAACGCAATTATTTTTTCGCGAAGGTTACGTGCCCGGGTCGTCGCCTCGGGACGCAAATCGCTGTTTTGGAGTATCTCTTCCAGCCTCGAAGGACCGGTAGCGTCATAATAGATGCCCAGATCATCGATCACCAGCGAGAGCGGTCGGACGAGATCCGCACCTAGGCCCGATGATCGCAGAAAGCCGTCTTCGGCGCGTAATAGCGTTGTACCATCGGGTATTTCCGGTGCTTCAGTACTGCCCCAGACAAGAATACCCGCTTCTTCATCCACACGCCGTGTCGTCGGCAAGTGTCTTGCAAAGACGATTTCCTGACCCTGCATGAATGACTTGATGAAGGGCCTTTTCCAATTTGAGAAACCAACCGCTGCGATCCTGCGCGGAAACATCAGCCGGTTGTGTCTTTGCAATCCGATGTGAGCGAATGCTTCTTCCGCCGTGGTCCCACGCATCGTTATGGGGTCAAGATACTGCGCGTATTCTACGAGTGTCGCATGAACAAGCTGTTCCAGCGCGATCGGCTTGCGGCGACCAGGTGCGGGCAAATGATCATGTGTCAGTCCCCATCCCGCATAGAACGGCATACCAAAGCAGTGGACCGGCTTGCCCCAAAGCAATGCCTCAAAGCCCAATTGCGAGGTGACTGTGTAGACGGCATCGGCATGTTCCAGAAGTCTTACTGGATGAATAGGCTCCGCCACTATGCGAATGCGAGGGTTTTCCTGGAGGGTCGCGATGTCAAAATGTCCCATTTTGCGGCGGGTCATGACATCGGGGTGTACCTTTAGAATGACCTGATGATCGGGATACTCCGAAAGCGCCGCCGAAATCATCCGCTGAAAACTGCTTTTGTCAGCCATACCGTAAGTGATGGACGCATCGCCAAAGGTCTGGTCAACAACCAGCACAAAGGGCTGATCAAGGGCGCCGCAGAAATCCGGATGCGCGTTGTATTTCGACAATCTCTGCCGACGCCACTCTTGCATAATGTGACATGCACGCAGTCGTTCGACTTCGCTGATGGGGCGTGAGATCTGCCGCTCAAGGGTCGACGGCATGCGCGCGTCGTAATGTACGCCAATCTCGTCAAAAAGATACGAAACACTCCTATCCGTTCGCTCAACCGACCTCAAAAAGCCGTCTTCGATCAGAAACATGGGCAGATCGGACATCTGCGCCAATCGCGCCGCACGCCTGCCTGACCATTTGCGCCCCCAACCAAGGAGCCTTTCGGGCTTGCTTCTGTAAAGCCGGCTCCAGAAAACGGGACGTGCGCCCAACAGGGCTTCTACACCGCGATCCCGCGCCAACGCCATGGAGAACGCGGCCTGCCGCGGACGCGGACCAGCGGAAACGGTTCGCGCCAATTCCAGCAGCCAGATCGGGCCAAGGCGAAGGCGCCGCAGCCAAAGCCCGAGAACACCGACTGATACGGCGCGGCGCTTGATGATCGGCGTATCACTCATAAGTTCCTCGTCCATCGCAAGACATTATCCGCGCAGTTACCGAAGGGCCGCTTGCTCGGCTGATGACAGGCCACTTTAGTTGCTAAGACTTGAGACACCAGAAACCGTTCCCATCAGTGGGGACACAATAAGTGAAACAAATCGTTGGAAATCGGCAGCATCCGCCGAGGCGACATATATGATGTCGTTGCGCGCCAACTGAAATTGACTGGCGAGCAAAAGCGCATCGGGGCGTGAGAAGTCTAGCCGGTACGCAATGGCCGTGCCTTGATGTTCGGCACCCCGTTTTGTGGCGGGGCGAAATACGAATGCGGATTTGGCTTGTGCGACGCGATCATTGAGTCCGCCAACCTCCGCTAACAGATAGGCCAGATCGGCCTCTGCCTTCGGTATCTCGATATTGCTTGGCCGAATTACACCCCCATAGACAGCAAAACGTCGCGGTAGATACGCGACGCTGACAAAATCACCTGGCCGCACGAAAACGTTGTTTGCAGGGACATCAAGAATATCCGCAAGTGGCAGGGTGGCCTTGTCCGCGCCACGTTGGATGGTCACACTGACCTCCCACGGCGCCCGTGACGTACCGCCAGCACGCGCCATGAGGTCAAGAAGCCTGATACCGCTTGACGGCACACTGACGCGTCCTGGTTGCCCAACATCGCCGAGGACGATTGCGGCATCCGTTTGTGTCTCCATAATCGTGACAACAATCTCGGGCTCAACGGCTTTGCCGCGATATCGGTCAAGCAGCACTTCGCGGAGGTCTGCAGTCGTCAGCCCCCGAGCGGCAATCTCGTTGGCATAGGGAACAAATATGATGCCGGAATTTGAAACAGTGACCTCAATCACCGTTTCGCGCTGGTCGGGTGTTGCGAACAAACCATCTTCTGCAACTTCCCAGATGCGAACTTGCAAGCGATCGCCGACTTCAATGCTCCGGTCCACCCTGTACAGAGCCTGATTGCGGAATCGTGCCGGGAAGTTCTGCGCGACGTGAGTTTTTTGTGGCAGGGTTGCAGCGGTAATGTCTACGATCTGGAAAGGCACGATGTCTGCGGCATCCGCCTCACCACCAATGACACCGCTTTCGATGACTTCAGCATCGGGTCCAAATGATGGAATGGTCGCGCATCCGACCAAAAATACGAGTGTCGTTTTGACGAAGAATTGGCGTATCCATCTGGTCCAACTTACCGCCGTGTTCATCCATATGCCTCACTACGAGGACATGCTTTCAACTCCATAAGCTGTGTCAGTTTGTCGACAATACCTTCAACTGCAGTCTGTCGACCGTTGAAAAAGTAGAAGTCTCCAGGCAACAGGCACTCACTTTTGAGGTCTGCCAAGAAGCTCTCGATGTTGCTTTGCGGCTTGCACTTTCGTGCCTCCAGGAAACTTGCCACATCAGCGTCCGAGTTTCCCAGGGTGGCGACGTGTTCATTCCGGTAAACGGCATCACCAAGCACAAGAACCGGCTTTCCATGGTGCAATGCAGAATATGCCGACGTCGAGTTAATAACGATCATCCCGCTTGATTGACGCGCCAAGTCGCTCATGCGGCCGGTTTGCAAAACAACCACGCGCCGATGATCCAGACCAAGCTCACGCGCTTTGGCCCTCACCAACGTCTTAATGGCACGTCTATCCAACCCCAGGGGATGCAGCTTGAAGACAATTTTCTGATCGCATTTCGCATCGGCGAGCGCTCGTAGCGCACTGTTGATGAGTCGGGGCGTGTTCCAGCCACGCGCAGCGAGCTGCAATTGACTGTCACTTGAGACTTGCAAGGGGACGAGGATGTAGCCCGGATTACGCGACAACATGCGACGTTTTGCAGATTCGAAAACCTGCGCTGCACTGCGGACCACCACATGCGTGATCCACTTTCGGCTCAGCGTGAGCAGATGTTCCCGTTTGCGGTGAAACAGAAATTCATCAGACGTATCTGAGAAAATATCGCGTGCAAGGTAGTAGAGAGCGGCCCAAAACCGCATTTTGATGAACGCGGAGCCGCTCACCGGCAGTCTATCCTCGATTGGCTGCATGAACCTGCTCAGATAATTGCCAGGCGTCCAATGCATGAACGGAGAATGCTGGTTATTGCCCCCGACCTCGCACGTAATGTAGCCCGACCGAAGATAACCTTCTTCAAGGCTGATCAGAGTAATACCGAAGTCCTTTGCAATTCGCCGTGCCGCGACATGCGCTGGACGATTGGAACCGAAAAGAACAATCGCATCTGGTCGATTGTCCAACATCTCCTTGTAAAGCCAAACTTCCCAGGTTGCCAAAGTGCCCGTAAACCTGCTGCACTCCATATCGCCTGATGTCATAAGGCGGTCGCCAGCGTTGAAAAGCACTCTGTGGGTGCTAAAACCTCGTTCATTCAGTGCCTTGTGAAGTTCTGAAAAAAACGGACCAACGGGACCCTGCAGCAATAGAATGCGCTGTCCGCTGCCACTTCGCGTAGATGGCTCGAACGGATGTACCGGCGAACTTCGTTCAAATGAGTGCGTGGCTGTACTTAACTGATTCATGCTGCCGAATAGATCGGCTGAATGGTAAATAAATACTGAATGTTATCCAGCATATGCTGAGCAGTCGGCCAATTCCCCTCGTGTTGCTCTTCCATAGAAGAACAAATATCGCATGGCGTATGAAACACCTTAACAGCGTTAATGAAAAATAAAGAAATCAGATAGAGTAGTAAGCTCTTAATGGCAGTTAATGGTTTGTTTCGAGAATCTGCGTCTCGAGAAAGGGTGGATGCCTTTGACAAGAAGTTACACTCACGACAGTACTCGGACAGGGCTTTGCTGCATACCCGATTGTATTGATGCGTGTCTTAGTCAGCATTCGTTAACGCGCTCGTTAGTGGTGCTTCTTGGGTAAAGAAATTGATTTCAAATCACGAGATATCAGATGCCAACTTATCCCAAAAGAATTGAAAGCCACTTCTATTGAAAGAGCGCCATCCGCAAAAGAAATACATGTATGGAGTGCATAGATGCGCGTTTTAGTTTGGGTACCTCCTTGGCCGGTTCATGGCGATCCAAAGTTCTTTAGAAATGCATTTCAAAAGCACCTTTGTCAGCAGGCAAATGCGCTAGTCGGGTTTGCGGAAGAGATTTCAATCGCGATACCTCCGCATTTTTGTCAGGACGCTGCAGTTCTAGACGTCTCATTGAAGGTGCTTGAGATTCCTCACCATGTTTCCAGGAACCGCACGACCTCAAATAAGCCGCTTTATGAGGCGCTTTACACCCAATCAGAAGATAATCTGACGAATAAGCTGACAGACATGCTCCGACCGCACTTGCCGAAGAAGGTGGATGTCATCCTGCATTGGGAGAGCCCGGTTCCGTTCCTGCGCGAAATCTATCCTGACGCATTGATTGTTAATCAGATGCCGGGCGCATTCAGCCGCCCGCCTTATCCACATATCGTCATATTCGATCCGGTCGGTCTTTATTGTGATGGGCTACTTCACAAAAGCGGCGTTGATATCCAGACGGGCAACCACATCTCCGCAGAGGCGCTGCAGATGGGCCGTGATTTCGCAGGCAAAGCGCGTGCAGCAATGGAATGCTTCCATCATGTTGGCGAGATGATCGCCGACGAGATTGCAGATTTCGAAAGGCTCTCACTTTTGCCTCTGCAAGCCAGCAAGCATTACGCGTTTGCTGCGGATGCCGGCTTTGACAATCAGTTGGACATGCTCTGGTCGGTTCTTGATCGCACACCGAAAAGCACGGGACTGGTGGTGACGCAGTATCGGAACGGGTTGGTGTCTGACACGCCACTCGACACGTCTGTTGCTGAATCCTTACGATCCTCTTTTCCGCAGCTCATCTACAGCGCTGAACTCGAAAAGCTGGACAGTGTCTCGCAATACCTGCTGCCCCATGTTGACACCATTGTCAGCGCATCGTCATCGCTCGCTATGCAAGGTATGGCGTGGCACAACGCGATAGAAGTGATCGGGAACACCTTCCTAGAAACCTACGCAACAAACGCGCCAAGCCTACAGCATATCTCTTGGTCGGATCGCTGTGATCATACGATTTCCACGCTTGTCAATTATCATCAGCCTTTGGCAAGTGCAGTAACGCAAGATGGTAAGTTCCTCTTTGACCTGTTGACTGACATGTCCGCACGCCAGAAGGCGGGAAAGGAAGGTCTGGATGCGCTTTCCGACCTGACCCAGATTGACCCGAATTATGCGGATCGCTTGCTCAGCGGGTTTCGAACCGAACGGTCGGCGCGTGCGTTATCGGTGTCGCCGTCCCCAAATCGAGAGGCGAAAACACTACTGCAATTGCAGGAGCTAATCGAAGATCCGGCAACGCAGGCAGTGTCCTTTGATGTCTTTGATACGCTGATATGTCGCCCGGTCGAAAGACCTGCGGACCTTTACCGGTTTCTTGATGCACGCGCCTTGGCGTTAACGGACGGCGTCGCCGTCGACTTTGGCAAGAACCGCGCCTTGTGCGAGGTGCAGACCCGCGAAAGGCTTGCGGGCATAAAGCAAGAGATCACGCTTAAGGATATCTACGAGACGCTTGCGCTTTACTATGGCCTTCCAAGTGAAGCCCTGGCCGACCTGCAGCAGGCCGAAATGGCTTTGGAGGTTTCCCACTCGCGTGTGCGGGTATTTGGTCGAAAACTGTTCGATCTCGCCAGATCAAGCAAAAAGCCGATATATTTGATTTCGGACATGTATCTGCCGCATGACACCATCCTCCAGATGCTGGAGAAGGCTGGTTATGACAAGCAGTTCGAGAAGCTGTTTTTGTCATGTGATCATGATTGCACCAAAAAATCGGGAGCACTTTTTAGGGTCGTTTTGGATCACCTAAAACTTGCGCCGGCGGCGCTCGTCCATGTCGGCGACAACAAGATGACCGACATCAAGATGGCAGCCTCCAATGGTATTCGCCCATTCCGTTGGTCGTCTGCTATCGAATGGCAGCGCAGCAATGCTGCGATGAAGACACTCTATTCGCCAAGGGTAGGTTCTGGTGAGAAGTCGCGCAGTGCTATCGCTGGGACGACGGCCCGCGGTCTCTATGATGGGCCATTGGTGGGTTCACAACTCAGCACCCTTTCAGGAGGCGACCCCTACCGGCTGGGGTATGCGGTTCTTGGCCCGCTGACAACGGGATACATGCTGTGGCTGGGTAGAGAGGCAGCGCGCGACAATATCAGTGATCTTTTCTTCATGGCACGTGAGGGCTGGCTACTGAAGGAAGTATTCGACAAGCTGCACCCGTCGCCTGCGCTAAAACTGAAAACTCATTATTTACTTGGGTCGCGTCGCGCTATTCGCGTCGCTGCCTGTCGTACACGGGCTGATGTTCTGGCGCTACTTGCGATGCCTTACGATATCGGTGTCCCATTGGACGTCTTGTTGGAAGGGCGGTTCGGACTCGTATTAGGCCACAATGCCTCTCAAAGACTTGCCGCGCTTGGCATAGATGATCGGGCGATGCCAATTGATCGATCATTCGCACATCGGCAAAAGCTTCATGCCGTCGTGCAGGACTATATGAACGAGATACTCGATCATGCTGCGAACGAACGGGCGTCTTATCTGGATTTCCTCGATCAGAAGGGGTTTGCTGCCGCTGAGGGACCCGCAATCGTCGATGTCGGCTGGAAAGCCAATATACAAGGTGCGCTCGGCGACCTCATTGATCGGCGCACCATTGGTTACTACTACGCAACGGTCCAGGAAAGTGAAGTGTGGCTGCAACGCGGCGATCGTCATCGCGCATTTGCAGGAACCGCTCTGTCGGCACCCATTTCGCATTCAATAGCGGTTCAAAACCGTCACCTGTTGGAATTTATGCTTTGCCATTCGTCACGCAGTCTGGTGGCCATGGATCGCGACGGCGAAGATTTTGAGCCAAAGTATCGCAAGGAGCGTCACTATGTCACCAGAAAGAGTTTAATCGATCCAATGCATCGTGGCGCAATTGCTTTTGCCCAGCAATTTCACGACGGTTTTGGTGACCTCATGGACCAAATCCATATTGACGCAGATCTGGCGGAAGGCGCATTGGCCATGCTGGTTCAGAATCCACATAAAGATGACGCCAAACTCTTCGTTGGTCAGAGCTTTGAGGACGCCGTCGGTGGTTTGCCTGAAAAGTTCATTGTTGCTCCAGACGCCAAAGCAGCACCTTCGCAATCTGTTTGGCGGCAGGGCGCGGTAGCTGCTTTTGAGAAAGGTGCCAACCCAACCAATCGGAAGAAAAACCAGCTTGATGCAGAGAGTAAGCCGAAGCAGCGGCTTGAGGCTTTTCTGGTCAAGCAGATGGTTGGTGATCGAAAACAAGCAAAATACGAGCGTGATCGCGCTGCATTCTTTGGAGATTCACAAAACCAAGTTGTGAAACTCTATTGGAAAGCTCTCCAGCGCAGCCAGACGCAACACTAGGCGAGCGAAAGTAAGATGATTGGATATATGAAGAAACCTGCGGCGAAAGGCGATGCCGTTGGTCAAAAAATCACCGAAATCAGCAACAGCGCCGCACAAAAAAGTGCCGTTATTGAGAAAGCAGCGCGCGACGTTGTAAATGGGCGCGTCACAAAGAACTTTTTTAGCGACGTCTATACCGTCAGCTACAACAAGGACGACCTGACGAAGAGACCGTTTTTGAACCTCGGCCCCGGATCATTTCGACATGATCTGTGGCGCACCGCTGATAAAAACTATGGCGATGACGACACCGCCTGGACCAAGATGCGTCGCGGCATCGAACAGGCACCAGTTGATTACTACTGGGATGTCTATGAACGCAAGCCACTCCAGGAGCAGGACAGATTTTTCAAGGTTATCTATTGCAGCCATGTGATCGAACACCTCTTTGCAGAGGATGCGGCGTTTCTATTTTGCGAAGCCCGTCGTCTTTTGGAGCCCGGAGGCCGCATTCGCATTGTTTGCCCGGATGCAGGCTTGATGATACGTGCCTATGAGGCGGAAGACTGGTCCTTTTTTCTGCACTATCTGCTCGTCAAAACGCAGAGAATTAAACGCCCATTCTCACGTTACACCGAAGAGCAGGCCCGCGAAGTCTGCGCTGAGTTTTTAGTCGACTGGGTGAGCTTGCTCACCAATCCGCGTAACCCAAAGCGCTTATCCCGTGCTGAGTGCGTTCGGTTCTTGGCGTCTTTCCCCAGCCTCAAAGATGCGTTTGATGCCGCAAGTCGGGAATCCTCCCGCGAATTGAACATGGACGTTGGCGGCCACGTGAACTGGTTCGATGCCGCCAAGCTGACAGATATGCTTGAAAGGGCAGGCTTTGCCGATGTTTGCGTGTCCGGTTACCTGCAAAGCAGCGTACCCATCCTGCGCGACCCACGCTACTTCGACAGAACAGACCCGGAAATGTCGCTATACGTCGAAGCTAAGGCGTGAGCGAGGCGCAACATTTCGTAGCTACGACCGTTTCGGAAAAGGCGATCCCCAATGAAAGGACCTCTAACGCGGGCGACTATGCCCTGTCACCACATGCCACCGGCAGATGAACTCTAGCCGCCCCGTGTGGCCGCTCGGGTGTGTTCCAAGGTCTATCCTTTACGCTGCCGGCGCGGTGTAAAGCAATGGCATGATTCCGTCGAGGCGTGCAGACCTTGTGATTTGCGAAGACCAAGGTGAACAATGCTTGAAGGTCGACGCGGTTGAGCTTGGTAATTTCGATCGAGATATCGGCGATCGCCGCGGCTTTATCTCCGAACTTGGATTCGAAGACGAGGTAGTTATCCATCCAAGCGACATCTCTCTGCCCTCTATTCCTCTGGCGCACCCGTCGCAGACTGTTTGGCTAACACCCGCATTCTGTTGCTTGATGCATATCCGCAGTTCGGCGCCATCTGCCGCGAACAGCCCGCTTGGAAACAGCGCGACTATGCGGGTGGTCGGGGTTCTCGCACGCGCTATCTGAGATTGGCTATTCTATGCCGCCTGATCCCCGACGAGGCCGCGCCTCCGGTGGATGCGGTCGAATTCTGGCCTGAACGAGACCCGGTTTGGCAGCGCTTCATTGCGGATTTTGGGCATGGCGCGGGACGTGGAACTGTCTCTGACTTCGTTTTCGCCAACGCCTGCCCGCGGCTTCTGCGGGCGCTTGATCCAGGAGAAACCGACTCAGTTCGCGTGGCCGCGCTGGAACGCTTTGATGCCGGGGTGGCTTCGAGCTATCCGCAGTGCAACCAACCCGTTATGCTCCAATCACGACAATATCAACGATACATACTTTGGTTATTGGATTTATGAGGCCGCGGCGGCGAAAGCAATGATGAGACTTGATGACGTGACGCTGGAAAACTCGACCACTTACCCAAAGGACTGGGAACGAGCTTAGGTCTTCCCGTTTGCGGGTGGTAAAACGGAGCAAATCAAGGGCGCTGTATGTTCAGACTTTTGCGGGTTCGTGCTGACTATCCGGGTGCATGGAGGCCCGTGGCAACGCCCTAATAGTTCTGCAGTGTTAGCGAATGTCATCTGCCGACAAGCGGTACGCTTTGCCGAAGCCACCGTTGAGGTGGATTTTCGTGGGCTGTAATCGGAACAACCGAAAGTCAGTAAAGTCGTAGTACAGCTTTGCCTTGGGTATCGCGTCGAGCCATCTTTGCTTGTTGGCGGCCTTGTCCGCAACTTCTGCCGTCCCCATGATCGTCATACGAGGATGTGTCAGGGGGTCTCCCTTCGTCTTTGGCTCACCGATGAGTGCCGCAAAATCTGGCTTCTTTTGCATGGCCTTGGTGTGCGTCGACAACGTAGAGATGAGGGTGAGCAGGCCGCCGTTGTCAGGTACCATCGCCACGCGCGCGACATAAGGAATGCCGGGATCGATGATTACCGACAAGGCGCCAAAGCGAGTCTGGTCCAAAATGCTGCGCGCAAGTGTACGCGCCGCATCTGTTGTCGTGTTTACAGGGTCGCGTTTTGGCATCATGCAATATTGTCTGCGGGGCAATTCCGAAAATCGCGGATCGCCGTGCCGATATCTGTGAGCGCGAAGCCAACCGTCATGTCGCCGGAGGTCGCGTAGGCACGTAAGTTGAATTCCAAGCCATTCAGGACATTCCCAAAACCTGTATCGGTGACTGTCAGGCTGCGGCGGTCATCGCTCAGGCGATGCCGATCCGTCTGGATGCCGATGGGCCGTTCGCCCGCGAAGGCCATCGCAAAGTTAGGCGCATCGGGCCACGTGGCTTCAGGAAGTGTGATGGTAATCGTGTATTCGGGCAGGCTGGCGTCGTAGGTGATGGTCAGTGTGCCGTCGACATTTGTCTCGGTTAGTGTGCAGATGGGGCTGGGCGCAAACTCCCATGCCGCAGCAGGCCAGGCCAAAAGGATGAAAGCAAGAGCAATACGCATGAAATTTAGTTAGCTGGCCTCACGGCACAGGCAAGCTTTGGCAATGAAACGCGTGGCGCCGCGTTTCCGGCAAGCCCTCGGTCGCTCAAATCTCACGACCTACTTCAAACGTTTCAGTGGCGCACTGTCCGTGGGCCGCATCTCGGAACCGTTTGGTTGAGAGATTGGGTCATCAAGCCATTTTATCTCAGATGCCTAGCGACTAACCTATCTTGGGCCAATGCCCGGCTCGAACTTCCCGTGAATTTAGGTGGACGCACTCAATGCTTAGCGTTTTCTGCGCTTAACATTCCCGCCTCGCTGACCGGGTCGTCCGGCGGTACTTCGCCCCGCAGCCTTATGCGCCTCGCCGACTGCTTTATCCACGGCTTGTTGCCGGGCGAGGGGGTCGTCGCTGACAACAAGATCAACTGTTTCCAGCCGCTTGATTTCGTCCCGAAGCCGGGCCGCTTCTTCGAATTCGAGGTTTTCGGCCGCTTTGCGCATGTCATCGCGCAGTCCATCCAGCACCGCCTGCAGGTTACTGCCGGCCATCGGCTTTTCGACTTTGGCAGTGACCCGGTTCATGTCGACATCGCCTTTGTAGAGGCCGGCAAGAATGTCTTCTACATTCTTTTTCACGGTCTGTGGCGTAATCCCGTGTTGTTCATTGTAGTCGAGTTGTTTCGCGCGACGCCGGTTGGTCTCCTTGATCGCCCGATCCATCGACCCCGTGATGTGGTCTGCATACATGATAACACGGCCATCGGCATTTCGTGCGGCCCGGCCCACGGTCTGAACCAGAGAAGTCTCGGATCGCAGAAAACCTTCCTTGTCAGCATCGAGTATTGCGACAAGCCCACATTCTGGAATGTCCAGCCCCTCTCGCAGCAGATTGATACCGATCAAAACGTCGAAAGCACCGAGACGAAGGTCCCGTAGAATTTCGATCCGCTCAATCGTGTCGATATCGGAATGCATGTAGCGCACTTTGATGCCTTGTTCATGCATGTACTCGGTGAGGTCTTCGGCCATTCGTTTGGTCAGCGTCGTGCAAAGCGTGCGGTAGCCATTTGCGGCAACTTTCCGCACCTCGTCGAGCAGGTCATCGACTTGCATATCAACGGGACGGATCTCAATTTCTGGATCGATCAGTCCGGTAGGCCGGATAATCTGTTCAGTGAAGACACCGCCTGCCTGTTCTAATTCCCAGGCTGCAGGGGTCGCGCTGACAAAGATCGATTGCGGTCGCATTGCGTCCCATTCCTCGAACTTCAGGGGGCGGTTATCCATACAAGAGGGCAGGCGAAAGCCATGTTCGGCAAGTGTGAACTTGCGCCGATAGTCACCTTTATACATGCCACCAATTTGCGGCACGCTGACATGCGATTCATCTGCGAAGACGATCGCGTGATCCGGAATAAACTCAAAAAGCGTTGGCGGCGGTTCGCCGGGTGCACGCCCTGTCAGATAGCGGGAGTAGTTCTCGATACCATTGCAAACACCGGTCGCCTCAAGCATCTCAAGATCAAAATTTGTGCGCTGCTCAAGCCGTTGTGCCTCAAGTAGTTTGCCATCGTTGACGAGCTGATCAAGTCTGATGCGGAGTTCTTTCTTAATGCCCTGAATAGCTTGCTGCATTGTTGGCCGCGGCGTGACGTAGTGAGAGTTTGCGTAGACGCGGATCTTCTCGAATGTATCAGTCTTCTCGCCTGTAAGCGGATCGAATTCCGTGATGCTTTCAAGCTCTTCGCCAAAGAACGAAAGTTTCCAAGCGCGGTCATCAAGGTGGGCTGGCCAGATTTCCAGCGAGTCGCCACGCACCCTAAAGCTACCGCGCTGAAATGCCTGGTCGTTGCGACGGTACTGCTGTGCAATCAGGTCGGCCATGATCTTGCGTTGATCATAATCGCGGCCTGCATGCAGATCCTGCGTCATCGCACCGTAAGTTTCAACAGAACCGATACCGTATATGCACGATACCGATGCCACGATGATGACATCATCGCGTTCAAGGAGCGCGCGCGTGGCTGAGTGACGCATACGGTCAATCTGTTCGTTAATCTGGCTCTCTTTTTCGATGTATGTGTCGGACCGTGCGACATACGCCTCTGGCTGGTAGTAATCATAATAAGAAACAAAGTATTCGACCGCGTTTTCAGGGAAGAAGCCTTTGAACTCACCGTAAAGCTGGGCTGCCAGGGTTTTGTTGGGCGCAAGTATGATGGCCGGCCGCTGAGTTTCTTCAATGACCTTCGCCATTGTAAAGGTCTTGCCGGTACCCGTTGCGCCGAGCAAAACCTGCGATTGTTCGCCTTCAATCACACCCTGGGACAGCTCGCGAATTGCCGTTGGTTGGTCGCCCGCAGGGTCGAAATCCGTATTCAAAACAAAGCGCCGCCCGCCCTCAAGCTTCTCGCGTGTTTTGACGTCCGGAGCAGGGTTCGACAAGTAATAATGCGGGTCGGAAGTACTATGTGTTGCTGGCTCGGCCACGAAAAACCCCTCTGGTGATAGGTTACCAGATCATATTTCGCGGACGATTTTCAACCCCTGAGCTGAGTGAATGTTTCCGTTTTGTACCTAAGCTGCGCGGTGCGCATGCATCATTGATCCAGGCTCTTCGATTTCGAATGAAGTCACGATTTCGTTGAGCGCCGCAGCCTGTTGGCGCAGCGTTTGACTGGCCACATCAGCACTTTCCACCATGCTGGCATTTTGCTGGGTGACTTTATCAAGTTGACCAACGCCAAGGTTGATCTCAGCCAAGCCGCGGGATTGTTCGGTCGCGCCGCTGGCCATGTTGGACATCAGTGTCGAGATATCTGCGACCCTTTCCGTGATTGCCATGAGGGCGGCACCAGTTTCGTCGACAAGCTTTACACCGCGTGCAACTTGTTCTGAACTGCCGCTGATCAGGTCTTTGATCTGCTGGGCAGCCTCCGAAGACCTTTGCGCGAGTTCGCGCACTTCGGAAGCGACGACGGCAAAGCCACGTCCCGCCTCGCCCGCGCGGGCCGCCTCGACGCCCGCATTCAAGGCAAGCAGATTGGTCTGAAAGGCAATGTCGTCGATGACAGAGATGATGGTCGAGATTTGCCGAGAGGAATCCTCAATCTCTGACATCGCCGTCACCGTTTGTTTGACGATTTCACCGCTAGCGTCGGCTTCCGTCTGGGTGGTGCGGACGATGTTTTCGACTTCCTGCGCGCCGTCGGCGGCTGTTTTGACATTCCCGGTGAGTTCATCAAGCGCTGCGGCAGTCTCTTCAAGTGTGGCGGCCTGCGTTTCGGTCCGCTGTGACAATTCACCTGATTGGCGACCGATGTCTTCCGCTTCGGTCTGGATCAGGCGGGCGTTGCTGACCACCGCTTGCAAGGTATCATGCAGTGTCGAAGCCGTATTGTTGAAATCGTTTCTTAGCTGCTGATACTTGTCGGTAAAATCGTGTTCGATGCGCACGGTCATATCGCCAGCAGCGAGGCTCTGCAGCCCTTGGGTAAGCGTCGTGATCACCTCTTCCTGCTCGCGTTGGTCGGCTCTGACAGCTTCGGCTGCGTGGGCAGCCTCCTCCAATCCTTGGCGCATTTGATCCAGGTTCCTGGCAAGCTCTCCGACTTCGTCTTGACGCGAGACGTCAGAAATCGATTCCGAATAGTTGCCAGATGCTACCGCTTGCATCGCGCTCTCCAATCGGTGCAACGGCTGTCCCAAAATGCGCCGCAGCAAGAATGTTGAACAGGTCAGCAGTGCAGCGAGCAGCGCCAGCGCAGAAGCAAGCTTTTGCTGTGTTTGTGTACGTAACCTTGCCATGATCGGCTCGGCAGTCCAACTTACAGCCAAGACACCGACGGTGGCGTTTTCCTGACCAATTCCAACTCGAAAGGCGAAGTCGAGGTTTTCGACATCCCGTGAATCTGCTTCATTGCGCAGGGCGGATTGCGCGAGTGCCCGCAGCGAAGACAGGTCCGACGAACCGGCCTCGGCAAGTATCTGACCTTCTTGGGAAAAAATGATCGCGGAATCTGCCCGACCATTTGATGCCGCGATCAGGTCGTTAATCTGCGCGTTCAGTTCGTCGATATTGCCGAAGCGAATTGATGCTCCGAGGCGACCGGCCGTATTGTTTGTGGCTGTCACGGCCAGGTCTCTGACGCCGTCATGAGCGATAGTCGCCGAGGCCCGCGCATTCTGATAACTGAGTCCGGCGACAATGATCAGTGTGACCAATGTCGTGATCCAAAGACATTTCGCATATATCGACTTGGTCGAGGCACCCAGTGCCCCGGTCAGATCTTTCAACGCCATGGGATGATCAGCCTGGTTTTTCGTATTAGAAGAGTTGCTCAGCATTGACGCCGACGGTCACTGCACCGAGCAGTTCGCCAGTATCGGGGTCGCTAATCGCCATCGACACTTGACCAAGATATGTCTGGGCGGATTCGTCGAATTCGACATCGCCGATATGCGTAGCACCTGGACCCGCACTGTAGGTTTCGGTGAACTTTGCCTCGTCACCTTGCCACATATCAGAGGTGACTGACGATGCCGCGACATTCAGACCAACCGAGTCCATAATGAAGATCTCGGAAATCGTGCCGCCGGATGCATTAACCTGACCGCGCAGGAAATCGGCAGCAGCATTGTTGAGGATTGGTTCAATCGTGGGCGCGTTGCTTTGCCCAACTTCGGCGCGCCACGCTTGATCGAGCGCGAGGATCTGATCGGATTGAAAATCAGCGGTCCGCGAGTTTGCGCTGCGCAGTGCATCAAGGATCACCGGATCGGTCGCCCAAGCGGTAACGTTGCTATGCAGGTAAGCTTCAAGAGCCGGGGCAAACTCGTCAGCCGATGCGGCCTGCGCAGCAACCAAGAAGGTCAGTGTCATTACGTTTCGTTTCAGCATCAAACAACTCCAAGTCAACTGTCAGCCGCTTGGAATGCCCTCCAAGCGTTTTCGCACCCTAGAGTCCCGCTCTTGCTTTTTGATTAACGGCAAAAATCGCTTATGAATTATGCTTTTTGTGTTGCTCGGCAATCAAATGCATAACGGATGGTGCATCTTCGGCAAACCGTCTTAGGCGTTGTCTTGGATGCTTGATTCAAGTGAACACGCTTCCAAGGACGGACAATCTCGATGCGATAAAGCTACGAGGCTGTGCGATTATATGGCTTTATTAGCTGCCGATATTTGTTGTCGATCTCTTGATCGCCCCAATGCAAATCAAAAAAAGCAGGTAGGAAACGCGTCCACTCCCCATGACGAACGCGTTCTATAAGACGCCAAAGTCGCCACATGAAAAATAGAGGTTCAGGTTTGCGCGATAACGCTTCGGATAAGCTCAACCTCCCGCAAGCGCCTTTCGCGGAGCGCTTGGCGATCATCGCCTATCTTTAATGTCCGCCATATCCGCGCAAATAGCGCGAGTTGCATGACAGTGTCGCGGTCAAAGCCCAGGTTTTCTGTGAAGATTTGCACTTGATCGGAAAACACCTTTGCAAAAGCAGACAGGTCTATTTCGGCGCCTGAATCGATAAAAAGGGATTGGCAATTCACGACTGGATGAGCCCTGACACCGCGCGGATCAATTGCGCGTGCGCCAATCGGTGTCTGGATCATGTTTTCGTAGTGTAGATCACCATGAATGACCCGCTCGTCCCTTCTGCGCGACAAAAGGCGCTCAAAAATCCCCAAGCCCTCGGCTAGCAATGCCTCATTTTGTGGGCTTTGGCCATTCTTGAATTTCTGTCGTAAAGTACGGTACTGAGTTGCAGTTTTACGACGGTAGGCAAAAGGAAAACGTATTCTGCTGGTTTCCGTTAGGCTACGGATCACCTCACAGGCGAGGCGCGTCGCCTTTTCGTAGTCTCCTTTTTGCAGCACCTCTTGGACGGTCGGACCTTCGACCCATTCGCTCAGGACCGCGGCGCGATAGAAATCATTTTGGTAAATCTTTGCAATCGCGTTGCTGCTGACACTTTTTGAGAATGAGATTGCTGCCCGTTCACCCCGGTATCCAATTTGTGTGTAGAGTTTCAGTTTAGCGGGTCCCTTTGGGCTCTCCACGCGGTAAACGGTTGATCGATAAGTCTGTAGAATTTGTTCGGCGTTTTGCAAACCCCACCGTTTTGTGACCACCTCAAACGCGTTGGAAGGTGGGGAGATATCCAGTCGCAAAGATGAATTTCCTTCTAGATCCGTAATGATCGTCTGTGAGCGGGTATCATACCGTAGGGCTTGCGCAAGTGTCGATCAACCTGTTCCCATCGTGTCATTGGAGGCCGCTCTTGGCAGCATATCTGACGCCGATGTGCCCGGTGGCGGCATGTATGTTTACACTACAACAGGGCCGTCTTCTTGGCCGCGCCAGACTGCCCTTGTGGACCGGGCATGGTGTTCGATGACGAGTCCGGAGGTAAGCCCTGATTTTGCTGAAGTCGTCTGCCGGTAGAAGACGTCCGGGGGGCGGTCCTCTGAACGGGCGGAGCCGTGGTCTTACCGCCAGACGATCCGAACAGCGGGTGTTCTGACCTTGGTTGACGCCAGAAATGGAACATCTATAGCGTTTCGGCTTTAACTGCAGACATCATGCATCATAAATCACCTTCGACCGTTGCGGAGAGGCAGAGAATTGTGATGCGAGTATGAATCGAAGTGCTTTGACTTTCGCAGATCGGCAACAGGAGGCCCGCCATGACATCCCGTATCGACCCTGAAAAACTCGACCGCTTGGCAGAGGTGGCAGTGCGCACCGGTGTCAATCTGCAGCCGGGGCAGGACCTTGTGATTACGGCGCCAATTGCCGCCCTGGATTTGGTAAGACGCATTTCCGTGCACGCATACAAAGCGGGTGCAGGTCTGGTGACCCCCTTCTTTAGCGACGATGAGATCACACTGGCGCGATATGAAAACGCCCCCGATGAGAGCTTTGACCGCGCACCAAACTGGCTCTTTGAAGGGATGGCAGCGGCCTTTAAAGGCGGTGCAGCGCGTATGGCGATCACTGGCGACGATCCGATGCTGCTAGCAGAACAAGACCCGACTAGGGTCGCACGGGTCAGCAAGGCAAACGCCATCGCGTCCAAGCCCGCAATGGATCCCATCGTTGGATTTGAGGTGAACTGGAATATCGTCGCTTTTCCAGGCGCTGCCTGGGCGGCACGCGTCTATCCGGATGTCTCGGTTGAGGAGGCGCAGGGCAAATTGATGGATGCTATCTATGTCGCCTCACGGCTGGATGGCGATGATCCGGTTGCGAATTGGGCCGCGCATAGTGCGCGGCTGCAGGAACGGGTGGATTGGCTGAATGCACAGGATTTCAGCGCGTTGCACTACATTGGTCCCGGAACAGACCTGCATTTGGGGCTGGCGGATGGTCACATCTGGAAAGGTGGCGCGTCTCCGGCACTTAACGGCGTTGTGTGCCAGCCAAATATCCCGACGGAAGAAGTTTTCACATGCCCACATGCCTACAAGGTTGAGGGCACAGTCGCCGCGACGAAGCCCTTGGCGCATCAGGGCAATGTGATCGAGGATATCGCTGTGAGGTTCGAGGCGGGACGGATTATTGAGGCTACGGCGAGCAAGGGCGAGGACGTACTGCAGGCACTTCTGCAGACCGATGATGGTGCCAGCCGGATCGGCGAGGTGGCACTGGTTCCGCATTCGAGCCCGATTAGCCAATCCGGGCTCCTCTTCTACAACACGCTTTTTGATGAGAACGCGTCCTGCCATATCGCGCTTGGTCAGTGCTATGCGGACACGATTGAAGGCGGCTCAACGCTATCGCCAGATGAGCTCAAGCAAAAAGGTGGGAATCAAAGCATTATCCACGTGGACTGGATGATGGGGTCGGATGCCGTTGATATTGACGGGATCACCAAAACCGGAGAGCGCGTTCCGGTCATGCGCGGCGGAGAGTGGGCTTAGTGGCATTTGCGCACCCGAACCGCCTGGGCATGTAATGTGATTTTGACGCGCTGCGTGCAGCGGCGCTTGCGTGCCAAGGTTGGTTGGCACATATATCCTGCATCTAACGGAGCTTTGCGATGCGTGCACGAATCTTCAGGCCAGCGAAAACCGCGATGTCGTCGGGGACGGCAAAAACGAAACATTGGGTTTTGGAATATGTGGCTGCGACCGCGCGAGAGGTTGATCCGCTGATGGGCTGGACGTCGTCTTCTGATACGCAATCACAAGTTCGGTTGGAATTTGATAGCAAGGAAGCCGCGTTGGATTACGCCAAAGAACACGGGATAGAAGCCAGCGTACAGCAGCCCAAGCCGCGCAAGCCCAACATTCGCCCTGGCGGCTATGGCGAAAACTTCGCGACAAACCGTCGGGGTGCCTGGACACACTAAGCCATGGCTACGATCGGCCGCGAGATATTGGTGCTGCGTAAGTCTTGATTTAGGCATGCATCCCATCGGACATGTCTTTTTTCGAGAAACATATGCTTCTCTGATACGGCGCGGGGTGTTTAACTTTGGTTAGCGATGTTCGGTCTTGCAAAAGACGTCAAACCCAAGTCATACCTCGCAAAGCGGTCCGGTAGCTCAACTGGATAGAGCAGCTGACTTCTAATCAGCAGGCTGAGGGTTCGAGTCCTTCCCGGATCGCCACTGTTCTCAAAATTGCTGCCAAGAATTGCTTTCGCTCATTGGTTGTGAATCCTAATGAGCGTTAAGAATTTTCATTTCAAATCAATCATTTTCAGGGCGAATTTCATACTCTGATTTACGTGTCTTTAATACGGTTGTTTCAAGTTTGTTAACCATGCGGCGGTGCTGGCGTCGCGGTTTTCCTTGCTGGGACGGTGGTATGCGCGATGTTTGATTTTCGAAATGACGGATGGGACGACGTGCTTGCAGGAGGGGCAAGCCTCGCCCCGTCAGCCGCGAATGTGGCGCCACGGCGGATAAGAAAACGCGCGTTCGATTGGACGGCAGCGCTGATGTTGATGGTTCCTCTGGCGCTCTGCGCATTCGGTCTTCTGATCCTCAATCCCTTTCTGAACAGAGGTCCACTCATTTTTCGTCAAGAGCGGATGGGTATGGGGTGTCGTCCCTTCACGGCCTACAAGTTTCGGTCCATGTCGACGCATGTCGCCAAATCGCGGGGCGCTTTTGATGCGCTTGAGACGGACCGCATCACCAAACTGGGGCGCTGGATGCGGCGCTTTCGCATTGATGAGTTGCCGCAGATCATTAATGTTTTGCGCGGCGAGATGAGCATGATCGGTCCGCGCCCTGACAGTTATGACCATGCTTGCGTCTATGTGCAGGAAATCCCCGGATATCGTGATCGCCATCAGGTGCTGCCCGGTATCACAGGTTTGGCGCAAACTCAGATCGGTTATGTTGATGGGCTTGAAGGGATTCAGCGTAAGGTTGCTGCTGACGCGCATTACATCCGGCATGCAAGTCTTGCTTTTGATCTTTGGATTACGTGGCGCACGCTTGGCGTGATCCTCGCGCGTAGGGGAAGCTGACATGTTGCGCGGGCGAACGCGCGCCCGACCAACTCGGTAGAAAGGCCGCAACTTTAGGGCTTGTGTCTCAACCAATGTGGAGAGACCGATGTCCGATCCTTTTGAAACCGATTACGTCAATTTGACCGCGCCCGCGGTGGCGCATTACGCCGTTGTTCCATCCGATACGGCCGATTTGCCGGTGCGTCCCCGTGCATTTTACGTCAACGTCGCTGGCAGCGTGGCCATTCAAGACGCTGCGGGCGAAGCTGTCACCTACGAGGTTGGTGCAGGTGCCGTGCTGAGTATCCGTGCTGAGCGGGTGTTGGCCACGGGAACCACGGCACAGCTGATCGCGTGGTACTAAGCCATGATCGGTTTGGCGCTTTCCCCCGGGTCGGGGCAACGGGGCGTTCCTGACCCACAGCCGCTGGCGGCATTTTTTCGACAAGGAACCGGTCAGCACGTGGCCCTGGCGCCGGGTGCGAATGGCGGCTTGTCGATCTGGACGGAATTGTCCGAGACCCATGCCGCTTGGATGCGGCTCGACAATAACGATCCGACAACGCGTCTGTCTTGGCGTGAAACGCTCGTGATGGAGTTGCGCAATATCTATCCGATTGGGGACTTCACGCTCAGCAGTGGCTGGTCACAGCTGCAGTCTTCGGGTTCGGGTTTGTCGGGCAGCTACACCGGCAACCGCGCGGTGAGCACATCGTCGCTCACTGCGACTGCCACAGTCAGTGTTGATCGTGCGGCACCCTACGATGTTTGGGTTCATTATACCGCGCGGACCAGTGGTGGATTTGTTCGGGTTGACATCGACGGTGATCAAACACTGGTCAATGAGATTGTCGACCCTGACGCGTTGGGGTTCAAGGCGTTTCGTACTTATGCGGAAACCGATCTGCAGCGTCGTCAATCGGTCAAGGTGGCGAGCGGCCTGACCGGGCAGCACGATATCACGATCAGCAACGGAGGGGCCGCGAGCCCTGGCGGAAACGCGATCATGATCGAGGCTGTCGCAATAACTGGCACATTGGCGGAGCCACGCATTCTACCCCCGCTTTGGCAGCCCGGTGTCACATACGCGATGGGTGATGAGGTACAATATGGCGGCCTGTTCTATTCGGCACGCGCCAATGGTGTCAGCGGCACGAATGGTCCGACGCATACAGGGGGCATCGCATCAGATGGCACGCTCGACTGGCGTGCGGACGATCGGCCAACATACCCTAAATTCGTGGCTATCGACTATGCGTCAGAGCGTGAATACGCGATGCGCTTTACCTCCGGCGGCTCAGCGACAGAGCTTGGCGGGCAGACCCATGGCAACGAAGTGCTGCAGGTGCGTGACATACGGCTTGATGGCGCGGCCTGGACACCTTCCACAAGTGGCAACGGGCTGTCCGTCGGGGGAGAGATCAGTATCGTCGAAGATCTGAACTGGCAACTGCAGGCGGGTACTGGGATTGGCACTTGTCAGCTTTCGAGGACCATAACGCCGGGCAGAGTTGCGCATGCGGTGGAAGCCATCGGGAACGGCCCAGAAGTTACGTTCGAATGGTTTTATGCCGGTATGCTGCCGATGGTTCGCTGGGACGGCGAAAGTCGCAGTGACGTGTTTGATGAGGTTGCGGTGGCCGGTGCGGCACCAGTGTTGTTGTCGGATTATGACGGTACCAATCCACCGAATATCGACTTTGACGGTGCGCAGCGCATCGGTCTGACAGCTGCACTCGCTCAGGGTCAGCTGACCTATGGCCATGAGGCTGGGGCTTTAGCGGGGCCTGGCAACGTTGTGTCAGAGTTCGATGCGTTCCTGCGTCCTAACCTGAATGCCTCAACTGCGAGCGGTGGGCTAGACTGGCAGGCCAAGGCCTATATTACACGCGACGCGCCCGGCGGTTTGCGATTTGGCAATGGTGACACTTTGCGCTTTTTCAGCCGCCATGTGATGCGGGTGGATTAAGAAGTGCATTGTGGCGCCGGATGGCGATTCAAGTCAGGCGCCGTTAATCCTGTGCAAATCGTGGAGAAGCCATGGACCAGCGGCGCCGTGAGCGCCGCTGGTAGCGCATTTCCGTTTGCGTCATCACAAGACCGGTAATCGGCGCTTGCACATCGCTCAGGGCTTGCTGTCCGGCCCGTATTAGATCGAGCGATGTGCGATCCGAACGTACGGCGTAAACAACCTGATCTGCATGTTGCGCGAGGATCCGGGCATTGACGCTGTCCAAGACAGGTGGAGCGTTGATGATAATGTGGTCGTATCGCTCACTCAGCTTGTGCAGCAGACCGGCAAACTCCGCCGTGCAAAAAATGTCCGCGCTTTGCGCCTGCGCATTCAGCATTTCGACATCCCATCGCGGATCGCGCTGCACGGCGTGGGCGAGTGGGATTTGACCGTCGATGACAGCTCGCAACGTGTGAGTTCGGCTGTGGGTCAGGTAGCGTGCGGCCCCACCATTTCTGGCATCCGCATCAAGAAGCAATACCGCTTTGCCCAGACCGGTCAGGGAATGGGCAAGCGCCAGTGCCAACTGGGTTTTCTCCTCGCCTTCGGTGCTGGATGTGCAGAGGATGGTCTTGGCCGCCTCATCGGTGCTGCCCGACAGGATTGTCGTGCGCAAGGCAGCCGCCGCATCCAGCGTGGCTCGTCCCGCGGGAGCCACGAGTTGATCAAGAAAATGGACGGGCCGGCGCAAGCGTAGGCTTGGCATCTGGGCCATTACCAGCAGGCCGCTGGCGTTGCGCAGCGCTGCAGGCTCTCGAAAGCCCGTCGAGAGAGCCTCCCGCGCGAAAACCCAGGATATGCCTAGTACTGCACCCAACAAAGCGGCCAGACCCACCAGAAGCGTCTTGCGCGTCGCCACAAATTCGGCCGTTCCAGCGGCGCGCAGGATACGGCTTTGCGGTGGCTGCGGACCGCTTTGCAGACTGGCATCCTGCAATCGCGCTAGGAAAGTCTCATAAAGGACACGTGATGCGTCAGCCTCGCGGCGGAGTTGCTGCAGCTGTGCGAGCCCATCTGATTGCGTTGCAAGTTGGGTGGACAGAGTTTGGCGCACCGCCTCAAGTGCTGCGATTTGCCCCTCCACCCTGCGTGCATTCGCAAATGACGGGGCGGAGGCGTCGGTTGAGCTGCGCAACGTGGCGAGTGTCGCGCGGGCCTCTTGCAAACGGGTATCGGTGTCGAGCGCCTGTCTTTTCAACGCGTCGAACGCCGTCTGATCGGTGACTTGCGCGCGGCTGATTAGGTCGTTGATTGCCGCCTCTTTGTCCGCCAGATCGATCTGCTGAGAATAGACCCTGTCGGTCAGCCACGCGATCCTGTTCTCGGCATCGGCGCGCGTGCTCTCGGCCTGATCCAGAATGTACACTTCTGCCACTATGTTGGCCATCGCGACGGCATCCTGCTCGCGGCCGGCCGTGGCGGTGATCGACAACACCCTGCTCTCTTCGTCGGCTCGTGCGCGGATCGTGTTCCGCAGATTATCTCGCGTCTTGGCGCGGATCGTACCTTCATCCGGCGTGGTCTGAATCTGTCCGGTCAAAGCGCTGCGTAGCGATGCCCTGAGCCCCGACAACGACCAGAAAGAGACCGGCGTCAGGTAGCGGTTGAATGCCGGATCATTCAGCAGATCACGCCTCTCGATGACGCGGTCGAGCACGGCCTGTGACTGCAGCAGCGCAATTTCCGCACTCAGCGGGCGATCATAAGACGCGCTCGAGGTTTCAGCAGATTTGGCCACCTGCAACGTGGCCGTTGCTGCGTAGCGAGGAGACTTAATGCCAAATGCATAATATCCAGCCAACAATACCGCGACGATCACGCAAGTCATTACCAGCCACTTGCCGCGCCAAAGGCATGCTAGCAGGCCCAACACATCAAGCGGTGCGATGCGTGCCTGCTCCATCGCCGCCGCGTGCGCCAGCCCAAATGGCTCTGGTGGCGTGTGATATGACATGAGGATGTGTGATCCCTGACCCTGGTAACCTGCGATTTACCAAAGCACGAAGGGGTTAACCTTAAATTAATCACAATGACTGACGACTGAATGGTGCGAGCGCTTGGTTAATGGCGTGCTCAATCAGAATTGGTCGCATGGTGGTCGAAATCCTTTCTAGAATTGCCGCGGCGGGTGCCTGGCGCATCTTGGCTTTGCGGGCAGCGATCGTCGCCGTCAACTTTGGCGTGATGATCGGGCTGGCCGCGATTATGGGCCTGGCCGGGTTCGGGGAGCTTGCGGTCGTTTGGGGGCTCGCGATGATCGCCAGCACCGCCCTGTCCTGTGGGGCACCGCTTTTGCTTTTGCGTCATCTGACCGATGGGCGCGGCATGAGCAGGGGCAGCCTTCTGCGCCACGTTGTTTTGCAACCCGCGGCACTCGCTGTCGTCGCGTTTCCCTTTCTCTATCTCGCCTTTCCGGCAATAAACTGGACTACAGTGCTTTTGTGCGGGCTATCCATTCACTTCGTAACATGTCTGGCCAGTATCATGCGGGCACTTGGCAATGTGCAGGCGTCGATGGCGTTGAGGGATGCCGTACCCCCGCTCGCCTTGGGACTTGCAGGGCTGTTGGCACTTGGAGCGTCGGCCGGGCTGATGCTGCTTTTGGCGACCGCAATTGTATTTCTCATATCTGGTTGCGCGGTTTTGTGGTGCTTGCGCCAAAGCGGTTGGCCTAAGCTTCTACGCGCCTCTGACCCGGAGCATCAGATCTATTGGTCGCTCTGGGGAACGGCGCTTTTGGGAATGGGGTTAGCGCAGGTTGATATCGTCGTCGCAGGCGCAATGCTACCGCCAGAGCAGGTGGGGCTATATGCGGTGCTGCGACGCGTGGCCAATCTGGTGGCGCTGCCGGTCTCAGTGGCGACATGGGTCAGCGCGAAACCCATCTCTGCCGCGTTCGGAGCTGCTGACCGTCTTGCGCTGGGCCGAGCGAGCGCACGTGGTAGCAGCATTGCTTTTGTTCCTGGGGTCGCGCTGTTTTGCGTCGTCTTAGCCGCCATGCCGCTGCTTGATCTGATCATCGCCGGCGCACCAGATGCGCAGGCGGGTTGGATCTTGGTTATCTTGGCATCGGGCGCCCTTTTACAGGCTATTTTTGCGTCTGGCACGACTGTTGCCACCTTATGCGGGCAAGCGGATCAGGCGGCCCTGTCGCGCGCGATCAGCATTTTCTGCTACCTGGCGATTATCGGTGTTTGGGGGCTGGGGCAGGGCGCCGCGTTTCACGCGATGGTCTATGCAGGGTCTTTGACCCTTGGATCGGTTGTTTTGTGGCTTCAGCTGCGCCGCATCTTGGGGATCGACACATCCGCAGCCATTCTCTGGCCGGGTATGAGGGCGTCATGGCGCATGTCTTGATGATCCTTCTTGCCGCGACGGCGACGCTGGTCCCGCTTTGGATCGGTGGGCGGCATGGCCTGGTGCGCCTTGTCTCACCGATGCATCTTTTGGCTTATTTCTGCTTTTTCGGGTTCCTCGCAAAAGTTATCGCTTACGCGTACCAGCCCGATCTTGCCTTCTACCGACGCTTCATCGAGACACCGGATGCTGCCCTTGTGGGAACGCTCTATCTTGCGCTCTTTATCTATCTGATATGTGTCGGATATCGGCTGGCCTGCAGACCAACTTCGCTTTCCGCCAATATGCGCGCGGCGCGGCTGATTTCGGCAGGGCTGGAGCGGCGTGCAGCACTCAGCCTCTGTGCCTTTGCGGTGACAACCGCCACGATCATGTTGATCCTGCGTGCACGAGGGTTGGATGGGTTGAGCCTTGCGGCGCTGGCCGGGCTGAACAGCGCCAAACAGATTAATGTGAATGCCGATGGTGTCGGGGCCACGCTCGCCGGCATTAAATCCTTCTTTATCATACCTAAATTTGCGTTCGTATTGCTCCTGGCACATGGGGTCGTCACCGGGGCGCGATCCAGTCAGGTGCAGGCCGTCGTCCTGGGCTTGTTGCTCGTACTAATCGCGCTTGTCTCGGGGGATCGGTTTGAGTTGGCCGAGCTGTCGGTCTTTGCTGTCGCGACCTTTATGATTGTCGGCGGGCGGCTCCGTGGTCGCAGTGTTCTGATGGGCTTTCTCGGCCTGTTCGTTCTCGGCTGGCTCTCGGCCTATATGACGTCCCTGCGCCATGGGGGTGACGGTAGCCGCCTCATCGAACAGATTGTTGGGTCTACCTATTTTCTGGACATTAATGCCGCCATCATGGTGACGGACCGCGTCGGACCTGGCACTTACTTGATGGGCGACAGCTACACGTGGTGGAGCTTTGGGTGGATCCCCCGCGCCATCTGGGTTGATAAGCCTGCGATTGATCTGGGCGTTTTCTTCAAGCGCGATGTCATGGGTCTTCAGACCGGTGGTGCTTTCAATGTCACGGGGCCGGGTGAGGCCTTCATCAACTTTGGCTGGGCGGGGCTGGGTGTTGCAGTTGCGATGGGCTGGGTCTTTCGCAAAGGCGAGGCATTTCTCCTGTCCTCTGCGGTCACCTTGCGGTTTGGGGCGGCGCTTCTTTATCCGATGCTGTTCTACCCCTTCATTCAGGCCAATCTGCAATCCTCGTTCAGTGCATTCATCGTCGGCGCGGTGGCGCAACTCATCCTGATCGCAGCAATGATTGCAGTTTTCCTGCCACGCTACCGACTGTGTCAGGTCCCCGCTTTGCCGCAAAGGAGTGCTGCTTGTGCTGCCTAACAAAATCTTGCGTCCCCTCTACTGGGCGGGCCGCGCTGCTGGCGCTTTACATCGCCGTATCGGTGTCGGCATTGCGACCTCATTCCACCGCGCGGTTTTGGCAGAATTGGGGCCCGGTAGCCGAGTGCAAGCAGGTGTCCGCTTTGCGAATCCGGGCATCGTAAGGATCGGATCGCGTTGCCTTTTGTGGCGTGGCGTCGATGCCTCGGCGGAGCTCGGGGATGCACCGCTCGTCATCGCAGATGGCGTGCAGATCAACCGGAATGTGCATCTTGATACGACCGGCGGGTTGTCGATTGGTGCGCGTAGCCTGATCTCGGAGGAGGTGGTGATCTACACGCATGATCATGGACTTGATCCGCGATCCGTGCCGCAACAGATGCCGAAGACCATTGGCCGCGACGTTTGGATCGGTATGCGCGCGATCATTTTGCCCGGATGCCAGCATATTGGTGTGGGGGCGATCATCGGCGCAGGTGCGGTTGTGACAAAAGACGTGGCCGAGGGCGCAATCGTCGCGGGAAACCCTGCGCGGGTCATCGCGCATCGCCCCCCAATTGCAAAGGTAGCGGCATGAAGATTCTACATGTGACACCCTCCTACTACCCGGCAACCTATTGGGGCGGTCCGATCTGGTCGACCAAGGCGATCTGTGATGGCATAGCGGCGCGGCCTGGTTTTGATCTGCGGGTTTTGACAACGGATGCTGCTGCCCCTTCGGTCGCAGCACGTGTTGAACCCGCGAGTTTGCCCTATCCAACCTTCTACGCGCGCCGTGTCGCAGGTCACAGCGTGGCACCGGGCCTGTTGACCCAACTGCCACAGGCGATCGCTTGGGCAGACGTTGTCCACCTCACGGCGGTCTACAGCTTCCCAACACTGCCCACCTTGATGCTTGCTGCGATGTGGGGTCGACCCGTTATCTGGTCACCGCGTGGCGCATTGCAGGCGACGGCGGAATGGGACGCCGCACCAAATCGCAAGCCCAAACACCTTTTTGAGCGTGCGGCCCATGTTTTGCGCCCCGCTGACACGATCTTGCACGTGACCTCTGAAGTGGAGGCAGCGCAGAGCCGATCGCGTCTGGGTGATATCGAAACCGCGTTGATTCCAAATTGTGTAGATATCCCCCATCGCATTCACAGACGCAGCCCCGATGGGCAATTACGTCTGATCTATTTGGGGCGCCTGCACCCCAAAAAGGGGATCAATCACCTGATTGGCGCGATGGAGAAACTGCCCTCAAACGTGCACTTGGACATCTATGGTACAGGTGATGAGGCATATGAACGCGCGCTTATTCAAAAGACAATTACGATGCCACATGTGCAATTGCACGGCCACGTGGATGGTGCCCGCAAGGCGCAAGCCTTTGCCAACGCTGACCTTTTTGTGCTGCCCAGCCATTCAGAGAATTTTGGAATCGCAGTGGCTGAGGCTTTGGCCCATGGTGTTCCGGCCATCACGACAACAGATACGCCGTGGACCGGGATTGATCAGAAGGGCTGCGGGCGTTGCATCACGCTCAGCCAACATGATCTGGCTGATGTCATCATGGACGTCGCCGCCGGGGATTTGCACGCAATGGGCATGCGCGGGCGCGCCTGGATGCAGCGCGCTTACTCGCCCGCTGCCATGGTCGACCAATTCGCTGCACTTTATCGCAGTCTTGCCAAGGGGCACCCCGCAGAGGTTCTCGCATGAGCCTCCAGATCGACACCCCCGCCAATCGCCGCTTGCGGAAGTGGAGCGGTCAGGTGCAGATCGCCCGGATCCTCTGGGCGCTGTGTCTGCCGCTTTTCCGGTTCAGCCCGCGTCCGCTGTGGGGTTGGCGTGCCTGGCTCTTGCGGCGTTTTGGAGCGTATATTGGGGACAACGTGCACATTTATCCCAGCGCGCGGATCACGATGCCTTGGCAATTGCGCATTGATGATTATGCGGCCGTGGGTGATCACGCGATCCTCTACGCGCTTGGCCCGATCAATATCGGCGCGCGCGCCACCGTTTCGCAATACGCGCATCTTTGCGCCGGTACTCACGACTGGCGCGACCCTGCGCGCCCGCTCCTGCGCCCGGCTATCCATATCGGTGCGGATGCTTGGATATGTGCGGATGCGTTCGTCGGCCCCGGCGTTGTAATTGGCGAAGGGGCGATCCTGGGCGCACGCGCGGTTGCCATGAAGAACCTCGCCCCCGGTCATATCGGCACAGGCAACCCGATGCAGGCGAGGCCGGCGCAATGACCGATATCACCGTCATCATCCTGACCCGGAACGAGGCGCTGCATATCGAACGCGCCATCGCCTCGGTCGCGGAATTTGCCGCGCGTGTTTTGGTCATTGATAGCGGTGCCACCGACAATACCGTGGCACTTGCCAAGGCGGCTGGTGCGCAGGTGCTGCATCACGCCTGGACCAACTACGCCACGCAGTTCAATTGGGCGCTCGACCAGATTGCGGGCCAGGATACATGGGTGTTTCGGCTGGATGCTGGCGAGTTCGTAACATCCGAGCTCGCCGCACAGATCAAGCTGGGTTTGCCGGATGTCGCCGGTATCTCAATCGGGCGGAGGATGTGTTTCATGGGGCAGCCGATCCGGCATGGCGGTCTCTTTCCGATCCGCGTGTTACGTCTGTTCCAAAACGGCAAAGGCCGGGTGGAGGATCGGTGGATGGATGAGCACACGATTGTCGATGGGCCTGTCGCCGCGTTCTCCGGTTGCATCATTGATGACAACCGCAACAACCTTGATTGGTGGATCGCCAAGCATAACAGCTATGCCAGCCGCGAGGTGATTGACGTGCTGAACCAGAAATATGGCTTCCTTCCGCAAGAGAGCATTGGTGGCCTGCGCCCCCGCGATCAGGCGGCGATTAAGCGCTGGATCAAGGAACATGCCTATGCACGCCTGCCCGGCGGTCTGCGGGCAGGGCTCTATTTTCTTTATCGTTACATTGTCCGGCTGGGGTTTCTTGATGGCCGCAAGGCGCGTGCTTTCCACGTGCTGCAAGGGTTCTGGTACCGCTACCTTGTTGATGCAAAGCTGATGGAGGTGCGCGACTACATCGCGCAGCACGACGCCACCCCGGTTGCGGCGATTGAGGCCGTTCTGGGCGTGACGCTGACACCCCGGCCCGCACAGGTGGCGGCATGAAGATTTCGGTTGTTACCGCGGTCATGAACGGGCGGGCGACTTTGCCGCGGATGTTGGACAGTTTGCTGGGGCAGAGCCATCCCGACGTGGAACATGTGGTGCAGGATGGCGGGTCCACAGATGGCACGCTCGCCTTTCTGCGGGAGGCGGGGCACCCGAACATGGCGCTGGTCTCAGCGCCAGACGGCGGCATCTACGATGCGATTAACGCCGGCATTGAGCGCGCGACGGGCGATGTGATCGGGCTGCTGCATGCGGACGATCATCTCGCCAGCGCCGATATCCTGGCGAAGGTCGCTGAGACACTGCATGACCCCGCCATCGACGGCGTCTATGGAGACCTGCAATATGTGGCGCGCGACGACGAAACGCGGGTGATCCGCCATTGGCGCGCGGGTCCATATGCGCGCACCAAGTTAAAGGCGGGATGGATGCCGCCGCACCCGACGCTTTATCTGCGGCGGGAGGTTTTTGACCGCGCGGGGCTCTACGACACCAGTTACCGCATCGCGGGCGATTATGAGGCGATGTTGCGGTTTTTGACGGCAGGCGGCGTGCGGCTGGCATACATTCCGCGCGTGATGGTGCGGATGAAGATCGGCGGGATCAGCAATCGCTCATTCGCGCATATGATCCGCAAAAGCCGCGAAGACTATCGCGCGATCCGACGGCACAATGTGGGCGGGATCGGCACGTTGATGGCCAAGAACCTGTCCAAGCTCCCCCAATTCGGGATGCGACCGCGTTAGGTGTAGAAGAACTTGGTCAGGTGGTAGAAGATCGGCGCAGCGAAAATCACGCTATCAAGCTGATCGACAAAACCGCCCTGTCCGGGGATCAGGTGTGACCAGTCTTTGACCCCCCGGTCGCGCTTGATGGCTGCGACGACCAGACTGCCGAACATGCCGACTAGCGATGCCACGCCCGCCATCGCCATCGCGCCAAAGACGCCAAAGGGGGTGATCCAGTTGAGGAGCGCCCCGATCAGCATCGCCGAGACAACGCCGCAGAGCACACCCTCCCAGGTCTTGGGAGAGAGGCCCGGTGCGATCCGCGTTTTCCCGATTTTCCGTCCGAAGAAGTATTCCAGCAGATCACCAAGCTGCACGACCATCACCAGAAACGCCACCAAAAGAAGCGCGCGGTCACCGTAACCGGCGATCTCCAGGTTCATGAGCGCAGGCACGTGGCTGACGCAGAAGACGGCGATCATCAGCGCCCATTGCGTTTCCGCCACGCGCATCAAGAACCGATCAGGATTGCCGCGCAGTGCCGAGACGATGGGGAGCAAAAGGAACGCGTAGACCGGGATGAAGATCGCATAGAGTCCGTCCCAACCCAGCCCCACAAAAACGTACTGCAGTGGGAGGACGACAAAGAACCCCAGTGCCAGCGACAAATGATCTGCCTGCGCCTTCGCAGTGAGCGTCAGGAACTCGCGCAAGGCGGCAAAGGATGCGAAGGCGAACAGCGTCATGATCCCCGGTCGACCCAGCAAGAGCGCTGCACCGACAAAGGCGACCATGCCCCACCAGCTTTGGACGCGGGTCATGTAGGTATCGAGGATGGGGTTGTTGAACCCCGGTTCCTCACGGGCGCGCAGCACCTCACCCACAAAGGTCATTGCGATCAGAATGCCAAAACTGGCAAAGGCGAGAAGCAGGATGTCTTCGGTCGTGCTACTCATGCTCGTTCCTCCGGCGCCAGTGCCACCAGCGCGTCAGAGGCGCGTTTGAGGAAGTCGTCCTTGCTCTCACCCTCTTGCACATGGATTGGTTCGCCAAATGTGACCGTGCAGATCAGGGGCAGGGGAATCACTTCGCCCTTTGGCATGATCGCCGTCAGGTTGGCGACCCAGGTGGGCACCAGATCGACGTCCGGGCGGGCAAGGCCCATGTTGTAAAGGCCGGCCTTGAACGGTAGCAGCGGATCATCGGTCATGTTCCGGTTGCCTTCAGGGAAAATGATCAGCGACGATCCTTCGTCGAGGGCGGCAATGATCTTGTCCATCGGCTTGTCGTCCACCTCTGGCCGGCGGTCGATCAGCACGCAGTTAAACACTTCGGGGCCGACAAATGCGCGCAGCTTATTCTTCAGCCAGTAGTCGGCGGCGGCGACGGGGCGCACAGTGCGGCGCAACGCAGGCGGCAAGACCGACCAGATCATCGGCATATCGGCGTTGCTGGTGTGATTGGCGAAATAGACACGCTGTTTCGGGACCGGTTCGATCCCCTGCCAGTCGGCGCGCACGGCGGTGATCGCGCGGGCAAAGATGCGGATGGATTGGCCGACAATACGGGCGGCAAACTGGCGCAGAAACTTCATGAGAGTCACATTGGCGAAGGGCAGGGCGTTTGGGAAGGGGCAAGCCCCGCCCATCTTGCGACAGGCGGGGCGAGGTCGGGCTTAGAGAGGCTCGCCCACATAGTCCTCAAGCAGCTTCTCGTTCTTGGCGTCCTCGATCCGCTTGATGCGGTCCTCGGACATCTTTTCGTCAAAGCGGTATTTGACAAAATTCACGAGCGCGAGGGTCAGCATCAAAACGGCCATGCCCCAAAACCCTTTGGTCGCAAGTGGCACCTCGGTCGAGAGCCACAGCGAGATACCGAGCATCCCATAGGCGACGGCCACGCCGAGGCCATTGACGAACATAATCAGTGAGTTGTCGTTTTTGCTAAACATTTGGTTTTCCTTTGATCTAGGGGTCAGTGTCTACTTTTTGCCAGCCTTGAGGCGGGCCAGAACGTCATCGGCGGTCGAACGTGTGGCACCGCCGAAGCCTGCATCCGCCATACGGTCAGCGATGTTGTCGCCGTTCAGGTCGCGGTTGATATCGGCCAGGATTTCGGACCGCTCAAACGGGTCATCCTTGCCCAGCACGCGGTTGATCAGTTCTTCGGCTTCTTCCACGGCACCCTCCTGCAAACCGTTCGCCACCATATGCACCTGCATGTTCTGCTCACGGCGAACCGCACGAGCCTGGATCGCACCCTGTTTGAGGTCGATGATCCGACGATGGCCGCTTTCGATGGAGGATCGCAGGCGCATGACCTTCTGTTCCAGCCGGTCAAGCGTCTCTTCACGCAAGGTCAGTTCGTTCTCCATGGTCGCAATCGCGCGGGCGGCTTCTTCGGCCATATCCTCGCGGTCATTCTCAAGCGCCTCTTTCGCGCGTTTGGTGAGGTCGGTGATGCGGTTTTTGAGGGCCGCGCGTTGCTTTTCCTCAGACCGCTGACGCTGGATCAGGCTGGCGAGCGTCGCTTTCGCGGCGCGCAGGCTGCCCTCGCTTTCGCGGATCTTCTGGTCGATCAGTTCAATTGCAAAGGCGTCACGCACGCGGTCTTCGGCCCGTGCATTTTGCCCAACAATCAGTGTGGCAAGTGTCTTGAACATCGTTTTCTCCGTTTCATTTCAGCGTATGAACGCTGTTCATGAATTAGAGATAGCGATTACCATTCCTTGGTGCAAGAAAAAAATTGAACAATGTTCAAAAACTTACGCTTTGGCCGTCATCTGTCGTAAAACAAGGGCGATCATGCGGTCGATATCGTCGGGTGGTACGCCTGCGCTTGCCTCATCAAGGCCCAAAAGCACGATCCCATGGACCGATGAAAAGAGCGCACGGGTTAAAAGGGCCAGATCGTGCGACGCATAGTCGGGGAAAATCACGGCCAAAGGATCCGAGATATAGGTGAAAAGCTGGCCCATCTCTTGCAGATACCAATCCGGGGCGGTCTCGCCGGGCGCACGTTCCACATCAAACATCGCCCGCCAGCTAAGATGATTTGCGGCTGCAAAGCGATGATAGGCCTGCGCCATGATCACCAATTGCTCTACCGGTTCCTCCGGTGCGTCGGCCAAGGCCTCGGCCACGTCCGCCCCTAAGCGATGGAAAGTGCGCGCATTGACGGCGAGCACCAGATCGGTCAGGTCGCCAAAAACATTGTAGATCGCTCCAACCGCGCATCCGGCCTCCGATGCCAGATCGCGCGCGCGCAGGGCGGTGAGCCCTTTCTGTGCAATCGTCCGTTCGGCGATGGCAATCAGGTTGTCACGCAATTCCTGACGGCGGAGTTCGGTTTTGGTGGCCATTTGCTGCCCTTAGTGTGGTGAACGTGGTTCAGTAATACGGCAAGTGACCTGCATTGGAAAGGCGATTGAAAGCGTCGTTCTTGGGGCACCGCAAGAGTCAATCAATAGTCTTATCGGTTACTGCGGAGATACTCGTGCTCAAAACGCGCAACGAGTTCAGACGGAGCATCCGGAAATAGCGCTTGGAAGTCCTTTTGAACGTTTTTTGCGTCCTGGATGACTGTGGAGCCAGAGGAATGCCTCGGTTTGATCGCAAAGAAAGCAGCGTGCATTTTTTCGAATGTTTCCAGCATCGCACCGGACTTTGACTCACCGTAAACCTCGATGACATCTAACCAAGCTTCCGTTTGCCAGGGCCATTGTCCCCAAGCTTTCTGGGATGACTGTAAGCAGATACGCAAAGCTTCTGACAGGTCCCTTTCGGTGACTTGTGAGCCAGTCCCTTGATCTGGGATTGCTCGCGCCTTCTTGTCACGTTTTCGTGCCATTATTCTCCTCAGCCTTGTCGCCTCTTTGCAATTCAATGGCGGGCTTCTGCGCGCTAGTGATCTTCCAAAAACGCCTGATGGTTTATTGTGAGTTTAGTAGTTCGGAAACTCTGCGATGCTATTCTGACTTCACCGGTGCACCGCCAGCGAAGGTGTTCACCTCGCTGTAGCTGATCGGCTCCTCCTGCATCTGCAGATGCAGCCCGTCCCCTTCATAGGGATGCGCGCGGGCGAGGTCTTCGTCAAAGTCGATCCCTAAACCAGGTGCGGTCGGGGCGGGGATGTACCCGTCCTCGACCGTGATCGTGCCTTTGATCAGATCTTTGTGGAACGGGGTCTCAATCGTTTCGGCCATCAGGATATTCGGGATCGCGGCGGCGAGTTGCACATTGGCTGCCCATTCCACCGGACCGGCATAAAGATGCGGAGCCATCTGCGCGTTATAGACTTCGGCCATGGCCGCGATCTTCTTTGTCTCCCAGATACCGCCCGCGCGCCCCAAAGCCGGTTGCAGGATCGTCGCCGCACCGGCACGCAGTAATGGCGCAAATTCGGCCTTGGTGGTCAGCCGCTCGCCCGTCGCGACAGGAATGCCGACGGCCCCCGCAACCTTGGCCATCTCGGCCACGTTGTCGGGGGGGATCGGCTCTTCGTACCAAAGTGGTGAGTAGGGCTCGAGCGCCTTCCCAAGTCGGATTGCTCCGCCGGTGCCGAGTTGCCCGTGAGTGCCAAAAAGAAGGTCCGCACGATCTTCAACCGCTTCTCTGATCGCTTTACAGAACGCGACCGAAAGCGAGATGTCATACATTGACGGCATATGCCCGCCACGGATCGTGTAGGGACCGGCGGGGTCGAACTTCACCGCTGTGTAACCGCGCTCGACCATATCCAGCGCAACCTCGGCAGCCATCTCAGGGCTGGCCCAGAATGCAGGCAAAGGATGGCTGGGACGCGGATAAAGATAGGTGTAGGCGCGGATGCGGTCATTCATGCGCCCGCCGATTAGGGCATGCACGGGTCTGTCGCGGTCCTTGCCGAGGATGTCCCAGCAGGCGATCTCCAATCCCGACCATGCGCCGATCACGGTCAGATCAGGGCGCTGCGTGAAGCCTGCCGAATAGACCCGGCGGAACATCAATTCGATATTCTCCGGGTTCTCGCCCGCCATGTGGCGTTCGAACACGTCCTTGATCACGGCGGTCATCGCCTCTGGCCCCACAGAGGACGCATAGCATTCGCCATAGCCCACGATTCCGGTGTCCGTCGTCACCTTCGGAATGATCCAATACCGCCCGCCCCATCCGGGCGCTGGCGGGGCCGTGACAATGACCTCAAGATCGGCAAGTTTCATATTGGGGAGACTTTCGAAAAGGCGCGTTTATGGCCGACACAATCACGCTTCGCCAGTTAGGTCCAGACGATGTGGACCTGTTGATGGCCGTTGAGCCCGGCCTGTTTGACTACGCCGTGCGGCCCGAACAGGCGCGCGCCTTCTTGGACGAACCACTGCATGAGATCATCCTCGCCTTTGATGGCGATCAGGCGGTCGGCATGGCCAGCGGTCAGGTCCTTTTGCATCCTGACAAGGCGCCTGCCTTCTTTGTCAATGAGGTTGGCGTCCGTGACACCTATCAGCGGCGCGGCATCGCGAAACGCCTTTGCGCGGCCCTGATGCAGGTCGCCCGCGCACGTGGCTGCGAAGGCATCTGGCTTGCCACGGAAGGCGACAATGCGGCGGCCCGCGCACTCTATCGCTCGCTTGATGCGCGCGAGACGGGTGAAATCGTGGTCTATGACTGGGACGGGGCGATGGACGCCTAGCGCTAGACGGCGCGGGCGCGCGCTGGTCTGGGCGTCTGCATAAAGACAAGGATACAGCCGATGGTCAGCGCCGCTGACAACAGAAACGGGGCGCCCGGCAAATAGAAGGATGCGTTTTGTGAGGTGAAGTACCAGAAAGTCTGCGTAACGGTAAGGGGTGCTACAATCGTCGCCACCGCATTTATCGAGGTGACGGTCCCCTGCAACTCACCCTGCTGATCATCAGGTGCCGTACGCGACATGATCCCCTGTAAGGCCGGTCCGGCGATGGACCCCAGTGCGGTCAGCGGTGTGAAGGCCAAAGCAACCCAGCCATTGGTGATGAAACCCAAGGCCACAAATGCCAGCACATCAATCGAGAGGCCCAGGATAACGGCGCGGCGCTCTCCGATCCGGTTGATGATCGGCTTGATCAAAAGCCCCTGCACCAACGCGATGCCCACCCCGAACACACCCAGCGACAGGCCGATCATGCCGGGGCCCCAGCCAAATCGCTCGGCCCCGAAATAGGCCCAGACGCCGGGATAGACGAAAAAGGCGATCGTGTAGACGAAGGTAATGAGCAAGAGCCGTTTCAGGCCGGGGAGGGCACCGATATTCTTGAACGCCCCTAGCGGATTGGCGCGCCGCCACGAGAAGGGGCGGCGGATCTTGTCGGTCACGGTTTCGGGCAGCACGAAATAGCCGAAAATCGCGTTGGCGGCGGCGAGGAACGCGGCGGCCCAGAACGGCGCGCGTGTCCCGAACTCTGCCAAAAGCCCGCCCAGCAAAGGACCTAGCACAAACCCAACCCCAAAGGCGGCGCCGATCAGCCCGAAATTCGCGGCCTTTTCGTGCGGCTCCGAGATGTCGGCCATATAGGCGGCAGAAGTCGATTGCGTGGCCGCTGTGATCCCACCGATGACCCGCGCGATGATCAAAAGCCAGATCGTTTGCGCAAGCGCCATCAGCACATAGTCAAAGGCCATGATCACAAGCGAGATGATCAGGACGGGGCGTCGCCCATAACGGTCCGAGAGGTTGCCAACCGCAGGGCCAAAGAGAAACTGCATCGCCGCAAAGATCGTGGCCAGAAACCCTCCCCACAGCGCCGCAGCACCCAGACCTTGCCCCTCAACCTCTTGGATCAGGTCGGGCATGACCGGCATGATCAACCCGATCCCCATACTGTCGAGCATGACGGAGATCAGGATAAAGGTCGTGGCAAGGCGCTTGTTCATCGGCGCAGGATTAAACTGCACAGTTCACTTTGCAAGCCCGGTAGGGCGGGTGAAACCCACGCGGCGCAGGTTCGGGCTGCAACAAAGCGTTTTGACATGCCGCTCTGGTCCATGGACAAGTTGTTGCAACCAAAGCGCGCCATGATAGCGGTGCTTCGAGCGCCCATAACACGAGCCCGAACCCAATGAGGACTATGGCCTATCCGAAGAATGAGACCGCCACGCCCCCGACCGGATCTATCCGGCGTGATGGGCGAAAGCCCCGGGGTCAGAAAACGACCGTGCAAGTCATCGCGAATTTTAAACAGGTGGTGAAGGACTGGGATCTGCGGATGCGTTCCATCGTGACACATTTCGTGGATGCTGAGACGTTGGAAAAGACGGGGGCACAGAAATCTGAGCCTTCTTATGAGAAGAATTGAGTACGGTTTTGACGTTGTAAAGCAAGACTTAAACGGTGCTCAAAAAAAGAAGGGTGATCCGAATGGCATGGGGTATGCATGAGCCGAGCAGGTTCGGCGAATTTTTTCCGGATGGTGACTACGTCGGGCGAGAAGAAGCGCTCCGGGAATACTATAATCAAATGTCTGAGGAGGAAAAGAAACTCAGAGGCATGGTTAAACGATTCTCGCTGACGGGGTTTTCAAAGAAGTATACGCGAGATTTCGGACCAATGACGGATGCCGAATGCCCCAATGAATTTTTGACTGTGAAGTCTTACAGGTCCTTAGGTTCCTTGTTGAACACAAGCAATCGCCTTTTGGCCGTTGATCAGGGCTTCAAAGATATCCTTGAAGAGTTGGAACCCGGCGTCCACCAATTCTGGCCGATCGAAATCAGAATGCCGCGGAACAAAACCTATCCGAGCACGTACTATGGCCTCCGCATCGGTCAGTTTCTTGACGCATTCAACCCAGACCACAGCAAGGACGAGTGCTACAACATCAGTGGTTACGAAAACTATCGTGGTGTTGCACCGATCAAGAAAGCAATCACAGGGTTGGCGGTGTCCAAGGATGCTGTCGTGAACGCGCATTTGTGGCGCGAAAAAAAGCTGACACAGCCAGACATTTTTCTGTCCAATGAATTGCAGCAACGAGCAAGAGAGGCGGGCTTGCGCCTGCCAAAGCATTTTCAGATGAAAGAGGTTTAAATTGGCTCAGTGCATTCAAGGTAACGACACTATCCTCCGTGAAGTCATTCGCGAGTACGGCGATTTGTTTAGCAAGCGTAGGGTGGGTGAAACCCACACGCCCGTTTCCGATATCAAATATGTCCGACCGCTTTCATAAAGGAAGTCAGTTGCGCGGCATATTCCTCCGGCGCCTCCACGCATGGCAAATGCCCGACACGGCGCATCAGCACGAATTGCGCGCCGGGGATCAGGTCAATCGTTTCGCGCACAAGATCAGTCGGTGTTCCGCGATCCTCTGACCCGGCGATGCCCAATGTCGGAATGCGCAAACCGGAAGTTGGCGTATAGAAATCGGTTCCCGCAATCGCAGCGCATACACCGGCATAACCCTCCGCCGGGGTCGCCTCCAACATGGCCTGCCAGGGCGCCATGTCTGGCGTCCCATAGAAATCCCGCCCGAACCAGCGCTGCATCACGTTATCTGCAATTCCGGCCATACCATGCGCGCGTACCGCATCAATCCGGTCCTGCCAGAGCTTCGGATTACCGATTTTCGCAGCCGTGTTTGACAGGACCAGCGCGCGGATCAGTTCGGGGCGTTTCACGGCAAGGCCCTGCGCGATCATGCCGCCGACTGAAAGACCGACGAACAGTGCGTCTTTCACATCAGCCGCCTTGCAGACCGCCTCAGCATCGCTGACCAATTGTCCCATGGTGTACGGGCCGTCCGGCACGTCAGAGCGGCCATGGCCCCGCTTGTCATAGCGGATGATGCGCAAGCCGCCCGGCAGATGCGGCAGGATCGGGTCCCACAGATGCAAGGTCGTGCCGAGCGAATTGGCAAAGACAACGGGTGGGCCGTCCTCCGGCCCGGTCACCTTTGCATGCAGTTTCACACCGCTGCGCGTGACCTCAATCGTCGCCATCACCAATCACCATATGGGCCATGATCTGCCCGTGATCTGAGGCGAGCTTGTTGTAGGGGGCCTCCGGATGAGAGCCATCGGTGAGATGGTCGTTCAGCACGCTGAAATACTCCATTTCCCCAATTCGGTCAGCAAATTCGGGCAGGAAATGCCGCGACATCAGGATCTGGTCGATGCTTTCGAAGACACCGCCAAAGGCCGAGGTATAGACCATGTCGCGTAGAGACTTCTTCACGAAAAGCTTCTCGGCGGAATAAAGGCGGACCTTGCCGACGGCTTCCTGGATGATGGTGTCTTCCTCGTCCGAGTAGCGATCCCGCCGGTCCTTTGCGTCATGCCTGCGCATCCAGGCGTAGTTTTTGAACGGCGCCTCTCCGGTGATGATCTCGGATGAGACCGCATGTTCGCTGTCGTTGAAATCACCCAGCACCATGACAGGGTTGCCCGCCTCCAACTCATCAAGGATCGCACGGCGCAGGACCCAGGCCTCAGCCATCCGCCGCAACGCCGCGCGCAGCGATCCCATCGCGCGGCCTGCCGCATCGTAATTCACCAGATCGGCCTCAGGCGGGAAGGCCGCGCCTTCGCGCCGCGGAAACTCGCCCAGCTTCGATTTGAGGTGGCAGTTGAAGACGGTAACAACCTGATCCTCAACCGGCACCCGCACTTTCAGGATCGGTCGGCTCAGCCGTGACAGACGGTAGGACCCGCCATCATCCCCGCCCAAATCGCTGAACGGGATGTCGAGCGGTTCGGACAGGTCCTGAACAACCTCTGGCAGCCCGTCAAATCCAAAGCGCGAGAGGATGGCCACACCGGGTCGGCGTTGGCCCGGCCCGCCATCAAAGCTGTTGGGCGCAAAGGCTAATGCGGCCTCGGTATAGGGTTCATACGCCAGTTTACGGAAGATCGCCTTGCGCGCATAGCGCTTTGACCGATCGGGGATCACGGCCTCATTGGCGGCCAGCCCCAGTTCGTCCGTTTCGATGATCACATCGCGCAGAGCGTCTTCGCTGAAAATCTCCTGAAAGCAGACGATATCGGCGTTCATCGTGAGAAGTTGATCGGCAAGCCAGGCGCGTTTCCAGGCATATTCCTCGGGCGTGTATTCCTCGAACCTGTAATACTCTTCCTCTGCCTCGATCAGGTTTTTGACGTTGAAACTGGCAATGGTGAAACGGGTCATGAGAGGGTCTCCAACGCCTTGGCAAAGATCGCGGCGTCCACGTTGCCGCCGGTGGCGACCGCAATGACGGCGTCGCCTTCAAATGCGTCGGGGTGGAACAGGGCGGCGGCCAACGCTGCGGCACCGCCCGGTTCGATCACGATCTTGAGGCGTTCAAACCCGTGCGCCATCGCGCGCAGGCATTCGTCTTCGCTCACGACAATCCCCGGCCCGCAATGCGCCTGCATGATCGGAAACGTAATCTCGCCTGGCTGCGGCGTGATGATCGCGTCGCAGAGCGAACCTGAGAGGCGTTCGTTGCGCTCAATCCGCCCGGATTTGAGCGACCGTGTCACGTCGTCGAATCCTTCCGGCTCCACCGGTCGGACCCGCATCTCCGGCGCATCGGCAGCCAGTGCCAGCGCAATGCCGGAGGTGAGCCCGCCGCCGCCGCAGCAGACTGCGACATCGGCCTGCGTCACGCCAAGCGCGTTCATGTCTTCGGCAATCTCCAAACCGCAGGTGCCTTGCCCAGCGATCACTTGTGGCTCATCGAATGGCTTGACCAGCGTCAGTCCACGCTGCTCTGCCAGCGCCGCGCCGATCTCTTCGCGCGATTCAGTGGCGCGATCGTAAAGCACGACCTCGGCCCCCAATGCCTTTGTGTTCTCGATTTTGAGTGCGGGGGCATCCGACGGCATCACGATGATTGCGGGCACGCCATGTTCCCGGGCGGCGAGTGCGATGCCCTGTGCATGATTGCCGCTGGAAAAGGCGATCACGCCCGCCTTCAACGCATTGTCCGTCAAAGCCGAAATCGCCGACCAACCGCCGCGAAACTTGAACGATCCGGTATGTTGCAGACATTCCGCCTTCACAAAGACCCGACGCCCGGCAATGTCATCAAGGAACGGGGATGTCAGGATCGGCGTCCACCGCGCATGGCCCGCCAGCCTATCGGCGGCGGCGCGGATCATGTCGATATTCATGTCAGTTGTCCTATCCAGTCCTGCAAGACTGCCAACGCCTCCGGCTCATCCAGAAACGGCACGTGGCCGCGCCGGGGTACGTCTGTGCGCAGCATGTCGGGGCGACGGCGGGCCATTTCACCGGCCGTTGCGGCGGTCAGAAGGTCGGAATTCGCGCCGCGGATCAGGGCCAATGGCAAGCCTGCCAATGCGTCAAACAGCGGCCAAAGATCGGGCACCGGCTGAGCACCTGCTTCCAGGACCGCATCGCGCAGTTTGGGATCATAGCGGATGACTAAGCCCTCGGGCGTCTCCTGATATTGGCCCCGTACTTCGGCCAGCCAGCGCTCCATCGGGACGTCCTCAAAATGGGTCCAGTTCGTGGCGCGAAAGGCCGCCGCCTCGGCATAGGTCTTCTGCGCCGGATTGCGCCCGATATAGTCCTTGATCACGTCAAGGCCCTTATCGGCGATCTCTGGCCCGATATCGTTCAGGGCTACGCCGATCAGCCGATCCTTTGCCGTTGCCGCGAGCATCATCGCAATCAGCCCGCCTCGCGACGTGCCGAGGATTGCCGTTTTCTCAAGCCCCAAGTGATCCATTAGCGCAAGCACATCCTGTGCCTCTTGCGGGATCGTATAGGTTCTGTGATCGGCCCAATCCGACTGCCCCCGCCCGCGATAGTCGGGTCGGATCAACCTGACAGGCATATGCGGCTGGACATGGTCAAAATCTGCCGCGTTTCGCGTGAGGCCCGCAAGGGCGATCACCGCCACACCCTCACCTTCGTCCAGATAATGCAGGCGCAGGCCGTCTTGGCTGTGGAAATAGGGCATCAGACAAGCTCCGGGATGGTCGTCAGATCGGACAGGATGTGATGTGGTTTGGCGTAGAGGCGGTCCATTGGTTCACCCGCCCTGTTCACCCAGACGGTCTGAAAGCCATAGCCTGCGGCTCCGGCGGCGTCCCATCCGTTTGAGGACACGAAGAGAACCTGATCGGGTGCGCACCCAAAGCGCTGCCCGACCAGATCGTAGACGCGCGCATGTGGTTTGAAGACGCCGACCTCTTCGACGCTCAGCACGGCATCCAAGCTGTCCTCAATCCCGGCGGACGACACGGCCCCGTTCAGCATATCCGGGCTGCCATTTGACAGGATGCCGGTGGCCATTCCTGCAGATTTGAGCGCGCCCAACATCGCAGGAACCTCCGGGTAAGCCGCGAGCTCCCAATAAAGCTCCAAGAGCCGGGCGCGGGTCGTGTCGCTTGAGAGCCCGTTGGCCTCCATGGCCCAGTCCAGCCCGTCTTGTGTGACCTGCCAGAAATCACAGTGCTGATCCGCCACTGCTCGCAGCCAGGTGTATTGCAGTTGCTTGAGCCGCCAATCGCGCGCCAGTGCGGGCCAAACCTCTGACAGATCCCCATGTTCGGACTCGGCTGCAGCTTGGGCTGCCGCCGCATTCACATCAAACAGCGTGCCATAGGCATCGAAGATACAGGTGGTGATTGGCATCAGAGTCTCCCCAGATCTGGCGGAAGCGTATCATGGGGGTGCCGCCTCACCACGCGTCTGTCACACCAGATGATCCGGCTGCGGCATCCCCAAAACGTGGAAGCCGCCATCAACCCGAATGATCTCTCCGGTTGTGCAGGCGCCCGCGTCAGATGCGAGGTAGACGGCGGTGCCCCCGACAGCCTCTAGCGTCGCATTGGCCCGTAAGGGTGCATTCTGATCGGTATGTTTGTATGTCCGCCGCGCGCCGCCGATGGCTGCTCCAGCCAGGGTCTTCATTGGACCTGGGCTGATCGCATTGACGCGGATACCCTGCGGCCCCAGATCATTGGCCAGATAGCGCGTCGTGCTTTCCAATGCGGCCTTGGCCACGCCCATGACGTTGTAAAATGGCGTGACGCGATTGGAGCCCTGATAGGTCAGCGTCAACAGCGTGCCGCCATTAGGCATCAGTTGGGATGCGCGGTTTGCGACGTCAATGAATGAATAGCATGAGATTGCTAGCGAGTTTTTGAAGTTGTCGCGGGTCGTGTTGATGAACCGGCCCGTCAGTTCGTTCTTGTCGGAATAGGCTATGGCGTGCACGACGAAATCGAGGCTGCCCCACTTTTCCTTGATCACCGCAAAGGCCGCATCCATGCTGGCGTCATCGGTCACATCGACATCCAGCATGATGTCTGATCCAACCGACTCCGCGAGCGGTTCCAGCCGTTTGCCGAATGCCTCGCCCTGATAGGTAAAGGCCAACTCTGCCCCGGCCTCGGCCATGGCCTTGGCGATCCCCCATGCAATCGAGCGTTCGTTGGCGACGCCCATGATCAGGCCGCGTTTGCCGTGCATTGACTGTGTCATGGAATTACCCGTGGAATTTGGACATAAGCATAGAGCCGTTGGTGCCGCCAAAGCCGAAGGAATTGGTCATCACCGTATCAAGCCCCGCATTCTCGACCAGCGATGTCGCGATCTCGGACGGATCAAGGGCAGGGTCGAGGTTTTCAACATTGATCGAAGGTGCGATGAAATCGTCCTGCAGCATCAACAGGCAATAGATCGCCTCTTGCGCGCCAGTGGCCCCTTGCGAATGGCCGGTCATGGATTTGGTGGAGCTGATCGGCGGTGTTGATCCCTGGCCAAAGACACGGCGGACCGCCTCAACCTCACCCACATCGCCGACCGGTGTCGATGTGCCATGGGCGTTGATGTAGCTGACCTTGCGACCCTCAGGTAGTGTCTTCAAAGCGCCGCGCATCGCCCGTTCACCGCCCTCGCCAGAAGGGGCGACCATATCGGCACCATCGGATGTGGCGGCGAAACCTGTGACCTCGGCATAAATCTTGGCCCCGCGGGCTTGCGCGCTTTCAAGGCTTTCGAGCACCACCATCGCACCGCCTCCGGCGATCACAAAGCCATCGCGGTCGGCATCAAATGCGCGCGACGCCCGTTCCGGCGTGTCATTGTATTTCGACGACATCGCGCCCATCGCGTCAAAGAGGCAGGACAGGGTCCAATCAAGCTCCTCACCACCGCCCGCGAACATGATGTCCTGATTGCCGAGCGCGACCTGACCGGCGGCCATACCGATGCAGTGCAAAGAGGTCGAACAGGCCGAGGTGATGGAGAAGTTAATCCCCTTGATTTTGAAGGCCGTCGAAAGATTCGCGCTCACGGTCGAGGACATCGCCTTTGGCACGGCAAAGGGACCAATCCGCTTGGTGGCACCGGTTTCCTTGACGACATTATGCGCCGCGAGCAATGCCGAGGTCGACGGCCCGCCCGAGCCTGCGATCAGACCGGTCATCGGGTTGACAATCTGGTCTTCCGTCAGCCCCGCATCATCAATAGCCTGTTGCATCGCGATATAGGCATAGGCCGCGCCTGGTCCCATAAAGCGCAACGTGCGCTTGTCGATATGCTCTGCAATATCGATCTTGAGCGTGCCGGCAATCTGGCTGCGAAACCCGTGCTCAATCATCTCGGGGCTCGCTTCGATGCCGGACTTGCCGGCCTTCAGCGCGGCGGTCACCTCGGCCGCATTGTTTCCAATCGGCGATACGATGCCCAATCCTGTGACGACAACACGACGCATGGCAATTCCTCAATGGTTTAGCCGTTGTGTAGGGGAGAGGGAACGCAGGGGCAAGTAGCGGTGTTTTGAAGGCGGTGCGTCCGTCAGGGCTGGCTGCGTTGATCCCGTTCCTGCCGATATTGCGGCAATGGCCGCACGCCTGCATCTGAACGGGGTGGTGGACCCGGATCATGCGCTTTGCGAGTACCGTCTTCGGCTTGCGCATCATTCGGGTCGAACGATACCGCAGCCCAGCTTTAGTCAATCGCCATGCAACACTCAAAAAGGCATGGCTATGGAACTGAAAGACAAAACGATCATCATTACAGGCGCAAGTAGTGGCATCGGCGCAGCAGCGGCAAGCCTTTTCGCTGCAAATGGCGCCAATGTCGTGTTGGGTGCACGGCGTGAAGCCGAATTGGATGAAACCGTTGCGCAAATCGCCCACAGCGGCGGCAAGGCCATACGGCTTGCGGGTGATGTCCGGGACGAGGCCTATGCGATGGGGCTCGTCGAACTTGCTCAAAAAGAATTCGGCGGTCTCGACGGGGCATTCAACAATGCCGGCGTCATCGGAGACTTGGTGCCCGCCCCTGACATGGATGCAAGAAACTGGAACGAAGTGCTTTCAGTCAACTTGAGCAGCGGGTTCCATGCAGCCAAACACCAGATTCCTGCATTGAAGAAAGCGGGTGGCGGTTCAATTGTATTCACCTCTTCCTTTGTGGGGCATACGATCGGACTGCCGGGCATGGCTGCCTATGCAGCCGCGAAGGCTGGATTGATCGGTTTGACCCAGGTTTTGGCGGTTGAACATGGGCCGGACAACGTCCGCGTGAACGCCCTTCTTCCGGGTGGGACGATGACGCCAATGGCTGGCGATGATCCGATGTTTCACGAAAAGGTTCGGGGTTTTCACGCGCTCAAACGTATGGCCGAACCCGCAGAAATTGCCGAAGCGGCTCTGTTCCTGCTCTCTGATCATGCTTCCTTTGTGACGGGAAGTGCGATGATCGCCGATGGTGGAAACTCAATAAGCAAAATCTAGGGCCGTTTTGCGGGCACCGGCTTTGTTGAGGCTGGTGTCCGCTTTCTCAGCTGAGCTAGTGCAGGCAACAATTGCTTTTGTGTTTCGACTTCGCGTGGCAACCCGGTCAGATCGGACTTTTGAGCCTGCGGCGCGACAGATGGAAATCCGGTTCAAACCGTCCTGATGGATCACGTCCCTTGACGTAGTCGCGCTGCCAGCCTTGTTTGACGGTTTCGGGATCGCCTTCGGCGAGACGTGCGTGAAAATCGTTCCGCCCTTTCCGCCAGTGATCGAAGCTTTGTTTCAGCTCTTCGGCCTCATCAAACGTCCGAAGCCGCGGTTGGATGTGGTCAAGGGCGGCATGGGGAACAAGCGACAGAAAACAGAACGCCTCTCCCTTCTCGAAATAGACCGTTCCCGGACGTGTGAAGCGCCAGTTCATCGTGAAGGTGAATGGGAGCCAATCTGTCTCAACCAGTCCCTCAAGTGCGGTAATCCCGTCTTTGACAGTATTTGGTGCGCCGCGCGCGGCAATGGCCCAGCCGGGTGATGTGCGGAAGAGGTAACCGGGGTGAAATGTCAGGATACCATGCCCAAAAGCCGGGACCGCCAGATGTTTGACCAGCTCGCCAGGCTCATCACTTGTGATGACGACATCGGTTGGCAAATTGCCACCGTTCCAGTGCGCGGCAATTGAAAACGGCATGATGATTTCCCAGCCGCTCGAATTGGCAATCGGCAAAGGAGTACAACGATAGGCGAAACGACTGTTTGTCTCATCCATCCAGTCACGGGTGGCCCTGCCAGGTATGATCTCTGGCGTGTTGTCGTGTTCTCGGAAACACTCAAGATCCGGGTAGACGGGCAGCATTTCGCGATCGCTGTCAGGCATATATTTTGGTTCCGATCATGTTGGCGGCCTGAGATACGTAAGCATCTGCGGCCAGAGCGATCAAGTTGCATCTGCGCTGGTGGTGATTGTCGGCAGAACGGCGGCAGTTACCCTGGTGCAGAAGCAGTTTCAGGATCCTGGTTTGTTGGTTCCCATTAATGTCCGCCGTGGCTGCGACGCAGGGTTGGCGCTGTTAGAACCACTGCCCCGGCTCCATCCATCCGTGATCCATCAATTGCTGTGCGCGCCAGTTGAACTTTTCCGATTGCTGCCAGTGAAACCCTGCAATGGCATGTCGGCTACCAGAATTGCGGCGGAGTGCTTTGGCTGTGCGGAACGAGGCGATGGCCGCCGTCAGATTGTGATGCCAGGGACAGGACATCGTATTGTACTCATCGATATTAAAACTGCGATCCGGGAGCATCTTCAGCCCCGGCTGCGCGCGGAAAAGCGGTGTCCGGTCAATCCGCCGTCTTTCCTCTGCGATGTGTTCCTCGAACCGCCAGCGCAGACCGCCAAAGACGTGCATCTGCCGATCAAGCGCAATGCCTTCTTCGTCCGTCCGCGCCAGAGCGTAGTGGCCTGATCGGTCAAAATAGGCATCCTCGCGCGCTACCCCCGTCGGATGGGCCGTCAGGTCACCCGCGTAAAGGTCGACCACGTATGACGCGACCACGTCGCGCCGTTCCTCGACCATGAAGCCCAGCATCTCGCCTATGCTGCGCTGTTCTGAGAACGGGTAAAACAGGTATTCGGCGTTGTAGCTATAGTAGATCCATTGACCGGGGGCCGCCTCGATCATGGCATTGACGATCTGCATCAGTGCGCCATCGGCGGTCACGTCATGGTCGACCTGATGGATATCATCGGGCAAGTGGTGGCGCGCGGCGAAGTCCTGCGCGCAAAAGGCGATGATTTGTGCAAATCCCAGTGACTGATGATGCTGGATCGTACTCTCGACTTCCACCGCATCCTCCACAAGAATCAGTGCAATCGGTCCGCATGTCAGCACGTTTCTGCGGTCACGGATTAGGGCGGTCAGGTCAGGATAATGCGTCATCTGGGCATCCGGTCGGGCTGGGCGCAACGTCTGCCATCTTGCGCCGCATTGCAAGCGCCCGCCCGACCCGCTAGAAGGCCGCCCATTCACGCCAAGCTGCGAGCCCCTGCCGATGTCCGCGCCCAAGAAGCTTTTTATCAAAACCTACGGCTGTCAGATGAATGTCTATGACAGTGAACGCATGGCCGAGGCGCTGGGCGGCAAAGGTTATGTCGAGACGCAAGTTCCCGATGACGCGGATATGATCCTGCTGAACACCTGCCATATCCGCGAAAAGGCGGCGGAAAAAGTCTATTCCGAATTGGGCCGCTACAAGGATCTGAAAGCCGAAAAGCCCGATCTGAAGATTGGTGTGGCGGGTTGTGTTGCACAGGCCGAAGGGGAAGAGATCATGCGTCGCCAGCCGATGGTCGATTTGGTCGTCGGTCCGCAAAGCTATCACCGCTTGCCTGCGATGGAAGATGTGGTGCGAGTCGGTGAGAAGGCGCTGGATACGGATTTTCCAGAAGACGACAAATTCGACACGCTCAAAACCCGTTCCAAGGCCAAGCGCGGCCCAACCGCGTTTCTGACGGTTCAGGAGGGATGCGACAAGTTCTGCGCGTTTTGTGTCGTGCCTTATACACGCGGTGCCGAAGTTTCGCGCCCCGCTATGCGCGTCATCCGCGAGGCGCAGGAGCTCGTTGAGGCGGGTGTGAAGGAAATCACACTGCTAGGGCAGAATGTGAACGCCTATCACGGTCATCCGGAGGGCCTCGCCGGGCTGATCTGGGAATTGGACAAGATCGACGGCCTGGCCCGCATCCGTTTCACGACCTCTCATCCTAACGACATGGACGATGCGCTGATCGACGCACATGGCACCTGCGAAAAGCTGATGCCTTACCTGCATCTGCCAGTCCAATCCGGGTCGGACCGGATCCTCAAGGCGATGAACCGCAAACATACCGCCGAAAGCTATATCCGCCTGATCGAACGCATTCGCGCGGCACGACCTGACCTGCTGCTCTCCGGCGACTTTATCGTGGGCTTTCCCGGCGAGACCGAGGAAGATTTTGAGGACACCATGAACCTCGTCCGCGAGGTGCATTACGGGCAGGCGTATTCGTTCAAATACTCGACCCGCCCGGGAACTCCGGCTGCGGAAAAGCCGCAATTGCCCGATGAGATCGCCCATGATCGGTTACAGCGCCTGCAGGCGCTGTTGCGCGAACAACAGCAAGCCACGCAGGCCGCGATGGTCGGGCGTGAGGTCAAAGTGCTCTTTGAAAAAGCCGGGCGTGAACCAGGCCAGATGATCGGGAAATCAGAATATCTGCACGCGGTCTATGCCGACGCGCCAGCGGATGTGCTGGGCCAGGTCCGCGCGGTGCGCGTGGTTGAAGACAGTCCGAATTCATTGAAAGGCCAGCTCCTTTAGCGGGGCGCAAATTCCTTGATAAGGAATTTGTTCAGACTTTTCGAAAAGTCTGATGCGCAGCAGGAGAGGTGGTTTCCTGCCTCAATTGATGTCAATTCGGTGACAATTGCAGTTGCACGCTTGCGCCTTGCGGTCGGACTTGCCACGATATCAACATATAGACTCAAAGGAGAGCTGTTTGGCCACCAGTGCCCTGACCCCACCCGCTGATCCCGTCAACGAATCCCTTTTGGAATTCCCTGACAACTTCCTGCTGATCGATCTCTGTGGTGAGTATGATCGCAACCTGACCACCATCGAAGACAAGCTGGGTGTGCAGATCCTGCGCCGGGGAAATCAGCTGGCGGTGATCGGCGAAGACGGTCCACGCCACGATGCTACCCAAGTGCTGCAATCGCTCTATAGCCGCCTTGAGGCGGGCCGCACGCTCGAACCTGGTGATCTCGATCGGGAATTGCGCATGGGTCCCGACGCGATGTTTGATCCAAGCGCGGACGGCGATCAGATCGAGATGTTCAAGGGCGAGACCGCCCGGGTAGAGATCAAGACCCGCAAAAAACTGATTGAACCGCGGACGGATGCACAGAAAGCCTATGTGCAATCGCTTTTCACGCATGAGCTTGCTTTTGGCATTGGTCCCGCAGGTACTGGCAAGACCTATCTGGCTGTGGCGGTTGGCGTGAACATGCTGATCGGTGGCCATGTGGACAAGATCATCCTGTCGCGGCCCGCTGTGGAGGCCGGCGAGAAACTGGGTTATCTGCCCGGTGACATGAAGGACAAGGTCGATCCTTACATGCAGCCGCTTTACGACGCGTTGAATGACTTTCTGCCGGGCAAGCAGGCGGCGAAGATGATGGAAGAAAAGATCATCGAAATCGCCCCGCTCGCCTTCATGCGCGGGCGAACCTTGTCGAATGCTTTCGTCGTGCTCGATGAGGCGCAGAATGCCACGACCATGCAGATGAAGATGTTCCTGACCCGCTTGGGCGAGGGTTCGCGCATGGTGATCACTGGTGACCGCACACAAATCGATCTGCCGCGCGGCGTGAATTCAGGGCTTTGGGATGCAGAGCGTTTGCTGAAAGACATCCCCAAGATCAGCTTTAACTATTTCAGCGCCAAGGATGTTGTTCGTCACCCCCTAGTCGCGGCAATTATTCAGGCTTACGACAAAGACGATGCAAGCTAGAGGATGAATCTGGTGAGCCTCTCAGGCTGGACCCATGAGCGTTGATATCGTCATCGAAGACCCGCGCTGGGCCGATATTGAGCCGCTGGCGCAAAAGGCGACCGATGCAGCACTGGAGCGGCTCGGCCTTGAACCATCCGCGTTTGAAATCAGCCTGCTTGCCTGTGATGATGCCCGGATCGCCGCGCTAAACGCAGATTTTCGCGGCAAGCCGCAGGCCACCAACGTCCTCAGCTGGCCATCGGAAGAGCGTGCAGCAATTGTCGATGGTGAGATGCCTTTGCCCCCATCGCCGGGTGGTGATGCCGAACTGGGCGATGTCGCAATCGCCTATGACACATGTGCGCGCGAAGCGACGGAGGCGGGCAAACCCTTTGCCGATCATACGCTGCATCTTTTGGTGCATGGTACGCTGCATCTGCTGGGTTTTGACCATGTGCGCGACCGCGATGCGACGCTGATGGAAGGGCTTGAGACAGAAATTCTTGGCAAGCTGGGGCTTTCTGACCCATATAGGATGTAGAGCGGCCAAAGCGGCCACACAGGTAAGGAACACATGGGCGATACCGGCGAGGGTCCATCTATCGCAGCGCCAGGCGCGCAAACGGACCAGAACGAGACACAACTGGGCCTTTTCGCCCGTCTTCGCGATGCAATTCGCCCTCCCGCCCCTGCAGAGGTTCACGACGCCGTGCCGCGCGAGGCCGCGCGGGTGTCGGGGTCGGTTCTGGGAATGCTCAACTTGCGTCGGATGCGGGTGGAGGATGTAGCGATCCCCAAGCCCGATATCGTGGCCGTCCCCTTGGGCATCACTAAGGATGAGTTGGTTGGCACCTTTCGCGATTGCGGCCTTACTCGCCTGCCGCTTTATGACGGCACCTTAGATACGCCGATCGGCTTTCTCAGCCTTAAGGACTTTGCCCTGCGTCATGGGTTTAACGGCAATGGCCCGGATCTCGACTTGCGCGATATCGCCCGGCCTTTGATATATGTGCCACCATCGATGCCTCTGGGTGTGCTTTTGCAAAAAATGCAGGCGGAGAGGACCCATATGGCGCTTGTCATCGATGAATATGGCGGTACGGACGGCCTTGTGACCATCGAGGATGTCATCGAACAGGTCGTGGGTGAGATCGAAGATGAACACGACATCGAAGAGGCGAAAAGCTGGGTGATGGAAAAGCCCGGATGCTACCTCGCGCAGGCCCGCACCGATCTGGATGATTTTGAGGCGGAAATCGGGATGAAGCTGACCGAACACGCCGATATCGATGAGGAAGAGATCGACACGTTGGGCGGTCTCGTCACCTTGCTGGCCGGGCATCTGCCTGCGCGTGGTGAGGTGATCGTGCACCCTGACGGCCCGGAATTTGAGGTCGTGGATGCCGATCCACGCCGGATCAAGCGCTTGCGCGTCAGGCTGCACAGCGCAACGCATGGCTGAGACCATTTTGCAGCGTTTTGCAGATGCAAAGGCGTGGCATCGTTTTTTGTTGCTGGTAGGCTTGGGCGTTTTAGCCGCGCTGGGGCAGGCGCCTTTGGATATCTGGCCCGCCACGCTGATCGGGTTCGCGACCCTGTTCTGGCTCCACGATCGGCAAGCGACGCCCAAGCGGGCGATGTGGCAGGTTTGGGCATTCGGCGTTGGCTACTTTGCGTTTTCCCTGCGTTGGATTGTCGAGCCGTTTTTTGTCGATCTGGCCCGGCACGGATGGATGGCGCCCTTTGCCATCGTCCTGATGGCCGCCGGCGCCGCCTTGTTCTGGGGGCTGGCGGCTTGGCTTGCGCAACGTTTTCTGCTCCGCACTGCACTGTCATTGGGTCTGATGATTGTAGGTGCAGAGATCACCCGCTCTCTCATACTCTCAGGCTTTCCATGGGCGCTGGTCGGGCATGTCTGGATCACCACGCCGATGGCGCAGCTTGCTGCCTTCGGGGGGCCGCATCTGTTGAGCCTTTTAACAATTGTGGCTGCCCTTGCGCTGACAGCGTTGACCAGACAGCGAAGGATCGCCGGTGCAGCGGTGCTGTCTGTCCTTGCAGTTACAGCGTTCCTGCTGCGACCCGGCGCGGCCGTGCCGTCAGAGCCGGACGCGCCGATTGTGCGCCTTGTTCAGCCGAATGCGCCGCAGCGCCAGAAATGGGATCCCGTCCATCGCGATACCTTTGTTAGGCGAATGATCGCGGCAACGGGCGAAGGGCCGCGTCCCGATCTTGTCGTCTGGCCGGAAACGGCGATCCCCTATCTTCTGAACCATATCGAAGATGACATGCGGGTTATCGTGGATGCCGCGCGTGACGCGCCGCTCGTCTTTGGGATTCAGCGGTTTGACGCGGATCGCAACTTTTACAACAGTCTTGTTGTCATGGGGCCTGGCGGATCGCTTGATGCCATTTATGACAAGCGCCACCTTGTACCTTTCGGGGAGTACATGCCGGGTGCCGCCCTTCTGGGGCGCGCGGGTATGGCAGGGTTGGCGCGCAATCTTGGCACGGGCTTTGCCCCCGGCGCAACGCCTGGGCCAGTGGCAATTCCGGGGATCGGAAATGCCATTCCGCTGATTTGCTATGAAGGCATCTTTGCCGAGGAAATCAGTGACGGCGGTGACCGCGCTCGCCTGCTGCTGCTGATCACCAACGACGCGTGGTTTGGACAGGCGGCGGGGCCTTATCAGCATCTGGCGCAAGCCCGTTTGCGCGCGATTGAACAGGGCCTGCCCATGGTGCGAGTCGCCAATACCGGGATCAGCGCGATGATCGACGCGAAGGGGCGCATTATCGCGCAGTTGCCCTTAGGCGTTGACGGCGCTCTGGACGTGGCTTTGCCCCCAGCCTTGCCCTCGACATTCTACGTTCGGATGGGCGATTGGCCTGTGGCTATTGTGCTCATTTTGTTAACCATTGGTCATGTAACAGGGCGCATGCGCGAAACCAATTGACCTTCGCGCAATGACCCCATAGACGCGACAAAGGTTCTGTCACAACGGCTTCCTGACGTGGCAGATTTTTTCTTATCGGAGCACATCCCCATGGCAAGACAAGACTACATTTTCACTTCGGAATCCGTGTCCGAAGGTCACCCTGACAAGGTCTGCGACCGCATTTCTGATGCAGTGCTGGACGCATTCCTGAGCGAAGAGCCTGAGGCGCGCGTCGCCTGTGAGACATTTGCCACGACCAACCAGATTGTCATCGGGGGTGAGGTGGGCCTGTCGGACCAATCCAAGCTGAAGGATTACATGGGCCGGGTCGAAGATATCGCCCGGGCTTGTGTCAAGGATATCGGCTATGAGCAGGACAAGTTCCATCACGCGACCTGCAACATCACCAACCTTCTCCATGAGCAGTCCGCACATATCGCGCAAGGTGTGGATGCCGCTGAGGACAAGGATGAGGGCGCAGGCGATCAGGGTATCATGTTCGGCTATGCCACGACCGAAACAGAGGCGTTGATGCCAGCCCCGATCCAATATGCCCATGCGGTGTTGCGGCGCTTGGCCGAGGTGCGCAAATCGGGCGAGCAGCCAACGCTGCGCCCTGACGCGAAAAGCCAGATCTCACTTCGTTATGCGGGTGGCAAGCCTGTCGAAGTGACCTCGATCGTGCTGTCCACCCAGCATGAACACGAACATCAGACCAGCGACGATATCCGCGCCATCGTGGAACCCTATATCCGCGATGTTCTGCCCGACGGGCTGATCACCAACAAGACGGAGTGGTGGGTCAACCCGACTGGCATCTTCGTTATCGGCGGACCGGACGGTGACGCGGGCCTCACAGGCCGCAAGATTATCGTCGACACCTATGGTGGTGCGGCCCCCCATGGTGGTGGTGCGTTCTCTGGAAAAGACCCGACCAAGGTCGACCGCTCTGCGGCTTATGCGGCGCGCTATCTCGCGAAAAACGTGGTCGCGGCAGGCATGGCCGAACGTTGCACGATCCAACTGAGCTATGCGATTGGTGTGGCCAAACCCTTGTCGATCTATGCAAACACTCATGACACGGGTGAGGTTGCGCCAGAGGCGATTGAACAGGCCATCGCACAGGTGATGGACCTGACCCCGCGCGGCATTCGCGAGCATCTGTCGCTCAACAAGCCGATTTATGAACGCACCGCGGCCTATGGCCATTTTGGTCGTGAACCTGATGCCGACGGTGGCTTTAGCTGGGAACGGACCGATCTGGTCGATGCGTTGAAACGCGCTGTCTGACCTTGGGATGCGTTTCCAAGGGGCCAGCGCGCCTTGGAAAAGCCATATCACCGGGTAAACTGCCCTCAGGGTAAGGAGTGCCTGATGATACGGACCATGCTGATGGCCCTGGGGATCGCGTGCAGTTGCACGCCGATCTGGGCACAGAAATATGCGGGCGAAGCCGGCACGACGGCGAGTAAGTTCACCGTCGATGGTGCCATGCTGATCTATGACAGCGGCAATGTCACGGGCGATGCTTACCCCGAAATCGATGGGCCGGATGTGGACCAGTTGCGGACCTTGCTGCGGCGCAACCCGGATATCACCACATTGCAACTGACCAGTACCGGCGGTCTTGTCTGGGCAGGCAATGAAATGGCGCATATCGTGCTGGATTTCGGGCTCGACACTGTGGCCGAAGGGGAATGCAGCAGTTCCTGCGTCACGATTTTTCTGGCGGGAGAAAAGCGCAGTCTGACCCGCGGCTCGCGCCTGGGCTTTCACCAGAACAGCTGGTCTGAAGCGGGGATGCAATCCTATTTCAAGGAATGGCGCGAAGATGAAAACTGGGACACGGCCTTCGATTTCGCCTCATGGGTCTATCAGGATACCCAGCACGAAACCGCCGCCCAGATCGAGTTCATGATCGACCGCGGTGTCGATCCGCTTTTTGCGATCGAGACCAAGATGTACCGACCCATTATGTGGTTCCCATCAAGGCGAGAGCTTGAGGCGGCAGGTATCCTGCGTGATTGATCACAGGCGCGGGCCTTGCTAGATGCTGCGCCATGAGCAAGGACAGACATCCCTCTGGCGCGCCTTGGCGTAATTTCTATGGCCGGTTTCGTGGCAAGACGATCCGTGCCGCACAGCACGACTATCTCGAGAATGACCTTGCAGCCTTGTCGCCGGGTGCGGTGAGCTGGGAAGACAATCCCGAGAGGACTCCGCTTGATCTGCAGGCACTTTTTGAAGGGCGCGATGTCTGGCTTGAGATCGGTTTTGGCGGTGGTGAGCACCTTGTACACATGGCCGAAACCTATCCTGAGGTTGGCCTGATCGGCTGCGAACCCTTCGTGAATGGCGTGGCGATGCTGCTCGGCAAAATCCGGAAGGCTGAGGTGGAGAATCTGCGCGTCCATCCCGGTGATGCGCGGGATCTTTTTGATGTTTTGCCTGATATGTCGGTCAGCAAGGTCTTCCTGAACTATCCCGACCCATGGCCCAAAAAGCGACATCACCGCAGGCGGTTCGTGACGCCAGAGCATCTTGTGCCGCTGCATCGGGTGATGAAGCCAGGGGCGGAACTGCGCGTCGCCACGGACATCCCTGATTATGTGCGCCACACCCTCGAACAGGTGCCGCAGCACGGTTTTGACTGGCTCGCCGAACGCCCCAGCGATTGGCAAGAACCGTGGGATGACTGGCTGTCGACACGCTACGAACAAAAAGCACTGCGTGAGGGGCGTACGCCTCACTACCTGACGTTTCGTCGGCTGTAAGCCCGGCCCTTTTTGCGCGAGATGGTCAGGGGTTGTGGACCCCCGCCAAACGCTGCGCTATGACCCGCGCGAAGAAGAAGGAAGCGCCCATGTCCGGCCACGGCACCCCCATTCCGATGACATCTCGCCCTTGCGGCCCGCTGCGCGGAACGGCGCATGTGCCGGGCGACAAATCGATCTCGCACCGTTCGCTGATCTTTGGCGCGATGTGCGTGGGCGAGACGCATATTGCGGGCCTGCTGGAAGGCGAGGATGTGCTGGATACCGCCAAGGCGATGCGTGCGCTTGGCGCGACAGTCACGGATCATGGCGGCGGGGAATGGAGCGTTGCGGGTGTGGGCGTCGGCGGCCTTGCTGAGCCCGATCAGGTGATCGATTGCGGCAATTCCGGCACCGGCGTGCGGCTGATCATGGGCGCCGTGGCGACTTCACCGATTACGGTGACGTTTACGGGTGACGCCTCGCTCAACAGCCGCCCAATGGGGCGAGTGACAGACCCTTTAGCGCTGTTTGGCACGCAGGCAGTGGGGCGCAGCGGCGGGCGCTTGCCGCTGACGCTTGTGGGTGCGGTGGACCCGGTGCCGGTGCGCTACACCGTGCCAATGCCATCCGCACAGGTGAAATCGGCGGTGCTGCTCGCTGGGTTGAACGCGCCCGGACAGACCGTCGTGATCGAGAAAGAGGCCACCCGCGATCATACCGAACGTATGCTTCAGGGCTTCGGCGCGGAACTGACCGTGGAAGAGACCGAAGAGGGCCGGGTCATCACGCTAACCGGGCAGCCGGAACTCACACCGCAAGACATCGTGGTGCCGCGTGACCCCTCATCTGCCGCTTTCCCCGTTTGTGCCGCGATCATTACACCGGGATCGGATGTGCTTGTCCCCAATATCGGGCTCAACCCGACCCGCGCGGGCCTTTTCACCACGCTGCAGGAAATGGGAGCTGATCTGATCTACGAGAACATGCGCGAAGAGGGCGGCGAGCCCGTCGCCGATCTACGCGCCAGGTTCTCGTCTGATCTGAAAGGCATCGCCGTGCCGCCCGAACGCGCGGCGAGCATGATTGACGAATATCCTGTTCTATCGGTCGTTGCGGCCTTCGCCGAGGGCGTGACGGACATGCAGGGCGTCAAGGAACTACGAGTCAAGGAAAGCGATCGGATCGACGCGATGGCCAAGGGGTTGCGCGCCGCGGGCGTCACAGTGGACGAAGGGCCTGATTGGTGGAAAGTAGCCGGGCTGGGCCACGGCAATGTGCCCGGCGGCGCGACCGTGGCCAGCGAACTTGATCACCGCATCGCAATGGCGTTCATGGTGTTGGGGATGGCGTCTCAGAAACCGATAACGGTGGATGACGGCTCCCCGATTGCGACATCATTCCCGATATTTGAGGGGCTGATGGCCGATTTGGGCGCGCAGATCGTGCGGTCGAACGCCTAGAGAGAATGGTCCTGCCCCATGACCTGAAAGCGTCCAAACCTACCGAGGTTTCTCTAGGGTTCTTCTTTTAGCCCGTTAGTTGGTTCGGCTGGTCAGCAAGTAGTAAGCGGCGGCGCCAAAGAACGCCGCAAATGTCGCTTCCAACCACCGCCGAGCTCGCAAATAGGTGTCTGTGAGTGGGCGGCTTGAAAAAAGCACGGCGTAGAAAGTCACCAGAATGAAATTGATCGCGACACATGTGCCAACGATCCATAAGATAGCTTCTGCACCCGCGCCAGGCCTCAACCCGATTGCAAAGATAGAGCCCCAGAAGATGACAGCCTTCGGATTGGTCAGGTGGATCAAAGCCCCCTTCGTCCAGGCAATGATATATGATGCCGTTCCAATATCCTTTGGTTTCAGGTGTTTGGCCTGCATTGCAGAGCGTGCCGCCCGATAGCCAAGCCATGCCAGATAGGCTGCCCCAGCGTACCGGATGATCTCGACAAGCCATTGGTTCGCCGCAAGAAGGGCGCCGAACCCCAAGGCTGCGAATACTGCCCAGACCATTGAGCCGCCGGTCACGCCCCATGCGAGCGCGAGCCCCATTGCACGGCCTCGCGCCATCGAAGTTCCAGCGATCGCGAGAGTTGCCGGTCCGGGTGTCAGTCCCCCCAACAGGGACGCACCAATTATGATCCAGAAATTCACATATTCCATGACGCTGTCCTTTTGGATCGTTGGACACGTATTACAGTAGTTAAATGGCGGGCGGGAGCCAAGTCGGCACAATCGACCGCGCGAGAACGTTGGGTGTTGGTGCCGATGGTGGTAGCGATTTGTCGTCCGGATGCGTGTGGGCAGGGTCAGCGGTTCACTGAACCGGGCTGATCCAGTGCCTTCTCTGGCAAAGTCTCCGCGCCCAGAAATGCGGCAACTGTGATACCTGGACGACGCTTGCGCTTGAGCCAATGCCAGGCCTCGCGCAGGACGACACGCCGCCCCATGCGGGTGTACCATTGCATTGCGTGGCGCATGTCGGGGTCGGGATGAAAGTAGGTCCGGTAGAGCGCTTTGGGCCGGGCCTGCAGGCAAATCTCGATGCATTTCACCCAGAGAAAGACGCGCCAGGTCGGGACGCGCGGCACTTCCATCACCTGATGTTTGTAATCCCAGTTGCGCTGGTCGGTTTCGATGATGCGCCGGCTCTTTACCGTTTGGAAAAAGGGCGTCCAACGGTGCGGCGTGGCGTAGACCGACATCACCTGATCGGGATCATAGGACAGCAGATGCCACAGAATCCGCCAGTAATCGCGGTCGGTTTCCTCCTCAAAGCCCACTGCAAAGGTGCAGAGCCCGATGATCCCGTGGGCACGCAGCAAGTCGATGGCAAGCCTGTCCTTCGCTCGCGTGCCGCCCTTTTTGACCTTGGTCAGTGTCGCTTCGTCGGTTCCCTCTAATCCCATCAGAAAGCGTAGGCATCCGGCGGCCTTATAAAGATGCAGGATATCGGCGTCGCGCACGATATCATCCGCGCGCGTGCTGCCGATGATCTGAACGGGCACGTCTTCGGCAATCATCGCCTCCAGAAACGCGCGCCAGGCCTTGGGCGAAGTTGTCGGGTTCTCATCGGCAAGGTTGATCATCTCAACCCCGTGTTCGCGATGGAGCCGCGCAATCTCGGCCGCGAAGCGCACCGGATCGCGATGCCGCCAGCGGGTCCAGAAGCCGCGCTGGCCGCAATATGTGCACAGATGCGGGCAGCCGCGCGAAAACTGCATGATCACGGCCCGCTTGCCGCCCCAATAACTGTGCTGTTCGAAATCGATCAGCTCCCAGCCGATCCGATATGCATCCAGATCCGTGATCATTGGGGCAGGGGCGGTGGCATGAGGCGCGCCATCGCGGCGATAGGCGATGCCGTTGATGCGCGACAGATCGCCGTAAAGCGCTGCGATCAGTTTAGGCGTTGTCGCCTCACCTTCACCCCGCACGATGACATCAATGGCAGGGCATTGGGCCAACACTTCTTCCCAGTGATAGGTGGGGTAGACCCCGCCATAGATGATCGTCACATCGGGCAGAGTGTGTTTGATTTGCTTGGCCAGCGTCATGACGGTCGGGTGCGCGGAGGTTGAACCGGAATGCCCGATCATCACCACATCCGGGCGGCTCTCGCGCACCTCTCGCACGATCCTTGCAGGCTTCATCGGGTCAAGATCAGCATTGATCAGTTGCACGGCATGACCCGCATCAATAAGTGGTCCGCCGACACAGAGCAGACCGTAGGGCGGCAGATTTTCGCGTGGAACGCGGCTGCCGATGGATGTATGCGGGGGATGAAGCAGGGTGATGCGCATGGGAAGATCCTGTCGTTGATGACCCCACGGCTAACTGCGAGATCAGCAGTTTTTGAGGAGCAAACGTTGACATTCACAGTGGCGATTGATGGGCCGGCAGCGGCGGGAAAGGGCACGATTTCCAAGGCTGTAGCGGCACATTTCGGCTTCGCCCATCTCGATACCGGGCTTTTGTACCGTGCCGTTGGTGCCAAGATGCTTGGTGGGGCTGATCCGGTCTCCGCCGCCCGCACACTTGACCCCGCTGATCTGGACGCTGACGGTCTGCGCACGCCCGAGGTTGCGCAGGCCGCCAGCCAGGTAGCGACCAATCAGGCGGTCCGCGATGCCCTCGTTGCCTTTCAGCGCAGTTTCGCCACGCGTCCGGGTGGTGCAGTTCTGGATGGCCGGGACATCGGCACGGTGATCTGCCCCACGGCGCATGTAAAACTCTTCGTCACCGCCAGCCCCGGTTGCCGCGCAAAGCGGCGGTTCGATGAACTGAGCGACAAGGGCATGGATGTGACCTATGAGACGGTGCTGGCGGATGTCAAAGCCCGTGATGAGCGTGACCGGACCCGCGCTGCGGCACCCCTCGTGCCCGCTGAGGATGCGGTGCTGATCGACACGTCTGACCTGAGTATCGACGCGGCTGTCGCTGCTGCCGTCGCCGTCATCGAAGACGCCCGTTAACGCGTATTACAGAATTTCACCAATGGTTGCTTAGGGAATCGCCATTCCTTGTGCTTAGCTGGCGGGCAAAGGAGTTTGCCCATGATCCGTATTCTTGCCCTTGTCGCCTTTCTGATGCCCCTGAGCGCCACTGCCCAAGAGGCGGAGCCGCATATGACCGTGCCGCGTATGGCCGAGATTGTGCTGGCGCTTGATCCGGAGGCGCGGACCTCCGGCAATGGATTTGAGTTTCAGATCGACGATATCCCGGTGCTGATCATCTTTGACGTAGGCGCCAACCGGATGCGGGCGATGGTGCCGATCCGCTCGGCCGAGGGGATGACACAGGAAGAGCTGCAGCGCGTGATGCAGGCCAATTTCGACAGCGCGCTTGATGCCCGCTATGCCGTGGCTAATGGGCGGCTCTGGGGGATTTATCTGCATCCTTTCAGAGAGTTGGAGCGTGATCAGCTGATCTCTGGCCTCGCGCAGACGGTGAATGTCGCCAAGACCTATGGCACGCTTTACAGCAGCGGTGCGGGGCAGTTTGGTGCCGGGGATAGCGGTAATCTGCAGCGGCAACTGATCGAAAAGCTGCTGGAGCGTGGACAGGATATCTGACACCAAGGTGGCATGACTGAACACATCGTTGATCTTGCCACCTGGCCCCGTGCCGCGCAGTTTCACTTCTTCCGCAGCTATCAGCGGCCGCATTATGCGGTGACATCGCGGCTGGATGTTAGCCACCTTCTCGCACGCAAGGCGGACGGGGTCTCGCCCTATCGCGGTTGCCTCTATGCGATTGGGACGGGGTTGCATGCGGTGCCGGAGCTTTGCATGCGGTTTCGCGGTGATCAGGTGGTGCGGCATGACATGGTGACGCTGTCGATGACGGTCCCGACCAAGGCCGGGTCGTTTGGTTATGCCTACGTGCCTTATCTGTCTGATTTTACTGCGTTTGATGCGCAGGCCAAGGCGCTGATCGACCAGGTGGCAACGCAAGGCAGCCTGCAGGCCAACGCAGGCGAGCGGGACGATCTGGCGTATTTGTCCTGCATGCCGTGGCTCGATTACACTTCGATCAACAATGCCCTGCCCGGACCGGAGGATTGCATCCCGCGCATCTCGTGGGGCAAGTTCGTGGATCAGGGCGGGCGCTGGGATATGGCGATGACGCTGGAGGTGCACCACGCGCTTGTGGATGGGGAGCAGGTCGGCGCCTATTTCGCGGCGGTGCAGGGGGCGCTGGAGAAACTCTAACGCGGCGTACGGTCAAAAGTGGCGGATGTGAAGTTGGGATGTGTTAACGGGCGTTTGCCCTCAGGAAACAAGCGTTTTTGACGGATACAGAACCTGTATGTTTTCCGTACAGAAGCTGTACGTACAGATTTACGCTTAAGCCGGTCAAATCGGTGCGTTAACGGGGCGTGCGTTAAGATTTGTTAAGGAAATGTGAATAGTAGCGTTGCGTAAGGAAGCGGACTCGTTACGAAGGTCCGCTTCCATTTGTAAGGTCAGCGCGCCATCATGAAGTATCGTCTTGTCAAAGCGACAGCGGCGATTGCCAAGCCCGAGCCATAGCCAATCCACACGCCGTTCGGCCCAAGATCGACGACGAAACCCAAGACATAGCCGAGTGGCAAAGCAATGACCCAATAGCAGACAAGGGTAATGGCAACAGGGACCCGGTTATCCATCATTCCGCGCGCCGCACCGAGCATCGTACCTTGCACACCATCCGCAATCTGCATTGCGGCCACGATCAGAAACATGCTTGCCGCGAGCATGACCACATCAGGGTCATCAGATAACAGGTTGGCTATTCCGCGACCGCCCAAGAATATCCCGATCATCACCAACGTCATCCATGTGACGATCACGAGCAGTGCTGCTTTGCCGATTGAGACGAGGCGCGTCCGTTCCTCCGCTCCGATGGCTTGGCCAATCCGGATAGATACGGCAATGGAGATGCCGAGAGGAACCATGTAAAGCACACCGCCAATGGACGCGACGATCTGGTTGGCGGCAAGCGCTACGGCTCCGAACCACCCCATCATCAGCCCAGCCACAGCGTACGCCCCGCCTTCGCCAACATAGCCAATGGCGATGGCAGAGCCTTCCTTGATCTGAACCAACAGTTCTATTCGGCTGCGCTGCTTAGGTTGTCTTGCTTTAGATGTAGATTTGGCGCGCTTCCAGATTACCCATGCAAAGATCAACGGCACCGTTTGAGACAGAAGACTGGCGACACCCGCGCCGAGCAAACCCAGGCCGGGCCATCCCCCGATACCATAGATGAGAACAAGATTCGCAGGGACATTCACGACAACGGCCACAAACGCTAATCCCACGCCCAACCATGGTCGCCCTATCGCATCGAAGAGCGCTTTGAGGGCATAGAAAACCGTGTAGGGGATCAGAAGTAGGCTCATGGCGGTCCAGTAGCCGCCAATGACGTCTGTAACCTCTTCCGGTTGACCGATCAGGCCCAGGGCTGGCTTGGCTGCGAGCATCAGCCCGGCACCTATCATGCCGGTCACTGTCGCCACGATTACACCCGTCCACGTCGCGTCGGACAAGGCTTCAGCACTGCCGCGTCCCTGCGCTTCCGCCATCCGAACACCGATAATGGAAACAAACCCGTAAAGCGCAGAGTAGAAGATGAGAATGACCGAGGCCGTGATCGACGCCGCCGCGAGCGGTACAGTCCCAAGTGGCGCGATCATAATGGTGTCGACCACACCTATAAGCGTCGCAGCAGCTAAGGAAATGACGATAGGAAACCCAAGCGCGGTCAGAGCTTTCGCCTCAGACCAAAGGTTCGATCCAGCCGGTGGTTCATTGATGTTGGTGATTTCTGAAGTCACAAAGACACCTCGTCAAGGGTCCCTGGCCCTGACCCTCAATAAGAGATGTTTCGCACCAGCCATGCGGTGATCGTTCGAGTGAGTAACTAGGACTACGCCAAGGCCGATCAACCCCGCAAATCCTGAAACTGGACTTTCGCTGCAATCTGACTAAGGATTAAGTTGGGCTCTGAGCCGACCGTTGATTAATAGTTGGCCAGTGCACCGCATGATGCGCAGTCCACCTGATGGATATTGAGCGCTTTATGCTCCGCCCGCCTGCACCGCAAACGCTCCGTTGGGCCCTTTCCAAGACGCCGTGAACCCCCTTGCATTACAGGGGAATCCCCCCTATACGCCGCCCTGTTGAAGCGTCGAGACAGGCGCGAGCGTGAGACTTGAGCAGGGTCGGTCAATGCCGACCCTGATGTTTTTCGTTCGTGAACGATGCCAGACCAAACCGCAACCCAAAGACCGGCGGAGACAACCGCGCGGCCCGTATAAAACCAAACGTTAGGAAAACGACGCCACATGGCAAACACAATGGAAGAGTTTGAAGCGCTCTTGAACGAAAGCTTCGAAATGGACACGCCCTCGGAAGGGTCAGTTGTCAAAGGCAAGGTGATCGCAATCGAAGCGGGCCAGGCCATTATCGACGTGGGCTACAAGATGGAAGGCCGTGTCGAACTCAAAGAATTCGCAAATCCCGGGGAAGACCCTGAACTGGCTGTTGGTGACACTGTCGAAGTGTTCCTGCGTCAGGTCGAAAACGCCAAGGGCGAGGCTGTGATCAGCCGTGAGATGGCCCGCCGCGAGGAAGCCTGGGATCGTCTGGAAAAAGCCTATGCGGATGAAGAGCGTGTCGATGGCGCGATCTTTGGCCGTGTGAAGGGTGGTTTCACTGTGGACCTTGGCGGCGCTGTGGCCTTCTTGCCCGGCTCTCAAGTCGACGTGCGCCCTGTGCGTGACGCTGGCCCGCTGATGGGTCTCAAGCAGCCTTTCCAGATCCTGAAGATGGACCGTCGCCGCGGCAACATCGTTGTGTCCCGCCGCGCGATCCTGGAAGAGTCTCGTGCCGAGCAGCGCGCCGAAGTGATCGGCAACCTGACCGAAGGCCAGGAAGTGGACGGCGTGGTCAAGAACATCACCGAATACGGTGCGTTCGTTGATCTGGGCGGTGTTGACGGCCTGTTGCACGTCACCGACATGGCATGGCGCCGGGTCAACCACCCGTCCGAGATCCTGACCATTGGTGAAACGATCAAGGTGCAGGTCATCAAGATCAACAAGGAAACCCACCGGATTTCCCTCGGCATGAAGCAGCTGCAGGAAGATCCATGGGATGCGGTTGAGGCCAAGTTCAGCCTTGGTTCAGTGCATCAGGGCCGCGTGACCAACATCACCGATTATGGCGCATTTGTTGAGCTGGAAGCGGGTGTTGAAGGTCTGGTCCACGTCTCTGAGATGTCCTGGACCAAGAAGAACGTGCATCCCGGCAAGATCGTTTCGACCTCTCAGGAAGTCGAAGTGATGGTGCTGGAAATCGATAGCGCCAAGCGTCGTGTTTCCCTGGGCCTCAAGCAGACACAGCGCAACCCATGGGAAGTCTTCGCCGAGCAGTTCCCAGAAGGGACCGAGGTTGAAGGTGAGGTCAAGAACATCACCGAGTTTGGTCTGTTCATCGGCCTTGAAGGCGACATTGACGGCATGGTTCACCTCAGCGACCTGACATGGGAAGGCCGTGGTGAGGACGTGATCGGCGACTTCCGCAAAGGTGACGTGGTCAAGGCCAAAGTTGCTGAAGTGGATGTTGAGAAAGAGCGGATTTCGCTTTCGATCAAAGCACTGAACGGCGATCCCTTTGCCGAAGCCGTTGGTGGCGTGAAGCGTGGGTCGATCATCACTGTTGAGGTCACCAAGATCGAAGATGGCGGGATCGAAGTGGACTACGAAGGTGCGAAATCCTTCATCCGTCGCTCCGATCTGTCCCGTGACCGTGCCGAGCAGCGTCCAGAGCGTTTCGGCGTTGGCGACAAAGTCGACGTGCGTGTGACCAATATCGACAGCAAGACCCGCAAGCTGGGTCTGTCGATCAAGGCGCGCGAGATCGCGGAAGAGAAGGAAGCGGTTGAGCAGTATGGCTCAAGCGATTCCGGTGCATCGCTGGGTGATATCCTCGGTGCAGCGCTGAAAGGCGACGAATAAGTCGCATTAAGCCGTCTCAGGATTGGCCCCGTCGCAAGTAATTGCGGCGGGGCTTTTTCATTTGCGAGTGGTGCGGCATGTGCAGGTGCTATTGTGCGATGCTGCGCTGCTCAAAGTCGTCCATGATACGCTCGGCCTTTGGCCGGTCGCGATTTGCAATCAGGCTGTTGTCGACATCGCAGACGACTTCCTTGATCAGGTAATATTCGTCTTCTGTCTCTGCGTAGCCCCGCTTCAAAATCGCCTTGACCGCTTTCTTCGGATCGCCCGCATCCGTCCAGTAATCCCGTCCCGTCTTTTCTTGATACCCTTTGAGCATCGCGGCGACGGCGTCCGGGTCCCGTTCAATGTATTCCAAAAGGAAAAGGCAATTGCCATTCACGCCCTCTTTGATCCCGCTGAGCGCTTCGCTTGCCGTGAACTCTCTGTTCTCAATACCATCAAGATATGCTGACAAGGGGATCAAAAGGCTCTTATCGATGAAGTTATCGACGGGACCATGCGTGTTGATCTGATCAATCATATCGTCAAAGCATTCATAAAGCCGTTTGATTTCGGCTATCACTTCTTCCTTGCTGCGGCGCGCCATCCTGTTCCCTCTTGTCTGTCACTTTTGGCTACTTGCCAGATAAATATGACAGCGAAGTGCGGCACGCATAGAGGGAGCATTCTCTCTCATGAGCCGTATCCGGTGAAAATGTCTGCACCTCTCAGTCAGGCAGCGGCATCCCTGCCAGAAGCCGCACAAGGCGGACGATTGCAAGAAGGCCCATTGTGCCTTCCGGCTCTCCGTTGAACATCAGCACGAACCCGGTTGGGTGGCCGGGCGTGCGGTACATGAAGGTGATCACGCCCGGATCACCGCCTGAATGCCCTTCCAAGGTCAGCGCGATTGGCCCGACCGTGAGCGTCTCACGCTCCCAGAACAAGCCGATGAAATCGCCCGGCGTGTCCTTACCGGGAATGTCCGCCACGCGCGGGGTCTTCTGCATCTGAACGGCGACCGCGGACAGAACCTGCTGCCCATCCAACAATCCATCCCCCATCATCACGGCCAGCAGGCGCGCCAGATCGGTTGCTGAGGCATTGAACTGCCCGTCGGGCCATGTCGCCAGCCCATATGGCGGCAAAGCTTCAAAGGCACCGGTTTCACCCCGATCATAAAGAACCGCGTGCGCAGGATCGGTGTCTGGCGCTGGCCCGATATGCCCCCAAAATCCGGACAGTCCCAATGGTGCGACGATCCGCTCGGTCGTGAAATCTGCGTAAGGTTGACCAACTGCATCCGCAATAACCTGCCCGGCCAATCCAGCACCGATATTGGAATAGATATAGCGCGTTCCGGGCACCCAATCGCCAAACAGCGCGGGCTCATAAAGATCGCCATCCGCACCCAAGGTTCGCGACAGAAAATCGGCGAGCGGCACGGGATGGGTCGCGGATCCATAATGATACCCGTGCTCCTCATAAACCGCATCGATATCGATAATGCCCGATGTATGGGTCGCTAGATGCGCAAAACTGCGCGCCGCGCCGTCTTTCGGGTCAAGGGGTACCTGCAGCACGTCAGTGATTGGCGCATCCAAATCAAGAAGCCCCTCCGTGGCTGCAATTGAGGCTGCCAATCCGGCCAGCACTTTGGTGATCGAGCCAATGGGCATGATTGTTTCGGGGGTCATTGCAATGCCCGCTTCTATATCGGCGAAACCAGCGGCCCCGGTCGTGATCACCTCACCACTCTGCACGATGGCCCACATCACGCCCGGCCAATGGCCTGCGGCGACGCCACGCTCTGCTGCGCGCTGCACTGCGGACAGCCTGTTTTCATAGCTGGCGGGCGTATAGAGATAGAGGGTGATTGCAGCGCCAATCACGATGGCGACGATTGCGATGATGACGCCGATCCATTTCAGAAGCCGTTTCATACTAATCCCTCAACTCCCTGACACATTGGCCTTTTGCGCCAGCAACAAGTGACTGGCAAGTTCACGTCGCAGGGTGGATGGGCAAAAGAACGCGCGCCTTTGCCCGCATCGGTAACATTTGGTCAGTCGGCTGCCTTAAGGTCAGCCAGAGGGCGCCGATTTTGCAACCTGTGCTTTCATCCCGGCGCGGGCTTTGATTTGTTATCCCACACAACCCAGAAGGAGGAAGGCGATCATGATCACCTTGAATTTCGCAGAAGGGATGTCCGCTGCACGCCGTGGGGTCTTTGACCGGGCCGCGCGGCGGTGGGATACCGTCATCGATACGTCGTTCGCACCGACCGAGGTCGATGGCGACGTCCTGACCGGTGTGCGCATCGATGCCACCATCGAAGACATCGATGGTGAAAGCGGTATTCTCGGCCAAGCCGGCCCCACGGCCTTGCGTGGTGACACGGGGTTGCCGGTGACCGGTGTGATGCAATTCGACAGCGCGGATGTCGCAAAGCTAGAGAGTGAAGGGCGGTTTGAGGATGTGATCCTGCACGAGATGGCGCATGTGCTGGGCTTTGGTACGCTCTGGGCGCGCAAGCGATTGATCCGGGGCCGGGGGTCGATGGACCCGCGTTTTACCGGCCCCGCATCGATCCGCGAATATGCGGCACTTGATCCTGAGGGCGGTGATGCGGTGCCTTTGTCCAACACAGGCGGGGAGGGAACTCGCGAAGGGCATTGGCGCGAGTTGATCTTTGGCGATGAGTTATTGACCGGTTTTCTGTCGGGCACCGAACGCCCGCTCAGCCGCCTGTCCGTCGCCGCGTTTGAGGATATCGGCTATACCGTGGACTATAGCCGCGCCGATTCTTACGTGCTGCCGAGCTTTCGCGAGCTTGTCCTGATGGGCGTGACGGAGGCGGTGCGAATTTGTGACCTCTGCCGGGTGGGCCGGCCGGAGCCAATTGTGCTAGAGGACGCCTAACCATCCTCGGAAAACAAGGACGTGTCATGGACCACACCGACGTGATTGCCACCATCACCAGGGCGGTGCGGGACGCCACCGGCATTCAGGCGCTTTTTCTCTCCGGCAGTTACGGCAATGGCATGGCCGACGCCTATAGCGACATTGATTTCGTGATGGTCGCGGATGATGGCGCAAGCGACGCCGTCGCAGCGATCTGGCGCGAGGCGGTCGCGCAGACGGGCGAGATTGTGCTCTGGTGGGACCGTACGACCGTGCCGGTGCTGATCAACGCGATCACGGATGACTGGACCCGAACGGATGTCATCATCCTGAAACCAGAGCAGATGCGCGGGCATACCCAAAGCACGCTCAAGGTGCTTTTCGATCATGACAGGATCTATGAAACGCTGCCCGGGACCAAGGTAAGCCCGATCCCGGATTCCAAACGGTTCATCTATCAGGTTGAGGAATTCATCCGCATTCTGGGGCTTTTGCATCTGGCTGCCGGGCGCGAAGAATACATCAACGGCGTGCTGGGCGTCTTCCATCTGCGCAATAAGCTGGTGGATTTGCTGATTGCAGAGACGGATGCGCCCCATCGGGGTGGGATTTTGCATCTCAACAGGCTGATCACCGAGGGACAAAAAGCGCTGCTGGTTTCATTGCCGCCGCCCGTGCCCGAACGGCAGGCGATGATTGATGCGCATCTGGCCTATGCGACCGCCTTTCTGCCCCGCGCACGCAAACGCGCAGAGGCGATTGGCGCGGAATGGCCCGAACGCTTCGAGGCCGTGACCTGGGCGCGGCTGGCCGAGACGCTGGGGATCGAACGGCCTTACTGATCAGCAACAAAGAATCCACCCGAAGTCACCTTCGGATGGGTTCGTCTTAATCGCGCAGTTTGGCGACGTCGGCCAAGAGGCCCGCAGTGCCGTTGTGTACGGTCAGCCGCTCGACCTTGCCGGCGATGACCTCCAATGCTTCGAGCTCTTTGAGCCGCAGCATCACAGGGTTCTCGGCCATCACCTTGGCAGTGTTCAGAAGCGACCGCGTGGCGTTCGTTTCTTCCCGCCGCCGGATGACGTTGGCCTCGGCCTCCTTCTCGGCGGCAACCACCGCCGTCAGGATGTCCCGCATCTCGCCGGGCAGGATCACGTCTTTGAGCGCAATCGCCCCCACCTCGACACCCAAGGCCGCCATTTCAGCCCGCACCGCGTTTGCGGCACCTTCGTCCACGGCGACCTTGTCGGCCAGAAGCGCATCCAGCGTCAGCGCCCCCAGCGTCCGCCGGAAAGCGAGCCCTAGCGCCCGATGCAACGCCTCTTCGAAATCCCGGACCTTGGTGACGGCTGTCACAGGGTCCACAACCCGGAAGTCGGCGACGAGGTTGACCCGCAGCGTCACCCGATCCCGCGTGAGGATTTCGTGGCCCGTCACATCGTGCGACCGCAGCCGCGTATCCACGACCTTGACCGCGATTTTGGGCCCGACGTTCCAGAACGTGTGCAAGCCGGGGTCGAGCAATGCAGGCGCCGTACCATCGAGGGTCATCACCCCAACATGGCCTTCCGCCACTTCGACCGAGGTCAAAAGCGCGGTTAGCCGTGCCCGCACCAGCCGCTTGGCCTGATCAGCGGGAACCTTCACGTCCGTGGCCACATCGTGCCGCGTGACGTGGAAAGGCCCCGCATCTGCCCAAAGGTGCAGCCGCGTGTCAGGCGCCACGGCCGAGATCAGCCGCCCGTCCCGGGCCACCAAGGCAACCTCGGCAGCGCCGGTCCGCACTTCGACCAGATGTGTTGCCACAAGATCAGGTGCGTCCCGCAGAAGCATGTCTACGTTCGCGCCTGTGACGAAGGGCGATGTCAGCGTATGCGCGTCGACCATGTCGTCGCGCTTGATCCGGTGTTCGCCTGCGCCCAGCAAGGCGACGATCCGCCCTTTGCGCGTCAGAATGGCCCGGTCGTTTTCGGTCAGGACCAGCCGCCGGTGGCCCGTGAGTGTATCAAATAGCCGCAACATCATTTTTCTCCTTCATTCTCTTGCGGTTAACATCGGTGTCGCAATGCGATCTCCTTTTGGGTTTGGTTTGGGTTGCACCCGGAACGGGTGACAGGTGTGAAAGATATCCGAGGCTGCCCCGCGCCATGCCCGATCAGGGGCAGACAGGTGAGCGGACGGGCAGGACCAATGGCGCGGGCCGGAGTGGTCGAGACCACCCATGCCGAACCAAAGGCCGTGCCTGCCATCGCCGACCGCCGCCAAAAGGGCAGAGCAGCGATGATCGTTCGTTTCGCGACCACCAAGGCAGCCGCAAGCGGGCAGGTCACCCCCGCTGAGGCGACCCCGGATACCCGTATGGAAGACGTTTTGCAGACGTCTGTTATGAGGAATCGAACCTCAAACGCTCACGCGCTTTTTCCGTTGGTTTCAATGACGGGATTCGAACCCGCCACACGTAGATTAATGGTCTACTGCTCTACCAGGATGAGCTACATCGAACATTGGCACCTGAAGCCAAGCCCTATCCAACTTTTCGGCCCTGGCATACGGGGCTGGCAGCGCCGCCCGCACCGGCAGAGTGATCACCTCTGACCGCTAGGGTCCGATCCGTCTGATCGGGACTTGCTGAATAGGTGTTGGTGGCGGATTCGCTCAACCGGACAAAAACAGGGGGTTTGGGGGCTGTGATCCGAGCGCAACAAAATTACCAACTTGCGCAACAAATGAAAATCACTGGCTGATCAGCCGGTGCCACCGACCTCTCAAACGGGCCGGATCTTGGCAAATCTTGCGCGAATTTGGGTGACCACAGGTCAGCTTGATGCGGCATCCGCCATGAGATCGTCGATAAACAGGCTCAAGAGCTGCGTGCGCCCTGAAACGTTTGCCTTGCGGTAAATTGCGTTGGTCTGTGCCTTGATCGTACCCTCGCTGACCTCGCGCAGCGCGGCAATCTCCTGCGTTGACATGCCTTTGATTGCAAAGAGGGCCACATCACGCTCGGCAGGTGTCAACTCCCACAGCGTGAATTTCTCTTCCATCACGTCCATGAAGGCGCCGGATGCCACGCGCAATTGGTCCTCGACCACGATGTTGCGGGCCATCGTGCGGCGCAGAACAATCCAACCAAGGCCCACACCCAACAGCAACCCCAATGCCGCGCCGAGCTCAATCAGCTCATGAACCTGCCAGCTAAACGGTGCAAGGCCAAAAACCGACCCGAGGATCTGTGAAAGAAAGAAGAACGCGCAAAGCATCTGAATGCAGACGATCACAAGCATGTGCCAATGGCGCTTCACGGGGGACAGTCGCTTTCTTCGTATTCAGACGACTTTATTCGTCGTCGTCATCATCCTCGTCGTCATCATCATCATCGTCATCGTCATCGTCGTCATCACGATCATCATCTTCATCGTCGTCGCGATCATCTTCGTCATCATCCTCATCATCGCGATCATCTTCGTCGTCGTCATCATCCTCGTCGTCGTTGCCGCCACCATTACCCGAACCGCCGCCATTGCCCGAGCCGCCGCCGGACGTGCTGGAACCGCCATCCTCGTCATCATCGCCTGCCGATGCGCCGGGAATGATTACAGTTGGCGTTGTACTTCCACTCAACCAGCGGTCCCGCATAATTTCGCCTGTTTGCGGGTTGATCACAAGTTCACGTGTCTGACTGTTGCGTTGGGCAACAAAGCGAAGACGTCGCAGAAGGGTCGTTTCAACGGTGATGTTCGAAAAGCCCTGTGACTGCAACTGGGTAATTACTTGCTCCTGCACCGATTGGGCCGCCGCTGCGAACGGCGCCCCAACCAGAGCAACACATAAGATGACGCGTTTAATCATCACCACGCCATAGCACGTTGATTACTCGTCGTCATCTTCATCCTCATCGTCGTCATCCTCGTCTTCGTCATCATCTTCATCGTCGTCATCATCCTCGTCTTCATCGTCATCCTCGTCTTCGTCATCATCTTCATCGTCGTCATCATCCTCGTCTTCATCGTCATCCTCGTCGTCTTCATCCTCGTCTTCGTCATCATCTTCATCTTCGTCTTCGTCTTCGTCTTCGTCATCGAGGAAATCTTCATCGTCATCGGAGACTTCGATGCCGGGGCTGGTCTCGTCATCGTCATCGACGGTTGACACTTCTTCTTCGAGGATGGCGCCCGTCTCTGCATCGTAAACGACTTCAAGTTTGCGACCGCGCCGGACAGCCTCGACCTTGACCTGGCTCGGACCGTTGACGACTTCAATGCGTTCGTAGCCTTGGTCTTGCAGTTGTGAGATAACCTGGTCAGCGATGGATTGTGCAAAGCCTGGGCCGGCTGCAAGTGCAAACACTGCGGTGGTTGAAAGAAGGGTCTTTTTCATCGTGCGATCCTTTGGGTTGCCGGCCCACACCACGCGGACCGTTCCCCAGCGTCGTCGCAAGAATGCACCCACGCCACCATGGGTCATGGGTTTAATCAGGTCGCGGTAAACCCTTGAAAGACGGGTCTAAACCAAAGTTTAGGCCCGTGTTCATCTAGGGTTAAGACTTCATGTCAAAGCCCAGATGCTTTGCCACGGTGAAAATGTCCTTATCACCGCGCCCACACATATTCATGACCAGAAGGTGGTCGCGCGGCAGATCAGGGGCAATCTTCATGACATGCGCAAGCGCATGAGACGGCTCCAGTGCGGGGATGATTCCCTCCAGCGCGCAGCAAAGCTGGAACGCTTCCAGCGCCTCATTGTCGGTGATTGCGACATATTCCGCCCGACCGATGTCGTGCAGCCAGGCATGTTCGGGGCCGATACCGGGATAATCGAGCCCGGCGGAGATCGAGAAGCCTTCGAGGATCTGACCCACATCATCCTGCAAAAGATAGGTGCGGTTGCCGTGCAGAACACCTGGCCGCCCGCCGGTGAGCGAAGCGCAGTGTTCCATCTTGGCGTTCACGCCCTTGCCGCCCGCCTCAACCCCGATGATCCGGACTTCATTGTCGTCAAGGAAGGGATAGAACAGGCCCATGGCGTTGGACCCGCCACCAATGGCGGCGATGATCGTATCGGGTAGGCGGCCTTCGGCGGCCTGCATCTGTTCCTTGGTTTCCTTGCCGATGATGGCCTGAAAATCACGGACCATGGCCGGATAGGGGTGCGGGCCTGCGACCGTGCCGATGCAGTAAAACGTGTCGCGCACATTGGTCACCCAATCGCGCAGCGCATCGTTCATCGCGTCTTTCAGCGTGCCGCGCCCGGAGGTGACCGGGACAACCTCGGCCCCCAGCAGTTTCATGCGGAAAACGTTGGGCGCTTGCCGCTCCACATCGTGTGCGCCCATATAGACGACGCATTTTAGGCCGAACTTGGCACAAACGGTGGCCGTTGCCACGCCGTGCTGACCGGCGCCGGTTTCTGCGATAATCCGGGATTTGCCCATCCGCCGGGCGAGGATGATCTGGCCCAGCACATTGTTGATCTTATGGGCACCGGTATGATTGAGTTCATCCCGCTTGAGATAAATCTTGGCGCCGCCCAGATGTTCGGTCAGCCGCTCAGCATGATAGAGCGGGCTGGGCCGCCCGACATAATGCGTCCAGAGATCATGCATCTCGGCCCAGAAACTGTCATCGGTCTTGGCATGTTCGTATTGCTCTTCCAGTTCCAGGATCAGCGGCATCAGGGTTTCCGACACGAACCGGCCCCCGAAATCACCGAACCTGCCTTTTTCGTCGGGGCCGGTCATGAAGCTGTTAAAAAGATCGTTGGCCATGGGAACACCTGCAAGTTTCGCGCTTGGCAGAACTATCGCCAAGCGAAAAGGAGGTAAAGCCGCCATCCGGTCGCAGACTTTCGCAGAAAGTCTGGAAACAAATCCTCATCGAGGATTTGACACCAATTCCTGTGCCAGGAATTGGCTAACTGGCCAATACGCGCACGGGCTGTGCGTTGCAGAAAATGATGACCTGATCGGCGTTTTCGACCGCCGAGTAGCCGCGCCGTTCCAATTCTGCGACAAATACATCGCGGCCCACAATGCGCTCCATGTCGCGTGTTTTGCGACGGACAACACCACCATCCAACGCTGCCTGCGCCGAAAACAAGTGCCGAAACCATATCTCTGGGGTCATGCGTTGGAACGTCTGGCTCATGTATCTAACGCTAAGTTGCGCTGGTAAACGACCGGTTAAGCCTTCTGCGCCGCGTCCATGAACGTCCGAATTTTTGCAGGATCTTTTATACCCGGTGCGCTTTCCACAGCCGACGACAAATCGAGCTGTCGCGCGCCGCTGACGGCCAAGGCATCTGCGACATTGTCCACGGTCAAACCACCCGCCAGCATCCAGGGTACTGGCCAGCGACGATGACCAATCAGGTTCCAGTCGAATGGCGCGCCATTGCCGCCCGGGCGGTCCGCATTCTTGGGTGGCTTTGCATCAACCAAAAGCTGGTCGGCCACCTGACCATAAACATCAAGCTGCGCGAGGTCGCTTTCATCCGCCACGCCCACGGCCTTCATCACCGGCAGGCCGTAGCGTGCACGCACCTCGCTCACCCGCTCTGGCGTTTCGGAGCCGTGCAGTTGCAACATATCAAGTGGTACCTGCCCACAGATCGCATCCAGTTCGGCATCCGTCGCATTCACGACCAATGCGACCTTGGCCACACCGACGGGCACTTCGGCTGCAAGCATCGCAGCCTGCTCAAGCGAGACATGGCGCGGCGATTTCGGGAAGAAGACGAAGCCCACATAGGCGGCACCAGCATCTGTAGCCGCAGCGATGGCGCCTGCATCACGCAGGCCGCAAATCTTTACCCGAATGTTGGTTGGCATCAGCCCGTCTTTTCAAGAAGCGCCAAAACGTCGTCGTCGCTTTTGGCCCCTGCGGCAGCGCCCCGCAATTGCTGCACCTCACGCTTGAGGTTCTCTACCTCGCGCCGCTGCCCTCTGGCGTCGGCGCGCATCCGATGTTCACGCACCCATTCCCAGAGGAACCCGATCATGAGGCCCGCACCAACGCCCAGAAAGATCACCACGAAGAGCGGCAATTGCACATCAGGCGAGATGGCCAGCAACTCTGCCAGTGCTTCCGGCATGGCCCGGACGGTCACAATGTCACGATTTGCGAGCCCGATCAGGATCAAACACAAGCCCACCAGGGCCCAAAAAGCATAACGAATAGTTTTCATACGATTCGATGTAGCGCATTTCGCGCGTGAATTGAACCGGCTCTAATTGCCGTTCAAGCGATCCCGCAGGAGCTTACCTGTCTTGAAGAATGGCACATGCTTTTCTTCCACATGGACGGATTCACCTGTGCGCGGGTTGCGCCCAATGCGCTCATCACGCTTTTTGACGGAAAATGCGCCAAAGCCCCGCAACTCAACCCGGTCGCCCCGGGACATCGCATCTGTGATCTCTTCAAAAATCGTGTTCACAATCTTTTCAACATCTCGTTGGTAAAGGTGAGGGTTCTCGTCGGCAATTTTCTGGATGAGCTCGGAACGGATCATAAATTTGGCCTCCCAACCAGTAACTTAACATCGAATGCGCGTTTGTGCCCGCTTTTCAAGAGACTATAGGCAGTTTGACGCCGTGGTGAAATAGCGGGATTCCCCTCTTTTCGCTCCAAATGCGGCACAGATGTGAACTAATTGTCGACATCCGGCTGGATTATCGCCGGGGGCGGGATGGGATGCGCGGCTGCCGCAATTACCTCTACGACCGATTCGCGAAACCTGGTGCGGTCGACCATGCGAAGTGCCCTCGACCAGCGACCGAGAGTTGCTGAAACGTGTCGTCGTCCTAGCTTTTCGCAAGAAGACAAGACCAAAGAGGGAGGAGAACATGGACCGCATCATTGCGATTGCGTCAGTATCGCTGCTTTTGGCAGCGCCAGTTTTTGCAGATGGGCATCGCAGCCCCGCGCCAGACGGTGCACGCGCCTACATCGTTTCACCCAGCGACGGCGACACTGTGACTAATCCGGTTACGATCGTCTTCGGGCTCGAGGGGATGGGCGTTGCGCCTGCAAATGTCGAGATGGAGAATACCGGCCATCATCACCTACTGATAAATACTGATCCTGCGACACTCGATATGGAATCGGGTCTGCCTGCCACTGACGAGATCGTGCATTTCGGCGGCGGGCAAACTCAGGTCACCAAAGAGCTACCGGCGGGAACACATACGCTGCAGCTTCTTTTAGGGGATTGGACGCATGTACCACATGATCCACCCGTGCTGAGCGAACAGATCACGATCACAGTGAACTAGCGGTTAGCCGCTTTAACTATGGCAGGTCACCTGCCATAGCGTGGCTGCGCAACACGTCGATCGGGACGATATCAAGGGCGCGCACATGCGTGGCGTGCAGGTTCACCTGCGGCGCGCAGCCCTCTTCGTGAGCCTGCAGGAAACGGCTCGCGCACAAACACCAGTGATCGCCGGGTTTAAGCCCGGCAAACCCGTATTCTGGTCTCGGCGTGCTCAGGTCGTTACCGACATATTTTGAGAAAGCCAGAAACTCGTCCGTCATCACGGCACACACCGTATGGCTGCCTTGATCTGCCGCGCAGGTATCGCAGGCGCCGTTCCGAAAGAACCCCGTCATCGGGTCGGTCGAACACGGGGCGAGCGTGCTGCCAAGAACGTTGAATGACGGGTCTTTTTCCATATCAAAGGCTTTCTGCAATCAGGCGAAACATGGCTTCGTTCTGGGCTTGGACACCCGCTTCGCGAAAGGCGCGGTCGGCCCCATGTGTGGCGATCACGACGTCATTTACCCGATCAACATAGAGGTATTGGCCGTAAATGCCACGTGCCAAGTACTGGCCGGGCGCCGATCCGTCGGGGATCCACCATTGATAGCCGTAGCCGATAGCGCCGGGTGCGGTATTTGCAGTGGCGGTTGTTGATTGATCAACCCATGTCGCGGGCACGATCTGTTGCCCGTTCCAGCGCCCGCCATTGGCGAACATCTGGCCAAAGCGGGCATTGTCGCGCGTGGTCATGTTGAGCCCGCCAAGGACAAACGCCGTCCCAAAACCATCAACCAGATAGTAGGGCGCCCCTTCGAGGGCCATTGGCCGGAGTATCTTTTCGTTCATCAGGTCATGTACGTCGCGTCCCGTGGCACCCCTGATGACCATTCCAAGCACATGGGTATCGATAGAGACATATTGCCAGTCCGTACCGGGTGCGGTGAAACTCTCGTCCTGTGCGACTGCAAAAGCATCCATTGATCGGCCGAGTGCCAAGACCCGCCCCATACGGTTGATGTCGGAAAAGAAGTCCAGGTAATCCTCGTCAAAGGTCACGCCCGACTCCATCTGCAAGACATCCCGGATACTAGCAGTGGCATAGGCCGAGGCAGCAAGCTCTGGCGCATAGGTCACCACCAGATCGTCAACACTGCCGATCGCACCTTCGGCAAGCACGATCCCCATTAGGGCCGAAAGATAGCTTTTCGAAACCGACCAGTTGATACGGACATCTTCGCGGGCAGTGCCCTGATAATACTCCTCGAAAACCACGGCGCCGTCTTTGAGCACGACAAGGGATGTGACGCTCCGCTCAGCCACCCAATCCGATACCGCTGCCGGTAAGGTCGCCTGTTGTCCTGACGGCAAAGGGCTCGGCGCGATCCGGGTCATTGCAAAGGGCCGATTGAGGAAGATGGCGTTCATGTTCGAGAAGTTCGTGACGATCTTCTCTTCGGAGAAGAGATCGAGCACGCCCATCAGTCGAACGACCTCCTCCCGCTTCCAGATGGCCAGCGCCCCCAGTGTGAGCGTGAAAATCAGGATGAAACCACCCGCCCATTTTGCTGCTTTGCGCATGCCGCCTCCTGTTGCCGTGATCTGCACCATGCAGTCAACAGGACGGTCAGGGCAATGGTGATCGTCGCGGCGGATTTCGACACCGCATAGGGCCCCAGATTGCCCATTTTTCCCGCCCTAGCTGTGCTGATCGCGCTTCTCTGGCGCCCAATTTACCCATCGCCCGTGGAAATCCGCGCGCCCTAGGTCAAAGAACAGATCACCCGGCCAAAGCCGCAAGGTGAGCGCAGCACCTCGTCCGCTGCCATCGTTTTCCATCCCGAACCAGGCCAATGGCGTGCTCTCGGTCGCGTTTGAACCGGCTTCCGCGATTAGCGCGGTTCCTTCTCTTTGCTTCTCCGCAGGAAAGTATTGCCATGCCACGGTGCTGTAGATCAGATGTAATTGGCCAGCGACGTGGGGCAGGCGGCCCTTGAGCCAATCAACGGCATCACCTTTCGCGACCTTCGTATCCGCCGCCGCGATAGCCGCTTGCGTCAGCTCCAGCCGGTGCGGCTGATCTGGCCACAGATAGGATTGCAGACGCAACGCATCCTTATGCGGATCAAGCGGGTTCAGATCAACGCCGCCCTGCGCCACGACCTTTGGCACAGATGCCGGGGGCAGGGGGCCGCTCCAGTCTGGGCGCAGGGTCAGTACGGGGTCTGAGGACCCAAAATGGCCATCACCGGCGACCATGCCATAGCGATGCCAATTCAGGTTCAGCCCTGCGCTCGCCCCCAATTCGGATGTGCGCATTGGCAGCCCGAACCTGTCGACCAGCCAATGGCCAACCGCAATCAGCGTCACTGATCGCCGCACCTCATTGGTTTGTGGTGCGCTGTTCAGCCAGTGATCGATGTGGTCTGCGTCGGTGACAAGCGTCGTGCAGATTGCCTGCCACAGGTCTTCTTCGCTCGGCTCGTGCGGCGGGTAGACGGCGGCGAGCGTGTCATGTCCCTGCAAATGCAGTGCATGCAATGCCCCCGCCAGTCGCAAGGGCACAGATTGTCCGGCAGGGGTGATGTCGCCCGGCCAGCCAAAGATGCGGTCGCGAATTGCGCCTTCGGGCCAAGGCATTGTCGCACAGGCCTGCATCAACCGCTCCATAAAGGGCGAATCCAGATTGCTGCAGGCCTTGGCCTGAAACGCAAACGCGGAGGCTATGTGTTCAGGCGCTAGCGAAACCGATCCACCAGCTTCTGCAGAGCGGAGCGGTCATCTGCCGCCTCGGGCACAGGCTCGCGCACAGGTTTCGGTTTCGGTGTAGACGTCGATGACCGTGGCGGGTTCACACGCAACGCAATCGCATTGAGGAACTTGGGCCCGTCACCCGTAACAAGGTCAGCGATACCATCGCTGATCCCGCGCATCAGGTCATCCAGCCACTCCGCATCCGCTTTCGGAAAATCCCGCAAAACGTAGCCGGGTACCGCATCCTTGTGCCCTGGATGCCCCACGCCGAGACGGACCCTGTCGTAATCCGGCCCGATATGCCCGTGGATCGACCGCAGACCGTTGTGGCCCGCATGTCCGCCTCCGGTCTTCAACCGCACCTTGCCGGGCGCCAGATCAATCTCATCATGAAAGACGATAACATCCTCGGGGGCGAGCTTGAGGTAACGCATCGCCTCACCCACCGACTGGCCGGAGAGGTTCATGAACGTCTCGGGCTTCAGCAGCGCGACCTTCTCGGGCCCGAACCGTCCATCAGAGATCTGGCCCTGAAACTTTGATCGCCATGGGCCAAATCCATGATCGGACGCGATGCGGTCCACGGCCATAAACCCGATATTGTGCCGGTTTTGCGCGTACTTTACGCCCGGATTACCAAGGCCAATGATCAACTTCATAGCGGCAATCTAGCTCATGCCGCGCTGCAGCGCCAGCCCGGCCAGAATGTAGTGCGGCTCAGGCTTCGTGCAACTGGTCCCATGCCGTGTGACAGAGCGCGTCAATGTCTTCGGTCACAACCTGTTGGCCCGTCATATCAATCGCATCTCTTCGGCCGGACCGAGCGATGAGAAGAAATAGTGGCTGCTTTGCCGCAATCACCGAAGCTGAAAATTGATGGTACTTGGCCCGCACTGTAACTTGGGACAGGACAGCAATCTTACAATCACCAACGCGATATGTGGGGCTGATCGAAAAGGTCATCTGCGTGGTCCGAATGCACGCCAGATCAGGGCCGCAAGCGGCCACAGGAACCTGATCGGGATGACAGACAGCTGTGCCTCTGCCCGCCCGCGCAAGCAGGCGACGGCGAAGTTCGGGCGCAGGCGGATATCAAGGCTGTTGGCGTAGATGAACGGTGTCAATTGGCCGAAGATCTGACCAGTTTCCGCCGGGTCGCCAGTGCCAAATTCACCATCGATCAGAAGATTGTCGACATGGATCTGACGGAGCATTTGCCCGATTGTCGCAGGGATCAGTCGCAGGGCTTCTGCATTGATCGAACGGCGGGACTTCCGCTTGGTTCGTGACTTTGCCGGCGTCTTTTCTTTCTGCGGCTTTTGTTCATGCGGGCGCGTGCTGTCATAAATCGTAATGGGCACGCACATCCCGGCAAAAGGCCGCGCCACCACCCGCGACCGCCAAGTTGGATCGCTTTTTGCAGAGAGGCGCAGCCGCAATGGCGTGGCGACCGCGAGGGCAGCGACAAGCAGCAACAGCCCAAGCAGCCACAACAGGATCATCAGGATGACGGGCATAGGCCGTCAGCTATCCGCATCTTCGTCTTTGTCGCGTTGCGTTTGTGCATCTATGGCTTTTGCCGCGACACGCCCAATGACATCCGTGACACCCGACATCGCGCCTTTGACCGCTTCAACACGGGCACCGTCCTGATCAATGATGATGGCGCCAATAGGCTTGATGCCGCCGCCGCCACCCGTTCCGCCGCTATCGCCGGTCTTGCCACCTGTCCCACCACCAGCGCCAAACCCAAAGCCGTAGCTGACCAAAGGGATAACTGTGCTGCCACCCTGTTCAATCGGGTCACCAAGTACATTTTTGGCGTTCAGCAGTCGCTCGAGTTCTTCCACCGTGTTTTTCATCAGCTGTTCCACATTGGCCATCGGAGCCTCCACAATCTGTGTTGAAATACGCCTTAGACCTATTTGGTTCGCCCGCCGATCGATTGATTTTTCTCAAAGCGCGGGGGGTTTTGGACAGCGTGCCAGTGATGCGAGCAACAAAAAGGGGCGCCCGAATGGACGCCCTATTCTTTGGTTGGTGGATGATTTTACGCGTCTTCGGCTTCGTCCGCTGCGGTGGGCACCTCATCAGCGGCCACGTCATCGCCATCTGCATCTTCATCGGCCAGCACGGCCCGCGGAGCGGAGATGTTGGCAATCACGAAATCACGGTCGGTGATGACAGGCTTTGCACCTTCAGGCAGTGTAACAGAGCTGATGGAGATCGTGTCGCCCATCTGTGCTTCGCTCAGATCAACTTGGATGCTTTCAGGGATTTCACCGGCAAGCACTTCTAGCTCAACCTCGTTCCGGACAACGGTCAGAACGCCGCCCTTTTTCACGCCAGGGCAGGTATCTGCGTGCAGGAACTCAACGGGGATAAAGATTTTCACCCGGCTTGTGCGCTTCAGGCGCATTAGGTCGATATGCGTGGGCAGGTCCTTGACCACGTCGCGCTGCACGCCACGGCAGATGACCCGCACGTCTTCCTGACCTTCGATCTTGAGGTTGAAAAGCGTGGACATGAAGCGACCCTTGCGCAGCATGGTCAGCAGGTAGTTGAATGGGATGCTGATGGATTGCGGGTCTGCGCCGCCACCATAAACAATGCCAGGTACGTCGCCGTCACGGCGAGCTTGGCGGGCGGCCCCCTTGCCTGTCCCCGCGCGTACCTTGGCGTTCAGATCTGGGATCTTTCCAGCCATAGTAGATTTCCTTCGATGTAGGGGCCCGCCTCCAAGGGTGTCCGAGCCCGATGAAGGCTGCCGTATAGGAGGGATTCGCGTGTTTGGAAAGGGTTTTGTGGCAGTTTGGAACGGGAAGGCGCGAACAATAACGTCAGGTCTTGTTCTTACAACCTGTTGGCTGCATCCACAGGCGCCTTGGCTGCACCACCGGCCTGATGCAGGCGGGCATGCCGTAACACTATTGGTGTCGTACCGTGATGCTTCTTGAATGCCCTTGTAAAGCCTTCAGAGGACGTGAAACCATAGCGCCTTGCGACCACGTCGACCCTGTCGCCTTTCGTAATGTCCTGCAGCGCCAGCGTCAGCCTCCACCGACGCAGATAGGCGGCCGGAGGTTCGCCGACGGCGGCAAGAAACCTCTCGGCGAAGCGGCTGCGCGACATACCTGCGATTTGCGCGAGGTCTTCGTTGCGCCACGCCTTTCCCGGACGGTTATGCATCGCAACAATCGCCTTGCTCAGCCGCGGATCAGAGAGACCGGCCAGAAGGCCCGGCTGCGTTGCGCCATCCTCGATCAGGGCGCGCATCATCCGCACGATCAATACTTCGCCAAGGCGGCTCAGCACTGAATCCGCGCCGCAGCGTTGCGCGGTGATTTCGGATTGCATCATCCGAACGAGGCCGGTGTTGTCGACATCACCAGACAGGTCGATTTCGACGATTTCGGGGAGGGCGGTCAGCAGCGGGTTGTCCGCACCGCTCCAATCAACATGCGCGCGGAAAAGAACCCGTTCGTCGGCGTCTTCGAAACCCGCACCGCGCGTGCGAAAGAGCGCCCGGTCGGGCGTTCCGATCGCTGCGATATAGACCACAAGGTTAGCGTCGTGCTGCGTTGCCGGTGCAACGGTCAACTTGAACCTGTCGATCAGGGTGGTCAGCCGGTCATATCGTTCCATTTGGGATTTTTGGTCTGTTTTTTGGGATTTAGCCGATCTTAGGTCTGTTAGGGTCGGCATGCAACCTCCCAGTCAGAAAGACCTGCCATGCTAATGCCCCGTCAGAAAACCCCCGACCTGCAACTTCCCACGCTGGATCACGGCGCGTTCGATCTATCGACCGATGCCTCTGAGCGTGGAACAGTCATCTGTTTCTACCGCGGCCTGCATTGTCCGATTTGTGCCACCTACCTGACTGAGTTTCAGAAGCGGGTCTCTGACTTTGCGGAACGCGGGGTCAAGACAATCGCCGTAAGCTCCGATGGCGAGGATCGCGCCCGCGAGATGGCCACGAAGATCGGAGCTGACACGCTTCGATTTGCATATGATCTGTCGCTGGCGAAGGCGCGTGAATGGGGGCTCTACATTTCGACCTCACGTGGCAAGACGTCGATCGGGATCGAAGAGCCGGCGCTTTTCTCTGAACCGGGCCTGTTTATGGTCACGCCCGAACAGTCACTCTATTACGGCTCCGTCCAGACCATGCCTTTCGTCCGGCCCCATTTCTCGGAACTTGTGGGTGCGCTGGATTTTGCGATCAAGAACAACTACCCCGCGCGTGGAGAATATACCGGCGCTGTCTAACCCGCTTTGCGCGAGATCTGCGGTGGGGCGCTTCAATGCAGCCTCAAATGAAAACCGCCTGACCCGTTTTCGGATCAGGCGGTGCATTCAGTGTTCAGGCGTGGCGTTGTCCCCACCAGCATCTGAGGCTCAGGACTTTGGTTTCGCCTCCAGCGAGGCGATGCGCCGTTTCAGCATTTTCTTTTCTTCATGCAGCACCGCGACAGCCTTTTGTTCGTTGTCGCGTTCGTGCCGACACTGTTCGAGGTTGCTGCGCCAGAAATCGATCTCGGTCTTCATGGTCTCAAGTGCCTGATCGGACGAGCGGTCAAAACGCCAGATCGCCCAGCCGAGGCCCATGCCAAGAGCAAATGTCACAAGCATAAAGGCGAAGATTTGGAGCAATAATGGTGACATCTAATTCTTCCTACTCGTCTGCGGTTTCAGTTGCGTCTTCTGCGTCAGCGGCGCTTTCATCCACCGCCTCAGCACCCTCTTCAGGCGCATCATCTGTAGCGGTGTCTTCTTCCGCCGCGTCAGCGCTCTCTTCTACAGCGTCTTCAGCGGCCTCTGCCGCGGCGGTCTGTACCTGCCACTCAAACGTGATCCGGCGGTTCGCAGCGCGTCCTTCGAATGTGCCGTTGTCGGCAATCGGCTGGGTCTCGCCATAGCCAACTGCAACCATGTAGTCTGGTGACACACCGCCATCGACCATGAAGTCCAAAACGGCTTGTGCGCGTGCCTCGCTGATGGCCTGGTTGCTCTCTTCTGCACCCTGGCTGTCGGTGTGACCGCCAATTTCAATGATCAGATCAGCATTGGCACATCCGATCGCGATATCGCGCAGTTCGGCCAAGGTTGCAGCAGAGTCGCTGTTGATGGAGGTCGTGCCCGTGTCAAACGTGATTTGTGAGGCTTCGAGGATTGTCGCAGCCCGTGCATCGCAAACCTGCGCCAGTTCCTCTGCCGGCATATCCGGGTTACCCAAGCCAAGGCGCAGGTTCTGGATAATGCGTGTTTGTTCATCGACCTGTTCGCTCAGTGCCGCAATCTGCGCGTCCAGCGCGGATGTATCAGGCACCTCAACGGCTGCCGCCGCCTCGGCAGCTTCTGTTGCTTCGGCCAAGGCCACTTCAAGCGAGGCGATTGTTTCGTCCCGCTCGGCTACGCTGTCGGTCAGCGCGGCGACTTGATCTGCAGTTTCGGCCTGCGCTTCGGCCGCATCCACGGCCTCGGCATTTGCTGCCTCAAGCGCTGCAATCGCTTCGTCGCGTGTCGCGATTGTCGCGGTGAGCTCGGCAATCTCTTCGGCGGTTGCCGCGTCAGTTTCCTGTGCCGTCGCCAATTCACTTTCCAGCGCCGAGATCTGCGCCTCACGCTCCGCCAGCGTGTTGGTCAAAGTGTCTAAAGCTGCCGCTGTTTCTTCGCTGGGCGCTTCCGCCGTGGCGAGTGCAGCGTCCCGTTCTTCAGTCAGAGATGCAATCGTTTCACTCAGTTCTGCAATTTCCGCATCTCGCGCTTCGGTATCTGCCTGCAGCGCTGCGATATCGGCTTGTAGTGCCGCGACCTGACCATCGGTATCTTCAGGCACATTCGCGGTCGCGTTTGCCTGAAGGTCTTCGACCTGTGCTGCGGCATCGGCGGCCTGTTCTTCCAACGTGCTGACCTGCGCGGCCAATGTCTCAATTTCAGCCGTATTGGCGTCGAACGTTTCCATCAGGGCCGCAATCGTCCCTTGTGCGGCTGCCAATCGGCCCTCGCGTGCGGCCAGTTCCGCCTCAAGTCCGGTGACCTGCGTGGCAAGGTCACCCTCTGTATCCGTCTGCGTTGCAATTGCGGTGCTGACGTCAGACAGCTCTGCGGTGACCGTTTCCAACTCGGCAGACACCGTGTCGAATTCTGCTGACACCGTGTCCAGTTGAGTCGAGACCGCGGTGAACTCCGCCGCCAGCGTTTCCAGTTCAGCCGACAATGCGTCACGCTCTTCGCTGACATTCTGCACGGTATTGGTCAGCGCTGCGACCTCTTCTTCGAGCGCAGCAGAGGCATCAGTCAGCGTGGCAATCTCTGCGGCGCTGCGTTCACTCTCAGCAGCGCTGCGTTCGTTTGCGGCTGTCAGTTCAGCCTGCAATGCCGCTTGTGCCTCTTCAATCTCGGCTGTGGCCAGACCTGCCGCACTTTGCGGTGTCAGCCATGAGGCCAAAAAGAATGTCAGCGCTGTCAAACACGCAACCGCGACGATGAGCACAGATCTCATAAGAGTTTCCCTTCACCACAATAAAAACTGGAGTCAGATGATGACCACCCGGCAGGGATAGGCACAGATTTGGTCGAATTTTAGGCGCTTGATACAATAATTTCGGGAAAGGTAAAGAATTGACCCGACGCTCTGGGCCTCTCTCAGCGCGCCACAGCGGCTATCGTGACGAAAGCATGCCCAGAAAGTGACGCGGCTGCGTTCCCTGCCCAGCATTCGCAGCTCACCTTCCCATTACGAACCGCCCTTGCGTCACTCATTATTCTTGTGCAGTGCAGGTTCATGTCTGTGTTCAGTGCCCTTTCCTTGTCGCGACGACCCGCCGCCGCCTTTGTCGTAATCGGCCTGTTCTGGGGGTGCTTTGCGGCGCATGTCCCCGTGATAAAGGCGCAACTTGGGGCCTCGGATGCCATGTTTGGAACGCTGCTCCTCGGCTCGGCAACCGGGCTGGTTTCAGCGATGTGGCTCGCACCCATGGCCGATCGGCTTCTGGGGGCGCGGGCGATGCAATTTGGGGTTGTTGCACTCTGTTGCGCCTGGCTTTTGCCGCCCATGATAACGACACCTCTGCTCTTTGCAGTTGCAATGGCGTTTGTGGGCCTCGCATCGGGCCTTTTGGATGTGGTGATGAATGCCCGCGTCAGCGAGTTGGAGGCCGCACATGCGCGCCCGCTGATGAATGCCAATCACGGCATGTTTTCTCTAGCCTACGCGATCAGCGCACTGATCTCGGGTTTCACTCGCGAGGCCGGGTTGCCGCCCATTGTGGTGTTTGCCGGTCTTGCCATGATTTGTCTGGTCATGGTGCCATTCATCCGCATGGCGCCGACGCATACTATGGCAACATCAGACGATAGCGGCCGATATCCGCTTTGGCCGATCACCCTATGCGGTACGATTGTGCTCGTCGCCTTCATGTCCGAGGCCACGGTGGAGGCATGGTCGGCCCTGCATGTTGAACGCACATTGGGCGGCGGCGCTGCAGAGGGGGCGTTAGGCCCTGCGATGCTTGGTATCACCATGGCGATCGGGCGCTTTTCGGGGCAGATCATTGCAGCGCGACTGGCCGAGGTGACGATAATCCTGATCGCGGGTGTCATTTCCGCGACGGGTGCTGTGATCGCCGCCATCGCGCCTGCGCCGGCTTTTGCTTACTTGGGCTTTGGTATCCTCGGTCTCGGCGTTTCGGTGATCGGGCCGATGGGCCTTGGTCTGGTGGGCAAGCTGGTCGCCCCTCATCTGCGGACCGAGGCGATCAGCCGGACCGCTGTGATCGGCTTTTCGGGGTTCTTCTTTGCGCCAATGCTGATGGGGTTGATGTCAGAAGCCTTCGGCCTGCGCGTTGCCTTTGGCGGGGTCGCGGCGCTTTTGTTGTGCGCCGTACCACTCGCCATTATGGCGTCGCGATTACCTTTTCAGGCTTCAGCCACCTGGCGGCATTCTAAAACAAGCTGAAGGCAAAGCGATAAACGCTTTGCCAGCAAGCTTTGACTTCGGTCAGGATCACTTTGGCGAACCCAACGGAAAATCAAAAAGTGTTTTGATCGTAGGTTTAGTCAGTCAAAGTGATATCGATAGTGTCTGTCGTGTCATCCGTTGGCTCGTCATCATCGTCGTCATCATCTGCAATGGCAGCGGCAATCAATAAGGCGGCGAGCACGCCGAGGATCACAAATGTGGGGTTCACGGATGTGCCTGCTGGCGCCATCGTGTCTTCTACTTCGACGGGTGCTTCCATAATCTCATCGGCCAGCCCACCTGCGATGCTAGATGTCGCAAAGGCCGTCATCGCCACAGCCGCGGTCAGTGTTGTTGTAATGCGCATCTTTCAATCTCCTTCAAATATGCGAACTCATCACTTGGTAACGTGCTAATCACGATACCCCTGCGTAAACCTTCACGCCCGTTAACCTTTCGTCAACGATTTCGTGAACTTTTGCCGCGAATCTGCCGGAAAACCTGACCCTAAGGGCAATTAGGCCCAACGCCCCTCGAATCCTTCGGGTACCAAAAGCACGTCCCGGTCGAGTGTTTTAACGTCCCTTCGCCCACAAAGTGCCATTGTCGTATCAAGCTCTTTGTGAATCACCTCAAGCGCAGTGGTGACTCCCTTTTCACCCATCGCGCCAAGGCCATTCACGAAGGCGCGCCCGATGTAAGTGCCCTTCGCCCCCATCGCGAGCGCCTTGAGCACGTCTTGCCCCGACCTGATCCCGCTATCGAGATGCACCTCGACCCGGTCGCCGACCGCTTCGATAATACTCGGCAAAACCTTGATCGACGACAGAGCACCGTCCAATTGCCGCCCGCCATGGTTTGAGACGATAATCGCATCCGCACCCAAATCGGCGGCTTTGCGCGCGTCATCAGCGTCCAGAATGCCCTTCAGGATCACCTTGCCGTCCCACATCTTCATCAACTCGGCCACACGCGCCCAATCCAGCGCGTGGTCAAACGCCTCCGCCGTCCAGGCGGCAAGCGACGATGCATTCGAGACACCCTGCGCATGGCCCACGATGTTGCCGAAAAAGCGCCGCTTGGTCTGCAGCATTTCTATGCCCCAGGGCCACCTCGTCGCCAGATCAGCTATGCTTGCGAGCGTGAACTTGGGCGGAGCCGAGAGACCGTTTTTCAGGTCCTTATGCCGTTGCCCCATGATCTGCAGATCAAGCGTGATCACCAGCGCCGAACAACCCGCGTCTCGCGCGCGGCCAATCAGCCGCTTCATGAATTCGTCGTCCTTGAGCGTGTAAACCTGAAACCAGAATGGCTTTTCGGTATGGGCCGCCACATCCTCGATCGAGCAGATCGACATGGTCGACAGCGTAAAGGGCACGCCGAATTTCTCGGCAGCGCGGGCCGCTTTGATCTCACCATCCGCCGCTTGCATGCCGGTCAGCCCCACAGGCGCCAGTGCAACCGGCATCGACACATCCTCGCCCACCATCTGGCTGGCTGTGGTGCGGTTGGTCATGTCGACGGCGACCCGCTGCCGCAGCCGAATCTCATCAAAATCCGAGGTGTTTTCGCGGAATGTCTGTTCCGTCCAGCTGCCGCTTTCGGCGTAATCGTAAAACATCTTGGGCGTGCGGCGTTTGTGCAGCCGCTTGAGATCATCAATCGTGGTGATGACGGGCATGGCGAAAATCCTCAAATTGGTAATGAATAGTTACCGATTTGGGGTGTTTGGGGCAATGGGCTTGGCGCAGAAATGCGTCTCAGGCCCGATGCGCCCCGTCCGCCAGTGATTTTACAAAGGCCAGCACATCCGCCACTGGTTCGCCTGCGCCGATCTTTTCGACGATGGCGGAGCCCACGACGGCACCATCGGCCACTTTTGCAATCGCCTCAGCCGCTTCGGGTGTCTTAACGCCAAAGCCCACGATCACCGGCAGATCGGTGCTGGACTTGATCCGTGCAACTTCCGGTCCGACATCGGCGGCCTGCGCCGCCGCAGTTCCTGTGATTCCGGTCATTGAGACGTAGTAAACGAAGCCCGACGTATTCTTGAGGACAGCCGGTAGGCGTTTGTCATCGGTCGTAGGCGTGGCCAGGCGGATAAAGTTGATCCCCGCCTTTTGCGCAGGGATACACAATTCGTCATCTTCCTCGGGCGGCAGATCAACGATGATCAACCCGTCGATACCCGCTGCCTTTGCATCGACCAGAAACTGGTCGACGCCGCGCGAATAGATCGGGTTGTAGTACCCCATCATCACAATGGGCGTCTCCTGATCCACTTTGCGCAGGTGGCGCGCATAATCGAGCGTCTTTTCCAGCGTTTGCCCGCCTTCAAGCGCCCGCTGACCAGCCAGCTGGATCGTCGGACCATCCGCCATCGGGTCCGTGAACGGCATACCAAGTTCGATGATATCCACGCCGGCACCGGGCAGGCCCTGGACCACCTCCAGCCCCGTCTCGAAATCAGGATCGCCCGCCATCACATAGGCCACAAAAGCCTTGCGCCCTTCGGCCTTCAGCGCTGCAAATTTCGCGTCGATCCTGCTCATCACATGTCCCCGGTTCAAAACTCTTCGCTCTGTGCGCGAAGTGTGGAGGAAAATCAATGGGGCAAACGCTGCGGCCCTGCTTGCATGCGCGCGGGCGGCCCCCTAGAAGCACCCCGATAAATCAGGAGTGTCGCCATGGGTTTCAAAATGGGTATCGTCGGGCTGCCGAATGTGGGCAAATCGACCCTGTTCAACGCGCTGACCAAGACGGCTGCCGCACAGGCCGCGAATTTCCCGTTTTGCACGATTGAGCCCAATGTGGGTGATGTGGCGGTGCCCGATGCGCGGCTCGATAAGCTCGCGGCGATTGCCAGCTCTAAACAGATCATCCCGACCCGGATGACGTTCGTGGATATTGCGGGTCTCGTGAAAGGGGCGTCAAAGGGGGAGGGGTTGGGCAACCAGTTTCTGGCCAATATCCGCGAATGCGACGCGATTGCCCATGTGCTGCGCTGCTTTGAGGATGACGACATTACCCATGTCGATGGCCGCGTGGACCCGGTCGAAGATGCGGATGTGATCGAGACTGAACTGATGTTGGCCGATCTGGAAAGCATCGAAAAACGCCTGCAGAACATCGTCCGCAAGGTGCGCGGCGGCGACAAGGATGCGATCCAGCAGGAGCGGCTGATGAACATGGCCAAAGAGGCATTGGAGAACGGCAAGCCTGCCCGGACGGTTGAAGTGGACGCCGAGGATGCGAAGGCTTGGCGCATGCTGCAGCTTTTGACGACGAAGCCTGTGCTTTATGTCTGCAACGTGGAAGAGGACAGTGCCGGGACCGGCAACGCCCAATCCGCGCGCGTGGCCGAAATGGCGGCGGCGCAAGGGAATAGCCACGTGGTGATCTCGGCCCGGATTGAGGAAGAGATCAGCCAGCTTGATCCCGAAGAGGCCGAGATGTTCCTAAGCGAGATGGGTCTGGAAGAGCCGGGGCTCGACCGGCTGATCCGTGCGGGCTACGACCTGTTACACCTGCAGACCTACTTTACCGTCGGCCCGAAAGAGGCGCGCGCCTGGACGATCAAGGAAGGCACCTCCGCCCCGCAAGCCGCAGGTGTGATCCACGGCGATTTCGAACGCGGTTTCATCCGGGCCGAGACGATTGGGTACGACGATTTTGTCAGCTTAGGTGGGGAGCAGGCGGCGAAAGAAGCGGGCAAGATGCGCGCGGAGGGTAAAGGCTACATCGTCAAGGACGGCGACGTGATGCACTTCTTGTTCAATACCTAGGGTGGGTCAAACCCACGCGCGCCCTCAAGCCGGTTCCGGAAGCATTTCTTCCCAATGCTCACCCATGGCGACGATGCAGGATGTGCCGTTCGCGTAGTTCTGCACAATCGTCCAGTCACCATTACGGGGCACGATCCAGATTTCGATCAGCGCTTCTGGGCCGCGGATGCCGCGGGCCTGTTGGGTGGCACCGACCACATGTTCAAGCTGATGCTGCAGCCGTGCGGTGTCATCGCAGATGACGTCGGTCAGACGTGCCTGCGCACTTGTCGCCAGCGCAAGGCAAACCCCGGATATCAGGGCGATTCTTGTTGTCATGACTGCACGCCTTTTCCTCATCCAGAAAACTGTAACAGATTTATGACAACGCGCCTATGCCAAAGAGGTGAATACTCTGTTCCCGTCGCGGCATCTTTTTGGACCTGCGGCATTTATGGCCAAAGTGCAGCACTCGCGCCGGAATAAATGGCCGGGAACTGATGGTGGTATTCCTAAGCGTGCGATCCCGTTAACACAGAGCTTGGGGGTGCCATATCGAGGGACTTTTCATGCGATATCTGCACAAAACCGCGCTTTGCGCAGCGGCCTTTGCCCTGGCGGCCTGCGATGTTTCCGGCCTGAGTTCGCAAGCCTATCCCGGTCGCACGCAATACCAGTTTCTGAGCGCGGATCGCGAGATGATCCATACCTATGCCTGCGTGCCTAGCGAGACCGAGCAGCGGACGAAAAACCGTGCCGCACAGGCCCATCGCTATGTTGATGAGGCCATCAGGTCCGCGAAAACGCGTTTTGCGCCACAGGCTGGGTTTGGCGGCGGATTAGGCGCGCGGGCCGAGTTGAACGCCGAAATCTCACGTATTTCGCAACAGGCCGAAGCCGAATATCGCTGCATCATGCTGAACCGCAAAAACGCCTAATCCTGATCCTTGCGCAGCCGCTTGGCGATCTTCGCGGCGCGCGCAGGCGGCAGGGTCGGGGTGGCATCGCGCATCTTTTGCACCTGCGCCTCGGCCCCCGCGATCAGCCCGGAGATATGCGCGGCCTCTGGCATGTTTTTCCAGTATTTCTTGGGCATCTCGGAGGTCATCGCCTGCACCTTCAACCGGGCCGGATTGAAGATATTGCAGAAATAGGTGCCCCACAGCGCCTCGGCCCCATCTTCGGGCAAATCCGGTTTGGGTTGGCCGGGGTGGAATGACAGATGCCCGTCAACAAATTGCGCGGTGACGTCAGGCGCGGCGATCATCCAATCCATATCGGCAAAGCGTCGGGCGAAGAACGGCGCTGTTGGCTCGACCGTGTGATGCGTGGGCTCAAACCACGCGGCAAAGCTGCGCCGTTCGCCGCCCTGACGCAGATCGCGAAACCGCACGAACGCCTTCATCTTGTGCTGGCAGCGATGCACCGCCTTTTCCATCTGGCGCAGCTTGGCCAAGCCGGGGTCCGCGCGATCCTGCATTAGCCCCGGCTCATGCCGCAGCCGCCAAAGGAGCGCATAGGCCCGACCAAAGCGCTGCGGGTCCTTGTGCCAGATCACCGTATTGGCCATTGCGACAAAGCTTTGCGGTGCCTTGATCCGGCGCGTCACCGGCGGCAGCGGCGTCGCTGTCGCGAAAAGCGCGCCCATCTCGCCCTCATAATCCCAGAGGATATCGTCGGGTGAGACGCCCGCGCCGATCAGCCGTTTGGCGGCATCGCGCCAGGCGATATCGGTGCCGATGCGGGGCAGGGGGACAGTGTACATGGTCAAAACAGACTCAGTTGTTTGGGCGGCTGGGCAAATTGCGCGCGTAAATGGGCGCTGTCGGTCAGGGCACCTGGGCTCCAATCCCGTGCTGTTATAAAGGCGCGGGCTTTCTTTAATGACGCGCCGAGGCGCAGAAGGTCTGCATAACGCAAGCTGCGGTGCGGCCGCGTGCTGAGGATACGCCCGACACTGCGCGTGCCAAATCCGGGCACACGCAACAGCATCTCTTTGCTGGCTTTATTCACATCCACCGGAAAGACCGCACGGTTCTGCAGGGCCCAGGCGAGTTTGGGGTCCATCTCTAGATCGAGGTTCCCGTCCGGGCGCGCCGCCGTGATCTCATCCACGCCAAACCCGTAGAACCGCAGCAGCCAATCCGCCTGATAAAGCCTGTGTTCGCGCACCAGCGGCGGCTTGATCAGCGGCAGTTTGATCGTCGCGTCCGGGATTGGCGAAAAGGCCGAATAATAGACCCGCCGTAGCTTGTAATTGCCGTAAAGCCGCGTTGAGTGCTCCAGGATCGTGGCATCGGTCGCCCCATCTGCACCGACGATCATCTGTGTTGATTGCCCGGCCGGGGCGAAGCGTTTGGGACGCTTGCCCCGGTAACTCCGTTCGGTCGTGGCCGCCTGATGTGATGTCACATCCCCCATCGCCTTGCGGATGGTCGCGGGGTTCTTTTCGGGCGCATAGGCCCGCACGCTTTGATCGGTGGGCAGTTCGACATTGATCGACAGCCGGTCTGCGTAAAGCCCAGCCTCTGCGATCAGTTCCGGTGCCGCGTCGGGGATCGTTTTGAGGTGGATATAACCGCGAAAATGCTCTTCCCGCCGCAATCGTTTGGCAATGCGCAGCATGTCCGCCATGGTCGCATCGGGCGAACGTATGATGCCGGAGGACAGAAATAACCCCTCTATGTAATTGCGCCGGTAGAATTCGATTGTCAGCGTGATGACCTCATCCACGCTGAACCGCGCGCGCCGCACGTTCGACGACACCCGATTGACGCAATAGGCGCAATCATAGATGCAAAAATTGGTCATCAGGATTTTCAGAAGGCTAATGCACCTCCCGTCCGGCGCATAAGCATGACAAATGCCCGACCCTTCGGTGGAGCCCAGCCCTTTCCCATCACGACTGTCGCGCCGCACCGTCCCGCTGGACGCGCAGGAGGCGTCGTAGCGGGCCGCATCGCTGAGGATGGCGAGTTTTTGTGACAGATCGAGACCGGCCATATGTTCATGTTATGTTCTCGTCCTTTATGGTGCAAGCGAGAACGCCGCCGACCGGTGCAGATCATCAACGGTGAACCCGATGTCACCTTCGCAAAGCATTCCGGGCCCGGCCGAGCAAGCACTAGCTGGCAAAGGTCTGTGTCATGAAGTCTTGCGTCTCCTGATCCAGTGGGCCAGCGCGTTCGCTTTGGCCAGTACGACGCCCTTTCCAGGACGTGCTGATGCCGCGGCAATGATAGAACTTGAAAGGGCCACGTGGTCGAAAAATGCGGCGATTGACGTTCTCCAGACTATGAACCGACCAACACATTCGCCCCAAAAAGCTGTTGGGCACGATACAGTACTTGTCCGCGCAGGCCCGGTTCGTCCTGTCGCTCAAAACGTGATCGGCATGGCGCAGTAAGCCAGTGCTGTCCGCAGCAAAGCGCCAGGAACCCGCAATGGGCCGGTACTTGATGATGGACTGCGCGGTGGCATCAAAAATGCTGCGCCCCTCAGGTGCTGTGAACAGCTCATCAATATCGCACAACAAGACGGCCCGTGCCCGCGCAAAAAACCGATCTCTCGCAAGGTTCAGGCAAGTGGTTTGGAGAAACTTCGCAAATCCAACACGATTCGAGCTTTTTGGCGCAGGCCCATGCCGAAGCGGCACTTCCAGCACGTCAGCAACCGCGATGCCCGGCACATCCGATATGGTCCGAGCCAGCGCATCTGAATCGTATTCTGTGCTGCCATTGTTCGCGATTAGCACGGCATCAGCGCCATGATTGCGCTGATGCGCCAGCACCCAATCCCTGATCCACATCAGGTTGTCATTCCGAACCATCGTGTAAATCACATTCCGGTCTGCGAAGCGTTCAGTCGCGGCCACATTGATTGGTAGCTCAATCGCTCCGTTTGGAGTGTCGAGTTGAAAGGAACGACCCGTTGGATCAGCCCCAAAGTCAAGACGATCAAACCGTATGAATGATCGGCGCTTCGGAACAATATCTTCAGCGCCCAGACGAAATGTGCAACGCCGCAATACCTTTTCAAAGTTGAACATCTTCGGCAGGTAGAGCGAAAGAAGCCCACGTTCCGGCTGCCAAATGCTGTCGTAGATGAGGGTGTCCGCGTCATAGCGATCCCAGAATGCCGTATCATGGATCTTCGACCCGGGCGGCGCAATCCGGCGACCAAAGACGGGTTCAGGGGCCTTGATAGTTCCCAATCTGTGAATTTGCGAAATCATTCCTGGTTCAATTGCATTGGTGTCCGCCGTGGTAGCAACCGATTTTTGCGAGCGAGCCATGCGGCACGCCGAAAATAATTCATTGCTTTCAGCCGATAATGCCGCAAGCGGTGATACCATTTGAACTTTCCAACCAGCGCAAAGTTCGTGCCGGTGATCGAACTGACATTGCCGTCGTCGACATGGCTGGAAAACGGTTCTAACCCAAACTGCCGGAAGTCATGTTTGAAGAACCGGTTGAGCTCATGATCAAAGGCGCGCGTCTGCGGCCAAAGATTTGGCAGGATCCGCTGCGCCACATCCTTTTTGAGAAGATAGGTCGCGTTGCCGGTGAACGGGCCAATATAGGCATTTAGTGTGTAGCGCCCCAAACGCCCTTGGCTCACCGGCAATTTGGCGCGGACGCAATTGAAACGCAGCGTGTCCCAATGGGCGGAACCGGCCAGGGCAATATCGAGGCTGTCCAGAAAATCATCGTGAAAAATCACGTCATCTTCGAGGATCAGGGCGACCTCACGGTCCGAGGCGACAAAGGCCTCCCAAACAGCGATATGGCTGGCATAGCATCCCATCTTTCCGGGCAGGATCGGGCTGCCCATGTTGCGTGCATAAGCTGCGGCATCGGCGCGTTTAGCCAATGCATCTACATGGTCTTTGCCGTAAATGGCCGGAAAACGCATGTAATTCAGGCCCATCGCGTCAAGCTGGCGTTCCATGTTTGCACGCCGGTCGGCGTCCCGATCAAGGTTGATCAGCCAGATGCCCAGATCGGCACGTGTCAGTGGCTTAGCCATCCAGATCGGCCCAACGCAATTGCGTGTTTCGTGTCAGCGCGCGGGTCAGTGTTTTACCGACGACCTTGTCGAAATCGTATCCTGCAATCTCTCCCGAACCGGGGCGTCGCGCCCAGATATCGGCCTCTGTGATCACATGGCCGGCAGGCAGGTCGCGATCCGCGACAACCGAGGCGCGGGCAAAGCGATAGACGTCTTCCTCAGCGCTCGTCCGTTCTTTGGGATTGTTGAGCGCGATGTGGATTTCGCGTGACCGATCAATCAGATGGCGCAGCTCTGCGGGGTCCATCGAATTGATGATGTCCGGCCCCTTGCGGTAGCGGGTGTCGGTGTAGTGCCGCTCAAGAATAGAGGCCCCCAAGGCGACAGAGGCGAGTGCCATTTCGGGACCTATCGAATGATCGGAGAAACCCACCACGGCATTCGGAAAGGCATTTTTCAGTTCGGTCACGCCCTGTAGCGACACGATCTCGGGCGGCGAGGGGTACAGGTTCGTGCATTCAAGCAGCGCGTAGTCGATCCCGGCATGATCGAGGATATCGACGGAAGCGCGAATCGTTTCGATACTCTGCATCCCCGTCGACATGATCACCGGTTTGCCCATGCGCGCGATGTGGCGGATGAGCGGCAGGTTATCCGCCTCGCCCGATCCGATCTTGAAGGCGGGCACGTCAAGGCTTTGCAGGAAGTCGGCGGCTGCCCGGCTGAAGGGCGTGGAAATCCAGATCATGCCGAGGCTTTCGGTATAGCGTTTCAGTTCGGCCTCTTCGTCGAGCGACAAAGCACAGGCGGCCATCACATCCCAGATCGACACATCGGCATTGGGCGGAAAGATTGATTTGGCCTCATCGGTCATTTCGTCTTCCAGGATATGGGTTTGGTGCTTGATCATCTCACAACCCGCACCGGCGGCAAGACGCACCATCTCTTTTGCCACGTCCAGATCGCCACCATGGTTGATGCCGATCTCAGCAATGACAAGCGGAGGATGTGCGGGTCCAATCTGGCGACCAGCAATTTCCATGAGACGGCTCCTTGCGGCATTTTCTTGCGGCTTGTGTAGGGCGTTTGCCGGGGCAGGGCAATTGCGTGCCATTGCAATGCGGCGTTGCTTGGTCCAAGTGGATGGGGAAGTTTCCAGTCTGGCGCCCGTCATGATCCGTAGAATATTTGAACGACTTGAGCGTAAAGAGCGCGAGCTTCGCAACTCATTCGGTCATGACATCACGGATCCTCGCGAAAGGCGGCGGTCGTTGTGGCATCTCAACTGGCTTGACCATGGTATCCTTCGGACGTTCTGGCACAATTTTGAAGAGTTCGCGCCAGGCGCCTATCGGTCTAACCACCCCAGCCACCGCCGGTTTGCTAAATATGCTGGGATGGGGATCAAAACGGTGTTGAACCTGCGCGGGAAAGCAAAACAACCCCACTACCTTTTTGAGGTCGAAAGCTGTGAGCAATTGGGGCTGACCCTTCACAACAACCAGATGGCTGCACGCCGCGCGCCGACCGTCAATGAATTGACCAGACTTCTGGACTTGTTCGATCGGATTGAACGCCCGTTCCTAATGCATTGCAAATCCGGCGCGGACCGGACGGGTCTTGCGGCTGCACTGTTTCTGATGGTCAAGGAAAATGTCCCGCTGAAGGAGGCCCAAAAGCAGCTCAGTTTCCGCTATCTACATATTCGTCGAACTGAGACCGGCATCCTTGATCATTTCCTTGACACTTACGCCTCAAGGAACGCTGAAAGCCCCATCGCAATCGACGCATGGATCAAGACGGAATATGACCCTAAAGCCCTGACCGCCAGTTTCGCGGCCAAGCGGGCGGGACTGAAACCATGGCAAGGTTGGTTCTGAGCAGATTGTGCTGGACCGCCAGACCAACTTTTTACCCCGTCGCGCGACAAGACCTCACGTCTCTGTGTCCAGGGTACTAAATATCACACCCACCGCTGATCAGCCTGTCTAAGCTACCTGCAAAGCAACATGTCAATGAGGTCTTGGTCATGTCGGTTAGCGTCAACGGAGCCAATCCCACCACAGCGCAGATGCAAGTCTTTGATACGCAAAGCGATGCGGCCACGAATGGTGAAAAAACCGATTCAAGCAGGTTTTCCGTCCATGACGGGAGACGGCCGCCCATGTCTCTGCAAAACATGTTCAACAAAGCGGTCTCGGCCTTCAAATGTGTGCTGTCCGCGCTGACCTTTTCTGCATGCCGCAATGGTTCGACACCGGTCGAGCGCCTGCCGCTCGCTCTTGATAATTCGGGGCAGCCAACACTACCCGCGGCGCTGGACAATACCGACAGAGACGCCGCACTACGCATATCGACCTTCACGCAGCGCAGCGACGAGGTGTCAGAACTGCCACCACGACAGGGTCCGAGGTTCTCTTTCTTCTACAGCAACGACAGCGAGACAGCGAGTTCGCTCTCGATTGGTGTAGGCGATGCCTTTTATGGAGAAGAACAATTCGAGAAACTGATGGCGAAGGCTTGGAAAGATCCTGCAGAAGACGTCGCACAACCTGCGAAACATACAGAACAGCGGATCGAGCCTGACACCGAAATTACGTTCACGACGAACCTGTTGCAGCGATCTGGTGCTTCTGAAAAGCGGGATGAACAAGACGATGGCATGCAGCCTGTCGCATCTTCAAAGGTTAAAACATCAAGCAATCTGCTGTGGGTTCCCGAAAGCAGAGAGGACGACATATAGCGTAATGATGCCGTCGCTCCCTTCGGAGACGCGGCTTCTGAACATCAGATAGTCCTGAGGCTGGCGCTGAGTGCAACTTGGACAAGTTGTGGAAAGGGTGGCCAAGCAAAGACGCAGCGCAAGAGCGGAACAAATCTCCCGACGATCCCGAAAAGTTGCTCTTGCGTCGTTGGCAGCCGCGACTTTCGGGTAAAGTGCTGGGTGTCGACGCCTCTATTGCTGAGCAGTTAAGGGACCGTACGTTTTCCCTGCGGGGAAGGTTTTGGTGGGTGGATGCGAACGATCATTCCGTTCCAGCTGGCAACTGGACACCATCTGCGATCTGCTTGCCCAGAAGGTATTCGATCACGTCCCAATCAAATGGGCTATCGACATCAAGCCCGCGTTCATTCGGTACGACCAGCGGGATGACCCGCCCCTCAAAAAGGCTGGCCGCCCTGCGCAGGTATTCTGGCTTGACCACATAGACGAGGCCGACATGGTCATAGACCATGGGCGCTTGTTGGCGCGCCACGACCCCATGCGGCAAGGGTTTTGAGACATGCAGCGCGCCGTCCGCATCGGTCTCTAACATGTTGAAATAGGGATTCTTGCGGCTTTCGCAGCACGACATCACCATATCCGGCTGTTCGGCCGCAAAAAGATCAAGGCCCGCCTCGATATCCTGGGGCAGTCGCAGGGGCGATGTGCAGTCGAGATCAAGGAATGCATCCGCTGGGCCGGTCTGCTTTTCCACCTCGCCCAAGGCATGTTGCCAAACATGCCATTTGGCCGCCGTATCCGTGGCCAGTTCCGCAGGGCGCAGCCCGATATCCAGACAACCGCGCCGGATGGCATGGGCATACATTTCTTCGGAATCGGTCGAGACGACAACGTGATCGACCCTGTCACATGCAAATAGCTGATCGAGCGACCAATCGATCAGATGCTTGCCATGCAGCATGCGAAAGTTCTTGTTCGGCACACCCTTACTGCCTGCCCGCGCGCCGATATGTCCGATGATCATCGCTGCCTCCTGCTTGTGGCGACAGATGTGGCGGAGGCGGCGTCAGCGGTCAATGCAGGATGAGGGTGGGCTTGCGCCAAATTGCCATCAAAAGGTCTTAAACATCGCTACGCGCGATGGTCCTGATCGACGCGCATCGCTGTTTTGAAGCCATTTACCAAGCCTTGCCCATACGGAAGCAAATCTGACCTATTACCCTAATTGGATCATCTTTTCGCCAAATTGGACACATAGCCCCTTCGCCTATGCGATTGGCGCTCGAAGGGAAGCGAGCGCCAACACTATTATAGGGTTACGATTTATGAAGACACTTCGAAAACGAATGACTCTGGCTGCATGCCTTGCCACTACCCCATTGGCGGCCCTTGCAGATCAGGTCACGATCTCAAGCAAAGACGGAGCGGTCTCGATCACAGGTGAACTTATTTCATTTGATGATGAGGTCTTCGTGCTGGATACCGATATCGGCCAGCTGCGTCTGTCGCGCTCTGCAACTGATTGCACCGGCGCGGCCTGTCCCGTTCTGACCACCAATCTCGACATGGCTGTTGCCGTGAACGAACCGAAGACAGCCAGCCTCTTGCAGGCGATGGTCAATGGATTTGCCGCCTCGCGGGATCTGACTGGCCTCTCGGTGCCGGGCAGCAACGGGGTTGTGGAACGCATTGATCTGCAAAACTTCCAGACCAACAGCACCGCTGGCTCTGTCGATGTAAACCTTGAGCCGACGAACGCCGCATTCTCACAACTGGTGGGCCAGCAGGTTGATCTGACCATCACCAAGGTGGCGGTTCCTGCGGCGATTGCGGAAAACGTCGTTGCCTCCGGCGGCACCGACCTGCGTGATCTCAGCCGCGAGCGTGTGATCGCGCTTGATGCGATTGTGCCGATTGTGCACCCGAATAACCCGATCCGCTCGGTCTCGCTTGAAGAGCTTGCGCTGATCGCGTCAGGCCGGATCCGCAACTGGTCGGAACTTGGTGGCGACGATCTACCCATTCAAATGCTGCTGCCCGCCGAAGGCTCTTCGCTTGATCAGGCATTCACCGAACTGGTGCTTGATCCCAACCGGGTACGTCTGCGCCGCTCGGCCCAGCGTGCGGAAAGCGAAAGCGCCGCAGCTGCCGCCGTGGCCGCCAACGAAGGTGCGATCACCGTGACCAGCCTGTCCGAGGCAACCGTCGGCGAGGTGCTCCCCATTCGTCAGACTTGCGGTCCATTGGCTTACGCAACCGATTTCGCCATCAAGGCAGAGGAATACCCGCTCAGCCGCCGTGTCTTTGCCTATACCGGCGATGCGGTGCAATCCTCGACCGGCAATGATTTTGTCGAATTCCTCACCTCACCTGAGGCACAACCACTGATTGCTAATGCCGGATATGTCGACCAGGTCGTGATCAGCGAACCGATCAGCCTGCAAGGGACACGCATGACATCGGCGATCCTGTCGGCGAGCACCGCTGCGACGCTGGGCCTCGTGCAGAACTTCTCGCGCGATCTGGCTACCGCTGACCGTCTGTCAACGACGTTCCGTTTCACATCCGGTTCGGCGCGGCTCGACAACAAATCGCTCGAAGACGTTCAGCGTATGGTGGACTTTCTGAACAGCGCAGAGGCGCGTAATCGCGACATCCTGATCATCGGCTTTACGGATGATGTTGGGCGTTTCGACCTCAACGAACGTCTGGCTTTGCTGCGTGCAACTTCGGTCCGCGATGCCCTTGCTGCCGCAATCGGCGGTGACGTGCTGGTCGGCCGGATGTCAGTGTCTTCCTATGGACCGCTTGCACCTGTGGGTTGTAACGAGACAGCAGATGGACGTGAGAGTAATCGCCGCGTTGAGATCTGGCTGCGTTAAGCGGCCATTAAGCCAGCGTCACGAAATTGAACAAAGCCCTGCGCGATGGATGCGCCATCCCCAGGGCAGCAAGTGAAGGAACACTTGATATGAAACGCAGAACATTACTTGGCACCGGTTTGGGTGCCATGGTGGTCGCAGGGGCCCCGGCGCGCGCGCAAAGCGCGGTGGCCCTGTCGCTGATCACCGACCGCCCGGCATTGGCCCAGGCCCTCGCAGATCGCGTGGCCCGGACCTCTGGCGGTGCTGTTCAGATCACCGTCCAGCCCAGCCCATCTTCGGATGCGGCAGGCTTTCTTGCAGCGGTCGCCGCAGGCGATGCCGACATGTATTTTTCGGCTGAAGAGGCATTCATCGAAACGAACGCTGCCTTTGGTATCTTTTCGTCCATGCCCGGCGGGATGAGCCCCAGCGAGCTTGAATCCTGGGTACAGGTCGCCGATGGCCGCTTCATGTGGGACATCCTTGGCGAGGAATACGGCGTCAAATGCTTCATGGCAGGCGACGATGGCCCGATGCCGATCTGGTCCAAGGCTCCGATCTCCGGACTGGGTGATCTGACCTCGGGCCGTGTCGGCTCTGTCGGGTTGGGGGCGAACGTGATGCGCACGCTTGGCGCATCTGACGTAACCGACATCCGCGCAAGCGGTGCCGATCTCGCCTCGCTTGATGCGTTTGAGGGCCTGAACGTGGCGCAAATGGCCGAAGCCGGTCTGCTTGGTACGTTCCCTTATATGACGACGCCCAATGCGGGACGCCCGGCCTCCGCGCTGTCCGTCGGTTTCAACCTCGACACGTGGAACGGTCTATCACCCGAAAACCAGATGCTGATCGAACGCTGCATCATGGCAGAACACGGCAACAACCGCGCGAAGGCCATGCATGACAGCGCACTTGCACTGCAGGCCGCAGGCGTTGCGGTCACAGCGCAGGCCATGCCGCAGGATATCTGGGACGCACAGATCTCAGCATCGAACACGACGATGCTCGACATCATCGAAACCGGCGATCTGGGTGCCGATATCGGCGACGCCTATCTCTTCTTCATCGGCGATGTCGCCGGTTGGAGCGAGATTGGCGAGGCCGCATTCTTCCTTGGCCGCCAGGGGGTGTTGACGCAATGACTTCTGAGATGAAAGAGACACCGATGGTGCAACCGCAATCCAAAACCCTGTCGCGTCGCCGTGCCCTTCTGGGCGGTGGTGCAGCGCTGACCGGTGCTGCAGCCTTGGCCACACCGGCCATCGCACAAGGCGCGCCGCGCACAATTCGCATGGCGACATCCTGGCCCGCCGGTCTGGGTGGCCTGGCTGACAGTGCCGCGCGCGTGGCCGAGGGTATCAACGCGGCTAGCAGTGGCCGTCTGAATGTTGAGATCTACTGGGCAGGCTCGCTGGTCCCACCTTTGGCTGTGCATGACGCTGCCAGCGCGGGTGAGATCGAGATGTATCACTCGGTTGATTACTACTTCCAGGCCAAGCACCGTGGCTTCAACTTCTTCACCACCGTGCCGCTTGGCCTAACGGCCGTGGAGCAGGCGGCTTGGCTGAAATACGGTGGCGGGCAAGAGCTGTGGGACGAACTGAACGCCGTGTACGGTGTGAAGGCCATGCCCATCGGTGGGACCGGCGTGCAGATGGGCGGTTGGTTCAACAAGGAAATCAAGAGCGTTGCCGATTTTGAGGGTCTGACAATGCGGATGCCCGGCCTTGGCGGTCAGGTGATCGCGCGGATGGGCGCCAACGCGGTTGTCCTGCCCGGCGGCGGCATCGTTGAGGCGCTTTTCGAAGGTACCATCGACGCAACCGAATGGGTCGGCCCCTACAACGATCTGCAATTCGGCTTCCAGAAGCTCTTGTCGACCTACATCTATCCCGGCTTTCACGAGCCTGGCACGACCGCTTCGCTGGGGATGAACCTTGATTTCTGGAACAGCCTGTCGGACGTGGATCGCGAAGTGATCCAGATGATCAGCGATGCTGAGGTAACGGCCCATACCGCCGACTATTACGGCAACAACGGGCTGGCGCTGGTGCAGTTGTTGGCGGAAAACGGTGTGCAGCCTACACGTCTGCCAGAGGATGTCTGGAACGAACTGGCCCGCGTTTCGTTCGAAGTCGCCGCCAGCGTCGCCGAAGACGATGATATGGGGCGGCGCATTTTCGAAAGCTATGATGCCTACCGCACCTTGATCGGCTCTGCCGGTCCGATCAGCCAGTCCGAATACCTTGCAAAGCGCGGGGCGCAGGACTTGTTTGCCGAAGTGTAACAGGCTGGTCTGATTAAGACTTTTTGCCGGGGCCCTTCCATTGGAAGGGCCTTTGGTTTTGCGCGCTGTCACTGACGATCTGGTCGATCTTGGCGGCGCGGGTTGCCGGACGTTTCGCGTTCAAAAGAATCTCCAGCGCGCCGCGCTTGACCGAACGTGGAAACGCCTCCCAGTTCTCTTGTGCGCCGTTTCGGGCGGCAAATGCTGCGGCCAAATCCGGGGGCACCACCAGATTCTCCACATCATCCAAAGCGGTCCAGGATCCATCCGCCTTGGCTTGTTCGACTACAGCCAAACCGGCCGGATGCATCAGGCCGGCCTCTGTCAGGCGCGCCACCTTCTCCTTATTGACCCGGCTCCAATTGGATCCGCGCTTGCGCGGGCTAATATAGAGCATCGTGCGCTGATCATCTTTGGCCCGCGGCAGGCTATCGACCCAGCCAAAGCACAGGCACGTATCAACAATCTCAGCGACAGGAATGTAGCCGTCGGGCGCGCCCTTCTTCATGGTCACTAGCCAAATACCTTTCGCCTGCCGATGATTGGCGGCCAGCCAATCACGCAAGGCGTCAACGCTCTGAACCGCAACTTCGGGTGCATCCACAAGCGCGCGTCTGGCCAAAAAGTATCTCCATCAGGTCATTCTGGCCGCACTTTAGCCCGAAGCCTCCGGGCTACCAGTATAAACTAGGCGCTTGCCAATCTGGCCGAGATGTTGGGCAGAAGGTCGACGATCTTGTCTTCATCGAACTCTACCTTGGGATATTTGGCGCGCGGGAGGATCAGCGGCTTTCCGGTTCTGGAAAGATACGCGTTCTCGAAGGCGGACTGCAAACTACCACCTGCGGCAAAGTTGGCGCCGTCTGCGTCGCGGGGATCAAACATGTCCGATGAAGTCATGATCGTCTCGAAAGTCGTCCGACCCCGCAAGATCATCCAGCCTCGGAAATCTTCGAACGCATCATCCGAGCAGCCATCCTCCAACAAATACGCGAGCCCCCAGATGTCGGCTCGGTAGGCCGCAACAAGATAAGACTGCATCATCTTGCCCGCATCGCGTATGGCTTTGCCGGTATAGCCTACCAACCGCTCCTCGATCTTCAGGGCCGTCTCGATCTCGGAGTCGCATTGCGCGCGCGCCATGATCTCCCAAAACAGGTCTTCCGACATCGGTGTCTTGTCGGGTGGCGGCAGCTTGGGCTTTTTCTCGGTTCGTAATTCTTCTTTCCACAGCGCGATTTGGGCGCTGTGCTCATTGGCCACGCCGTAATGCGCCGCCCACTGTTCGAATGCCTCTACCGCGTCTTGGGCGCTCTGCTTTTTCGTGTCAAAATCTTTGGCCATATCGCGTTGGCCCCAATCCGGCACAGATCGGGGCGCACACTTTTCCTGCTGCGCCTGAGACATTCCATCATATCGGTCCACAGCCTTTCTCACGCCGAGAAAATAGCGGAACACGTCGATATCGGTCGCCACACCGGCCCGCCAGATCTGCGCCGCACTCTTTTCATGCCCAGCGTCGGCCAGCATATCGACTATCTTTCTGTAGGTCTCCGACAACCCAGCGGTGCAGATGTTCGACATGATGTCTCTTGCAACCAGATGGGCGCTGTTGTTGTCGAGATGTTGCTGCGTCACCCAAATAAACAGATCAGGGCTTAGGTCGAAAATCGGACCTTGTGTTAATTCGAGCGGCGTATCCGCATCACCGGAATCTCTCTTTTGCGACAACAGCACAAAGCAATCCTGCTGGTCCTCAAACAAGCCTTTGTATTCGATATCGAGAAGATCGGTAACTGCGGTTGAGAGCATGCGTAAACGTCCCGTTGAAACGCCATTCTCGATATCGACCAAACCTGTCAAAACTATGTCTTCTGGGTCGGGCATGCTCCCAAGCCGCCATTGGTGCGGCCCATGGCAACGTCATTCATGACAGTGAGTCATCCGTTATCCCAAGAAGGGTTCGGTGATGGCCATGATGCGTATTTTGAACAGAGCTGCCCAGCGTCATGACCGTCGCCAACTATCCCATGTCGTCTCGTTGCCGCCCCAGCAAAGCCGCTAATCGCGCACGCCCGCGATTGACCCGGCTTTTGATCGTGCCGATGGAGACACCGCATGTCTGCGCCGCGTCCTGATAAGACAGACCGCTCGCCCCGATCAGCACAAGCGCCTCGCGCTGTTCGACGGGCAGCATGCCCAACGCGCGCTCAAAATCGATCATGGCGATATAGGTATCGCCGCCCGGATGGCCCACAAGCTCTTCGGCAAGCGGTTCAACCGGCACGATCTGCGCGCCCTTTGTCTTGCGCAGGTTGGTGTAATGCGTGTTGCGCAGAATGGTGAACAGCCATGCCCGCAAGTTCGTACCAGGTCTGAAGGTGTGAAAGCCCCTCCATGCTTTCTCGATCGTGTCCTGAACCAAATCATCAGCCGAGACGGCATTGCGCGTCAGGCTGCGTGCAAAAGCGCGCATTTCGCCCAAGTGGGTGATGATATCTTCGCGGGGGTCAGACGCCCGAAGGGCTGACTTCAACCCTCATGCTCCAGTTCTCTTTCCTCGGCGCGCAAACGGGCAAAGAGCGCGTGAAAGCGGGCGGTGACGCCCTGTTTGACAATCGCCTGATAATAGCGCCGGACATCGTCATCAGTCGCTTTGTCCGTTTGGGTGCCTGTATCATGCCTTCTGGCCATCCGGGTCTCCTGTCGGGTTTTTTCGTTTACCCCACTTGAGCCCGATATGACGCCAGCATTCTTAATGAAGCGTTAATCGGTTAATCACGCGTCCCGGCAAAGCGCTCTGACCAAGCGGATCGCTGCTCATCAGTGATTTTGTCGAACTGGTTGTCCGGCACCGCAAAGGCATGCCCCGCTGGCAGTGCCGCAACTGCTGCTGCGACGTCGTTGGGCCAGCGGTCATCCTCCGTCTGCATCGCAGCCAGCATCGCGGCGGAGGCATCGGGGATAAAGGGTGCTGACAAGACCGCGTAGATGCGGATCAGGTTCAGCCCCAACCGTACCTGCATGGCTGCCGTTTCCTGGTCCGTCTTGAAGGTGGTCCACGGCGCGCTGGCCTGTAGATATTCATTGCCCAACACCCAGATCGCCCGCAGCTCTGCTGCCGCTTTGCGCACTTCAATCGCATCCATATGGCCCTCATAGGCACGGATGCGTTTCGTCAAATCGGCGATCAGCTGCTCTTCAGCCGGGCCATAGGTGCCGCCCTTGGGCACCGCCTCGCCGAACTTCGAGCGGCAAAACTTAGTGATCCGGCTCACAAAGTTGCCGAGCACATCGGCGAGGTCCTTGTTCACATCCGTCTGGAAGTTTTCCCAGGTGAATTCCGCGTCCGAAGATTCCGGCGCATGCGATAAAAGCCACCAGCGCCAATAGTCTGACGGCAATATCTCAAGTGCCTGATCCATGAACACACCACGCCCGCGCGACGTGCTGAACTGGCCGCCATCATAGTTGAGGTAGTTGAACGACTTGATGTAATCGACCAATTTCCACGGCTCCTGAGACCCCAGAATAGTGGCCGGGAAGCTGAGCGTGTGGAATGGTACGTTATCCTTGCCCATGAACTGGGTGTAGGTGACATCGTCCGCACCCTTGTCGGTGCGCCACCAGCGTTCCCAATTCTCTCCCTTGCCCGCATCCTGCCATTCCTGCGCGCAGGCGATGTATTCGATGGGCGCGTCGAACCAGACATAGAACACCTTGTCTTCCATGCCGGGCCAGTCTTCGTCGCCTTTCTTGACAAGGATGCCCCAATCCAGATCGCGGGTTATCCCCCGATCCTGCAAACCGTCCCCGTCATTGAGCCATTTCTTGGCAATCGAAGTGGTCAGAACCGGCCAGTCAGTCTTGCTGTCGATCCATTTGGCCAGATCATCCTTCAGTTCCGACTGACGCAGGAACAGATGCTTGGTCTCGCGGACCTCCAGATCGGTTGAGCCGGAGATTGTCGAATGCGGATTGATCAGATCGGTCGGGTCCAACAGCTTCCCGCAATTGTCGCATTGATCGCCGCGCGCGCTGTCAAACCCACAATTGGGGCAGGTGCCCTCAATATAGCGGTCCGGCAGAAAGCGCCCGTCGGCCACCGAATAAACCTGCTCCTCGGTCACTTCCTTGATCAGCCCAAGCTCTGCCAAACGGCCCGCAAAAGCTTGTGTCAGCTTGTGGTTCTGCAGTGAGGATGAGCGCCCGAAATGATCAAAGGACAGCCGAAACCCATCGGCGATTTCCGATTGCACTTGATGCATCTCGGCGCAATATTCAGCCACCGGCTTGCCGGCCTTCGCAGCGGCCAATTCCGCTGGGGTGCCATGCTCATCCGTCGCGCAGAGAAACAAGACCTCATGCCCCCGTTGGCGCAGATACCGCGCGTAAAGATCGGCGGGCAACTGACTGCCGATGAGGTTTCCAAGATGTTTGATCCCGTTGATATAGGGAATGGCAGAGGTGATCAGATGGCGGGCCATTTGTGCTGTCCTGAACGATTTCCGCCTATCTAACGGGGCAGGGCGGCGGTGACCACTGGTGTTTTGATGCCCGCAGCCCTAAATACCGCTGCAAGCCACCCAATCAGGAGAGTGATGATGAAACGGCTGATCCCCGCCTTGCTGAGCGCGAGCCTTGCAAGTGCTGCAAATGCCCAGGATTTCTATGTGGGTGGTGGTATTGATTATCATTTCCCCCATTCGGGTGACGATCAGGTGGTCACATCCCTCATCGCAGGGCTTGAGATGGATGCGGGTCCTTTTGCGATCAGCGGCGAGGCCGAATTCGGCGCGCGGATCGCGGGTGATAATGACTATGACACCGCACGGGTACGTGGCCTCATCAGCTATGACTGGCGTGACTATGCGCTTCATGTGAGCGGCGGGATCACCGAATACTACTTCGATGATGACAATGCAGGCGGCTACAACTTCGGGCTTGGGGCTGCGCGCGAGATCAACGACACACTCGCCATCCGCGGCGAGCTGATCCGCGATTTCATGGACAACACGTTTACTGCCGCCGTGACAACATCGCGGGTCGCGGTGATCTATAAGTTCTAGCGACGGCGGCAAGATGAAAACCATCGGTGTACTCGGTGGCATGTCCGCCGCGTCGACGCAGCATTACTATGCCGAGCTTTGCCGCCTGACCCGCGCGCGGCTTGGCGGGTTGCATTCGCCGCAATTGCTGATCCGCTCGCTCGATTTTGCCGAGATCGAGGTTCTGCAGATGCGGGGCGATTGGGAGGCGGCAGGTGAGGTCCTCAATCAAGAGGCGAAAAGCCTCGAACAAGGCGGTGCCGATTTCATCATCCTGGCCACCAACACCATGCACAAACTGGCCGATCAGATGATGGCGGGGGTCTACATCCCACTCCTGCATATCGCCGACGCCACAGCCAGCGCGATTTCCGCCGCCGGATTGCGGCGCCCCGGTCTGATGGCGACCGCCTTCACGATGGAGCAGGATTTCTATACCGATCGGCTGAAACAGGCCGGTCTTACACCGGTTCTGCCCGATGACGCAGACCGGGCCGAGACCCACCGCATTATCTATGAAGAGCTCTGCAAGGACATCACCACGAAAGAGAGTGAGGTTGCCTATGTTGCAATTGCTGCGCGGCTGGCCGATGCGGGGGCCGACAGCCTGATCCTCGGCTGTACCGAGGTCGGAATGCTACTCAATGAAGCCAATGTGCCGGTTCCCGTTTTCGATACAACGCGCATCCACTGTGCGGCGGCACTCGATCAGGCCATGACTTCATAATCTGGCCGGACGTTCCGCGCCAGCCCGATCACATTCAGCGTCATTCACCTGTTGCCGGACAACCAGTCCTTCCGGCCAGACATCGGTATAGGTCACGCAAATCACATCCCCGATTGAGACGTCCCCGGTGACACTTATCGCACGCATGCTTACATTCCGGTCGCCCAGTGTGACCCAGATATGATTGCCCTTTAGTCGATGGGTCCGAAATTGCCGCAATTCGGTCTGCACAGTTACATAGCCGTGGCTCTTTGCGCCAACAGGTCGCACGGAAAGAACAACGACTGCGGCCACGGTCAGCACAGCAAGATAGGTCGGCCAGTGGCGGGTCATTTGCGTGGTCAGGTCCTTGGTCTTACGCGGTTGTGCATATCTCTGGTTGTGTCCTACGGTCAATCCACCCGCCAAAACCCAGATGCTCTAGCGCTCGCGGCTGCGGCCCAGAAGCCGCCCGATCCCGAATGTAGTACGCGGCGCATAGACATAGCGGGTCCGTTCCTGCGGCGCATCGCGCTTACGCATGCGCGCCAGTCCAAAGACCACCAGCACAACATGCCCGACCGAAATGAAGTAAAAGAGGGCCGCGGGCCCGAACGCCGCAATCAGGGTGGAGGTGGTAAGCGGTGCCGCGATGGCGCCAAGTGCGAAAAAGAACATCAGTGCGGCGGATAACTCCACCCGCTGCTCTGACGTGGCAAAGTCATGGGCGTGGGCGGTTGCGACTGAGTAGATCGGGAACGTGGTTAGCCCGAAAAGACCCGCCGCCAGCATAATCAACCCGGTGCCTTGCCCAGACGACCAGATCGTCACCCCGCAAGAGGCGACAGCAGCCACCGACAGCCAGATCATCACCCAACGCCGATCAAACTTGTCGGCAAGCCAGCCCACAGGATACTGCGCCAAGGCACCCCCTGCCACGAAGGCCGCCAGGAATGTGCCGATCTGACCGGCGCTCAGGCCGACCTCTTGTCCATAGATCGGGCCAACCATGCGGAATGACGCGCTGGAAAGCGCCGCCACGACCACGGCCGCAACTCCTAGGGGAGAGCAGGTCCATGCCAGCCTGGGTCGCAACCGTGTGGCCTTGGGAGTCACCGGTTGTGGCACGCGTGTCAATGTCAGCGGCAAAAGCGATGCGCAGCACAGGATCGTCAGGATATTGTAGGCGATATAGGTTTCCAGACTGGCCAGCGCCCCGATCATGAATTGCGCCACAAAGGACGCGCTTGTATCCGCAATACGGTAGCTCGCCATGGCCCGCCCACGCGTCTGATTCGTGACCTTAGCCTGCAACCAGGCCTCAATGACCGTGTAGCATCCGGCCACACAAATGCCCGACCCGATGCGGAACAGCGCCCAGAACCACGGATCGATGACCAGCACATGTGCGGCCAGCCCAATTGCGCCCATCGCGGTACAGGTCGCAAAGGCGCGGCTATGGCCGACGCTGCCCATCAGGCGCGGCGCCCACCAGCAGCCAATGAAAAACCCAAGAAAATGGGCCGAGCCCAGAATGCCCACCTCGGCCTGTGTAAAGCCCGCATCCAGGCCCGTCAGCGCATCCAACGGCCCCACGCCGCCCGATGACAATTGCAGCAACGCAACCGACAGAAAGAGTGCAGCAAAAGACAAAACAACGCGCATGATCCGCCTATGCGCCGCTTTTCACCGAGTCGCTAGATACCAATCGACAAGCGATGTCGCCTTTGCACCCTTGCCCTCGACCGTGGGCACATTAGGGTCCCGCGAGACAGCGGAACAAAAGGCAACGACATGCAAAAACTCCCCCTCGGTCGCAGCGATATCATGGTCAGCGAGTGGTGCCTGGGCACGATGACCTTCGGCAACCAGACGCCTGAAGATGACGCGCATCATCAGATCGATATGGCGGTTGATGCCGGGATCAACTTCCTCGACACGGCCGAGATGTACCCGGTCAACCCGATCCGGGCCGAGACAGTGGGCCTGTCCGAGCAGGTGATTGGCAACTGGATCGCCAAGACCGGGCGGCGGGATGAGATCGTGATCGCCACCAAGGTCTCCGGCAACAACCGCGGCTGGGTCCGCGAAGGGCGCGGCTATGACGGCGCGGTCATCCGCGAGACGGTTGATGCCTCCTTGAAGCGGCTGCAGACCGATGTGATCGACCTCTATCAGATGCATTGGCCGATCCGCGGTTCTTATATGTTCCGGCAGAACTGGCATTACGACCCGTCCAGCCAGAACCGTCAGGAAACGCTCGATCACATGATCGATGTGCTCGAAGCGCTGGATGAAGCCGTCAAAGCAGGCAAGATCCGCGCCATCGGCATGTCCAACGAAAGCGCCTGGGGCATGACGAAATGGATCGATCAGGCCGAGGCGGTGGGCCTGCCGCGTATGGCGTCGGTGCAGAACGAATACTCGCTGCTTTGCCGACTTTACGACACCGATATGGCCGAGATGGCGGTAAATGAGGACGTGACCCTTTTGTCCTTCTCGCCGCTGGCGGCAGGGATCCTGACTGGCAAATACCAGAACGGCCAGGTGCCCGAAGGCAGCCGTATGGCGATCAATGGCGATCTTGGCGGGCGACGGTCACCCCGGGTCTTTGACGCCACACAAGCCTATCTGGACCTTGCCGCTGAAAACGGTCTTGATCCCGTCCACATGGCCATGGCCTGGCAACGCACGCGGCCCTTCCCGGTCTCGGCGATCTTTGGGGCCACCACCTCTGAGCAGCTCAAGCAGATCCTCGGCGGCAAGGATGTGGTGCTTTCCGATGACGTGGTCGGTGCGATTGATCAACTGCATCAGGCGCATCCGATGCCCTATTGAACAATGGCGCGCCCGACGTGGGGTCCGTTATCGGTAGAAGGCTGGATCCGTATCAGAAGATGAGAGTGGAGCGTGCAATGCGCGGCACCGCATCGGGCCAAGCATGACGTCCCGGATCAGCGTTTCGTGTAGATGGCAATCAGGAATTCTGAAATGCCGGGTCTCGTCGGACGCCCGCCGCCACAATTACGGGCGGTTAAGTCGTGATGGCTGGGCGGCGGCGCCGTATGTCGGATTGATTTGAATGTCGGCTTTGCCCGTTTGTTGAATTGCGGATCTATGACGAGATCGAGCCGACCTTGTTTCCTAGGCCGGCTCCTCCTTAACTCGATCACGTTCCGTCAGGATGTGTAGAAGGCGTTGTAGCCAAGTGCGACGTCCAGTGAGACACCCGAGATTGATGCGCCGGCGTCGCCGGCAAGAAACACCGCGGTGTTCGCAATATCCACGGGGGCCAGGGCGGGGCGATCTCCGACGGGTAGCATTGGGTTCAGCGCTGCGTCCTGCTCAGCGGCAGTGCTGAGACCCATCGAGGCGATCTGTGCTTCGGATCGATACATTGGCGTATCCACAGGGCCGGGTGCGATGGCATTGACCGTGATGTTGTCAGGTCCCAATTCGATGGCAGCTTGCTTGGTGAGGCCGATCACTGCCCACTTGCTGGATGTGTAAGCACCATTGCCCGGAACACCCTGCCGACCGCCGATGGAACTGATCGAGATAAGCCGACCACCGCCCCGCTGGCGCAGTGCGGGCGTCGCAGCGCGGAAGGTGTTTGCTACACCCCAGACATTTACGTCGAGAACGCTTTTCCAATCCAACTCGCGCCCATCGGCAAAGCCGTGCCAGCGCACATAGCCTGCGTTTGCCACTGCGATGTCGAGACCACCAAAGCGCGAGATCGCTTGGGACACGGCTCCATCCAGATCATCCTCGCTTCGGACGTCGCCCCGGATTTGCAGCGTGTTGGGGTTGATAGCGCGCACCGCTTCGAACGCCGCATCGAACTCTTCGCTGTTAGCAATCCGGAACCCCTCGACCGGCGGCACAGCGGATGGGTCGGCAACATCAAGCATTACGACGGCGGCGCCGTGGCGGGCATATTCCTCGGTGATGCTGCGGCCGATCCCGCGGGCGGCGCCGGTTACCAGGGCCACTTTGCCTTCAAGCATACCGGACGGGGTGGTTTGGGCGAAGGCGCCCGTTGCTGCGGCAAGGCTTGCGCCGGCGGCAGCGGCCCCAGCGATGCCGGAAGTCAGAAGGTTGCGGCGGTTGGTGTCGATTTGATCAGTCATGTCTTTGCTCCTTGGTTTTGGGCCTCGGGCCCGTTCATGTCTGAAGCGAATATGCGACCATTGCCGTTGTTCGATAATCCGCTATCTTCTTGATAGGTCGTTAAGTCAGGCTAATGAATGAAACGAACGGATCTGGATGGCGTACTGCCGCTTCTGGCGGTTGTGGAGCATTGCAGCTTTCGTGCGGCAGCCAGCGCCCTGGGCGTCACGCCCTCTGCGGTCAGCCAGGCGGTCAAACAGCTAGAAGAGCGTATCGGCGTGCCTCTCTTGACGCGCACGACCCGGAGTGTGGGGCTGACGCAGGCTGGTCGCGTCTTTGTAGATCGCGTACGGCCAGCGATGGCCGAGGTCAGCGATACACTGGCATCGATCCGCGAGTTCGGAGAGCGGCCCTCGGGCCTGCTGCGCATCAATGCGCCGCGCATCGCATATCCGGTTATCTTCGAGCCGATCCTGCCCGCCTTTCTGGACGCCTACCCGGATGTTGAGGTCGAGGTATTCCTCGATGACGGCCTTGCTGACATCGTACGGGACGGCTTCGACGCCGGGATCAGGCTTGGGCAGATGGTGGCGCCAGACATGATCGCGCGGGCGCTGACGCCGCCCTCACGCATGGTGATCTGTGCCTCCCCGCAGTATCTGGCAACGTATGGCACGCCAAAGACACCGGACGATTTGGCCCAACATCGGTGCATCAACTTCCGCCGTCCGACGCAAAAGACGATCTATCACTGGCGCTTTGTCGAGAGAGGCGAAGACCGGCATGTGCCCGTCTCCGGAGCTGTGACTGTCAACGACCCAAACGCAAAAATGCACGCCGCCCTTGCGGGGTTGGGGTTGGCCTATGAGGTTGGTCCGATTGTGCAACCTCATCTTGATCGCGGTGAATTGGTTCAAGTCTTAGAGGACCATCTGCCGGATATCCCGGGTTTTCACATCTACTATCCGGGCCGCGCGCAGATCATGCTCAAGCTGCGTGTATTCATTGATTTCGTAGTCGAAGCACTCCGCCAAACAAAATTCTAGTGTCAAAACTGAACGCAAGCATTTGCCGTACAGCGACATGTCAGCAAGCACGAGTTCTTGGCGGGCTTTCGTCATCGACCTCTCCACCGATTGCACATGTCGCGATCCTGCACTTCGTGGCAGCGATCCCAACGCGTGCATTGAAACAATTCTCACAGGTTGCGCGAGAGTGTCGTGAGATTAGCTGCTATGGACCGGCAACCAACTGAAAAGGGTGCAGGATTGTGGAAGTATCTGTGCCGAACTGAACAAGCGGGCCTACGCAAGTGTTTCCGTATTTGTGTCAATCAATCCTTCTGCGATCTATTGCGGCGCAGAATGCGTGATTTTGCAGTGATGATGTCACGGTCTCGCCGTAATTGGCGGAGGTCTTACCGCTGAAACAGGCGCTAACGACGATATGAGCGAGCTTCATTTCGATTCAGGCTCCGGTTGGCCTAACCAATTGGGTATCAACACCGCCCTTCTGACCGACAGGAATTGACCGATGAAAAACGCCCGCACATTCACCACTTTCGCTCTCATCGCGCTGGCCAGCACCGCCACCGCGCTGCCGTTTGACGCCATAGACGCAACCCAAGCCTATCAGAACGAGGTCGCGATCCTTGAGGCTACCGGGGCGATGCCGTCGACCGAACCTGTCGCGATCTTCCCTGCAATGCCAGAGGAAGAGGTCGCAGCACCTGTGATCGCATCACTGCAAGATGTGTCGTTGCCTGCCCAACCGCGTGTCGGCGCCCCTGCCGCCGTCGGTGTTGCCACACAAGGGCGCGAAGTTGCCGCACCCTCTGCCGACATAGCGCTGCCCGCTGTTGACCTCGCCGCTTTAGCCGAAACCCATGACGCGCTGGCCGTGCGCAAGGGCGAGGACGGCGAAGCGGATGCGATGATGATGCTATCGGATGTCCTCTTCAGTTTTGGCGACGACAGGCTGGAACCTGCAGCAGTGGCGCTGCTTGAAGATCTGGCGCCGGAGCTTGAGGGGGCAACTGCGCTCCAGATTGCCGGGCACACGGATGCGATTGGTGACGAGGCATCCAATCAAGAGCTGGGCCTGCGTCGCGCGAATGCAGTGCGCGACTGGCTGATCGCCAATAGCGCGCTGAGCGCTGATGTGGTCACGGCCACGGGGATCGGTGAGGTTGACCCTGTTGCCGATAACCTGCGCGCCGATGGTTCTGACAATCCCGAAGGACGCGCGCTGAACCGACGTGTGGAGTTCCTGCTGCCGGATGCGGGCTGAAGCCGCGAGGTTGGGGTAGTGAGAGCACCCATCCTACCCGTCGCGGAACACCCTGAAACGGGGCCCTGCATCCGTGATCTCTTCCAATCCCATCGCGCGGTAAGCCGCATGCGCGGTGGGGTTGTTCGGTGCGGTTCCAATGGTCACGACCTTTGCACCAACTTCTTCGGCATGTGCCTTGACTGCCGCGATCAGGGCGCGGCCCACGCCTTGGGCGCGTGAGCGCTCTGCGACGTAAAGATGCTGGATGTCAAAGCCGATCCCGCCAGAGTGGATCTGCAACATCTTTTGCACCCCCGCATAGCCCACAATCTCTCGCCGATCACGCGCAACAAAGGCCAGCGTCGGGGCGTGATCGCCAAAGAAGAACGTTTGCAGTTGCTCTAACGTGACCTCTGCCTCATCCCCGTGGAAGGCGGATAAGCAGCGGATCATGTGCTGAATTTGGGGCAGGTCGCGTGGCGCTGCCGGGGTGATGGAAAATGTCGTCATATTTCGTGATCCTTGGCGTTTGGCCCCGCGCAAGGACACAGATCAGCTTCAGCACCCTTGCGGGCGGCTGTTGATCTTACATGTCAGAAAGGTCCAGCCGCCGCTATGTGGCGCTGGTAAAGTAAACGCTGGCAATGTGCAGTCGCTTGATCATGTAGAATGACCTGCCAGACCTAAGGCCGATCTGTCAAGGATTGCCTTGTGCGCCTGCCCAATTTCGCCCAGTGTCGCGCAAAACGACTAAAGGGGCGGCAATGCCATTGCAAATGAACCGCGAGGTGTTCATCACCTGTGCTGTGACCGGGTCCGGCTCCACCCAGGATCGCAGCCCGCATGTACCACGCTCACCGCAGCAGATTGCCGAGAGCGCCATTGATGCCGCCAAGGCCGGGGCGGCGATTGTGCATTGCCATGTGCGTGACCCTGATACCGGCGTGCCGTCGCGCGATCTTGCTTTGTATCGCGAAGTCACCGACCGCATCCGTGATGCCGAGGTTGACGTCGTCCTGAACCTGACGGCGGGCATGGGCGGCGACATCGTCTTTGGCGGCACCGAGGCCCCGCTGCCGACTGTTGAAGGTACTGATATGGTTGGGGCCACGGAACGTGTCGCCCATGTGGCCGCCTGCCTGCCCGAGATTTGCACGCTCGATTGCGGCACGATGAACTTCGCCGAGGCCGATTATGTCATGACCAACACGCCTGGCATGTTGCAGGCCATGGGCCGGATGATGACCGATCTGGGCGTGAAGCCGGAGATCGAAGCGTTTGACACCGGCCATCTCTGGTATGCCAAGCAACTCGTGCAGGACGGTATCCTCGACAGCCCGGCCCTCGTGCAGCTTTGCATGGGCGTGCCCTGGGGCGCGCCCGATGACCTGAACACGTTCATGGCCATGGTCAACAACGTGCCCGACGATTGGGTCTTTTCGGCCTTTGGTTTGGGCCGGTCGCAGATGCCCTATGTCGCCGCCGCCGTTCTTGCAGGGGGCAACGTGCGCGTGGGGCTGGAGGATAATCTGATGCTCGACAAAGGCGTGCTGGCCACCAACGCGCAGCTTGTGGAGCGCGCCGTTGGCATCATCGAAAACCTTGGCGCACGGGTGATCGGCCCCGACGCGGTCCGCGCGAAACTGGGCCTGACCAAACGCGCCCCGGTCGCGGCATGAGGGCGCTTCTTTTCGCACTGCTCCTCTCCGGTTGCGGGGTGCTTGAGGTTTATCGCGATACCGATGCCCCCATCGCGTCGAAGGCGGTGTTCGAACCTGACCGTTACTTAGGCCTCTGGTACGAGGTCGCGCGCTATCCCGTCCCGTTTGAGCGGGGCTGTGTGGGAGTGACCGCAGAATACGGCGCGCGCGATGACGGGCTGATCTCGGTCCTGAATATCTGCCGCAATCCCGATGGTACGGAAAAGTCTCGCATTGCGGGCACTGCGGAAATCGTCGGCCCCGGCAGGCTTAAGGTCCGGTTTCCCTCGGTGCCCTTTGTGGCCGCCGATTACTGGGTGCTCTGGACCGATGAAGATTACCAGACCGCTGTCGTTGGTGCGCCGAACGGACGCGCGGGCTGGATCCTGAACCGCACGCCCGACATCCGCGCCGACCGGCTGGATGCGGCCAAGGATGTGCTTGCCTTCAACGGCTATGATCTGACCCGGTTAGAGGAGGTCGCGCAATGAAGCGTCTCGCGATTGGTTTTGTAACGCTTTTGGCCGCTTGCGATGGCGGGGCGGGTTTTGGGGGCGCGGGCAATCCCGAATTCATGGTCATCGGTGGCCGCATGAGCTTTGAGGATTGCCGGTCGCGCGGTGGCCTGATCATCCGGGACGCCAATACCGCTATGATTGCTTGTGACCCGTCTGTGCGGGGAGCGCCGCAGCCCGTCGATGAGTTCGACAACCCCGCCAATGCCGGGTAGCGCCGCATGAGTGGTCAGATTGCGGCAATCATCGGCGGCGGTGTCATCGGGGGCGGTTGGGCGGCCCGCTTTCTTTTGATGGGGTGGGATGTGCGGGTTTTTGACCCTGACCCGGAAGCCGAGCGCAAATTGGGTGCGGTGCTGGACAACGCACGCAGATCGCTCCCGGGTCTTTCGGATGTGGCTTTACCACCCGAAGGTGCGCTGACATTCCATGATACGATCCCCGATGCTGTTGCGGGCGCGATCTGGCTTCAGGAAAGCGTGCCCGAGCGGCTGGACCTCAAGCGCGAGGTTTATCGCAGTATTCAGGAACACTGCGCGCCCGACGCCATCATCGGTTCGTCCACCAGCGGGTTCAAACCATCTGAATTGCAGGAACACGCGAAACGACCGGGGCAAATCATCGTCACACATCCATTCAACCCGGTCTATCTGTTGCCTTTGGTCGAACTGGTGCCCAGCCCTTCCACGGCAGACGAGATCACCGAAAAAGCCAAGGACATCCTGACCGGCATCGGCATGCATCCCCTGCATGTTCGCGCAGAAATCGACGCCCATATCGCCGACCGGTTTCTTGAGGCCGTCTGGCGCGAGGCGCTATGGCTCATCAAGGACGGTATCGCCACGACCGAAGAGATCGACAACGCGATCCGCTATGGTTTTGGCCTGCGCTGGGCGCAGATGGGCCTGTTTGAGACCTACCGAATTGCTGGTGGCGAGGCAGGCATGCGCCATTTCATCGCGCAATTCGGCCCCGCGCTGAAATGGCCCTGGACCAAGCTGATGGATGTTCCGGACCTCACCGATGACTTGATCACCCAGATTGCGGACCAATCCGATGCGCAATCCGGCGCGCATACGATCCGCGAACTCGAACGCATGCGCGACGATAACCTTGTAACCATCCTGCGCGGGCTCAAGGCCCGTGATGCTGGGGCAGGGGCGCTGCTGAACGCGCAGGACCGCCGGTTTGAAGGTGCAGTGCAATTGCCCGACGACCTCAGCCAACCGATCGTCACCGTGCACCGCGCCGTCCCGCTCGACTGGACAGACTATAACGGCCATATGAACGAGGCGCGGTATCTGCAGGCCTTTGGCGATGCGACCGACCGTATGATGCTGCTGATCGGTTGCGACGCCGAGTACATCAAGACGGGCGGTAGCTTTTTCACCGCCGAGACCCATATCCGCCATCTGGACGAGGTTCATGCCGGTGCCGTGATCCGTATTGAGACGCAGGTGCTACTCGGCGAAGGCAAGAAGATGCATCTCTTTCACCGCATGTACGAAGGCACGCGCGAGCTCGCGACGGGCGAGCACATGCTGATTCATGTCAGCCTTGAGACACGGCGCGCCAGCGCACCCGCGCGGCATTTGGCAGAGGTGCTCACAAAGGTGGCTGAGGCGCACGCGAAACTGCCGAAACCTGATGGTGGCGGGAAGGCTGTTGGTGTTAAAGGGTAATTGTCAGCGCGTCGCTCCATCGGCAGTCCGCGGGATGGCGATGGAAGGTGAGTATCTGGGCACTTTATTCCCGCAATCGTGGCGAGACGCGGCATCATTTTGCCAAGACCGGCCAAATCGACAGCCCGGTGGGGCGGACTGTCGATGGATCGGCGCGCGTGCCGCGCTTGTTCCGATCCAGGCCTAAGCTGCAATGTCTCCAATCAACCCATCGAAATACGCCGCGAGCTCCCGCTGCCCGATGGCCGCCGCGCGGACCAGCGCATCGAAATGCTGCGTGATCGCGACCACCCGGTCAGTGTCGCGAAAGACAAGGTAGTTCTGCCCGATATAGATGACCGCGAGAAGCGGCCCGAACACCGTGACGGGCGCCGAAAAAAGCTGTCGCTTGTCAAAAATGTGCAGGCGCAAAGACGGATACAGCTGTGCGTGCAAATCACGGAACTGCAACAACTGTGCCTGCCGCAAAGCGGGTGAGATACCAGCATAATACCCTGTCGCGCCCGCAAAAGCCTCTAACTCGGCCATGGGCAGCGCGATCTCGTAGTCTGACCTTGCCCCACGCATCCAGTTCAGTCTATCGCGGCTGGCGCCAATCGCCTGATCAATCGTCTTGCCGAGCGAGGGCGCGTATTCCCATCGCAGCATATCCTCGGTCTTGAGCATATCGGGCAAGCCCGCTGGCACGTGCCGGATTTTGTAGCCTGCAGCCTCCTGATGCCAGGCAAAGATCTGGTCATCGACCATTGCGCGGGGCGCCTCTGTCATTGAAATGGCCGTGGCCACCAGATCAGCCGCCTGCTCAGGCCGGTCCGACAGACCAAGGAGCCAGTCCGCACTCACCCCCAGACCCGCTGCCACCTCGGCCACCAATTGTGCGTTGGGCAAACGGGCACCTCTGTCCTTCAGGAGTTGCGACAAGGTCGACCGGTCCACCCCCACCCGTCGCGCGAGGGCGCTTTGTGACATCTGCACCGCAGACATAGCAGTCTGCAGGCGATCACGGAAGAGTTGAGCACGCTCACGTTTGTCGATTTTTATCACCATGACAGTAGAAGATCACAGATCGCGGTTTTTGTGAACTACTCTCAGAATGGGCAAAACAACTGCTGCCCGCCAAAATGTCAGCATGGGACAGGATAACAAGCACCGTCCCGGCGGGGTTGATTGGCCCACGCTGGGCCTTATCATTATGTGCTACGCCGGGTGGCTTGCCGCGCTCTGGATGGCTCCGACCGTGCTGGCGGTCCCGCTGCTTGCGATCATCATCGCGCTCCATGCCTCGCTCCAGCACGAGGTGATCCACGGCCATCCGTTTCGGCGCCAATGGCTGAATGATGCACTGATCTGGCCGCCGCTGATGCTGATCGTGCCCTATGCGCGGTTCAAGGCCACGCATCTGGCGCATCATAACGATGCGACGCTGACCGACCCTTATGATGATCCCGAAACCAATTTCCTCGATCCTGGGACGTGGGAGAAGTTGCCGCGCGCCGTTCAGGTGATCCTGACTTGGAATAATACGCTCGCCGGGCGGCTGATCCTCGGGCCCGCCATCGGAACGATCATGTTCATGCTGGGCGAATGGCGCATACGCGACGCCATCGTGACGCGAGGTTGGGCGCTGCATATCCCTGCGCTCATCGTCACGCTCTGGGTAATCTCGGTCGCGCCTATCCCGGTCTGGGCCTATTTCACCGCCGCCTATCTCGCGATGTCGCTTCTGAAGCTGCGCACGTTTTTGGAGCATCAGGCCCACGAACGCGCCAGCGGGCGTAGCGTGATTATCGAGGATCGCGGGCCCTTCGCCTTTCTCTTCCTCAACAACAACCTGCACGTGGTCCACCACATGCATCCGGGCGTCGCCTGGTATGACTTGCCGGCACTCTACCGGTCGCATAAAGACCATTACCAGCGCCGCAATGGCGGCTATGTCTACCGCTCGTACACAGAGGTTTTTGCCCGCTACCTCTGGCATCGCAAGGACCCCGTCGCGCACCCGCTCTGGCGGCGCTAGGCGATTGGGTGCATAGGGGTTCCTGATGGAACCCTGGATACTGATCACACTTGGTGCCGCCGCCGCGCAGACCTTGCGGTTCATGCTGCAAAAGCACCTCAAAGCCACCCAGCTTTCGACTGCTGGGGCGACCTTTGCACGGTTTATCTATTCCGCGCCGTTGGTCGCTGTGATCGCCACCCTTTATGCCACGACAACCGGACAGGGCGCACCGCAGGTCCCAGCGCAGTTCTGGCCCTACATGCTCGCAGGAGGCACGTCGCAGATCCTCGCCACGATGTGTGTGGTGGCGCTGTTCATGCATCGCAACTTTGCCGTCGGGATCACCTTCAAAAAGACCGAAGTGCTGCTGAGCGCCTTATTCGGCTTTCTCATCCTTGGCGATGTCTTCACCGGCTGGGCGATTTTCGCCATGTGCGTGGGCCTTGCGGGGGTCCTCTTGCTGTCGGACCCGCCGGGCGGCACCGGCCCGTGGCACCAGCGGATCTTTAACAGGGCGACGGCGTTGGGCCTTGGCGCGGGTATCCTTTTCGGGATTTCCGGCAACGGCTATCGCGGCGCATCCTTGTCGCTTGGCGATGGCGACGTGTTCTATCGCGCGATCATCACGCTGGCCTTTGTGACAGCGTTTCAGACGCTTTCCATGGCGGCCTATCTGGCCTGGCGCGAGCGCGGGCAGATCACCACCGTTTTGCGCGCATGGCGTGTTGCGGGCCTTGTGGGGCTGACCAGCATGGTCGGTTCGATCTGCTGGTTCACTGCGTTCACCCTGCAGAACGCGGCTTATGTGAATGCGGTGGGGCAGGTGGAGCTTTTGTTCTCACTCCTGATTGGCGCATTCGTCTTTGGTGAGAAGGTCACTGCGCGCGAATGGCAAGGGCTGACGCTGCTCACGGCGAGCATCATCATTCTGGTCCTCGTCACCTAAAGCGGTGATTTCCCTTCAAGACGACTGACCAGATGCGCCTCATCATCATTGCGGAAAAACGGGACGGCGGCGGGCGGGCCATCTTGTTTGAGATGCACGATCAGTTCCGCCAGCACCACCTGGGTGATAAAGGGCAGATTGAATTGGCGGGCCGCAGCAAGTGGAACCCATTGCAGATGCGCCAGCTCATCCTCGGCACCAAAGAAATCATCCGGGTCTGTCACCAGATCATCCGCCGAGGCCAAGAAAAACCGCGCATCAAACCGGCGCGGACGCCCCTCGGGCGTGACGGCCCTGAAAAAGAACTGCAGCGCACGCCCATTCGGCCAATGGCCCGTATCGGCAAACCGGCGCCAGTTTTCGGGCGGATGCGGCCAGGCCCCGACCGTGCCCAGCATCTGCCCCGTCTCTTCCCACAATTCGCGGATCGCGGCAGCGGCGAGCGAAACGGGGGACATCCGGCTTTCGCTTTTCAGCCGCTCCTCATCGATAGAGGACAGGGCAGTCAGCGGCACCCGCGCATCATCGGCATCGACAGCACCACCGGGAAAGACGAACTTGCCCGGCATAAACGCAGCCTTGGCCCCGCGCTGGCCCATCAGCACCATCGGGTTTGTGTCGGCATGGCGCAAAACGATGATCGTTGCGGCGTCCCGGATCGGGGCAGGCCCGGTCCGCGGTTTGGGGACCAGATTAGGCCGCATGCCCAAAGCCATGCATCCGCCGTGCCCATTGGATGCCCACAATCATGCCCTTCAGACGCGGCAGCAGTGCCAGCGACAGTGCAACTGCACCGACGCTCAGCACCGTGGCCATGACCCATGGTTCGGGCCGCCAGACCACCCACATGATGTGAATGGCAAAGCCGATGATATGCGCCACGATCAGGATGGTTAGATATGCCGGCCCGTCATCGGCACGGTGATGATGCAAGGCCTCGCCGCAATTCGGGCAATGGTCGGTCACCTTCAGATAGCTGGTGAACAACTGCGCCTCGCCGCATTTCGGACATCGGCAGCGCAGACCATGCATCAGGGCCGGGCGCATCGGCCGCTCATTCTCGTGGGTCATTGCATCCGTCATAATGTCTCCGATCTTGCGGGTCAGATGACCTATCCGCAGCCCTTTGAAAAGGGCATGCGGCAATTTGTAAAGAATTGCGCCACCGCGCGACGGAAATATCCTAGCTCGCCGTTCAAGGAATGTCAGCAGCACAGCACGCTGCATAACAAAAGGAAGAAAGATGAAAAAGACAATCCTCTTGACTGCAATGATCTCTGCAGTGGTGATGAGCAGCGCCGCAGCCCAGGCCCAGGACGGCCCGCGTGAACGGCCGGACTTTCAGACGCTTGATCTGAACAATGATGGCAGCCTGACGCTGGAAGAGATGCAGGCGCAAGGTGCGGCGCGCTTTGCTGCTGCTGACACAAACGGTGATGGCGGGCTGTCGGCTGAAGAAATGACCGCTGCCGCCGACGCACGCCAGGCCGAGCGGATCGGACGCATGATGGACCGTTTTGATGCGAATGATGACGGCCTTCTGCAGCAGGGCGAGTTGCCCCAGCGGGGCGACCGTGCCGGTCGGATGTTTGAACGGATCGACGCCGATGGCGATGGCGCCATCAGCCAGGCTGAGTTTGATGCCGCCCAAGAGCGGGCCGGTGGCCACAAAGGCCAGCGCGACCGCGGATGAGCGCATCGATGGCAGAAGGCGGCCTCTGGCCTTCTGCCATTTACACAAGGCGGCCAAGGGCGATAGCAAAAGACCCGATGAACACCACGTGGGATCCCAAGGTCAGCGTCTCGGATGCGGATCTGCTTTTGGCGTTTGCCCAAGGGGATGGGCAGGCCGCGCGTGAATTGACACAACGCCTTTTGCCGCGCGTTCTGGCGCAGGCAACGCGGATGCTCGCCAACCCGACCGAGGCGGAGGATGTCGCGCAAGAAGCGATGCTGCGCCTTTGGAAAGTTGCGCCCGAGTGGCGTGCGGGTACTGCGCAGGTCAGCACCTGGCTTTATCAGGTCACGGCGAACCTGTGCACGGATCGTCTGCGCAGGCGGCGAGGCGGGGTCTCGCTTGATCAGGTGGCCGAGCCGACCGATGACAGGCCGAGTGTGGCCGCGCGGATGCAGACGCAAACCCGCCTGCAGGCCTTGTCCGACGCACTGGCGGAACTGCCGGAACGTCAGGCCACCGCGGTCTCGCTACGGCATCTGGAGGGGCTTTCGAACCCCGAAATCGCGCAAATCATGGACATCAGCGTGCGGTCCGTGGAAAGTCTCACAGCACGCGGCAAACGGGCCCTGGCCGCCATATTGGCCGGGCGCAAGGCGGAATTGGGATATCACGATGACTGATCCGAATGATGATATGCTGGATGATCTTTTTGGGCAGGCGCGCAACGTCGCCCCTGACCCGAGCGAGGCACTTGTGGCCCGGGTGCTGGCCGATGCCGCTGCCGTGCGGCACGCTGCGGCTACACCGAATCCCACACTTCTCGACCGATTCTTTGAAATGATCGGCGGCTGGCCCGCGGCGGGCGGTCTTGTTGCCGCCACGCTTGGCGGGCTTTGGATCGGCGTTGCACCGCCCGCCTCAGTCGAAGACTTCACCGCCGCCATGCTGGGCGAACAGGTGGCCGTTGGTATTCTCAGCAGCGACACCGCATTTGACATGGATCCCTTTGCCGATGGCTGACACGACCCCTTCCAAACCCGGCCGACTCTGGCGCGTGATCCTGGCTATTTCCCTGGCACTCAATCTCGCCATCGTCGGGCTCGTGGCCGGTGCGGCGGCGTCGGGCCGCCTGAAAGACGGGCCACCACCTCAGATTGAGTTGGGGCTGGGTCCCTTGGGCCGCGCCCTTGCCCCCGACGAACGGCGCGCGCTGCGCCGCAGCCTTTTTCGCGACGGCGCCCTGCGCGATCTGAATCTGCGCGGCGGCATGCAGGATGTGGTTGCAGCACTCGGCGCTGACCCCTTTGATGCCGCAGAAATGGCCGCGACCATGGACGCCCAGGCCGTCAGGACGACAGAGCTGCAACGTATCATTCAGGCCGCCTTGCTTGACCTTGTCAGCGAAATGACACCTGAGCGACGTCTGGAATTCGCCGCGGCCCTGGAAGCCGAGATGCGGCGCGTCCGCCCGGACAGGGATCGCCCGTCAGGCGGCTGAACGGCTCATCGCGACCTGATCGCGCCCCGCCGATTTGGCCGCATAAAGTGCGGCATCTGCCTTGTCACAAACCGCGCGCGGCTCTTCCTCAGGCAACCCGTTCTGATGGCTGACCGCCACACCGACCGAGACCGTCACGCGTAGTTCCGGCTCTTCCTCGCCCAGATCAAATGGGCGGCAATTGACCAGACGGCGCAGCCTGTTGGCCGTCGCATGTGCCTGTGCCGTGGTGGTACGGGGCAGGGCCACAAGGAACTCTTCACCGCCCACGCGCGCAACCAGATCAATGGTGCGCAGGTTCTCACGCAGGCGTTCAGCCAGTTGGACCAGCACGCGGTCGCCCGCTGCATGACCATAGGTGTCATTGATGGATTTAAAGTGATCGATATCCATCATCATCACCGCAAAGTCGCGATCCGCCTTGCGGGCCTGATCGGCCATGCGCGCCAGATGCGGCTCGGCATAGCGGCGGTTGTAAAGCCCGGTCAGCGGATCGGTCACCGCCGCCTGCAGCCCGTCGCGCACCGTATCGCGCAGCCGATCATGTAGCAGTTTGCGTCGCACCAACGCCTTGGCGCGCAAAGTCAATTCACCTTCCGAGGTGATCGCCACCACAATATCGTCGGCCCCCAGATCAAGGAACATCGCCGCCACTTCCGGCATGCCGTCTGGCACGATGATGAGCAGCGTCGACAACCGTGTCTCCGTGCGCGAGCGCAGGTCAGAGACCAGCCCAAAGAGCTTGGCTTGCTGTGTCTCAACTTGCGTGGCATCAATCACGAACAAATCGGGGATCGGTTGCACATTCGCCGTCCGCAAGACAGCATTGGTGTCAAGCACCCGAACAGGCACCGACAGACCCGCCTGCAGAATGGTGCGGAAGCGCGGATGATCGGTTTCAATTGGCGCCAGCAGTGCCACATTGGCCGCTGTTTCAAAACTCGCCCGCGCCTCTTCAAAGCCAAGCGCGCGGCTCGTCCCGTCGCGCAGCATCAGTTCTTCCGTGGCACTGCGCACGCGCAAGAGGCTGCGGATGCGGGCCATAAGAAGTGTATCATTCATCGGTCGCGGCAGAACGTCGTCTGCGCCGGCATCCAGTGCCGCAAAGCGCGCGCGCGAAGTGTCCGCGACGCCGACCGCAATGATTGCAATCGAGGCGGTCTGCGGGTCCTGACGCAAGGCCTGACAGAATGCGTGGCGGTCTTCCACCGGGTCGGACAGGTTGATCAGGATCAGGTCGGGCCGGTTTGTTGCGATGATCGCCTCCGCCTCGATCCGGCTAGAGCAGGCATCCACGCTGAACTGCGCCGACAGCATCTTGACCTTCAGAACGATTCTGTTTGTTGCAACCGTATCAATGATCAGTATACGACCTGACATCCTTGGACCTCTTTGACTTCCGTTCGCGCAATTGGCGACAATTTGAGGTTGATTGGTTAAAAAACGGTTTCTGAGAGTGTAAGGATTTTGAATGGGACCCGAACAGGCACAGATCATCGCGCTGAAGGCGCTTGGCTGGTTGGCCGGGACCGAGGAGCTTTGCTCGGTCTTTCTCGGCTCCACAGGCGGGTCCGCGGATGATCTGCGCGAGCAGGCGAGCGATCCGTCGTTTCAGGCCTCCGTTCTTGAATTCCTGACGATGGACGATGCCTGGGTCGTCGCCTTTTGCGACGCGCACGACCTTGCCTATGATCAGCCCTTGCGCGCCCGCTACGCGCTGCCCGGAGCCGAACAGGTGAATTGGACGTGAGCCTCGGCGCGTATTATTTTTTTATCACTAATCCCCAAGCAGATCGCTTGGTCTTTGGTCACAAATCCAGAGCGATCACACCATTTGGCGCTGCGGCGCGGCTTTGGCACAGGATCATCGCATCCTTTTGCTGCGCTTTTGATAGCACAAAATCACGATGCTCGACCGCCCCATCCAAGACGCTGCATTTACAGACCCCGCACAACCCGTCAGCACATTTCACGTCCACATGAATGCCTGCTGCGATCAGCGCGTCAGACGCAGATTGATCTGCTGACACCGCGATCTTGCGACCATCCCGCAGCGCGAGTGTAAAGGCATGGTTTTCGTATTTGGGCTGTTCGGGCACTGCAAAGTATTCAAGATGCCGGGCGTCTTCGGGGAAACCGTTTGCCGCGGCGGCCTCCATCACCGCCGCCATATAGTGGTCCGGCCCGCAGGTATAGATATGGGCTCCTTGGGAGTAGGTTGTCAGCCGCGCCAGATCCGCGCGCGAGCCTTCTTCGCTCACATGCAGACGCACCTTGTCGGCCCAGGGAGCAGCTGCCAAATCATCAAGAAAACCTGCATCCTCGCGCCGCCTGAAACTGTAATGCACCGCAAACTCCGCGCCTAAGCGGTGCAGCCTGTGCGCCATCGCGATCATCGGCGTGATCCCGATGCCGCCACCAAACAGCAGCGTCCGTTTCGCATCTTCAACCAGCGGAAAATGGTTGATCGGGGGTGAGATAAAGACACGCCGTCCTTCGGTGAAAATCCGGTGCATCAGTTTCGACCCGCCGCGCCCCTCATCCTCGCGCAGGACAGCAATCTGATAAGCGGACCGATCCGCCGGATCACCGCAGAGTGAGTATTGTCGAAAGAACTCGGGCGCCACGACCACATCAATGTGCGCGCCCGCGCTGGCCGGGGGCAAATCGCCGCCATCGGGCAGCGAGAATTCATATTTGGTAACTGCATCAGTCATCTTTGTGACCTTGCGGATCACCACCTGCATGACCGGTGCATCGCCCGTGACGGGCGCGTAAACATGTTCTGGCGGTGTGCCAGCCGCGCGGCGGGCCTTATGCTCTGCCGCCGGGATCATCGCTTCATAAGCCGCAATCCCCGCCTCGCGGTCCATCGGTGCGGGCCATGGATGGGGTGGGGGCGCAAGCGGGGCAGGGTAGACCGCAAGCGTCTGATCCGCGAAGCGCAGATTAAGGTCCTTCTGCAACCCACGATTGTTTACCGGATGGCGCGACGGGCGATAGGCCCCGTCATCCTCCATCTCCAGATCCCACCACCATTTCTTGACCGGGTTGATCGCACCTTTGCCCAGCGTATCGTCGAGTTTTGCCAGAGCTTTCGCCGCTTGCGGCACGTTCATCGCCAGCTTGCGAAACGGCGCCTCGGTAAACAGCCCCTCAAGGTTCCACGGGCAGGTCTTCATACATCGCCCGCACATCGCGCCATTCTTCTGGCTCACGCGATAGGTCGTGCATTTCTGGCTGTCCGATTTCCAGATCTCATAGCCGTTGAACATCAGCTTCGGCCCGGCGGTAATCGCGCCAGAGGGGCATTCTCGCGCGCATTTATTGCAAGCCTCGCAGAACCGCTGCAGCCCGAAATCAATCGGCTTGTCATGGGCCATCGGCATATTCGTCGTCACCACACCGGATTTCAGCCGCGGCCCCAGAAACGGGTTCAGGATCACCTCACCAATCCGGCTCACCTCACCCAAACCGGACAAAAGCAAGAGCGGCGGATGCAGCACCTCCTCATCCATCACCGAATGCACCTTCGCCTCATAGCCGAGGTTCCGCAAATGCTGCGCCAGAACACCCCCTAGCAAAGAAAACCGCAAATAAGCCCGCATCGATTGTGCACAGGCGATCCAATCATCGCCCGAGGCGCCCTCCATCGTTTCATGTCCCTGATCGATGATCATGGAGATCGCATTGGCATGGTAAGGCGTGATCGGGTCGCCCTTCACGTCATGGCTGTAATAGGCCCAGTCGGGACATGCCGACAATCCAACCGCATCCACGCCCAGAAAATACAAGGCCGCTTTGATATTCGCCGCATTCTCAGCGGGAGAAGCGCCGCGAGGCGCGCCGACCGCCGCGCCGTCCTGCAGCAAAACAAATGCCCCCAGCGATGGGCGAAACGCAAAGGCGGCGGCCGATTTGCGCACGTAATTGCCGTTCTTCGTGGCCTCCTGCACATGTTTGCCCATATCCCCGAACAGCCCGCGCACGAACATATTTGCCCGCTTCGGCACCCGCGCCACATTCGGGCGATCAATGTAAGTCGTGGGCGCATCAACCCGTTTCAACGTCTCAAACGGATGCGGCCCATCCGCAAAATCCCGCCGCGCAAACGCGTCCCGCGTCCGCGCAGATGTGGCATGCGCACCCAGACCGGTGCGATAGCTCGCAGGCACTGTCTGCCCCGGCACCAAAGGCAAATCGGGCGTCATCGGCAACGTCGTCGTCACCGCCGCCAGCCCGTAACGGTCCCCCGTAAACGGGTTCACCAATGCGCCGTCTTCCAAAGCGACAAGGCCCGCAAGGGCCGCCAGAGCGCCCAGGTCAACATCCGTCGCCGCCATTGAATGCGCACGCGCCCCATATCCCAAGGTACGGATGTAGCTGGCAATCGTCACCGCCGTCTCCGCGCCCCGCAAACAGGCCCGCTGCGGCAGCGCATCCCTGATCCAATCCGCCCCGGGTTCATCCGGGCGCGGATCACGCGGATGGTCATAAAGAAAGACCAACGCATGGCTATGATGCCGGCAATCCTCAGGCGGCAGCGCCATGCTTTCGCGCAGACCCGCCATGATCACATCAATCCCTGCCGCCAGCGAGCTTGGCTGCATCACCCGCAGCTTTTCGGCCAGCCGCGCCACATCCGGGTTCACCACCGGCTCATTCAGCCAGACCGCCTCCGGAACCTCACAAATCCCGACCATGCGCGCATCGCAATAATAGCCGAACGCCTTGAGATGCCGGGCACGCTCATCCAGATCATCCGGGATCTCCGCCATCTCGCGCTTGATCATCCCGTCGCGTGTCGCATCCAGCATCGCCTGATAGTCCTGCATCGCATTCACGATGCTTGCAGGGTCCTCTGGCCTGCGGAACGAGACCGGTGTGAAGGGCGGTAACCCGCTGACATCAATCGTGGATTGACGCGCCAGTTTTTCCAGTGGAAACGGGCCAAGATGGACAGGACGGGATTTGTAGGACCGCAGCTTCAACATGGCGGCAACCTCCGCCCCGCGCGCGCCCATGTCAATGACCGCAAGGGAACAGCAAAGTGATCAAAGGCCTGATTTTCGACAAGGATGGCACGCTCTTTGATTTCAACGCGACCTGGGGCGCGTGGACGTGGCAGATGATTACAACCGAGACTGCGGATAATCCGGCAAAGGGTACCGCACTGGCCGAAGCCATGGGCTATGACATGAAAAACCGTCGCTTCCTGCCGGGGAGTGTTGTGATTGCCGCGACGGTCGAGGAGACGGCGAATGTGATGTTGACCGTATTGACGGACGACACGCAGGATACGCTGATCCCGCGCATGAACGCTGCCGCCGGTGCCGTTGAACAGGTGCAGGCTGTGCCGTTGATCCCGCTTTTCGACGATTTACGGGCGCGTGGGCTGCAACTGGGCATCGCAACGAATGATGCAGCGGAACCAGCACTTTTGAACCTCACCAGCGCAGGCGTGCGCGATCATTTCCACTTTATCGCAGGCTATGACAGCGGCCATGGCGCAAAACCCGGCACCGGGCAGCTTGACGCCTTCTGCCGCCAGACCGGCCTTGCCCCCTATCATTGTGCAATGATCGGCGACAGCACCCATGATTTGCAGGCCGGTCGCGCGGCCGGCATGACAACGATCGGCGTGCTCACCGGTCCGGCACCTGCGGCTGAACTGGCACCACTGGCGGATGTGCTGCTGCCCGGTATCGGCCATATCCCCGCCTGGCTTGATGCTCAGTCCTGAGGGCCGCCCTTGCGCGCCATCACCGCATAATCTCCAGGCGGATGCGGCGTTTTCATGCGTTTGACGACGGTCTGACGATAAGCGTCCCATTCCGCCTTACCCAAGGTATCCAGCCCCAGATGCACCGCGGGCATGGCTTTGGCGGTCTCCTGTCCCAGTTCCTTGTCAAACGGCATCACCTGTAGAAACGGCCGGGTCTGGCGAAAGACGATCGGGGTGTCGCGCCGCTCGATCCGGACATTGGCAAAAAGCGGGCCGAACCACCAATCGGTCTCAACGACACCCTCCAAAACAGTAAAGGCGGATTGCTGAGCAAGATTTACCGGCCCCCTGACCCATAGCCCGTGGCCGGGCGGCGTCCTTGCAAAAAGGCCCGTCCAAATCTGAACGATATCCTCATCATTCGTCCGGCTGAGGAATGGCGGCGCGTATCCTTCATCGCTTTCTGGTGCGGCCGCATCGAACCTGTCGGAAAAATGAGGGTACTGGATGGCGTCGCTCAGCAGGTAGCGCGTCTCGAAATTATCGAGTGACCAGAAGAAATTGTCCTCTTCCCAGATGAGCGACAATTGTTCAGGCAGGAATACGTACCAGCCAAAACGGGATGCGGTGCGCACCGGCTCGCAATAGCGAAAAGCGGCTGTGGGCAAACGCCCCATCGCGGATGGATCGGCGGGAATGGGGGCATAGCCACCTTCGACAACGACAAAAAATTCAACCATCCTGTCGCTCACCTTAACGCGGGTCCAAGACGACCATCCCAGACCCGCAGGTTACCATAAAGCGACTAGCGCAATTGCGCGGGCTGTTCCGCGTTCCCCAGCCGCACCTTGCCTGAATTCTTCATCGCCGCGGGTACTTGCACAGAGCCGAGCTTCACCCTGGATTTGTCTTTCAGCGATGTGGGCGCCTGGATGCCGCCGAGTTTGACCTTGTCGGCATTCTTGAGCGGCGCAGGTGTGCTGACATTGCCGAGTTTGACCTGCTTTGCGGATTTCAGTGTCGCTGGCGCCGAGTAATTGCCAAGACGCACTTTGCCGGTGTCCTTCGTTGAACGCATATTCAAACTCCCTGTATCTGGTTGATGGAGTTTCAGCGTCACCCGGCGGGGTTGAATCGGACAATGGATGAATTCCCCACTGGCACCGAATCTCTTTCTGTGAATGACAGTGCCAGATCAATCGCCGTTGGTGTCGGCGCGGCAGATCAAAACCAACGGCCCTGCACCGGTGCCAGTGTTAGTCATGCAAGCGGCGCCCCGCAGGGGCTTGGATCGCCGTTTTGGTCGGCCTAGTTTGGCCACATGGGGCAGGTGACATCACTTTTTGCGCGAAAGGTCGTCAGCGCGGCGGGCGACAAGATTGACCCGGTGCGCGTGCTTGCATCTGTCGGATTAGAGATCGATGCCCCCTGGGATCCGAAGGCGATGATCTCAGCAGAGGCATACTACGCCATGTTGGAGCAAATCGCTGAAGAGATCGATGTGACAGCATTGCCCGTTCAGGTCGGCGCGTCCATGCAAACGGATGAATATGGTGCGCTTGGCTTGGCTTGGAAGGCCGCGCCAAATCTGCTCGGCTCGCTGGCGCGGGTCGAACGATATGCACGGCTTTGGACAAGCGTAGTGTCGTACGAACTTCGGGACACGTCGGACGGGGCTCTCTATATCCTTCACCGGGAGGGGCCGAACCGTTTGGGGATATCTCTTTCAAACGAAACAAGTCTGATTGCTACGGTCTCGATTGCGCGGCAGGTCTGCCCGGTTCCACTTGCGCCGCTCAGAGCGTTCTTCAGGCACCCACCACCCCCTACCAAAGAGCATCACGAACGATACCTGGACTGCCCGGTCGATTTCGATGCCGATCACAACGCGCTCTTGTTTTCGAAGGCGTCGCTTGTGCAACCCAACATCCTTGGAGATGAGGGGATCACAAAGTTTCTCGTCTCACATCTCGACCAAGAGCTTGCGGGGATCGATGACACGCCCACCTTGCAGGCTCAGATCAAAGGAGAGATTGCGCGCGCGCTCAGTGAAGGACTGCCCAAGATGGCGGATATCGCGCGCAGGCTTGGTCTCAGCGCGCGGTCGTTTCACCGGCGCCTCGCCGAACAGGGGATGAGTTTCCAGACCCTGACCGAAGAGACGCGTCGCGAGATCGCGATCGCCATGCTGCGCGACGATCGCTATGCGCTCGCCGAAATCGCCTTCCTGACGGGATATTCAGAGCAAAGCGCCTTCAACCGCGCTTTCAAACGGTGGACGGGCGTCACTCCGGCGGCTTATCGAAAGTCGCATTCCTAGCTTCAATAATGTCGTTGGCTTAATGCGAACTGGCTGCGCCTCAAACCACCTTTTCAGCCAGCCAATCCAGGATAAGCCGTGTGGTTTCGTTGGGCATTTCCTGCTGGATCCAATGGCCGCAATCAAGGCTTGCCACGTCCACCTTCGGCACGAATTCTGTCAGGTTGTCGGATTTCGGGGTCATGTCCCGCTCGCCATAAATCATGAGTGATGGAGCGTGGATGATCGGATCAACATCCGCGAGGATGTGCCAGTTGCGGTCTATGTTCCGGTACCAGTTGATGCTGCTGGTGAACCCGTTTGCCTTAAAGGACGAGACGAAGACATTGAGGTCGTCGTCGCTCATCACTGGGTCTCCTAAAGCGGCCTCTGCCTTGGCGAGATTGATCATCATCATACCCGGCTCTGGCGGTATTGGGGCTACGTTCTTGCGGAAAAGATTGCGTAGGAACCGGTCGGTATTTTTGTCCATTACAGCGTCCGCGACACCGGGTTGGCGGTTGAAGTGAACGAAATAGTTGTCCTGCCCGAACACCGTCTCCATGAACGAAATCCAAGGAACCGGAGTGCGCGTCTGGTATGGCAGGGCCAGATTGATGATCCTTCTCACGCGACTGGGGTGCAAAAGCGCCAGGCTCCAGACGACGTTTGCGCCCCAATCATGGCCAACAAAGACAGCATCCTCATAGCGAAAATGATCAAGCAGCGCGGCAAGATCGCCGGTCAGATGTACGATGTCATAGTCCGAAACCTCTGATGGATGGGATGAGTTTCCATAGCCTCGTTGGTTGGGGACGATCACGTGATAGCCCGCAGCGGCAAGTGCTGGCATCTGATAGCGCCACGAATATGCATGTTCGGGCCATCCATGACACAGCACAATTGGGTTTCCCTTGTTTTCCTGCCCGGCCTCAAAAACCTCAAGCGTGATGCCATTTGCTGAGATGAGCTTGGGCGTAGGAAATTCGGTGATCTTGTTCATGGCGGCGTCTCCTTCTTGATTGCCTCAAAGCGCGGATAGGCTAAAAAGATTTCAAAATATGACACCTTTGTGGGACCGCATGCCGATATGAAGAGCCGCATTCGACAAGATGCCATTGTCCGGACACTGCGCCGCAATGGGACGACGACCATCCACGCTTTGGTGAGAGAGGTGGGCGCGTCGCGTAGCACCGTGCTGCGCGATCTTTCAGCGCTAAGAGACGAGGGCTATGTCATTCACGCAGAACAGGGGCGGGGCGGTGGGCTATATCTGGATCCGACCTCTGTACAAACCACGCCGCGACTGACCGTTGCCGAGGTGTTTGCACTGATCATCGGTATTTCGAGTATGCGTGCCGCGGGGAACCTTCCGTTCTCAGGACTCGCAGATGCCGGGCTGGCCAAGATTGAGAAATCCCTACCGTCGGACAAGCTTCGCGATCTGCGCCGTCTGCTAGATTGCCTTTATGTGGGGCCACTTGCCCCGCAAGTTGACCTTTCGAACCTGGGAGTAATGGAACCCGCTCTGCTGCCCACATTCGAACGATCGTTCCTTGAGCGGTTGCATCTGAACTTCATTTATCGCGATGCAAAGGATGCGAGAACCGCGCGACAGGTTGAACCGCACGCCATGCTCATCTTGCCGCCGCTTTGGTATCTGGTGGCATGGGATCCTGCACGCGCGGGCTTTCGGCATTTTCGCATGGACCGTATCAGCCGACCGCAGGTGGTCGAAGGGCTCACGTTTCGATCAAGGCGCGTCCCCTTCTGCGACGGCGTGCACCGCATCCGATACGCATAGGCACGTGTCAAACACCGGGCATTGGTGCTATTGGCCCGCAACTCCCTAGCAGTGGCAGCAGATGTCAAAACCTTGGCAACGGCGGTCAATACCAGTGCCCGTCAGTCTTTCTAAACCTTGGTCATCAAAGCAACCACGGGAAACTGAAAATGACTGACCAACCAATTCTCATCATCGGCGCCACTGGAAAGACGGGATCACGCGTCGCTGCCAAACTTGAAGCAAAGGGCGTGACTGTTCGGCGCGGAACCCGCAGGTCCGAAACCCCATTCGATTGGGAAGATCCGGCTACGTGGACGCCTGTTCTGAGCGGCGTTTCCAAAGCCTATGTCACCTACTTCCCCGACCTCGCCTTTCCGGGCGCTGTGGAAAAACTGGAAGCCTTTGCCAAAGTTGCAGCCAAGACCGGACTTGAGCATATGGTGCTGCTTTCCGGGCGTGGCGAGCACTTCGCGAGCATGGGCGAAGAAGTTGTCCGCAACTCGGGCGTGCCATTCACCATTGTGCGGGCCGCCTGGTTTGCCCAGAACTTCTCCGAAGGCTACCTGCGCGACCCGATCCTGGGCGGCGTGCTGCCCATGCCCGGCGGTGATATTGCAGAGCCGATCATCGATATCGATGACATCGCAGACGTGGTTGTGGCCGCGCTGACTGAAGAGGGGCACCTTGGCCAACGTTACGAAGTGACCGGTCCGCGTCTGATGACTTTCGCCGAGATGGCAGGGGTATTGTCGGACACGCTGGGTCGGCCCATACAGCATGTGCCGATCACGTTCGAGGATTTCCACGCCAATGTCGCAGCCTCCGGTGACACGTTTGTTGCCGATGTCTTTACCGCGATTGCCCGTGAAACGCTGGATGGCCGCAACGCACATCTCACCGATGGCGTAGAGCGCGCGCTAGGTCGCAAGCCCCGTGATTTCGCCGACTTCGCGCAGTCCGCGCACGCCGCAGGCGCCTGGCCCACGGCCGCCTGAACCCAAACCGGGCGGCAGGAGCCACAGCGCTTTTGCTGCCCCCTTTTCCCAATCAGGAGTGATCAAGATGTCCACTACTTTCTTCTTTCTTATTCAATTCGCCATACTCGCCTACGCCCTGGTTGGCGGAGTGTTCCTCGCTTTCTCTGATTTCATCATGCGCTCGCTTGCCCTGACTGGTGGCCATGGTGGTGTGGAGGCCATGCAGGTGATCAACCGAGAGGTTTTTCGCTGGATATTCATGACGCTGTTTCTCGGCATGGTCGCAGTCTCACTAGTCGTTGCGGGCTATGGCGCCTTTGGTCTCTCGGGACCTGCCGGGACGCTGATCATGCTGGCAGGTCTCGTCTATCTCATCGGTTGTTTCGGCGTCACCGTGTTCTTCAACGTGCCGATGAACGAGGCGTTGGCGGGGATGGAGATGTCGTCAGAGAACACACGCGCCTATTGGCTGCAGACCTACGTGCCCCGTTGGACCTTCTGGAATTCGGTCCGGACAATCGCTTGCACACTTGCTGCCGCGTTGCTTCTCTTCGGGCTTCTCTGGATGGCTCAATCCCAGACGCAGACTGTCTGATGCCAGTTCATGAACGGGCGGTGCTGATCCCTGATCCGCCGCCCGTCATCATAAAGAGTCGCTTCACGCAGACCAGACAGAGGGTATTCCAGCCATGAACATCCTTGAAAAAGTGAACATTGTCATATTGTTGGTCACGATCTCTTACATTATGGCGCTCAGCAATCTGTTAGCCGGCCTTGATCAAATCGAACCGCAGATGCGCTGGCTCATCACCTTCTTTACAAGCGTTGGGCTGTTCCGCCTGCTGATCTTGCTCATCCACTGGCTGATCCGCAGTTCCGACGCACTGCTCGCACTTTATCACCGCACAAGATTTCTGAAGGGCCTGTGGACCTACAGCTACGACGTCAATGGACAGCGCCACTATGGCATCTGGCGCATCGCACAGGACGTCGCGTCTTTGTCCATCACCGGATACGGGGTTGATGCCGACGGCAAGATGGATTCCCACTTTCGCAGCATCAGTCAGGTTTTCGAACATCAGGGCGTTGATGAGATCATGTTTGCCCGGACTGACATCGCGAGCGGAGACGAGCATTATTCCAAATCAACGCTCTACATCGATCCGTTCAGCCGACGGTCATGGCTGTCAGGCCCCACGGATATCAGGGCGCAATCGGTTCTCTATGGTTCCAACGAAGACGGCGTGCGGCATGCAGAGCTTGTTTTGCGCCGGGCAGACAAAGGATTGAGCGAAGCTGAAATCGTGGAGAAACTCAAAACTGAGGCGCAGAACAGCAGGCAAACGCCTGTGGATGACGCATAGAAAAACGCACAGGACGAACCGGCCCCGGATGGCCATTTACCGGCCATGCAATTGGCGTTTCCGACATCCCGTGTCGGTTTCAGCGGGGTCCGGTGAAGGTGCCACTGCCATCATCACGCCAGATGAAACGGGAAAGATGCAATGGCTGAGACGAGAACACGCAGACGCGGTGGTGGCCGCGCTGGCAATGCGAACCGGCGTGCGGCCGCCGGTATCGATCAGATGCCATGGCGCATCCCTGTGAATACGGACAGGCCGACCGAGCCCCTTGACGAAGAGGGCGTGCAGGCAATCCATGATAGCGCGATGCGCATCCTCGAAGAGATCGGCATCGAGTTTCTCCATGATGAAGCACTCGCGCTTTTCAAAGAGGCCGGATGCATCGTCAACGGCACCAATGTGCGCATGGGCCGCGACTGGGTGATGGAGATGCTGGGCCACGCCCCCGCGATCTTTGACATCACCCCACGCAATCCAGAGCGCAAGATCACTCTGGGTGGCAAACATATCCTCTTCGGCAATGTCTCGTCCCCGCCCAACTATTTCGATCTGGAGATTGGAAAAAAAGTCTCAGGGACGCGCGCACAATGCGCAAACCTGTTGCGGCTGACGCAGTACTTTAACTGCATCCATTTTGCCGGTGGTTATCCGGTCGAGGCAGTCGATCTGCATGCCTCAATCCGGCACCTCGACATCATGTATGACAAGATGACCCTGACTGACAAAGTCGTGCATGCCTATTCACTCGGCAAGGAACGGGTCGAGGATGTGATGGAGATGGTCAAAATATCGAGCCAGCTCAGCGAAGAGCAGTTCGTCTCCAAACCGCATATGTACACCAACATCAACTCGACCTCGCCGCTGAAACATGACGACCTGATGATTGATGGCTGCCTGCGTTGTGCAAGGCGCGGGCAGGCGATCATCGTCACGCCCTTCACGCTGGCCGGTGCCATGGCGCCGGTGACAATGGCGGGGGCCGTCACACTGTCGATTGCCGAGGCGATCAGCGCCATCGCCCTTTTCCAATATGTCCGCCCCGGCATTCCCTGCGTGATCGGCACGTTTACCAGCAACGTTGACATGAAATCCGGCGCGCCTGCCTTTGGTACGCCCGAATATATGCGCGCCACCCAGATGACCGGCCAGATGGCGCGGTTTTATGGCGTGCCGATGCGCGCCTCCGGCTCTTGCGCCGCCAATATCCCCGACGGGCAGGCGATGTGGGAGACGTCGAATGCACTTTGGGCCGCCGTGCAATCGGGCACGAATATCGTCTATCACGCGGCCGGATGGCTCGAAGGCGGGCTGATCGCTTGCCCCGAGAAATTCGTGATGGATTGCGAGATCATCCAGATGATCCAGCGCTATTTTGAACCTGCGATCACCGCCGTCGGTCCCGAAGACATCGCCGTCGATGCGATCAAAGAGGTTGGCCCCAACGGCCATTATTTCGGCATTCCACACACGCAGGAACGCTATGAAAACGCGTTCTATCAACCCTTTATGTCCGACTGGCGCAACTTCGAGGCGTGGGAGGCCGCAGGCAGCATCTGGACTGCGGAACGCGCGCATCGCACGTACAAGGAAATCCTCGCCACCTTCGATGAACCGCCGATGGATCCCGGCGTGCGCGAGGAACTCGGCGCCTTTGTCGCCAAACGCAAAGAAGAAGGCGGCGCCCCGACAGATTTCTGAAGGCCATACCAGGCGCCTCATTTCGGCGACATTTTGCTGCATCCAGCAGCGAATTGCCGCCGCAAGGCCCTTCATGCGCCACAGCCTTGCCGTGATCCGGTGTCAATCCTACCGTCCAGAATACGGGACAAAGGGACACCACAATGCATCGCTTTCTTGGCCTCGCCGCCGGGCTTTTTCTGACATGTGCCGCAACGCAGGCCGCTGCCTCGGCCAATTGTGTTGCGCCCAGCAATGTGAATGCGCTGGCCACGGAAATCGCAGCAGGGGTGAATGCCAACCGGCGCGCGCAGGGCGAGGCGCCGCTGCGCTTTAACCGGCGTCTGGGCCAGGCGGCCATGGTGCATGCCTGCGACATGCAGGTGAATGATTTCTTCGATCACCGTGGCACAGACGGCTCAAACTCTCAGCGGCGTGTGCGCAATGCGGGCTATGACGATTGCATCGTCGCCGAAAACATCGCCTGGGGCTATCCGCAGCCCGAACGGATTGTTACCGGTTGGATGAATTCGCCCGGGCACCGCCGCAACATGATGCATCCCCGGATCGAGGAATTCGGCATAGGCATCACCCAAGGCCCAAAAGGCCCCTATTGGGTGCTGGTTGTCGGAAAGCAGTGCTAGCTGGCAGCCATTTTTTGTAACAAAAACTGGCCCCAAATCCTCCGGGAGGATTTGCTAACAGACTTTTCGTGACGAAAAGTCTGCCCCATCACACGTCCATCCAGATCGTCACCGGCCCGTCATTGACAAGGCTCACGGCCATGTCGGCCCCAAACGCTCCGGTGGCAGTTGCGATTCCAAGTGCGCCCATTTCGGCCACAAAGGCCTCGAAAAGCGCGCGCCCCGCATCTGGTTTCGCGGCTTGCGAAAAGCCGGGCCGGTTGCCGCGTGACGTATCGGCGGCCAGCGTGAACTGGCTGACGATCAGTGCTGCACCGTCCATATCCAACAGAGACCGGTTCATCTTACCGGCATCGTCCGGGAAAATCCGCAACTTGCTGATCTTGGCTGCCAGCGCCGCGGGCTTTGCGCGATCATCGCCCTCCATCGCGCAGACGAGGATCAGCAGGCCCGGCCCGATCTTGCCAATCACTTCGCCGTCCACGCGCACCGCAGCCTCGGTCACCCTCTGGATGAGTGCTCTCATAGTTCAGACGCCCAGGGTGGATTGGCGCCAGCGCGGCTGACGGTGATTGCCGCCACTTTCGCCCCGAACGCGGCCGCCTCGGCCAATTGCACATCGGTGACATCAGGCAGCGCTTCCTTGGTCAGCACGCCTTGGCGGTCCAGAGACGCCAAGAACCCAGCGCTGAACGTGTCGCCCGCTCCAACAGTATCGACGACCTCTGCTTTTTCGGCGGGCACATCAACGGCGCCTCCTTCGGTCACAATCGTCACACCATCCCCGCCGCGGGTCAGCAGCGCAACCTTCGCATCCGTCTCGCGCAAAAGCGCGCCCGCATCTGCCTCCCCGGTCATCCATGTCAGATCCTCATCCGAAGTCTTGATGATATCAGCGACTCCCAGCATCCGGGTCAGCCGGTCGCGGTAGGAAGCTTCATCGGTAATGAATCCCGGCCGAATATTGGGATCAATCATCATCACGCGCGACGCCGCCTCGCGCAGCATCAGCGCTTCGTAAGCACTGCCGCAGGGCTCGACCACCAGCGATATGCCACCAAAGAACAGCGCCTCCGCCGCCACATCTGGCAGATCGTCCGGCGCAATCATCCGCCCCGCAGTATTCTCATCGTAAAATGCATAAGAGGCGTGGCCGTCCGTCAGCTTCACAAAGGCCAGCGTCGTGGGGCGGTCGCTGATCGCCGCAGGCCCCGCATCGACGCCCGACGCCGCCAATTCCGCCCGCAGGATATCGCCGAACAGATCCGATGACAGACCGCTGAAAAACTGTACCGGTGCGCCCAACCGCCCCAAGGCAATCGCAGTATTGAACACCGATCCGCCAGCATGCGGCGCAAAGGCATCACCACCCTCTACGGTCTTTCGCGGCAGCATGTCGATGAGGGCCTCACCCGCACACAGGATCATCGCAAACCTCCCTTATTGGTTTTCCGCGATAACAAATCCCACAGCCAATGCAACGATGATCCCGATGATGACGGCAAAGGCGATCTTCCACGCCGAATAGGGCCGCTCCCCCTGCACGCGGCCTGTGCGGCCATTCACGACGAAGCGGTAAGACTTGCCCCGGTATTTATAGGCGGCAAGCCAGACCGGCAGCAGAATGTGCTTGAAGGTCACATCTGAGATATCGGTATTCACCGACCCGATCCGCTGATCATCGCCGCCAATATCATATTTGATGTCCCGCCGGATCATCCGGTCCATATAGGCCCGCGCCTCATCAAACCCGTCCACGAGTTCGACCTGATAGCCCTCGGCCCGAAACCCGGCGAGGTATTCGGGCTTATAGGGCTCCAACGCCGACAAATCCCAAGGCTCCAGACCATCAGTGTATCTCTTGGGCAAAGACTTTGAGGCCAGCACCAGCACGTCATCGAAAAACCGCGCGACCCGGCCCGAGACATTGCGCCAGCGTGTCTTGCGCACGCGGACCTGCTTGCGCTTGCCGTCGCGCATGACCGTGCGCGTCTCGTAATAATGCGTGCCGCGCTGGCCGGTATAGCGCGTCCTGGTATCGGCATCGAAGGTCCAGTAGGGCACATAGATGCCGTTCATCTTGCGGCCTTTGCGGGCGTACTCGGCCAGCCCATTCGGCGCGAACCACAGACCGCCCAGCCAGTCCGTCACCGCATCGCGCGCCTGCGCTTCCTCCCAGGCAAAAGGCAGAAGACCACGCGGTTTGATATGCCGATGCGTGCCGGTATCGGTCACCACGGGTGTCGCGCAAAACGGGCATTCGGCGGCGTGCAGGTCGCTGTCAAACTCGGTCTGCGCGCCGCAATTGGGGCATGTGACAACGCGCGTTTCCTCGATATCCTCGGCTGCCAGTTGCTCATTCACGCCCTTGCGAAAATCAAGCTCCCGGATCGCGCCTGACCAAGGCCCATCGCCGCTGACGGGCTGGATATTCCCGCAGTGATCGCAGACCAGTTGATCGTCGCCGGGATCATAACGCAGATCGGCCCCACACGCCTCGCAGGGAAAGCGATGTTCAGCTGTGACTGATGTTTTCTCTTCCATCACAGATACTTATGGACAAAACGTGGGGTCATCACGCGCAAAGCCCCGTCAAAAAGCGCGTTGTGCCGCCAGAAATGAAACAGGCCGTGAAAGGTGGCGGCCGCCAACAAAAGCAACAGTGCCACCCAGCCCGTGTCATGTGGCGCGAACCCAAGCAAAGCGCTCGCATTCAGTACCACGGCCACCGCCAACAGCGCATACATCCCCCGATGCATCCATGGATAGGCGGTACGTAAAGACCCCTGCAACTTTGGCCCCGGCTTGCACATCATGCCGCGCGCGAGGGCCATGCCGATCCAGACCGCGCCACCGATGACAAAAAGCCAGCGGACGACCACATCCGACGTGCCGCCTTTGACCATCATCAGGAGCAAAAGCAGGGTCGACCAATGCAACAGGATCGTCAGGCGGCGTCGGGTCATCAGACAGGTGGTGGAGGCGGGGGCATGACTGTGAAGAGTTGCGCAAGTTCGGTCACGTCTTCCGCCTTCATCCAGCCATCCTGCCCTTGGGTCCAGACCATGCTGTCGCGGCTCAGTTTGCCTTCGGTGACCATCCGGCCCAAAGCGGCCTTGGAAAACGGGCCGGTCACGTTGCCCGCCTCGGCAATATGCCAGACATGCTCCACCGGCGGCGGGGGAGGAGGCGCAGCCGCAGCAGGCGCCGGAGCACCCCATGGGTTCTGCGCCATCTGCATGCCCATCCCGGCGCCCATGCCCATCCCCATGGCCTGACCCGCGCCAGAGCCTTCCATGGTCATGGCTTCCGCCGCCTTCCATTTCATATGATCGTCCAGATTGCCCGCCACGCCGCGCGAGGTGCGTTCATCCAACGCCTTTTCCACGGCAGGTGGCAGGCTGATGTTTTCGATGTAAAGCTCCGGTAGGCTTAGCCCGTATTGCTTGAGCGTCGGGTCAATGGCCTCCGCAATCAGCTTGCCCACTTCTGCCGTGGCCGCCGCCATATCGAGGACCGGAATGCCCGATTTGGCAATCGCGCGCGAAAACTCCTGCACGATGATATTGCGGATCTGAAAGCTGATCTCATCGCGGGTAAACTCTCCATCCGTCCCCACTATCTCGCGCAGGAACACCGCCGGGTCGGCCACCTTGACCGTATAGGTGCCAAAGGCACGCAACCGCGTCGGCCCAAATTCCGGATCGCGCAGCATGATCGGGTTCTTCGTGCCCCATTTCAGCCCTGCAAACCGGGTGGTGTTGACGAAATAGATCTCGGATTTGAACGGGCTCTGAAACCCGTGATCCCAATGCTGCAGCGTCGTCATGATGGGCATGTTGTTGGTCTCAAGCATATAGAGCCCGGGGCTGAACACATCCGCCAACTGCCCTTCATGCACAAAGACCGCCGCCTGCCCCTCACGCACAGTCAGTTTGGCGCCATATTTGATCTCATGGCCTTCCCGCTCAAACCGCCAGACCATCGTGTCGCGCGTGTCGTCGGTCCAATGAATGACGTCGATAAACTCGCCCTTCAGAAAATCGAATATGCCCATAAGCTGTCTCCTTTCACCTAGGATGTGCTGTCCTCACAGGGGGTTGGCAAGAGCCAATCCGCGTCCTCGCCTGTGATAAATTGTGTATAAAGCGCCGTGACCTGGCCCTCTTCATCTTTCAAGGTCGCCACCGGATAGCCGCCATCGCCCCACCCGCTGCCAGACAGGGGAAAGCCTGATGCGCCAGGCAGATCAATCAGCATTGGGCCGGGATACAAGGTATCAATCTGCTCGGCATAAGACCCGGCATAAAGCGTGTCCCATTCCTTCATGTAATCAAGCAGAACCGGCACGTCAGATGGCGCAAGAAAAGCCGCCAGTCCGGTATCGACGCCGATGGTTGATACATCCTCGCCGCAGACAACCGGGGCGTCCGACCAGATCAGCGCCATCAGCGCGGTCCGGCCAGGGCTGTCGACCGGATAGAATCCAAGCACTGTCGCGGTGGTTTCGGGCAGGCCTGAAATCGGGCTTTCAATGCCAAACAAGGTCAGCGGATCAGCCGCCAGAACCGTGCCGGATGGTGTGACCCACGTGCCAGCTTCACCCACGCTGACCGGGACGCTGCGTGCCACCAGCCAGTCAAGCGCGCTCTCTGCACTAGCCGGTGCCGCGCCAAGCAGCAGGCAAAGAGCGGCTCTCATGACGCACCGCCCAGATAGTCCCGCGCAATGGCCCGTGCGATGGGGGCTGCAGTTGCCGGGTCCATGCCTGTCTCCAGCCGTGGATCATAGAGCATTTGCAGCAGCAACTCATCATGCCGCGTCAGCAACGCGAATTCCTCGTCATCGTTAAAGATCGACGGGCGCGCGTCAGGGCTGTCGTTGGCCAGCCCCATACCTTGCGCCAGCTCCTCATGAATACAAGCGGTCCGCATCAGGTTCGGATGCTCGGCCCGGATCATTGCGATGGCTTTGGTATAGCTTGACCGACCCGGCGCAAATGTCCCGATCACCACGCAAAGCTGGTCGCGTGGCAGGTTGACAAAGGTCCGCACCGTCGCGTCGGAAATCGTGGGGATTAGCTCGCGCAAACGGTCGCCATAGGCGCGCCGGTCATCCTCGCCCAAAAATAGCACGCGGAAATTCGGGTTTTCATCCGTCAGCGTGATCGGCACATTCGACAGGCGCGAGAGCCTTGCGGCATAGGCGCTGACGCTCGCCGTATCCTGCGCGCGCTGATCCAGCGGCACGGTCTGGCCAAACTCCACCGACATGCGGATCGGTTGAGTCCAGCGCCGCAGTTTCGAGACAGTAGCCTGAGGCCGGGTGAAGTCGCTGTCATCGCGATATTCGTTGAAGAGTGCTATGCGCACGAAATTCCGGGCCAGTATCGTATCGGTAAAAGGCGTATCCGGCCCGCCGCCATCCCCGCGCAGCAAGCCTTGGGTCAAAAGATCGTTTTGCAACCGCGTGTAATAGCGCGCCAGATCGCGGCTCGCTTGGCTGGGCGGCACCACCACGGGCATAGGCGGCAGGGGCGGTTCGTTCACCTGTGTGTCAACAGGCGGCGCAACGGGGGGCATCAGCAACTCACACCCCATCAACCCCGTCGCCAGAACAAGACCCAGACCGCCCCGCAAAGCCCCCTGCAACGTCATACAGTCTTACTCAACACCTGCCGCCGTGCCGATTGTGTCGCCGGTCCCGGTGCCCCGCGCCTTGGCGGCGGCGAGCGTTTCCTTCAACTCGGCTTCCATCTTTTGCAACTCGGCTTCGGCCTCGGCCCGCTTGCGCTTGCCCTCATCGGCGATCTCAAGGCTTTCATTGATGGTAGCGATCAGGTTCTCATTGGCCGATTTCACGGCCTCAATGTCAAACACGCCCCGCTCCATCTCCTCGCGGATCGTGCGGTTCGCCTGACGCAGGTTCTCGGCATTGGCTTGCAGGAGCTCATTCGTCAGGTCATTCGCATCGCGCACGGCTTCCGCCGCCTCGGCAGACCGTTGGATCGTCACGGCCTGCGCCAATTGCGTCTCCCACAGCGGCACCGTGTTCACCAAGGTCGAGTTGATCTTCGTCACCAGCGACTTGTCATTCTCCTGCACCAACCGGATCGAGGGCAGGGACTGCATCGTCACTTGCCGCGTCAGTTTCAGGTCGTGCACGCGGCGTTCCAGATCGTCACGGGCCGCTCGGATATCGCGCAATTCCTGCGCCTTCATCACCGCCTGATCCTCGGCGGCTGCCTGTACCTCGGCCTCTTTCGCGGGGATCGTCGTGGCATCCAGATCAGCGATCTTGGCCTCACCGGCGGCGATGTAAAGGCCCAACTCATCATAAAAGCCAAGCGTCTTGTCATAAAGCACATCCAGGCTTTCGATATCCTTCAAAAGCACATGTTCATGTTTCAACAGATCGTCGGTGATCTTGTCGATCTGGCCCTGCACCTCCTCAAACCGTGCCGCAAACTTCGCCATCGGCGCGGCACGACCAAGCAGCTTTTCCCACCAGCTCCGCTCTCGTCGTACATCAAGCTCAGACACTGAAAACCCACGAATGGTTGTCACGATCCCGCGCAGACTGTCGCCTGCAGGCCCCACATCCTTGTTACGTACACCGGCCAGCATGCTTTGCGAAATCTCCTGCAACTCTGCTTGCGCGGCCGAGCCGAAGGACACAATCGAATTCGTGTCCGAGATATCGATCTCGGCCACGCGCTTTTCAATCTCGGCACTTGTGGGCGCGTCAGCCGCCTCAAGCGTCACCAACTCCCCTTTGGGTTCCGGCAAGACAACGGCGGTCACTTTTTCCACCTCGGCAAGGGTCGCTTCGGCCTTTTGGCGAATGGTCTCTGACATTACTCACTCCCTTTGGTTTTCAGGCTCACGCCTTCGCGCTGCAGCCTGTCGCGCAGCACGTTGATTTCAATATCCATATCGCTGCGGTCATCCAGCAACATTTTCTCGGTCCGCGCGGCAAAGTTCTGCTCAAGATCATCCAGCAGCGCCTCATAACTCGCGCGCGCCTCGGCGTCCTTGTTGCGGCCATAAAGATCGACGAATTTCACCGTCGCATCGCGCGCACCCATCAGGTAGACGCTCAAAAATTTGCGCGCGCCAGTCAGATCACGCGGGTCTTCCTCGACCGTGCGGATCATGCGCCGGGCGATCACCTGAAAATCCTGCACCCGCTCGGTCAGGCGCCGGTCTGACAAGCCCTCGATCTGCGCTTTCATCACATCCAGATGCGCCTCGGCCTCGTCCACCACCCGCGCCACGCGGTCCTGCTGGAACATATCGACACCTTCCATGCGCTTGTCGGCCATTGGATCAATGCCAAAGGCCGCCACATGCAGCCCCAATGCCGCCACACCGTAAAGCGCCGACCCGATGGTGCCGCTATCCCCGGTATAGGCCGCAATGGCCGCCCCGATCCCCGTCAGCGCAGAGGCCAGTATTTTGCGCGGCACGGCAGGCCGCCGCGCGACCTTGCGGGCGTTATACTCCGCCTCAGCCTTCAGCCCCTCCTGCAACATCCAAGCGGCCAGCGTCAGCACACCACTCCCAATGAGCGCCAGCACCAGCGTCGCAGGGCCGGACCCAAGCGAGGTGAACACCAAAATGATCGCGGGCAGATACAAAAGCCGCGCGGGCGAGCCTGCCGCCTTGATCTGGCGGATATCAATCGCCTCGGCACGCACACCGGCGCTTTGCCCATCAGGGCTATATTTGCCGCCAAAGCGCTTTGCCATCAGGCGGCTCCCAGCCAGCCCACAGACAGGCCCAGCAGCAACAGCACCAAGGCGAAATACGCGATCTTGCGAAACGTCTCCGGCATTGTGTCGTGATCCTCCCCACTGGACAGACGCATGGTGGCGAGTGTCCCCAGGACGGCTGCAAATGCAATCGCAAGGATTGCAATAAACGCCAGAATGAGGATCAATCGCACCATTTTTCAGTCACTCCACAGGTTTTGCTTAACTTTCAGATAAGTAGCACATCGTTGCATTACGAGTGTCTCTGCAAAGCCGCCCGTTCCGCATCCAATTTTTTGCGATAGCCCGATTGGATGATTTCCACCGCCACCAGCACCACAACCGAGAAGTAGAAGGTTGTCTTGGACATCGGGATCAATTCATAGCCAAAGAGCTTGATCTGCAGGCTGTCATCATGCATCGCATGCGCCGCGGCAGGCCCCGCCTCACCCAGCAGAACGACGCCGACGATCAGCAGAATAAAAAGGCCCAGCACCTCATACATCCGGTTCCTCTCCAAAAACCGCGTCACGCCATCGGCCAGCAACAGCATCGCCAGACCCGATAGGATGATCGCAAAGGCAAGGATCGGGAAGACATCCGTGATTGCGATGGCCGAGAGCACGGAGTCGAACGAAAAGATCAGGTTCATCAACACGATCAGCATCACAACCTGCACGGCCGACTTCCCTGATTTGCCTTCCACATCGTGGTCCAGATCCTCAATCGACAGCATATGGCCGATCTCTTTGACGGCGGTATACATGATGAAAATCCCGCCAAAGACAAAGACGACCGTGGCAAAGTTCACCCCGCCTTCGATCACGCCTTCCCAGTCAAAGATGTAGAACGGCTCCGCCAGTGCGTCGATCAGCTGGATCATGGTGAAAAGCAGGATCACGCGCAAAGCCACGGCAATGATAATGCCCCAGGTCCGCACCGCCTTTTGTTGTGCGACTGGCGCACGCTGGCTTTCGATTGAGATATAAAGCAGGTTGTCGAACCCCAATACCGCCTGCAAAAAGCACAGCATGATCAGGTTGGTCGCGTTTTCCAGCGTGAGCAAGTCCGCCAATTGATGTCCCCCAGTTCTTGTCTTTGATCACCAGCATGCACAGGCGATGGAACAGGACAAGGTTCAAGTGTGGCGGTTTTTCCCCGTTGATGGCTGCAACCGGCAGTGGCAAGTGGCTTCTATCAGCGATCCAGGCGCTTTCAAAGGCTCACGATGGCTGTTCCTGCCGTCTGGTGCCCCGCTGATAAATGACAACCGAGGCGATGATCGCGACGGCTGCCAACGCGCTGTACCAGGTGATCCGATCGCCAAACACATGAGCCCCGATCAAGGCGGCAAAAAGCATCGAGATGTAATTGGCAAATGACACGAATATCGCCCCATATGTGCGCGCCAGCTTTAGATACAGCATCAACGCTCCGCCTTCACACAGGATGATCAGGGCAATGGCGGGCACGTTCAGCGTTGCTTCTGACCAGACGCGCAATCCGCCAAATGTAAGCCCGCCGATCAATGCGGCGACCGACAGGATCAGCGCCTGCGCGTGCGCGACCTGGATCGCATCTGCGGCGGCAGGCCATCTGGTGGCGATGAAGACGGTATTCGCCGCATAAAGAACCGGCACCCCAAACGCGACGGCAACCCATACCAGGTCGGCCTGACCAGCCTCGCCAAACCGTGCCGTGTCCCAGATCAGGAACAGCACACCCAGAAATCCAAGTATCACCGCCGTGATCGTGCCGACATTGAGCCGCTGATGACCGATCAATGCCGAAAGGCCCAATGTCATGATCGGCATCGTCGCGATGATGACTACCAGAATGAAGACCGGCAGATGCGGTGCCACAAGGCTTTCGACCGAGAACGGCAGGATAAAACCTAAAAGCCCGCTCAGGACGTAAAAAAACAATGTTGCCCTGCTGAGTGGCGGCCAGGCGCTTCTGAACGTGGCGACAAGGGAAAACATGATGGCGATGCCGAATGTCGATACGCTGACCACCACATGAACAGGGATACCCGAAAGTCCCGCCGCCTTGATGGCCGAAAGGCGCGCGGCCCATAGCAGACCAAGCGAAACAAGAAGAAAAACGCGGATCACTGGCCTCGGCTACCTTATTCTCACGCGGGCACGCGCATCAGACTTGACCACGTGCGGCCAAACTGCCCGGCACGAGGTCACTGCACAAACATGGCGTGTCGCGCGTATTGCGCTGCGCCGGCCGTCACGTTGCGTGAGTGCCGCGAGGCTGTCATTTCCGGTTCTTACCCCGCGTTTTGCGGACCCGGCTTGGTCTGGGCTTGGCCGACAGGCCCAACTGGTCGCGCACCACACGCTGTTTGAGCTCTTCCACCTCGCCAGCCTTCAACCCGCCCAGCTGAAACGGGCCGTAGCTGACACGGATCAACCGGTTCACCGTCACGCCCAAGGCCCCCATGGCGCGCCGGATTTCGCGGTTCTTGCCTTCGCGCAGGGCCACGGTCAGCCAGGCATTCGCCCCTTGCTGGCGGTCAAAGGTGACCTCCATCGGCTGATACGCCACACCCTCAACCGTGATCCCCTTGCGCAGCTCATCAAGCTTCGCCTCACTCACTGACCCATTGATGCGCACCCGATAACGCCGCAGCCAGCCCGTGCTGGGCAGTTCCAGTCTGCGCTTTACCGTGCCATCATTGGTCAGCAGCAACAGCCCCTCGGAGTTCAAGTCCAGCCGCCCCACCGACATCACGCGCGGCATGGCCTCTGGTAAGCTGGCAAAGACCGTGGGCCGATCTTTTTCATCCCGTTCCGTGGTCACCAAACCCGCTGGCTTATGATAGAGCCACAAACGTGGCGGATCAGGGTCGCCCACTGGCTTGCCGTCCACGGTGACCCTGTCCACCCCCGTCACATTCAGTGCCGGACTGTCGATGACTTTGCCATTCACGCTGACGCGGCCATCCGCAACCATCCGCTCCGCCTCCCGCCGGCTTGCAATGCCAGCGCGGGACAAAACTTTGGCGATCCGGTCGCCGGAGGATGGGGTGTCATTCATGGCCGCCCGTGTAAGCGCAAGCGGGGCAGGGCGCAATCAGCATGGCCTCAATTCTCAAGCTGCGTCGATGTCCTCAAAGGCGACGTCAGCTTCCTTGAGTTGCTGGCGCACAAGATCATTGAACGAAAGCGTCGGATTGGCCTCGGCCAAAAGCCCGATCTTGATCCAGAATTCAGCCTGCGCATTGATCGACCGGCACATGACTGTGCTTGCCTTGCGTATCTCCGCGTGAAGCTCATCGCCTATTTTCACAATGCCCATCAGTACCTCTATCCAAATCATATACGAATCATATATTATCCGTATATAAGCGCATCGCAGCGGCATATGTCCGCTTGTCCCGACCACGATACACCAAAGAGAGGTTGCATGCATAGCTACATCGACATGGCCATAGCGCCACCGCCCGATCAAGCGCACCGCACGGAGGGCATCAAGCTCTACGGACCTGACGCCTTTGCAGGTATGCGCCTTGCGGGGCAATTGACGGCGACCTGTCTTGATGATGTTGCGGCGCTGATTGCACCCGGCCTGCCTTTGGCGGAAATTGACGCCTTCGTCCGTGACTTCGCCGCCAGACACGGCGCAAGGCCCGCGACCCTTGACTATGATGGTTATGCCTATGCCTGCTGCACATCGGTCAACCATGTCGTGTGCCACGGCTTCCCGACCGCCAAGAAGCTGCGCGACTGTGACATCGTGAATATCGATGTCACGCTAGTTGTTGACGGCTGGTACGGTGACTCAAGTCGGATGTATGCGGTCGGCACACCGAAGCGCGCTGCCCAACGACTTGTCCAGATCGCGCATGAGGCGATGATGCGCGGCATTGCTGCAGTCAGGCCAGAGGCGCATTTGGGCGATATCGGGCATGCCATCCAGTCTTATGCCCAGACCCAACGCTGTAGCGTGGTGAGGGACTTTTGCGGGCACGGGATCGGACGGGTCTTTCACGATGCGCCGAACATCCTGAATTTTGGCAAGGCCGGAACGGGCGCGGCTCTGCGCGAAGGCATGATCTTTACCGTCGAACCGATGATCAATCTGGGCCGTGCTGATGTCAAAACGCTCGCCGATGGCTGGACCGCCGTCACCCGCGACCGGTCGCTTTCTGCGCAATTCGAGCACTCGGTCGGCGTCACCGCGGATGGATATGAGATCTTCACATTGTCGCCAAAAGGCCTGCACGCACCGGGCATCGTACTCGGATAAGTGCGGAGCCGCTCACTCCTCAATCGGGTTCGGCCCCGTATACGTCCACCGATACTCGGGCGGTGTCGGTCCCTTGTTCCGGCCGCCTTGCTGCATCTGCTCCCACGCATGGGCGAGGATACCCACCGAACGGGAGAGACAAAACAGCCCCCGCGCCAATGGCCCGGCAAAGCCAAGCTCGGCATAAATCACCGCCGTCGCCCCATCGATATTCATCGGCACGGGCTTGCCCGCCTGTTCGCCCAATACCCGCTGCACCTCCAGCCCGATCTTCGCAAACCGTCCGCTGACCGTACCCGCCGCTGCGGCGTCTGCCACCAGCGCCATCAGGCGCGGCGCACGCGGGTCGTCCGGCGTGTGAAAGCGGTGGCCAAAGCCGGGGACGTATTTCGACCGCTCCGCCTGCCATCGGTCAATCGCCGCCTCCACGCCGCCTGCATCAGCCCAGCCATAGAACTCCACCGCCTGCTCGCCCGCCCCGCCATGCACGTCGTCCAGCATATTCACGGCAGAGGCCATCGCCCCATTCAGCCCCAGCCCGCAGGTCACCGCCATCCGCGCTGCGGCAATCGAGGGCGCTTGCGGCCCGTGATCTACCGCCGCAACCAGAGCCGCCTCGAACAGGCCCGCCTCCTCCGGCGACGGCAATTCCCCTCGCAACATCAGCCAGATCATCTGCGGAAAGCTTACATTCCCGATCAACTCCTCAATCGGCGTGCCGCGCATGCGGATCTGCCCCGGCGCCATGTCGATAATCTCGGTCGCCCACCAATCCGCCACATCGCTGCTCATATCACCTCATCCTCCTTCAGTCGGGCGATCTCTGCCTCGGACAGGCCCAAATCGCCCCAGACCGCGTCATTATCCGCCCCCAGTTCCGGCGGCGGGTCCGCGACAGTTGGCGCGGCCCCATCGATCTTCACACCAGTTGTCGCCACCGCGATATCGCGGCCTACACCAGCCACATCCGCGTAAGTTTGCAGAAATCCGCGTTCCGCCACCTGTGGCGTGGCCAATGCCTCCGGCACGCTCAGCACCGCACCGGTTGGGACGCCAATCGCGTTCAACGCCTCCACCCAATGGGCGGCCGGTTTCGTCATCAACACCACCTCCAATGCCCCGCGCAAGGCCACGCGGTTCACTTTCCGCGCCTCACGCGTCGCATAGTCGGGATGCTCCCGCAAAGCCTCCAACCCCAGATGCCCGGTCAGGGCCGCCCATTGCTCATCCTTATTGGCGGCAATGTTGATCATGCTGTCAGCAGCCCGAAACGTGCCCGACGGCGCGGATGTCATATTCTCATTGCCATTCGCTTGCGGCGCGACGCCCGCAATCAAGTGGTTCGACACAACCCAACCCATTGACACCAAAACGGATTCCAGCATCGACACATCGATGAAACACCCGCGCGGCCGCGCGTTCAGCGCCGCTGCCACCGCAAAGGCCGCATTCATCCCGCCGAACGTATCGGCCACCGGATAGCCCACGCGCAATGGCGCGCTGTCCGCATCCCCGGTGATCGACATCACCCCCGATGCGCCCTGAATGATCTGATCGTAAGCGGGGCGATCCTTCCATGGCCCGTCCTGCCCAAAGCCCGAAATCGCGCAATAGATCAACTCTGGCCGGACCGCTTTCAGCACCTCATAACCTAGCCCCAGCCGGTCCATCACACCCGGCCGAAAGTTCTCAACCAACACGTCGGCAGAGCCGACAAGCCGCTGAAACAGCGCCTTCCCATCGGGTTTCTTCAGGTCGAGTGTCACGGATTTCTTGCCCGCATTCTGCGCGAGAAACGATACGCCCATATTTGCGGCGTTCAGGGTAGGATCAGCCCCCAACTGGCGCGCAAGGTCGCCGCGCTCGCGCGCCTCCACCTTGATCACCTCTGCCCCCAGGTGCACCAGATGGTGGCAGCAAAAAGGGCCCGCCAAAACATTGGTCAGGTCCAGAACACGGATATCTTTCAATGGTTTGGACATGTAAGACCTTATAGTGATAATGCTTGCGGCCAACACTGCGCCGGCTTGCACAAAGGATTCAAGGCCGCGATCTCATTGCCGCAAATGAAATGCGCCGTGCGGAGGTCCGCAAGAGCCGATAAGCGCATCCATCCGGCAAACGGGCAATCCGCAAAGCAAACTGCGCTTGAGACGCTTGATGCTAACTGGCATCACCGCTCCATGATTTTCCGTTCGCACATGCATCTGGCGCTCACTGAAGCGCACGCCGCTGCAGCAAGGGGTGAGGTGCCCGTTGGCGCCGTTGTTGCCGAAGGGGATCGCGTAATCGGGCGTGCCGGAAACCGAACGCGTGAACTGAACGATCCTACCGCGCATGCGGAGATGCTGGTGATCCGTGCTGCTTGTGAAACGCTTGGAAAAGAACGGCTTACGGGTCTCGACCTTTATGTCACGCTCGAGCCTTGTCCGATGTGCGCCGCCGCCATCAGCAACGCACGCATTGCCCGGCTTTATTACGGTGCCGCCGATCCGAAATCGGGCGGTGTGGGGCAGGGTCCGCGCATCTTCAGCCATCCACAATGCCACCATGTGCCCGAAATCTATGATGGAATCGATGCTGCCGCCTCGGAGGAACTGCTAAAGTCCTTCTTTGCCACAAGGCGCTGACAATTCCTGGCACAGGAATTGTACCCAAACTTTCCTGGAAAGTTTGGCGCTCAGATTTCGATCACGTCCATGACATCCGGTGTCAGCACATCCACATCCGGCAACGCGTCAACGAGTGGCTGTGCCGATTGGGCAAGGACCGGGAATGTCTTGTAGTGGCAAGGGATGATTGTCTTGAAATCAAAGTACCTTTTGGCAGCATAGGCGGCCCGATCACAATCCATCGTGTAATGGCCACCGCAGCACAAGATGCCGATATCGGGCTTGTGGTAGTCACCCATCCAATCCATATCCGCCATGATATCGGTGTCGCCAGACACATAGATCGTGTGACCCTCGCCTGCGATCATGAACCCGGCCTCTGACCCACCAACCATGAGCGGCATACCGCGATAATCGACCGAGGCTGAATGGACCGCATTGACCATCGTGACCTTCACTTCGCCAAGCGCCACTGTCCCACCTTTGCCAAAACCGATGGTCGCAAGACCGTCGGCATCCCAGGTTTCGGACAATTCGTGAATGCAGAGAATCGGCGCTCCCAATTCCTTGGAAAGCTGCGCAACTTCGCTCGCATGATCGCCATGTCCATGCGTGACGAGGATGTGTGTTGTCCCCACAATCGCCGCCGCCCGCTGATCATCCGGGAAAGCCGGATTGCCCGTCAGCCAGGGATCAATCAGCAGGACCTCACCCGCGATGTTGATCCGAAAACCTGCATGTCCCAACCAGGTGATTTTCATGTTGCCCTCCACTGCTTTGTCGTCAGGATACGCCCAACAGAAAAGGGCGCAAGATGGACTGGTTTGAACAGATCGACGGCTATTGCGAACGGACGGATTTTTCTTATTGGTCTGAACCACTTAACGCCGTCACCAATGCCGCGTTCATTGTTGCTGCAATCATCATGTGGCGGCGCACCGGCGGCCTGCCCGCCGCGCGTGTGTTATGCGTGATCCTTTTCTGCATCGGTATCGGCAGCTATCTTTTCCACACCCACGCCACGCAATGGGCCGCGCTCGCAGATGTTACACCCATCGGCATCTTCATCCTGACCTATCTGTTTCTGGCCAATCGCGACATTGTCGGCATGCCCTGGTGGGGTGCGCTGGGCGTCACTTTCCTTTTCTTTCCATATGCTTACGGCGTCGTCTCGTTGCTTCGGGACGTACCGTTCTTAAACATCTCGAACTTCTACTGGACCGTGCCGATCCTTCTGGTGGTCTATGCGGCGTACCTGCGCGGCGCCGTCGGGTTGGGCTTTGTCATCGGGGCGGTGATCCTCTCGGCCTCGATCAGCCTGCGGTCGCTCGATGAAATCGTCTGCCCGCAATTCCCCATCGGCACCCATATCTTCTGGCATATCCTCAACGGGATCATGCTGGGCTGGATGATCGAGGTCTACCGCCGTCATATGCTTGCGGGTCCTGCAGCGGGGCGCTAAACGCGGGGCAAGATTTACCGGAGACGTTCCCCATGTCCATCGACACAGAAACCGCCCGCCGCGTCGCCAAGCTGGCGCGGATCAAGGTTGAAGATGATGCGCTGCCCGCCCTGGCAGGAGAGTTCAACGCGATCCTGGGCTTCATCGAGCAACTCAATGAGGTGGATGTGGAGGGCGTGGAGCCGATGACCTCGGTCACGCCGATGCGCCTGAAACGCCGCGATGATGTGGTGACGGATGGGGATCAGCAGGGTGCGGTTTTGAGTAACGCGCCTGATGCGCGTGAAGGGTTTTTTGCCGTACCGAAGGTGGTTGAGTGATGGGTGAGCTAACCAAATTGACCATCGCTGAGGCCCGTGACGCGATGCGCAAGGGCGACACGACAAGTGCAGAGATCACCGATGCGTGCCTGAGCGCCATTGACGGGGCAGGGGCCTTGGGCGCATTCGTCCACCACACGCCCGAGATTGCTGCGGCGCAGGCGAAAGCCGCTGATGCGCGGATCAAGGCTGGCGATGCGCCGGATATGTGCGGGATTCCTTTGGGGATCAAGGACTTGTTTTGCACCAAAGGTGTGCCGTCGCAGGCTGCGTCTGGCATCCTCGAAGGGTTCAAACCCGAATATGAGAGCACCGTAACCACGCAGTTATTCGATGCGGGAGCGGTCATGCTGGGAAAGCTCAACATGGACGAATTCGCGATGGGCTCATCCAATGAGACTTCCGTCTATGGCAATGCCGTTAACCCCTGGCGGCGCGGCAATGATGAGGCTGCCTTGACACCGGGAGGCTCTTCGGGCGGGTCGGCCAGTGCTGTGGCGGCTGATCTCTGCCTTGCGGCAACTGGTACGGATACCGGTGGGTCGATCCGCCAGCCTGCGGCTTTCGTCGGGATCACAGGAATGAAGCCCACCTATGGCCGTGTGTCGCGCTGGGGGATTGTGGCCTTTGCCTCGTCCCTCGATCAGGCGGGGCCGATGACCAAGGACGTGCGCGATGCGGCGATCATGCTTAGGGCGATGTGTGGGCATGACGCGAAGGACAGCACCAGTGCCGATCTACCCGTGCCGGATTTCGAGGCCGCGCTGACCGGTGATATCAAGGGCAAAACCATTGGGATCCCAAAGGAGTACCGTATGGATGGCATGCCGGAAGAGATCGAAAAGCTCTGGGCAGATGGCACTGCAATGCTGAAAGACGCGGGAGCAAAAATCGTCGACATCACCCTGCCGCATACCAAATACGCACTGCCCGCCTACTACGTGATCGCCCCGGCTGAGGCGTCTTCGAACCTTGCCCGCTATGACGGCGTGCGCTTTGGCCATCGCGCCAAGCTGAGCCAAGGCGATGGCATCACCGAGATGTACGAAAAGACCCGCGCCGAAGGGTTTGGGGCCGAGGTCCAGCGCCGCGTGATGGTGGGCACCTACGTGCTGTCTGCAGGCTTTTACGACGCCTATTACAACCGCGCGCGCAAGGTACGCACACTGATCAAGCGCGATTTTGAGACCGTCTTTGCCGATGGCGTTGACGCGATACTGACGCCCGCCACGCCCTCTGCCGCCTTCCCGCTCGGTGAGAATTTCGACCCGATCCAGATGTATCTCAACGATGTGTTCACGGTGACGGTCAACCTTGCTGGATTGCCGGGAATTGCGGTGCCTGCGGGGCTCGACAAGCAGGGGCTACCGCTGGGGCTGCAGTTGATCGGACGGCCTTGGGAAGAGGCAGATTTGCTCAATATCGCGTATAGCCTGGAGCAATCGGCAGGTTTTGTGGCCAAACCGGCCAAGTGGTGGTAAAGATCATCGCAAGAATGATGCAGTTTGGCAGGTGAATGTTGATGAAATCCGGCGTTATGATCGTGGTGGCGGCACTTGGTCTGGTGGCCTGTGGACCAGGGCAATCACCTGAGCGCGGCGTCGGCTTTGATGACTTCTCGGCGTTTGAGCTTGACCGTGCACGGCGCGAGGCGGCGCTTTCCGCACCACGTGAATCCATCATTCCGCCGCCGCAGGTCAATACGATCCCCGGACCGGTGGGTGGCCCCGCCATTCCGGCCAGCGAACTTGCCGCCGCCGGGATTGGTCAGACGCCGGAAAACTCGGCGCTTGATCCGGAGCGTGTTGCGGGGTTGGATGCTTCGCCCACCAACCCGGCCCCGAATTTGCAGAATAATCCCGGCATTTCTGATGAGCAGAACTTTGATGCTGTATCGGGTCGCGAGACGATTGAAAGCGATGCGGAACGGCGCGCGGCACAGGCCGCAGCCCGCGAAGAGATTGCGCCGACAGCGGTGCCAGATCGGCCACGTGACACGGGGCCGAACATTGTCGAATACGCCCTCAACGCGCCCAATGTGAAGGGGCAGGAGTGGTACAGCCGGTCGATCCTGGCGGGGCAGAATAGGTTCCAGCGCAATTGCGCGGCTTATCCAACGCCGGACGATGCGCAGCGCGATTTCCTGGCCCGAGGCGGGCCTGAACGTGACCGGTTGGGGATTGACCCGGACGGTGACGGTTTCGCGTGCGGCTGGGATCCGGCCCCCTTCAAAGCGGCGTTTCAGAACTGAGACTGACGACTCATCTGTCACCCAATTGCGGACCGCGCCGGGATGGCGCGCGGCCCAGTTTGGTGGTGATCCATTACACGGCGATGCGGTCGACGCAGGCCGCGCTGAAGACGTTATGTGATCCGGCAAGTGAGGTGTCGGCGCACTATCTGATTGCGCCGGATGGGGAGGTGCTGTCATTGGTGCCCGAGGATTTACGCGCCTGGCATGCGGGGGCAGGGGCTTGGGGGGCTGTCACCGATGTGAACAGTCACTCGATCGGGATCGAGCTTGCAAATGACGGGTTCTCGCCTTTTGCAGCGCCGCAGATGGATGCATTGGTTGATCTGCTCAAGGGTATCCGTGCGCGCTGGGATATCCGGCCGGAACGGGTGATCGGGCATTCGGATATGGCACCGGGGCGCAAGATTGACCCCGGCCCAAGGTTTGACTGGCGCAGGCTTGCACGGCAGGGAGTGTCGATCTGGCCCTCATCAAGCGCTTGCGCGCTTTCTTCGGAAGAGGGCGTGCAAGCGCCCGATGACGCCCGGCTTTGCGCGGCGATGCACGCCTTTGGCTGTACTGCGACAGACGATTCGGACCTGCTGCTCAAGACCTTTCGTCTGCGGTTCCGCCCCGGCCATAGTGGCCCGCTAGATGCGACCGATCTGTCGATGGTCACTGATCTTGCAAAACGCTTCCCCGTTGACGCGAACGCCGCTTGGGCCTAAAGCGCTTTCCGCGCGGATGGCTGGATGGCCGCGGCAGCGATGTCGAGGAAAGTCCGGACTCCAAAAAGCACGGTGCCGGGTAACGCCCGGCGGGGGCAACCCCAGGGAAAGCGCCACAGAGAACAGGTGGCCCGGCATGCCGGGTCAAAGTGAAACGGTGGGGTAAGAGCCCACCGCGCGAGCGGCAACGCAAGCGGCACGGCAAGCCCCACCGGGAGCAATGCCAAATAGGGATCGCGCGTCGCAAGACGGGGTGGCTTGAGCCCCAGCAGATCCGGGTTGGCAGCTAGAGGGCGTTTGGTAACAAGCGCCCAAGATGAATGGTCATCCATCCGGAGCGATCCGGAGGACAGAATCCGGCTTATAGGCCATCCGCGCATCATATCACCGCTTTGACGCGGGTTTGCGGTTGACTCAAGGCCGGGCAAGCGTAAAAGGCACGTTCAATCAGATTCATGCGTTGTGCCACGATATGGCCCGCAATCAGGAGAGATGAGACATGGCGAAGCCAACCACCATCAAGATCCGCCTGAACTCCACTGCGGGGACCGGGCATTTCTATGTGACAAAAAAGAACGCGCGGACGATGACCGAAAAGATGGTTATCAAGAAATACGACCCCGTTGCGCGCAAGCACGTCGAGTATAAAGAAGGCAAGATCAAGTAAGATCGTGCCGAACGGGACAGTGATAAGGCCGTGCATTTGCGCGGCCTTTTTTGTGGCCGACTAAAGAAGTGTTAGTCCGAGCAAGATGATCAGGCCACCTTGGGCGATGAGTGTGAGGAACATGCCATAAAAGCGCAGCCGCCAAGTCAGGCCATGTATGCCAAAATAAGCCGCGTGCATGCCACGTCCGATCAGGAGTATGGCGGCGAGGGCAGTTAACGCGACGCCGTAAGCCCCTTGAAGTTCAGCAAGGCCCATCAGGATCAGCGCCATGGGGAGCTGTTCGGCTGCATTCGCCTGACCCCGGATCGCTTTGGTCAGAACGCGATCTCCGGTATCGCCCAACACAACACCGTCCTTGCGACGCAGCATGATGACCTTCCAGGTCAGCACCAAAAGGATAAGAGCCGCACAGATGGCGGTCATGCTGGTTACGGGCAGGGAGATTTCAAGCATGATTTCTTTTTCAGCAGCGTCTTTGGTCGGACTATGCCGCGATGCCGCGCGAGTTGAAAGGTCGTGCGGATGTAAAAGACGCGCGTCAGATTGCGGGTGGGCGCTGATTGCGGTTCACAGCTAAAGCGCGCGGGTCAGTACGGCGTCAAAGTCATATTTGTCCGGGGCGATGGGGTTTGTTTGCGAAGAAGAGGCCCTTCGGGCCTCCGTCGCGATTTCTGTGATCTCAGTTGCAGTCAGGCCGAGTTCACGCATACCCCTTAAGCCGCGTGTCCGATTCCAGTGGGCGAAGTGGTCCCAGACGCCCTCCATCGGCGCGTCCAGTGCGGCGGCAATCCACGTCTTGATGGAAGTGACCCTTTCGGCCACGGGCGAATCTGACGCAAGGGCGCGCTCTGTCTCTTGCAGAACATGCGGCAAAAGCGATCCGCAAATCTCGCCATGGGGCGCTTGCGTCCGACCGCCAATCACAGCCGCCAGACCATGCACAGCGCCCAGTTTCGCATTGGCCAAGGCGATGCCGCCCATCAGGCTTGTCAGTGCCAGATCGTCCCTGGCCGCCGGATCCTCGGTTTCGGCGAGCCGCACCAGCGCGCCAAGACCACGGCGGATTGCATCTCGGCACAGGGCGTCCGTCAATGGGTTGGCCTTGGTGCTGAGGAATGGTTCAATTACCTGTGCCAGCGCATCGAGACCGCTGGAAAACGTCACACCTGGTGGGCTGTGATCACTCAGGGAGGGATCGACAATGGCGATGTGCGGCAGCATGCGATCATCGCGCAGGCTGACTTTTCGTTTGTGTTCCGGGACGCCGATGACGGCGTTTTTGGTGACCTCCGCGCCGGTGCCGGCTGTGGTGGGCACCGCGATGACGGGGATTGGTGCTGCGGCGAGCGGTTGGCCCTTTCCGACAACCTCCAGATAATCAAGCGGTGCGCCGGGCGAAGGGGTCAGGGCTGCGATGGCCTTGGCAGCATCGATGGCTGATCCACCGCCAAGGGCCACAACAATGTCGGGCTGATCGCGCCGGATATCGGCCAAAGCCCGTTCTAGGAACGGCAGGTCGGGTTCGGCGCTGACGGCGATGCTGTGCACTTGCGGGTCATGAGCAGTCAGGTCACGCAAGAGCCATGCTGCCCGCTCAGCCTTCCGTCCATGGACCAACAAGGCCCGCCCGCCATAGCGCGCGGCGGCTTCAGCGACCATTGCAGCGGTTCCCCGACCAAAATGAATGATTTGAGCGGTGGAAAACGAAAAAGGGGTCATAAGGGAAGCTTCCAAATGAAAGGGGCGAGCCAGGCCCGCCCCAATACGTTAGCGTATGGCTGGTTGATCTGAGACCCTGGTCAGGATCAGTTCTGCCAGCTTTGGATCAACTCGTCATACGCGACGGTGATAGGCTCTTCGTCCTCGTTCTCGATCGGAGCGTAGGGCGCACCGGGCTGGGCGAACCAATACTCAGCGTCCCGCTCTTCGTTCATGACCGGGCCGATATCGCCTTGAACGCCTGCGCGCTCAAGCCGCTCCAGCACCGATTCCTGGGCCTCACAAAGGGCGTCGAGCGCTTCCTGCGCAGTCTTCTGACCGGACATCGCATCGCCGATATTCTGCCACCAGAGCTGCGCCAGACGTGGGTAGTCAGGCACGTTGGTGCCGGTGGGCGACCATGCAACGCGGGCAGGTGAACGATAGAACTCGATCAGGCCACCAAGGCGGTCAGCGCGTTCGGTGAAGTGGTCGGAGTTGATAGTGGATTCGCGGATGAAGGTCAGGCCCACATCAGACTTTTTCAGATCCACCGTCATTGAGGTCACGAACTGAGCGTAAAGCCAAGCGGCCTGTGCGCGATCAACGGGCGTGGACTGCATCAGCGTCCAGGAACCTGCATCCTGATAGCCAACTTTCTGACCGTCTTTCCAGTAGACGCCATGCGGCGACGGCGCCATGCGCCAGCGCGGCGTGCCGTCATCGTTCAGGACGGCAGCAGCGCCATCACCCACCATGTCGGCGGTAAAGGCGGTGTACCAGAACATTTGCTGCGCGATCTGGCCCTGCGCAGGCACCGGACCGGCCTCCGAGAAGGTCATACCGGCGGCGGTGGGCGGCGAATATTTCTGCAGCCACTCAATCGCCTTGTTCACCGCATAGACAGCCGCTGGCGAGTTTGTGGCACCACCGCGCGCAACGCAAGAGCCGACGGGCTGTGAGTTTTCGTTCACCCGAATGCCCCATTCATCGACCGGCAGACCGTTGGGTTCACCCACATCGCCCATGCCAGCCATGGACATCCACGCATCGGTGTAGCGCCAGCCAAGCGAGGGGTCTTTCTTGCCGTAATCCATGTTGCCAAAGACTTCGCCCTCGACACCAAGATGGCTGAGATCGCGCCCGGTAAAGAACTCGGCGATATCCTCATAAGCTGACCAGTTGACCGGAACGCCCAGCGGATAGCCGTATTCGGCTTCGAAATCGGCCATGTTCTTTTCATCGGTGAACCAGTCATAACGGAACCAGTACAGGTTTGCGAATTGCTGGTCGGGCAATTGATAGAGCTTGCCATCCGGCCCAGTCGTGAATTCCAACCCGATGAAGTCTTCAAGGTTGATGTTCGGGTTGGTGACGGAAGCGCCTTCGCCCGCCATCCAGTCGGTCAGATTGCGCACCTGCTGATAGCGCCAGTGCGTGCCGATCAGGTCACTGTCATTGACATAGGCGTCGTAGATGTTCTCGCCCGTTTGCATCTGCGTCTGCAAACGTTCGACCACGTCCCCTTCACCGATCAGGTCATGGGTGACCTCGATGCCGGTGATGGCCGTGAAAGCGGGGGCAAGCACTTGCGCTTCGTATTCGTGGGTTGTGATGGTCTCTGACACAACGCTGATCGACATGCCTGCAAAGGGCTCTGCCGCTTCGATGAACCAGGCCATTTCGGCCTCTTGCTCTTCGCGCGTCAGAACCGAGAGGCCCGCGATTTCGTTGTCGAGAAAGTCCATCGCGGCCTCCATATCCGCGAAGGACGGCGTGGCCATCAGGCCCGCCACCAGGGCCAAGGCCGTGGATGATTTGAGTGACAGGTTCATTATTCTCCTCCTTTTAATGAACACTCTTCTCCCTGTTTGGGCGCGGCCCGATTTTGCGGGCGACGACCGGTCGTGAATGGCGCTGGTCAGACGTATCGAAAGACCAGAGCTGCATAGACGGCGCAGATGACCAGCGCCCACCATTGGGCGATATCCGTCAGGCCGAGCCATGCAATGTTGATGAAGGCGGAGCCGAGCAATGTTAGAAACAGCCGGTCGCCCCGTGTGGTTTCGATCCTCAAGATCCCGACACGCGGGGTCTCGGGAAATCGGATCGCCAGAAAGGTGAAGGTGATCAGCAGCGCCGCAATCACCATGAAAAAGATCGCGGTCGGCCAGGTCCATGCCATCCATTCCATGATCAGCCCTCCTTAGACCCGTCCGAGGGCAAAGCCCTTGGCGATGTAGTTGCGGACGAAATAGATCACCAAAGCACCAGGGATGATGGTCAAGACCCCGGCGGCCGCCAGTACGCCCCAGTCGATGCCTGATGCACCTTGCGTGCGGCTCATGGTGGCGGCGATGGGTTTGGCGTCCACGGATGTCAGCGTCCGGCTGAGCAATAATTCCACCCACGAGAACATGAAGCAGAAGAACGCGGCGACGCCGATGCCGCTGGCGATCAGCGGTGTGAATATTTTGACGAAGAAATGCCCGAACGAATAGCCGTCGATATAGGCGGTTTCGTCAATTTCCTTGGGAACACCGCGCATGAACCCTTCGAGGATCCAGACCGCAAGTGGCACGTTGAAAAGGCAATGTGCGAGGGCCACCGCAATATGCGTGTCAAAAAGTCCGACGGATGAATAAAGCTGAAAGAAGGGCAAGGCAAAGACAGCCGGTGGCGCCATCCGGTTGGTCAGAAGCCAGAAGAACAGATGTTTGTCGCCCATGAATGTGTAGCGCGAAAAGGCATAAGCGGCAGGTAGTGCGACGGCGAGCGAGATGAGCGTGTTGAAGACCACATAGATCAGCGAGTTGATGTAGCCGGAATACCATGCCGGATCGGTAAAGATCGTGATGTAGTTCTGCAGCGTGAAGTCCCTCGGCCAGAGCGTAAAGTCCGACACGATCTCGGCATTGGTCTTAAAGCTCATGTTGATCAGCCAGTAGATCGGCAGGAACAGGAACAACAGGTAAAGGATCATCACCAGCGCTGAGCCGTTCACCTTGGGAAAGGCGAACTTGCGTGCCGTGCGGGTCGCGGGGGTCGAGATCGCGCGGTCCGTCATCTTTTGCTGTCCGCCTTATCAAGGTTGGTCATGACGGTGTAGAACACCCATGAGATCGCGAGGATCACGAGGAAATACATCAGCGAAAACGCGGCGGCAGGCCCAAGGTCGAACTGGCCGAGCGCCATTTTCACAAGGTCGATGGAAAGGAACGTGGTCGAACTGCCCGGGCCGCCACCGGTGACCACAAAGGGTTCGGTATAGATCATGAAACTGTCCATGAACCGCAGCAGAACCGCGATCAGCAGGACCCCGGCCATCTTGGGAAGCTCAATGAAGCGGAACACGGCCCAGCGTGACGCCTGATCGATTTTGGCCGCCTGGTAATAGGCCTGCGGGATGGATTGTAGGCCCGCATAGGCCAGCAGCGCCACAAGCGATGTCCAGTGCCAGACATCCATGACGATCACCGTCACCCAAGCGTCAAACGGGTCTTGCGTGTAGTTGTAGTCAACGCCGAGGCCGTTGAGCGCCGCGCCAAGCAGGCCGATATCGGACCGGCCAAAGACCTGCCAAATCGTGCCAACCACGTTCCAAGGGATCAGAAGCGGGAGGGCCATCAGGACCAGACAGACAGAGACCCAGATGCCTTTTTTCGGCATGCAGAGTGCGACCATGATGCCTAGAGGGATTTCAATTGCCAAAATGATACCGGAAAAGATCAGCTGCCGCTGTAGCGCGTTCCACATCCGGTCGTCTTCCAGAAGCTCCTCAAACCAGCTGAGGCCCGCCCAGAAGAACTGGTTGTTGCCAAAGCTGTCCTGCACCGAATAATTCACGACCGTCATCAGCGGGATCACCGCCGAGAATGCGACAAGAATCAGGACGGGCAAGACCAGAAACCAGGCTTTCTGATTGACGGTTTTTTCCATCACGCGGCCTCCCGATGGGATGGCGTCACGCGCCAGTCGTTTTGGTAGATGTTCACATGAGCGGGGTCGAAGGTGACGCGGCTGGCGTCGGTGCCGATCTCTTCGCCTTCCTGCACAATGATGTTGAGCACGGTGCCGGCACAATCGGCGCGCACGATCTTGTGGCGGCCCACATCCTCGACCCTGTTGATCGTGACGGGCAAGCCGTCCGCCGCATCGGTCAGGCTGACAAATTCTGGACGCACGCCGATCTCTACCTTGCCGTCAAGTTCGGCGTAAGAGGCGCCAAGTGAAATCTGCCCGCCATCGGTCTTGGCTATCATGCCATCTACCTGGGCCGGCAACAGGTTCATCCCCGGCGAGCCGATGAAATAGCCCACGAATGTATGGGCAGGTGTTTCGAAGAGTTCCTGCGGCGTACCCATCTGCACCACACGCCCGTCATGCATGACGACCACCTTGTCGGCAAAGGTCAGCGCCTCGGTCTGGTCGTGGGTGACGTAGATCATCGTGTGCCCGAACTCCTGATGCAGTTCTTTCAGCTGCGTGCGCAAGGCCCATTTCATATGCGGGTCGATGACCGTCAGCGGCTCATCAAACAGGATCGCATTCACATCCTCACGCACCATGCCACGGCCCAGGCTGATTTTTTGCTTGGCGTCCGCTGTGAGGCCGCGCGCCTTGCGATCAAGCTCGGCCTCCATCCCGATCATCTGCGCAATCGCCTGCACCCGCTGGCCGATATACTGGGCCGAGGCGCCGCGGTTTTTCAGCGGAAAGGCCAGGTTCTGGCGGACGGTCATCGTGTCGTAGACAACCGGGAACTGGAAGACCTGTGCGATGTTGCGGTCGGTCGTGGATTTCTCGGTCACATCCTCGTCCCCGAACAGAATGCGCCCTTCGGACGGGTGCAAGAGGCCGGAGATGATGTTCAAGAGCGTGGATTTCCCACAGCCCGAGGCGCCAAGCAGTGCATAGGCCTCACCATCAGCCCAGGTGTGGTTCATTTCCTTCAGTGCCCAATCGGCGTCCGAGGTCGGGCGCGGCATGTATGAATGAGCGAGGTTGGACAGGGTGATCTTGGCCATGCGCGTCTCCCTATGCGGCTTCGGCATAGGATGCGGCTGCGGCCAGCGATCCGTCTTCGGTGAAGGTGTAGATATGGGATGGGTCAAGATAAACGGTGATGTCCGATCCAATCTCAAGCTCGCGCACGCCGTGGACAAGACCCACCCAGCGGTCGCCATGGTGATCCAGGTGGATAAAGGTCTCTGACCCGGTGATTTCGGTCACGGCGACCTTGCAGTGAAAGGCCATCGCATCCTCGGTGTGTTTTTCGGCCTCAAGATGATTGGGCCTGAAGCCCGCGATGTAATCGCCATCTGCAAGAGCACCAAGCTGCCCACTGACCTCGGCCCGCTGCCCGTCACCAAATTCCAGATAGCCGGACCGTTTGCGGATCTGCAGGAAGTTCATGGGCGGGTCTGAAAAGACCTTGGCGGTGGTGGCGTCGCTTGGTCTGCGATAGACCTCTGGCGTTGGCCCGAACTGCGTGACGCGGCCTTCCCACAGCGTGGCGGTGTTTCCGCCAAGCAGCAGGGCCTCCTCTGGCTCTGTCGTGGCGTAAACGAAGATCGCCCCGGATTCAGCGAAGATGCGCGGGATCTCGACCCGCAGCTCTTCGCGCAGTTTGTAGTCAAGATTGGCAAGCGGTTCATCAAGCAGCACCAGGCCGGCCTCTTTCACCAAGGCGCGCGCGAGGGCGCAGCGCTGCTGTTGTCCGCCCGACAGTTCCAGCGGTTTGCGCTGCAGCATCGGCGTCAGCTTCATCATCTCGGCGGTTTTGTGCACGGCGGCATCAATCTCTGCCTTCGACTTGCGTAATAGTCGCAGGGGTGAGGCGATGTTTTCGTAGACGCTCATGGATGGGTAATTGATGAATTGCTGGTAGACCATCGCGACGCCCCGGTCCTGCACCCGTTGGCCGGTGACATCCGCGCCGTTCCAGATCACCTGACCGCTTGCGGGCACATCAAGCCCGGCCATTAGGCGCATCAGAGAGGTCTTGCCCGACAGGGTTGGCCCCAGAAGAACGTTCATCGTGCCGGGTTCGAGCGTCAGGTCCGTGGGGTAGATATGCGTCTTGCCATCGACCACCTTCGAGACGCCTTTCAGCTCTAATCCCATGCGCTGTCTCTCCTACTCCGCAACCGCCGGTGGCGCGACCAGTGGGGCATCCTGCGGCACGGCCCTGAACTGGTCCAATGCCCGGGCAGACCCAATTCTGAATGCAAGATCGTCCATTTCGGACAGATGCTGTGATAGAATGCCGGGCGTGCAATCATAAGGCGGGGCAAAATCACTCACGCCGCCTGCAGCCGCCAGCATGTCGGTGTCGCGCCCCCTCAGAGCCATCACGTGAATCCTCCCCATGAATTGGTTGCTCATATCGGTTCACTTGTCAAAGGGTAATCTTCATTCTCTTTCGTAAGCGGTCCTCACATGCGCGATTTTGTTTGTTTTTGGGCGTATGGAGGTCTTGTACGAGCATAATTCAACATTTTCGCTTGATTTTTGGCCTAAATATGCGGCACTACCCAAAGCCAGGTCGTTGCTTTCAGGTCAAAATGGTCGATTCCTTTCGCATATCGCAGATCCTGGAGCTTGCTCGGCATGAAGGCCAAGTGAGCGTCGATGAACTCGCGACCCGTTTCGGCGTCACAACCCAGACCATAAGGCGGGACCTGTCAACCTTGGCGGATGCAGGGCGGCTTGATCGGGTGCATGGCGGTGCGATCATACCGGATACCCATCGCAACCCGAATTACCGCGCGCGCAAGGTCCTGCAGGAAAGTGCAAAGCGTGAGATCGCACGACTTTGCGCGCGCCAGATCCCGCCCAATGCGTCGGTTCTTTTGAACATCGGCACCTCGACAGAGGCGGTCGCCCGCGAACTACTCACGCACGAGAACCTGACAATCGTAACCAACAACATCAACGTCGCCGATATTCTGTCAAAGAACCTAACCAGCAAGGTCATTGTTGCGGGGGGTGAGTTACGGCGCGAGGATGGTGGTCTGGTTGGCGATCTGACAACAGAGGCCATCCGTCAGTTCAAGGTGGACTACGCCGTCATCGGCACATCTGCACTGGACCTTGAGGGCAACCTATTGGAGTTCGATTTGCGCGAGGTGCGGGTGAGCCGCACGATCATCGAATGCTCCCGGCACACATTCCTGGTCGCTGATAAGTCCAAGCTGAACCGCTCGGCCCCCGTACGGATTGCGTCCGTTCGCGATATCGACGCGATTTTTACGGATGGTATCCCCGCCGATCTCGCCTCGAAGTGCGAAAGCTGGGACACCGCAATTTTTTCGACGGGATAATCAAAGATCAGCGCCGTGATGTCGTGCGGCGTACCATTCGGGCCGTTGGCAATGGCTTATGCATCGCAATCCCTCTTGCCCTCTGATCGCTGACAGTCTCTCAAACAGGGGTTGAATTCATGTATCAAATGAGACATCTATGTCTCATGACTGAGATTCGACCAAGTACCCGTGATGCCATTATCGAAGCCGCGTTCGCGGTTTTCTCTGAAAACCAGGCCGCGTCGCTTGGCGATGTGGCCCAGCGGGCCGGCGTAGGCCGTGCGACGCTGCATCGGCATTTCCCTGGCCGTGCAGAATTGATGCGTGCACTGGCCAAGACAGCGCTTGCCGAATTGGAGGCTGCCGTCGAACAGGCGACAGCCCACGCCGAAAGCTATGAAGAAGGCTTTCGCCTGTCGCTCATGGCGACGGTACCGCTGGCCAACAGGCAATGGTTTCTGGCCCATGAAGGGCTGGAGGCCGACCCTGAAATAGCTGCGGCATATAGTGCAAGCCTCGACGCGCTGCGACAGGATGTTGAAGAAGCAAAGAAAGAGGGCGCATTCGACAGCCACGTGCCAACCGCTTGGATTGTCGAGGCCTACGAAAACCTGACCTACACGGCCTGGTCGCTTGTCCGCTCGGGCGAGGCAACCCCAAAACAGGCGGCTGAACTGGCATGGCGCACACTCTCACAAGGATTGAAAGGTGGTTCACAATGAACGTTGAAAACCTGACGACACAGATCGATGAGGTCTTCTTTCTGATCGGAGCCGCGATCTTGCTGATCGAAATTGCCGAGATGGCCTTCAAAGGTGAATTCAGGGCAAAGACCTTTGGCGAGATGCTCGCGAGTGCGTCGACCCAGCTGCCCTACTTGCTGGTCGAAACCTTTATTCTGACGGGCGCCTACGGGCTTTACTGGATCATTGCGCAGGGCATGCCCTGGGCTATCCCCGTCACGTGGTGGAGCCTTGTCCTGATCGTGGTCCTGGCGGACATCACCTATTATTGGGAGCACCGGATCGCGCATGAGGTGCGCATTCTCTGGACACAGCATGCCGTGCACCATTCCTCTCGTGATATGAACATCATCACCGGCGTGCGTTTCGGCCCGTTTGAGGGTGTGTGGTCGCTCATCGCGCATTTGCCGCTGGCGCTGATGGGTTTCGCGCCTGAAGCTATCATCTTTGGCGTCATTGTGGTGCTGGCCTATCAGACCTGGATCCATACTGAACTGATCGGCAAGCTTGGGCCGTTGGAGTGGGTGCTGAACACGCCCTCGCATCACCGCGTGCATCACGGCTGCGACGACAAATATCTGGACAAGAATTATGGCGGCATCCTGATTGTCTGGGACAGGCTTTGGGGTACGTTTCAGGAAGAAGAGGAAACACCGCGCTATGGCCTGAAACGCGACTTTGACACGAGGAACCCGATCAAAGTCTGGTTCTCGGAATGGCCCGAACTGATCAGGGATATCCGGCGCGCGCAAAGCTTTGGGCAGGTTTGGTCCATCCTGTTCCGTGCGCCCGGACATGCGTCAAAAGACTGAACCTAAGTGCCAGAGCCGCGGTATCGCACGGCTCTGGCGTAGCTTTGGTTGAACAGCATTATGGAATGCGGTTTTCCTCTTTGTCGAAGAACGAAAGGCGGTCTTTGTCAAAGGTCAATCCGACGCTTTCGCCAGGACGCAGCTTCGTGTCGCCGATCGCCCGCACCGTGAGCGTGCCGACATCGCCGCAATCGATCAGGATAAAACTGTCGGCGCCGAGATATTCGACGACTTCAACCACGCCATCGCATTGCCCCTCACCTACCGCACCGATCGTAATGTGTTCGGGCCGGATGCCCAGATGGACGGCTGGGTGATCGCCTGCATAGGCGCCGCCTCGCGCTCCTGGAAGTTGGTAGGTGTCGCCAGAGGTTTCGCAGCGCAGGATGTTCATTTTGGGGCTGCCGATGAACTGTGCGACGAATAGGTTCGCGGGCCGTTCGTAAAGCTCGCGCGGTGATCCGCTTTGCGCGATCTTCCCAGCGTCCAGCACGACGATCCTGTCAGCCAGTGTCATCGCCTCAACCTGATCGTGGGTGACATAGATCATGGTTTTGTCGAGCTGCCGATGCAGCTTTGCAATCTCGTAGCGCATTTCGACGCGGAGTGCTGCGTCGAGGTTGGACAAGGGTTCGTCAAACAAAAATGCAGTTGGGTCGCGCACGATGCAACGGCCAATGGCGACGCGCTGTCTTTGACCGCCCGACAAGTCTTTTGGTCGCCGGTCAAGATAGGTCTCCAGCTTCAGGACATCCGCGGCCTGATTGACTTTCTCTTCGATCTCCCCGCGCGGCGCACCTGCGGTTTTGAGCGGGAACCCGATATTGTCGCGCACCGACATATGCGGATAAAGCGCGTAGCTTTGAAACACCATTGCCAGCCCGCGTTTGGAAGGTGGTTCGGCGGTCGCGTCGCGCCCACCCACGAGAAGTGAGCCGCGGCTGATATCCTCTAGGCCCCCGATCATGCGCAATAGGGTGGATTTCCCGCACCCCGACGGGCCGACGAAAACAACGAATTCGCCTGCCGCGATGTCAAGGTCGACGCCCTTGATCACCTGCACTGCGCCGAACCATTTTTCTACGGCGTTTAGTGTGATCGCACCCATGATCTACGCCCTCCTTGCGTTAGGACTTGCCCAGGCGAGCCAGATGGCCGCCGTCCAAGTGAATGATTGCCCTCCGGCCGGTGAGCCGTCGGTTGGGTCGAAATACTCTGAGAACCCGTGGTCCCGGATCAACCGCATCGTAGCATCCCGCAGGCGTTCGCCTTGGGGGTTGCCACGCGCGATGAGCCCCTCGCCAATCATCATGTTCATCATCGACCAGGTCGGCCCGCGCCAATAACGTTTGGGTTCAAACTTCGGGCTGGCGGGGTCGTGGCTGGGCAGGGGGTATTTCACCAGATCCATGATGCGGTCCAAGTGTTTGGCCTGACCGTCAGAGGGGATGCCCGCATACCAGTTCAGGAAAGACGCGTTCGATATGCAATTGGCCCAAGCGCCGTTCACCGTATCGCGCACATCATAGCTTTGCAGATCATCGTTCCATAGGGTCGCCGCGCCAGCCTCCAATTGGGCGATGTCGTCGGTCATGCCGGCCACATCTTCGGACAGTGCCTCACCTAGCGCCAAGAGGTCGCGATGCGACCGCAGCAGGGTGAATGTCATCGTCGGATCGGCCACGAAAAACGGATTGTCTTCGGCCATTTGTGCCTGATCCCAGCCCAGGCGCCGCCCGCGCTGGACGAGCCAGATATACCGGTCGTAATCGTAGCGTGTCGGGCGCATCGCGTTATCGACATGGCTGGTGTCACGCCGGTCATATTCGCCCACATCCTTGGGGTCGATCCGCGCCATCGCACCGTCCCAATCCGGGGTATTGTCGCGCCCGCTTTCCCAAGGATGCGTGATACAGATCGCCCCTTCGTGAGAGCGCCATTTTAGGAACCAGTCATGCCAGCGCCGCAGCTTGGGGAAAAGACGTCGTGCGCGGGCCTCCCCCATGACAGGATCAAGCTCATAGAGTTTCCGCACAATCGTCCCCGCAACCGGGGGCTGGCTGATCCCGGATGATGGGCTGGGGCCATTGCAGCCCCAGACCTCTGGCCCCGGAAAATAGCCCGGATTGACCACGTGATGCAGGATATGCGGAACCATGCCATCATCCCACTGACCGGCGAACAGCGTCTCAAGCTCGACCCAGGCACGGTCCATGTCGAACTGCGCAAAGCCAAGTGCGGCAAAGGCCGAGTCCCAGTTCCACTGATAAGGATAAAGCCCCGCCGTCGGCACGGTGTAGCCGCCACGATCATTCGTGCGAAGGATGTCTTGCGCTTGGCTGTCCAGTCCCGTCGCCATCAGCCTTTGACCGATCCGGCGGTTATTCCTTTGGTGACAAAGCGCTCCAGCCCCAGGAAAATCGCCATGATCGGGACTGTTGCGATGACCGCGCCTGCCATCAGGTGCTGGCGCGGGATCTCGGACGAGTTGAGGCTGGCAATGCCCCGGGTCAGCGTGAATTTGGAGGGGTCGTCCAAAAGCATGAACGCCAACAGGAACTCGTTCCAGGCAATCATGAACACATAAAGCGATACGCTGGCCAGGGCTGGCAGGGACAAAGGCAGGGTGATTTTCCAGATCACCTGCAACCTGTTCAGGCCGTCCATCAGCCCGGCCTCTTCCACCTCATGCGGCAGGCCACGGAAGTAACCTTGCAGCATATAAAGTGCCACGGGAATGGTCGTGACGGGATAGATCATGATGATCCCGATGATCGTGTTCCGCAGGCCGGTCATCGAAAACGCGATGTAGATCGGCAGGGCCAGAACGATCATTGGTACCATGTAGATGAGCAGGATGGACCGAGACATCACCGATTGCCCCCTGAAACGCAGGCGCGCGATTGCATAGGCGCCGGGTATTGAAAACATCAGGGTAATGATGACGGTCAGAACAGAAACATAGAAGGACGTCCAAAGGTAAGAACCGAAATTGAACTCGGTCAAAAGCTCTTCATAGCTGCTGAAAAGCGCCCAACCCCGGCTCAGATCCAGTGAGAAGTCGAGGGGGTTTTGAACGAGTTGCGCCTGATTTTTCAGGCTGGTCATGACCATCACGTAGAACGGGATCAAGACGATGGCGACAAAGAAGATGTAGCCAAAGCCCATCAGGAAACGGATGGTCGCTGCCTCAAACTCGTGGCGTGTTAGCGTGCCGGTGGGCAGGTCCTGCAAGATCCAACGCACGGTCCATGCAAATGACGCACCCAAAAGGACGGCAGCAATGGCAGATTGATAGAGTGACGCCTCGATCGCGATTGGGCCGACACCGAATGATGTTGCGACGATGACCAGAATGGCCACGGCCCATGGTCCCAACCGGCCAAGCGGCGTGTAAAGCGTGATCAATCCAAGTGCGGCGCCCCATGCCAGTGACAGCCAGATCACTGGCCGAAATGGCTCACCCGTCAGGAAGGACATCGTTACGGCAACGGTGGTGGACAGAATGACCATCCAGAAAGCGCCAAGCAGTGTCGCGGTGATATTGCCGTTGTAAAACAGTTTCACAGCCCCTCCTCCCGACTGATGAAGCGGAAGAAGAAGACGCTGAAGAGCAACAGGCAGAAGAAGATCACCACCGCCACCGCAGCGCCCGCACCGATATTTGAGACGGCAAAGGCCTGCTCATAGACGTTCACGGTCAGGGTGCGTGTCCCGGCATTGCCTCCGGTCAGCAGGAAGATGTCGTCGAACTTGTTGAAGGTCCAGATGAAGCGCAGAAGGAACAGGACCGACAGGATGCCCAAAAGCTGCGGAATGGAGAGATACCAGAACATCTGAAACGGGCTGGCGCCGTCCATCTCAGCGGCTTCGTACATGTCTTCGGGAATGGATTGCATCCGCGCGAGGATAAAGAGGAAGCATAATGGGAAATAGCCCCACATGGCGAAGACCGTCACCATGATTAGGGCAAAGGGCCGTTGCCCGAAGAAATTGATCGCGTTGTCAACAACGCCCATCTGGACAAGTAGCGCGTTAACGCTGCCCGAAAACGGGTCGAACAGGATGATCCATGTGAAGGCGACCGCGATGATCGGGGCGACGTAAGGGAACAGAAAGAGCCCGCGCAGTATTCCCTGACCTCGAAATTGGCGATCCAAGAGCAGAGCGGCGAAAAGGCCCAATATGATCGCACCAATGGTACCGAAGAAGGTGTAGAACAGGGTGACCCAAAGCACACTCCAGAACTCGCCACCGTCGAAAACGTCAGCAAAGTTCTCAAGCGTGAAGGTCGTGTTGATCAGGACGTTGTCGCCGCGGCCCGATACGATGGGGTCACTCCCCTCCACCACGTCTTCGGCCAAATCGGGATCGTCGGCAGCGACCGGGATGATGAGCCGTTCATTATAGCCGCCCTCCATTTCATCCACACGGCAGGTAAGAGTGCCGTCATCCAACGTGCATTCGGCGGGAAGATCACCGCGAATGGTGACAACATCAGGAATTGTGTCCGCCAGGACGACGTCTGAAACGATCTTGTCCTGGCTGGAATTGCGCAACCGGTATTCGATCCGCATGTCGTCGCCCGATCCGCGAAACTGCTCGCGCGCAATGGCCGTTGGTGGTCGTAGATCGGCGAGCGCCACGGGTTTGACGCTGATCCAGAAGATCGCAAGAAGCGGCAGCACAACCACCAGAGAAACCGCAAAAAGCGTCGGGGCAAGCAGGCCATAGGCCAAACGGGCCTGACGCTTTGCGAGCGGCGTCGTGCCGGTTGGTGGTTTCGGATCGGAAGTCAGTGCCATGGTCTTGTGACGCGGGATGCGTAGGCCGGGCGGTGGCCGCCCGGCCCGAACCCGTCGTCGTTACTCAATGGCGCCGAGTTCAGCGTTGAGGTTGGCCACCGCAGTGGGGGCGTCAACTTCACCATCGATATACTGCCGGACTATCCGGTTGATCACCTGACTGTTGATCATGCGGCTCGACAGGGCAAGCTGACCTTCGGTAACACCCCAGCGTTGCGCCACATCCAGCCCGCCGACGATCTCATCAATCATCTCTTGGGCATAAAGATCACCAAGCGGCGCGCGGCGATCGACACCGACATCAAGCGTGGCCCAGGCCTCTGAGTATGCGGTAGGGTTGTCGGCATTGCCGTTGCGCACCGGAAACTTGCCTTCCGGCGCAATTGCCAGCGTTTCAGTGTAACCTTCCGACATCGAGAATTCGACAAATTCCATCGCCACATCCGTATTGGCGTCGCTCGTGATGCCAAGATAGCGGATGTCAGCCCAGGCGGCCCCATCGGGGTTCGATGGGCCGGAGAAATTCGTCACAATCCCGGTTTTGCTGGCCAGTTCGCTGGACGTCGGATCGTCGTTGATCGTAGGTGGGGCGCTGTCGCGCAGGCCAGCAAGTTCATCAAGAATGAAAGGCGACCAGATGATCATTGCCGCATTGCCTGAAAAATAGAGTGTCCGCGACTGATCCCAGTAAAGCTCACCTGGGGGCGACGCCTCAGCAATAGCCTTGTAGAAATCAAGCACCTCGGTCGTGGCGGCCTCATCTAGTTCCTGAAAGCCATCATCCCCCACCGGTGACACGCCATTGGCCAGGAACACATGTTCCAGCACCTGGCTCATGAAGTTTTCGTCGACCTTCGTGGCGGCGACAAAACCATACATCTCTGGCGGGTTGTGCAGCGCTTCGACCGCCGCAAGCACATTGTCGTAGCTGGTGGGCGGCTCCAGTCCCGCGCTTTCAAAAAGGTCTGCCCGGTAGACAACCATCTGGGTCCATCCGTCCACAGGGACGGAAGCATGATCGCCCTCGAACTCGGCCATGGCCAGCGCGCCGGGCGCAAAGGTGTCGGCACCAAGGGCTTCGACCACATCTGTCGCAGCACCGGTATCCAGGATGCCCGCCTCGGCCCATGGCAAGGCATATTGTAGCGTGTGGTAAATCACATCGGGCAGATCGCCGGCAGCGAACGCGGCGGTCGCGCGTGTGCCTAGATCGGTTTCCGAAACCGGGATGACCTCCACTTCATGCCCGGTTGCGGCGTTGAACTTCTCGGCAAGCGCCTCTTGCCGCGCAAGGCGTTCGGGCTGTTCTTCGGTTGTCCAGAAGCGGATCGTGTCCGCTTGCAGTATCGTCGCAGGCAGCAGCAATGCCACCGCCAGTCCCAAATGCACCATCTGAGATTTCATCGTTTCCTCCCCACTTGTTCCTCTCCTGCACCCATAAAAGCCGCGCGAAATGCCTTTTGGCAAGTCTTCTGAATGATGGGCAGCGGGCAGCCTTTCCGATTTCGATGGCAATGGCGTGCCGAATGGCGGAAGCTTGCAACGCACGTTTTCTGATGCCGGACCCGTTGTTCATGTCCAGACTTTCCTCGCCCAAAGGGCTTAGCCTAAAATGGTTGGAGATCTTCCAGACCTGCGCCCGCAGTGGGTCGCTTAAAGAAGCGGCGGATGAGACCGGCCTCGCGATCAGTACCGTCTCGCATCATCTGCGCTGTCTTGAAGACCATCTTGGCACAGAGCTTTTCAACCATACCCGCAGGCCCATGGTGCTGACGCCAAAGGGTCAGGTTTTTCTGCGGAACATTGATGTCGCTCTGCACGCCATCCGCAAGGCAAAGGCCGAGGCAACGAATGGTGATCTGGCCGGTGCCAGTTATCTGCGGCTGGGCATGATCGAAGACCTCGACAGTGATGTGACCCCCGATCTTGCCGTGCATCTGGCGGATCTGATGCCCGATTGTGCCTTTCTCTATCACACAGCCTCAAGTCATGAGGTCATCGGGATGTTACGTGATCGCAAGCTTGATCTGGGTATCACCGTCACCCCGCATGAGCGGATGCGGGACTTGGAAGACCAGCCATTGCTGCGCGATCCGTTCGTCATGGTCCTGCCCAAAACGGGGACGGCCTCGCCCGACGACATTATTGCGGGGCGCGCGGAGCTGCCGTTTCTGCAATTCTCAAGCGAATTGATCATCGCGCGGCAGATTCAGGCGCAGTTGCGCAGATTGGGTGTGTCGCTGCCGGACAAGTTCGAATGCGGGAGCAATCAGACCCTGATGGCGATGGTCGCGTCGGGGGCTGGATGGACCATCACAACCCCATTGCTCTTTGCCAGAGCACAGCGCTTTCAGCCCCGGCTGACAATGCATCCGTTTCCGGGCAAGCGTTTTTCGCGCACCTTGTCGCTGGTGGTCACACCGGATTGTTCACGTTCTTTGGTGGATATCGTGAACAACAAGCTGCGCGCCTCATTGGACTCGCATGTTATCGCGCCGACTATTGCGCAGACGCCGTGGCTGCAAGATCAGTTTGGGTTGATCGACTAGGTTGGCGAATACAGGATGTTAAAGCGCGCCTTGATCGCATCATCCTGTTCCTTGGTCAGATATTCCGGCTGATGGTCGCGCAGCACCGCGCGGACCTGCGCATGGGCCCGGTCCCATGCATCGTGCGCGCCACTTTCGGCCCAACTGCGCGGTTCCTGTCTGTCCGCGAGGGCGGGATAGAAGTAGTCCCGCTCCATAGCCGCATGGGTATGCGCGCCGCCCAGAAAATGCCCGTCACCAAAGACGGCATCCATGATGGCCTCATAGCCGAGGTTTTCTTCGCTCACTTCGATGCCGCGCAGGATGCGATAGGTGTTCGAGTGCATCTCATCATCCAGAACGAAGGCCTCAAAACTCGCCCCCAGAAGCGACGCGGTCATGCCTGAGCTTTCGTAAATCAGGTTCCCGCCGGCAAGTGCGGCGGCAAGCGAGGTAAGACCCTTTTCCATCCCGTATTGCGCGTCGATGGCCTTGGCATCAGTCATGGAGCAAGCGACACCGGATGGCAGGCCCAGCCAATTCGAAAGCTGAGCAGAGGCGGCGTTGAGCAACGCGGTTTCTCCACTTCCCCCGGCGAAGGCGCCGGTGCGCAAATCAACCACGAGCGGCCAGTTTGAAAAAACCATCGGAAAACCGGGCTGGATTGCATGCACCATCACGAGGCTCGCCAGTGTTTCGGCAAGGGATTGCGCCAGAAATCCCGCGAGGGTCGCGGGTGCTGTCGCGCCAGCCTGTGCTGCCGTGATGCAAGAGATGGGGATGTTGTGGCGAATGCATGCATAGACGACATCCACCGCATCCTCGCCAAAGGCGAGCGGTGAGATGATCGGGCTGATATGTGCCTTCAGGAACGGGCGTTTCGCGAATTGGCCCGCACCACCTGACGCGATGTCGAGCATTTCGACAATGGGCGCTACGTGCGCAGCGAGCGTGAAGGATGTTGCGACAGGCTTTGTCGTGTTGCGCAACAAGGCGTAGACGGTGTTCACGTCCATGTCGAAAATGTCCGACACATCGGTGGCAACGCAGCAGCGCGTATACCAGCTCACATTGGTCAGCGTATCCTGCAACCGCGTGAAATCATGCAAGTCCTTCAGCGTCGCAGGCCGGTAAATGCGGCTGTCGAGATCAAGCGTCTGCACTGCGGCACCGCCGGTTCCGAAGTGAACGCGGTTGCCGCCAACCTCAATCGAACGTGCCGGATCACGGCCATGCAGCACAAAGGTCTTGGCGGCCCGGTCAATCGCATCCTGCACCAGAGGCGGCGGCAAAAGGATCCGGCCCGCACCATTGTCGCGGGCACCCACTGCCAGAAGGTCGGCCCGCAACCGACCCGGAACCGCGCCCAGCCCGAGATTGTCCAAAAGAAGAAGGGCGGTATCGAAGATGCGATCCAGTTCCGCTTTGGTCAGAGGTTTGTAGGCGCCGCCAAGCTGGCCAGGCGGACAAGGGTCGAACACGGGCTTTGCCATGCGTCGTGCAATCCGCTCTGCCCGCCCTGCGCGTTTGGGTCCCTGCGCCATTTACAACTTCCTGATCAGTGGTGTCGGAAAGAGGTCCGGAATTCCAGGAGACGGCAACCGCGAAGTCAATATTTCGAAATCTTAGGATTTGTATTTCTAAAAAATCGAAAATTATCAAATGAGGTTGTCACCCCCGCCGAAACCCGTCCCTGTCACGGCGCGGGGAACGGCGGAGATATTGCATGAAATCGCGCACAAGAGTTGTGGTCATCGGCGGGGGCATCGCGGGGTGTTCGACACTTTATCACCTGACGCAGCAAGGCTGGAGCGACGTTGTCCTGATCGAGCGGGACGAACTGACCTCCGGCACCACATGGCATTCGGCCGCCCAAGTGACGAATTTCGGCATGAACCAGACGATGGTTGGCCTGAAATCGCACTCCATCGCGCTCTACAAGAAGCTACGCGATGATCCGGATTACCCGGTGGGCTACCATCATGGCGATGGCGGTATTCGGCTGGCCAATACCGAAGCGCAGATGCAGGGCTATCGGCATTTCGCCTCAATGGCGCGCGGTATGGGTGCTGAGTTCGAGGTCATTGACGCCGCCGAATGCGCCCGCCGCCATCCGCTGATCTCGACGGAGAACCTATTGGGAGGCCTTTGGGACGGCGAAGATGGCGATATCGATCCCGCACAGTTGTGTCAGGCACTCGCGTTCCATGCCCGTAAGGCCGGGGCCGAGGTCTATCGCCACACGCCGGTCGTTAGTCTGACTCAGCATGCGGATGACACCTGGACGGTGGAAACCACAAAGGGGAACATCGATGCGGATATCGTCGTGAACGCATGTGGCTACCGCGTGAACGAAGTGGGCGCGATGATGGGTGTGCATCATCCGGTCGCGTCGATGGAGCACCAGTATTTCGTGACCGAAGACATACCGGCCATCGCCGCAGCAGGGCACCGGATGCCGCTGTTGCGATGCCCGATCTCGGACTATTATGCCCGGCAGGAAAAGAACGGACTGTTGGTCGGGTTCTACGAGCAAGATTGCAAGACATGGGGCATGGACGGGATCAGCCCGTCATTTGCCAATGATCTCTGCCCGGACGATCTGGATCGGGTGATGGATGTGATGGAAGGCGCGTTCGCGCGGATGCCCGCATTGACCGAGGTTGGGATCAAAAGAGTTGTGAATGGGCCAATCACCTACACAATCGATGGGGCGCCATTGGTTGGCCCGATCCCGGGCAAGCGCAACGCCTTTTGCATAATCGGTCTGCGTGCGGGGGTTGGCGAGGGGGGTGGCCATGGCTGGCTTCTGGCGCAGCAGATCGTGCATGGAGAGGCGTGCTATGACACCTGGTGCCTTGATCCACGGCGTTTCACGGGACATGCAAATGCCGAACTGACCGCGCTGAAGGCCATTGAGGATTACCAGAACGAGTTCCGCTTTCACTTCCCACATGAAGAGCGCCCGGCAGGACGGATGGCAAAAACAACGCCGCTCACGCCGGTACTTGCGGCGGAAGGAGCGGCGTTCACGGTCGTCAATGGATGGGAGCGGCTGGATTACATCAAGCCGCATGCCGATTTCGAACCAACGCTTGGCTTTGATTTTGACGAAACCTTCGATCTGGTCGCGGGCGAGGTCAGGAATGTGCAAACCAATGTCGGCCTGACCGAGGTTAACGGCTTCAACCGGATCGAAATTACCGGTGCCGACCGGCATGCTTTTCTCGACCGGATGATTTGCGGCAACGTAACTAAGCGCGACGGGCGGGTCGGGCTTTCCTACCTGCTCAACCATCAGGGCATGATCAAATGCGAGGCAACGATTGCCAATCTTCCCGCCTCGGATCGCGGGTCAGCGCGGGTCTGGTATGGGTCAGCGGCGGCGGCGGAATGGCATGATCTGGACTGGCTGACGGCGCATATCCGACCGGGCGAAGATGTCCAGCTGAGAAGCCTGACAAATGACCAGACGATCCTTGTCCTCGCAGGACCCAAATCGCGCGCGGTGCTGGAGGCGGTCAGCCGAGCCGACTGGTCAGCAGAGGCATTCCCATGGCTCTCGGTCCGGGAATGCTTCATCGGCTTCGCCCCGGTCACCGTCATGGGGGTCAGCTTCTCAGGCGAACTGGCATACGAGATCCATGTGCCCAATGCGTCGCTATACGCGGCATACCTTGCGCTGCGGAAAGCGGGCGAGGACCATGGCTTGAAGCTCTTTGGCGCCCGCGCCATTGAATCGATGCGCATGGAAAAAGGTTTTCTGCACTGGAAGGCAGATATTCTGACCGAATATGACCCGTTCGAGACGGCGCTGGAGCGCTTCGTCAGGCGCGATAAAGGCGACTTCGTGGGCAAGGACGCACTTCTGCGTCGGCATGCGGAAGGTGCGTGTAGGAAACTGGTCACGCTCGACGTTACCTCAACACACGCACCAGCCCATGGTGGCGCATCGCTCATGCTGGAAGGAAAGGTTGTTGGCACCGTCACATCAGGCGCTTGGGGGCATCGGGTCGGAATGAACCTCGCCCTTGCATTTGTGGCGCCGGAGTTTGCAGCGATTGGCGAAGTGATGGAGCTGGATCTGTGCGGTCAGATGGCGCCGGCAACTGTAATCGCGCCCTCGCCTTACGACCCGGGACACGCGTTGATGCGAGGTTAGGATCCGCGCTCAGGACCGAAGGTCGCAAAGTGCGGGAGATGTTTGGCTGCGGTCTGCGCGAAGCTCCTTCGTAGTAAGGTTTGATGCCGCTATTGGTTTGGAGCGCCTGTCAAAACAAGCCGCCTCAAGCCCTTCTGTAGGCGCCCACCTTTCAAGATGTATTCGGGAGACCCGAAAATCTCTCTCATTCAGTTGATTCGGAAGGGGCCCGCGATGCCTCAATCGCCGACTTTTTCAGGTTTTCAAAGGCCGGTTTTCGGTCAATCCGAGCCTGACCGAAAAGCCTGACAATCAGTATTCATGACGCGGCGGCAATCTGTTCATAAACCGAAGGAGTATGACGGAGAACGCGCCGGTCTGTGGAGTGGCTGTCATTAAACATTTACACGCTTAGCGCGAGGCACGGATGTGCCATCTGCAGGCCTGCGCAACGCCAAGTAATGTTGGATTTTCTGAGATTTCACCGCCCGGAGGCTCGCGTAAACAAACGTTATATGCGGCCCTTTTTTTGAGTTTTTAAACCCACCGATTATGGCGTTTCGCGGCCGGGTTCCCACTATCGCAGCAACATCACGGCACATCGCGATGACCCCTACCAACAAGGCGAGACGACCATGCAACTGCTCCTCATCAGGCGATCCGATACACAACCCACAACCTTTCCGGCCCGCCTTCTGATTAAGGGGTTTCGTTTTGAGGTCGAGCGCCACTCCGGCAAGTGCCCCGACCACGACGCGGACGATCAATACGACCTCGCTATCGTCGATCTTTCGCGGCTTGATCGTGCGGTGCAAAGGCTGTTGGACCAGCAGCAAGATAGCGCCCATATTCCCATGATTGCGCTTGTCCCGAATGAAGCGTTGATGGGACGAAAGTCGAAAGAGGCGCTGTGCCCGATGGCTGCGGGTTCGAACCCTGTCGCGATGCCAGAACTGACGTCTCGCATGCAAGCCATGGTTGATAAGATGGCGGGCCCGTCCGGCAAAATGTTTCGTGCTGCGGGTCTGACTGTCAGTCCGGATGCAGGATACGCCGCATTCGCCGGTGCGCCACTTTCGCTGTCGCGGCGCGAGCTCGCAGCGCTGACACTGCTTGTCAGGTTTGCCCCTCACATCGTCCCGCGTCAGAGGCTAGAGGCCCGGGTTTACGGACCCGATGCGGTTTTGACCCCGAACGCGATTGAAGCGGTCCTGTCCCGGTTACGACGCAGCCTGAAGGATGCGGGATGCCTGGCCCGCATCGTGGCGCATCGCGGGGTTGGGTGGAGCCTGAAGAGCGCTGAGGGAGGCCGCCTATGACCCTTTCGATGGAACGTCACAAACCGTGCCGGAAAGCAAAATTATGCCGACGGAACTGTTCGGTACCTGCCTGTCAGTCCGCCGTCAGCTTCGATCTTAAATCAAATCTCGAAGGGTCGGAGACGCGTTTTTTAAAGCACTGCCCGTGGTGGGCCGTGTCCAACAGCAAGGAGAGCGATATGAAGTACTTCAAAAGAATTCGTGTAAATGTACCCGTAGAACCGTTCTTAACAGAAATCGCCGCCGTCGATGACGCCTGGGCCAACGCGACGGGCCGTCAAGAAAAGATCGCTGTACAAAGAGAAGCGCTTGCCGTCCCGTTGCGGGGGTTGCGCAAATCCATGATCCTTGGGCGCGCGCGGCGTGATGTTCACGAAAGCCGCTGGACGACGGGTTCGGTCAATTTCCCAGTTGCACGTGCCTTTCTGGAGGACGTGTCTGCCGAACTCGATGCAGATCTCAGCCGTGCAAAGATCGTCTGCTTGCCTGCGGGCAAGCGTGTCTACCCGCATATCGACCGGGGCGAATACTATCGCCTGCGCGGTCGCTATCACTTCGTGTTGAAATCCTCTGCCGGATCCTGGCTGAAAGCAGGAGAAGAGGAAGTTCGTATGAAGGAAGGCGAATTGTGGTGGTTTGACAACGACCAGATGCATGAAGCCTTCAACGACGGCGACGAAGACCGGATCCACATCATCTTCGATCTGCTTCCAGCCGAAATGCGCGACCGTGCTTCAGCAGCAACTGCTGCGGCGCGCGCGAAATACGAAAAGGCAGCGTGAAGATGGCACAGATGCATTTCCGACCGGGTGTTCCCGGTGTTCTCCCCTCAACCTGGCTGATCCGACCTGAGACAAGCGCAAAAGCGCCGCCAGTTCTGGCGATCCACGGGCTGAACCGCGAAGTTGAGCTTATGGCCGACTTGCTTGCGCGGCAGGCAGATGTCACAGGCCGCACCATCATCCTGCCGGTTTTCGACCGCAACTCGTGGCCACACTATCAGCGCGCCGCGTGCAAGAAGCGGTCCGATTGGGCGCTCCTTGCGTTGTTGCGGGTCCTGCGAGATGAGGGTTGGATTGGCGCGGCCCCGCCGGACATTTCCGGTTTTTCGGGTGGCGCGCAGTTCGCCCATCGTTTCACCTGGCTTTACCCCCAACATATCGGGCAGCTGTGCATCGTGGCGCCTGGTTGGTGGACCTTCCCGGACACGCGCGGGTCCTATCCTTTAGGTGTCGCCAAGGAACGCTTTGGCGGAAACTCTCTCGCCTTCCGTTTGCGCACGAACCTGAGGCGGTTTCTGGCGCGAAAGATCGTCGTTATGGTCGGTGATCTTGATGTCACGCAAGATAAGAACCTGCGCCAGGACCCTGACATCATGTCCCAACAGGGTCCAAACAGGGTGCAACGTGCACGTAATTGGACGGCGGCAATAAAGCGCGCTGCGCGACAGGAGCGCATCCGGCCCAACATCCGCTTCCGGTTGATGGACAATTGCGGACACGGCTTTGCGGATTGTGTCGCGAACGGGGGGCTTGCTTCAGCCTTCGTCCCAGTTTTTTCAGAGAAATCAACAGCATGCCCTACTTTTGGGCAGCGTCAACTTGAGGAGGTTGCATAATGCATATCGTTGACATCAATACGTCGGCCGCGCCATTTCTGGCAGGCGCCAAGTGGAGCTTTGTGACCCGGCGGGTCTGTCGGTCGGACATCAAATTGCTCAATCATGATCTCGGCACAGCCAAGACAGGTGATCTGGTGCTGGCCGAGGTGCAGGGTATCGGCAGTCACAAGCGATTGCAGTTGCACGACGGTCGGTTTTCCATCCTGTTTGCCAAAGATCGTGTGGTTTTGGCCTGCGGTGACCGGTTTGCCGAGGATCAGTTTGAAGGGATCGCCGCTTTGTCAGCCAACGGCGCCGATTTGTTGGCGGGTGGGGGCGTCGTGGGTCACATGCGTGCACGCAATGGTAAGGTCAATCGCCCGACGCGCCTTTCGGTCATTGGACGCCTCGCGGATAGCGAGGGTCGCGTGATCAACCTCGCGGACGCTGCGTTTGGCTCAGTGCAAGGTCCACGTCCGGGGCGCGTGATCGGTGTTCTGGGCACTGGAATGAACGCTGGTAAAACCGCTGCCGCCGCCGGGCTGGTCAATGGTTTCGTTCGGTCGGGCCATAAGGTGGCCGCGATCAAGGCGACGGGTACAGGGTCCTTTGGGGATGTCCACCATTATGAAGCGGCAGGTGCCGCAAAGGTGTTGGACTTCACCGATGCCGGCCTGGCTTCGACCTACCTGCAGCCGGTCAATCGCCTCGAAGACGCGACACGAACGCTCATGACCGCTGCGGCGGATTGCGACATCGCTATCGTTGAACTCGCCGATGGTGTCAGCCAAGTGGAAACGGCCGAGCTTTTGCGACGCCCTGGCTACCGTGGTATCTTCGATGCCTTTGTGCTGGCCGCGCCCGGCGCGCTTGCGGCACGCGGCGCGTTGCAGTGGCTTTCGTCTGAGGCCCAGATTGCGCCGATTGCGCTGTCCGGTCTGATGACGCAAGCCCCGCTTGCGGTCGCCGAGGCGGAACATCTGGGCCTGCCCGTCTTCTCGCGCGAGACACTCGCAGACCCAGCAACTGCATTGTGCCTGAGCGGGATGCTCGCCGATACCAAGCGGGAAGGTGCGGCATGAGCCGGAGGCCTGCAATAACGGGCGACAAGCGTTGGATCGGCATGCTTGGGCTTGTTGTTCTGGCGCTCGGGCAGGCGGTCACGATGGTGGTGACCGCCTTCGCGACGCGCGACGTCATCGGCGCATTGCGGACGGATGAAAGCACCATACCGATGCAGGCGCTAGCAGCCATTGCCATCTCGGGGCTGGCCATCTTTGCGCTGCGGTCAGCCGAAGGTGCCTTGGGTGAGCGGACGGGCCAAAGCTATGCCGCCGCCATTCGGCGTAACCTGTTTCTGCACATGACTAAAATTCCACTGAGCGCGATGGCCGAGCGGCGTGCGGGTGCGACCGCGCTGCGATTTGTCGGCGACCTGACCGCGTTCAAGGGCTGGGTCGCGCGTGGGTTGACGCGGCTCATCTCGGCCTGTGTCACCATACCGGCGGCCTTTCTCATTCTCTTTTTGCTGGAGCCGCGCCTGGCGCTGGTGGCTGCCGGGCCCATTGGCCTTGTGATGGCGGCCATCTATTGGCTGGGCAATCCCTTGGGTGAGGCCCATGCAGACCTGCGCAGCAAACGCGCGAGGCTTGCCGCCGCGATGGCAGAGCGGTTACCACAAGGGATCGTGCTGCGTCGGTCTGGGCGGGTTAAAACCGAATTGCGCGTGCTCGACAGCAAATCACAAGGCATCATCCGCGCAGCGGTCCGGCGTGCCTGGCTGGCCGAATCCGTGCGTGCCATGCCGGATGCCGCAGCCGGCGCCGCCGGTGCGCTGTGCCTTTGGGTTTGTCTGAACCTCAACCTTGGCGTTGCGGACGCGGTAGCGGCCTTGACGGCGCTTGCGTTAATTGTCTGGCCCTTGCGCCATCTTGCCGATGTACGTGACCGCCAGAAGGCCTATGCCGTTGCGAGCGCCAAGCTTGACGCCGCACTCGCCAGCCCGCGCCTTCCGACCTTGGCGAAGGTGACACCCGATCCGCATGCGCCCGCAGTCCATCTTGATGGACTGTGTCTTCCGGGCCTGGCGCAGATCAATCTGACGCTGGAGCGGGGCCTGGTGCGGCGCGTATCCGGTCCTCCGAGTTGCGGCAAAAGCCGCCTGCTTCTGACACTTGCTGGGCTGGAAGGTGCCCCGCCAGAGGGCAGGGTGCGGGTATTGGGAGCTAATCCTGCCGCCTTGGCAAGCGGTGCGATCCTTTACCTTGGGCCCAAGGCACCGATGCTTAAAGGCTCTCTTCGCCGTGCACTGATGCTGGGGACAGGCAGGACGGCGCAGGATGACGAACTTAATGCAATCATCGACCTGGCGGGCCTGTCTGATCTGGCCGCGCGCCTGGGCGGCCTTGACGCCCGGGTGTCCGAAGGGGCGCGCAATCTGACTGCGACCGAACACACGCGCCTTTATCTGGCCCGTGGCCTGATTGCGCGCGCGCAACTGGCTCTGGTGGACGCGGATGAGATTGGCTTGGGTGGCGACGACCTGACACTTTTGGTCGATCATTTCGATCAATGTGGAACGGCCGCACTCATAGTTGCGGCGGAGACTGCTGCGCAACAATTCATGCATCCCCCACTATTCCTGAAAAAGAGCGAAGCGCCGCTTTCGCTAGGTGCGGCGAGTGCAGCTTGAACGGGAGATCGCCTGAAACTTCTGAGACGGATCCAACGTTTGCGCGTCACAGGAGGGATGATTGATGGCTCGGAAGCTTTGCGCGGAGGGGGATCCACTGCGGTGACAAAAAAGCCCCGCCTAACACATCGTTGGGCGGGGCTTTCGATAAGCTCGATTGGCGAGAAAGCTATTCTCGGTTGCCCAAAAGCTGCAGCAGGAACATGAACATGTTGATGAAGTCCAGATACAGGTTCAAAGCACCCATGATCGCGGACTTTGCCAACCATTCCTGATCGCCATGCGCAGCATGTGCAATGTAGTCGTTCTTGATCTTTTGCGTGTCATAAGCCGTCAAACCAGCGAAGATCAGAACACCCAAGATGGAGATCGCGAACATGATCGCTGGCGATTGCAGGAAGAGGTTCACGATCATTGCCACGATCAGGCCGATCACACCCATGATCAGGAACGCGCCCCAACCCGAGATGTCCTTTTTGGTCGTGTAGCCATAAAGACTAAGACCGGCGAAGGCGATCGATGTTATCAGGAAGACCTGTGCGATCGAGAATCCGGTGAAGGCCACGAAGATCCAGGCCATGGAAAGACCCATGACAGCGGCGAACACGTAAAAGAACGTCTGCGCTGCTGCGGCAGAGAACCGGTTGATCATGGCGCCAAAGCCAAAGATCATTGCCAGCGGTGCGAACATCACGATCCAGCCAAGGATATTGGGCTGAAGAGTGATCGGATCACGGAAGATCGCGAGCAGGGCAGGTGCAGTACCAACTGCCCATGCCACACCGAATGTGACAAGCATACCTACGGACATGATGCCGTAGACCTTGTTCATATGAGCGCGCAGACCCTCGTCGATTGCGGCCGCGCGGACCCCGCCGACCGTTCTGATTGCCTCATTTTGAGCCATGTAAACCTCCAGTTAAAAACAGCGGCGCCGCATATCGGCATCCTTGGGTGCTGATATTGGCGTGCGCCCCTGTTTTTTCAAGCCTTTCATCGCTCAAATGCCACATTTCCGATTGTTTTGGGCGGGAATGTCGCAGGCGGTCGTCTTTATGGCCCGAAACGGGATCATTTTGACCAGTATTGTGGCGCGTCCCAAAGCGGCTTTTCCGCCTCGATCCGGGCTTCGTCGCGGGTCAGGCCGATGTCGCGCAGCAAGTGATCATCAAGGCTTTTCAATGCGTTGCGTTGCCGACGGACGGCGATCATGCCGACGACGCGGGCCAACAGGCCGCGAGGTGTCTTGGTCGTGGTTGCGCAAGTGGCGCGTGTATGCGTGACAGTAACAGTCATAACCTGTCCTTTCGTGATATGTTTGTCTTGAATCATCTTGATGCTTGATATGTAGAGCAGCGAAGTGCATAATGAAAATGAATGATTGAGATTTTAAGTATCAGGGAACGTGATATGTTGCGAAATCTGGATATGACGGCGCTTCGGTCCTTTGTGACCGTGGCTGAAATGGGTGGGGTCACGCGGGCAGCAGGCGTGCTGAACCTCACGCAATCGGCGGTGTCGATGCAATTGAAACGGCTGGAGGAGTCGCTTGACCTTTCGCTGCTTGACCGTAGCGCCCGCACCATTGGGCTGACCCCGGCGGGTGAGCAATTGCTAGGCTATGCGCGCAAGATCCTGTCGGTCAATGACGAGGCGCTGAGCCGCTTGACCGCCACCGAATACGAGGGCGAGATCAAACTGGGCGTGCCGCATGACATCATCTATCCGTGGGTACCGCAGGCTTTGCGGCGCTTTGCGGCGGATTTCCCGCGCATGCAGGTGAAGCTGGTCTCAGCCCCGACGCGGCGGCTTTTGAACATGTTGGGCCGGGGTGAGATTGATCTTATCCTGACAACAGAAGAACGTAGCGGTCCGGGCGGTCAGGTGCTGGTGGAATTGCCGCTTTTATGGATAGGTGCCATTGGCGGTTCGGCCTGGCGTCGTAACCCACTTCCCATCGCGTTTTGCAGCAATTGCATCTTCCGCAGCGGGGTTCTGCAGGCGTTGAACACCCATGACGTCCATTGGGAAATGGCCGTCGAATCGGAGCTCGACAACGCCGTTGAGGCGGCCGTGAGTGCCGATTTGGGTGTGCATGTGGCGCTCGAAGGATGCCTGCCGCGCCACACGGAAGTCATCCATCACGGTGGCGTCTTGCCGCCCTTGCCGTCGCAGAAGATCAACATGTACCAGCTGAACCAAGACGACGCTGTCAGTGCGGCGCTGGCCGAGATTGTGCGGCAGACCTATGTCAGCCCGCCGCCCCTGCGCGCCGTTGCTATGGGGTGACGACCACCTTGCCGGTCGATTTGCGGCTGCGCATAAGTTCCAGTGCCTTCGCCGCCTGATCAAGCGGGATGACATGGCTGACATGCGGCTTCAGGCGGCCATCTGCGTACCATTGCATCAGTTCGGACAGGCTGTCGGTTAGTGCGGTCGCATTGAACTTCAGATAGCCACCCCAGTAAAATCCCATGATTGTGATGTTCTTGACCAAAAGGATATTGGCCGGGATCTGCGGGACGTTACCGCTGGCAAAGCCGATCACGATCACCCGTGCCTCCCGGTTGCAGGCGCCGAGGGCCGCCTTGAACGCGTCACCACCAACCGGGTCATAGACGACATCGGCGCCGCCAAGCTCTTTGACCTTCGCCTTGATGTCATCGTTGTCGCTGTCGATCAGATGATCGGCGCCTGCGGCCTTGGCAACGGCCAGTTTGTCCGCCCCCCGTGCCACGGCAATCACCGTCGCCCCGAGCGCCTTGCCAATTTCGACAGCTGTCAGTCCCACACCGCCAGCGGCCCCCAACACAAGGAGCGTTTCACCTGCTTTCAATTGCGCGCGCCGCGCAAGGGATAGATGCGATGTCCCGTACGCTACCATAAAGCCTGCGGCGACTTCAGGCGCCATATTCTCCGGAACTGGTCGGCACAAGGCGGCTGGAAAAACACCTTGATCGGCCATCCCACCTTGCCCCCCGAAGACGGCCACTTTGGTACCGATTGCAGGTGTGCTCACATCTGGTCCATGGGCGATCACGGTGCCGCAAACCTCCATGCCGAGGGTGAAGGGCGGTTCCGGCGTATCCTGGTACTTGCCCTGCGCCATTAACAGATCGGCGAAGTTCAGCCCGCATGCCAGAATGTCCAACACAACTTCGCCGCGTTGTGGTTCAGGTTGTGCGGCATCGACGATTGCCGGATCAGCGTTAAATGACTGCACTTGAAAGGCGCGCATCAGGGGATTCCTTTTGGTATGAATTTGTTAACCTTTATCATCATATCGTTAGTCACGGCGAAAGGGCTGCTTTTTGGGCGTCCCGCGAAAAGTTGCGCTGCGAACCTATCCTTAAGTTCAGGTCAGCGGCTGCAACCGTTGCGTGTTATGTAGGAATAGTGTCATGCACGCGGGGTGTGGCAAGAAATGACGCACGTGTATCGCGTAAGCAGTTTTGCAACCAGCGCCGGCGTCACACTTGCCGTGAGCTTCCAAACTAAGGAAAGAGTAATATGAAACATCCAGTCGACGTTCATGTAGGCAAGCGTATCCGCCATCGCCGTTGGATGAGCGGAACCACGCAGCAGCAGTTGGCTGAAAATGTGGGGATCAAGTTCCAGCAAATCCAAAAGTATGAAACGGGCATGAACCGCGTCAGCGCCTCCCGCCTTTGGGATATCGCCAAGGTTCTGAATGTGCCTGTGTCGTTCTTCTTCGAAGGTCTGGATACGCAGCCCCCCGCAGATCAAAGCGACAGTGACATGCCCGGCGACATCCTGACGGATAAAGAGGCGCTTGAGTTGTTGCGGTCTTACTATGCAATCCCAGAAAATCAGCGTCGCCGCCTGTTCGATCTGGCCCGCGTTCTGAGCGAGGCTGCCTGATCCGGGCTTGACCATCCGAACTGCGCCGCTTAGCGCGAAGATAAGCGGCGGCGCAGAAGAGGATACAAGCAATGGTGATGAACGACGCCGTAAAGGCTGATCTGATCCGCGTGGCCCACATGATGGCGGACGCCGCGCGGCCCGAGACTTTACAGCATTTTCGCAGCGCAACGCTCGCCCCTGATGACAAAGGGGGTGGGGGCTATGATCCCGTGACGGTCGCAGATCGCGCTGCTGAGGAGGCGATGCGCGCCGTTCTTGCCAAAGAACGTCCGGACGACGCGATCCTGGGTGAGGAGTTTGGCGCCGAACCTGGCACAACTGGCCTGACATGGGTGCTCGATCCCATCGATGGGACGCGGGGCTATATCAGCGGCACACCTACCTGGGGTGTTCTGATTTCAGTTGCGGATGAAGCCGGACCGCTCTTCGGCCTCATTGACCAACCCTATATTGGCGAACGATTTGCCGGTGGCTTTGGGGTGGCGGAGTGGACTGGTCCTAACGGTACCCGCCCACTTGCCGCGCGGCAAAGTCGGGCCCTTTCAGAGGCGACGGTGCTGACGACTTTTCCCGAAGTTGGCACCGCCGATGAGGGCCGTGCCTTTCACGCCGTCGCGGGCCGCGCGAAACTGACGCGGTATGGTATGGATTGTTACGGCTACGCGCTTTTGGCGGCAGGCCAGGTCGATCTTGTGATTGAGGCCGGGCTGAATGCCTATGACATTCAGGCCCCGATCGCCGTGATCCACGCCGCGGGCGGGATTGTGACGGATTGGGAGGGTGGCCCGGTTCATGACGGGGGTCGCGCGCTTGCTGCGGCAACGCCGGAATTGCACTCCGCGGCAATGGCTATCCTGAAAGAGACGCTGGGTGCCTGATATCCTGATCCGCAACGCACGCCACGTTCTGACAATGGACGACGCGCGAACGGAGTTGCAAGACACGCGCATCCTTCTCAAAGACGGGGTCATCGCTGATATTGGTCCGCATATCTTGGCGCCCAATGCCGAGGTTGTGGAGGCCGGCACCGCCATTGTGACACCCGGCCTCGTCAACACGCATCACCACCTTTACCAGACTTTGACCCGCGCGGTCCCCGGCGCGCAGGACGCGCTGCTTTTCGGGTGGCTGCAGCGGCTTTATCCGATCTGGGCGCGCTTTGGCCCGGAAGAGATGTTCGTTTCGGCACAAATCGGACTTGCGGAACTGGTGCTGTCCGGCTGCACGCTGACCTCGGACCACCTTTATCTTTACCCCAACGGCGCAAGGCTGGATGATACTATCGCCGCCGCGCAGGAGATTGGCCTGCGCTTTCACGCCACGCGGGGTGCGATGAGCATCGGCGAAAGCGATGGTGGCTTGCCGCCTGACGCGCTGGTCGAAGACGAGGCGGCAATTTTGGAGGATTGCATTCGGGTCATCGACGCCCATCATGACCCATCGCCGGGCGCGATGATCCGCGTGGGCGTCGCGCCTTGCAGCCCGTTTTCGGTCAGCCGCGATCTGATGCGGGATGCGGCGATCCTCGCGCGCGACAAGGGCGTGATGCTGCACACGCATCTGGCCGAGAATGATGAAGATGTGGCCTATTCGCTGGAGAAATTCGGCTGCAGGCCCGGCCAATATGCCGAAGACCTCGGTTGGACTGGCAATGACGTCTGGCATGCCCATTGCGTGAAGCTGGATAGAAAAGAGATCGACCTTTTCGCACGCAGCCAGACCGGGGTGGCCCATTGCCCCTGTTCGAATTGCAGGTTGGGGTCGGGCATCGCACCTGTGCGGGCCATGCGCGATGCAGGCGTTCGCGTGGGGCTCGGTGTCGATGGATCTGCCAGTAATGATAGCGGCAATCTCGCAGCCGAAGCGCGTCAGGCGATGTTGTTGCAGCGTGTAGCGCTGGGGGCCGATGCGATGTCGGCGCGCGAAGCGCTGGAGATTGCGACGCGGGGTGGTGCGGCTGTTCTGGGCCGTGACGATTGTGGACAGATTGCGGTAGGCAAACGCGCGGACATTGCTATTTGGGATGCGCAAACCATTGAAAACGCGGGGTCCTGGGATCCTGCGGCGCTTCTTTTGGCGGGTCCTCAGAAGGTACGTGATCTGTTTGTCGAAGGGCGGCAGATCGTGCGCGATGGTCGATTGCAGACGCTTGATATACCAAAGGTGATCGCCCGGCAGAACACGCTTGCGCAAGGTCTTGCCCATTGAGGCGGGCGTGACCTTCCCCTTCGGCCATTGTCGCGTAAGCTGCGTGAAATGATGGATGGAGCCCCGCATGAAAAGATCAATTGCCGCTTTGGCCTTTTGCGCGCTGGCCGGCTGTGAGACGGCGCCTGCGACAACGCAGATGTCTGATCCGATGGGACCTACGGGCGATTTTGCAACCGACCTGAATACGTTCCGCGCGGCGCAGGGCAGGGGCGCCGTTGTGCCTGACCCCAAGCTGCGGCAGGCCGCGCAGCGCCACGCCGAGGATATGCGGACCCGGGGATATTTCTCGCACCAATCGCCGGGCGGGCCGCATGGCAATACGATGACAGAGCGGATGGCGGCGAGTGGATGCCAACCTGGTGCAAGCGCTGAGAACATCGCGCAAGGACAAACGTCAGAGGCGGCCGTCTTTGCCAGTTGGCAAAACTCGACGGGTCATCGCCGGAACATGCTGGGGGCGCGTTACACCGAATACGGGCTAGGGCGGAGCGGGAATACTTGGGTGCTGCTTTTCTCAAGTGACTGTTAGAACGTTGTCGCGCAGACTTAGCAATCGATCCGATCAAAGAGTTTCTTGAGCGTTTGCTTTTCGTCCGCCGAAATCGGCTCAAGGATTTCGTTCACGACCTCGGCGACTGTCTCCATCAACTCTCCGACGACCACATGACCCTCAGCGGTCAGCGACACAAGGCTGACGCGCCCATCCGCCTGAGAATTCTCGCGTTTGACGAGGCCCTTGGTCTCTAGCGACCGGATCGTCCGGGTCATTTGCGATTTGTCCCTTGCGACGCGATCCGTCAGCGCATGCATGCTCGTGCATCCCATGTCTGCCAGCGTCATCAAAACAATGCCACCGCCTGGCCCCACCGCCTTGCGATCAAAATCGGGCGCGCGCTTTTGCAGGCCGAAATGGATCCGCCGCATGAAACGGTCGATGACAAGTGCGAGTTCAGTATCCTGCATTTCGCTCAATTTGTTGACTATGTCCACTTTTCGTCTTATCCGAGAGCGCAAAGGTAGCTGACGCCACCTTTGGCTGCAAACATTCCAGAGGAGATGCGACATGGGAGATGCCCAAATCAACGCCCTCAAGATCGCCGCGATATTGTGGGTCATCTGGGGGCTCGTCCACCTTCTTGCCGGTGTCATTGTGCTGATGAGCGATGCCTCAGGTGGCTTTTCCGCCATTGCTGACGCGGTGGACGCCGAAGCCTTGACGGCAGAATATCATCCCGCCGTGGGCGGCATCCTGAACCAGCATGGTTGGAATTTGGGCTGGTTCGGTATCGCAACGATCATCGGCGGCGTCTTTGTTTGGCGGCGGAACATGACGGCCATCTGGGTCACAGGCATGGTTGGTGGCCTGGCGGACGTGGGATATCTCTTGTTTGTTGATCTGCCCGGCTATGTGAACTTCTTCCCCGGAACGATCATGACCTTCGTTTCAGGCAGTGCAATTCTGCTGAGTTTCTGGGTATGGTTGTCGCACAGGAGCTCTGAGTAACCTTCAACCCGATTGGATTGGTGCAATGACGGGTTCTCCCAAGATCACGCCTGCAGAAAACGGCCCGCTGATTGTCGAAAACCCGCCTAATCTGACCGGCGCATATGATGTGGAAGGTGAGGGGAGATCGCGACTGGCCTTGTGTCGGTGTGGTGCGTCATCAAACAAACCGTTTTGCGATGGCACCCATAACAAGATCGGATTTTCCAGTGAACCTGATCGCAGCCGGTTGCGAAATGCTCCGGTCCCCTATTCAGGTGAGGTTGATGGAACCACGGTCACCATAAGCTACACACCGGTTCTGTGCACCCATGCTGCAGAGTGTCAGGCCCGGGCCAAAGCTGTCTTTGACCCGTCTGCAAAACCTTGGATCCAACCCGAAAACGGGAAGCTGGCCGAGATACTTGACGTGATCGCCGCTTGCCCGTCAGGCGCTTTGCGGGTCGCGGTGGGGGATGTGCCGGAACAGCATATGACGACCGGGGACGTGGCCATAGTGGTCGAGAAAGACGGACCCTATCGCATCACCAATGTGCCGCTGGAAGCAGACTTCAACGGTGCAGGCGCCAGCCGCGCGAAGTACACGCTTTGCCGGTGTGGGTTGTCGAAAAACAAACCGTTTTGCGATGGGACCCATCACGACGAAAATTGGTCGGATGACAACCCGGCAGATTGATCAGGCCGCGTTTGGCGTAGTCTATGGCTCCATAACCGTTCTGTCCCTGCTGATGGCGGCGCATCCGCCTATTGAACATCCGGGGCGGCAGGCGATCATGCTGTTTCTTGCGGTGTTTGCAGTCGCACTCGCCAAGGCTTTTGCCGAAATCTGTGAGCGGGTCCTGCAATCGGGCCAGTCTTCCAACTGGTCGGACATCGGAGAGGTTTGGCAGCACGCGCAAACGGTTCTGATCGCGGCAAATGGGCCGACGCTGGCCTTTGCGCTGGCGGCGGCAGGCCTTATCAGCGGTGATATGGCGCTCCTTCTGGCGCAGATCCTGGTTTTCGGGCTGCTGGCCTATTTCGGCGCGCGGATCGGGTGGCGCGTCAGTGGCACCATGTTCGGCATGGCTGTCGGCGTTGCCGTGACGGGTGGGATTGCAGGATTGGTCAGCTTGCTCAAGTTTGTGGCGCATTAGCCGCACGGGGCTTAGATATTGGTCGGGCAAAACCGGAGCCTGCGATGATCACCTTGGAATTCGCCCGTATGATGGCGCGCTACAATCACTGGCAAAACCGCTCGCTAGTTGCGGCGGCTGATGGATTGTCCGGCGCGGCGCGCTGGCAGGATCGGGGTGCATTCTTTGGCTCAATTGCGGAGACATTGAACCATGTGCTCTGGGATGATCGTATCTGGCTGGCGCGCCTGCGTGGTGACCGAGAAATCGAGGCGCAGATCAATGCGCGCCACCCCTATACCGACGCACCGCGCGACTGGTCGCAATTCATGGCCGAACGCGCGGCACTTGATGACGTCATCCTGTCATTCACCGATGCACTAACCCCGGCTGACATTGAGCGCGCCGTGCCGTGGCGCCGTGGCAATGAAGAGGTTGAGACCAATCTGGGGTTCAATCTGGCCCACATGTTCAATCATCAGACCCATCATCGCGGCCAGATCCACGCCATGCTGACAGCAGCGGGGGCCACGCCTGAACCGACTGATCTGCAAATGCTGCTGATATTGGATACAGCCTAGGGCTCTTTCTTGCGGAGCTGATAAATGCCTTCCGGCAGGTCCAGCGCCGCCTCCAGATCGCGCACCTGACTGAAGGACAACGTGATCCGCACCACATCGTCGATGCGCGGATCGTATTGCGTCAGGGTGATGCAATCGTCGAACCCGTTGATGATCACGTCCTCTTTCAACGGGGCTTTGCCCTCATCAACAAGGGTGATCACTGTCGCATCATAGTCGTGTTCAATGGTAAACATATCAGTAGCCTAGCGACGCCCCGCCACAGGTGCAATCAGGGGCTGGCCCCATTTTGGCCAGATGATATGGTGCATCGGCAATTTGGACGTCATGGAGTGTTGAATGCGGATTGTGTCTGTGACCTGTGCGTTGGCGCTGGCCCTTCTGGCGGCATGTGATGCGCCTGTCCCGGTGGATTCCGGGCCCGAGATTGCCCCGCTTGAGCAAGTGCCCGCAGGCCCGAGGCTTTCAAGCCGGCAGGCGATGAACAATTTCAATGCCGTGGTCCGGCGGATGGAACCTGTGGCCGAGCGGTATTGCCGCAGAGAGGCGCCCAATCTGAACTGCGACTTCAAGATCGTCGTGGATGAGCGCCCTGCGCCGGGTCCGAATGCATTTCAGACGCTCGATGAAGATGGCCGCCCGATCATCGGGTTCAACGTGCCCTTGATTGCGGAGGCACGAAACCAGGACGAGATCGCCTTTGTCTTTGCCCATGAGGCGGCGCACCACATCGCAGGCCATATCCCCCGTTCACAAAGCAACGCGATCCTGGGCGGCTTGCTGGGCGGGATTGCGGCGACAGCAATCGGCGTTGATGCGAGCAGTGCCGACCGTTTGCAAGAGGTTGGCGCCACGGTGGGTGCGCGCAGCTATTCAAAGAACTTCGAGTTGGAGGCTGATGCGTTAGGCACCAGGATCACTGCCGAGGCGGGGTATGACCCGCTGCGCGGCGCCCAGTTCTTCTTCCGTATCCCCGATCCCGGCAACCGGTTTCTGGGCACGCATCCGCCAAATGCGGACCGTTTGCGGACAGTGCAGCAGGTGGCCGCCGGGCTTTAGCGAAAAGCGCCTTATGGTGGCGCGTCACGTCGAGCGCGTAGGCGACCGGGCGGCGCTTGCCCGCGCAGCCGGATGACAATTGCTGTCAGTGAAATGATCAGCCAGAACACCTGAATCAGTGCAGATGCCAGGTTGAACGATGCCGACAATCCGATCAGGACCATGCTTGCCGCAGCGGCGTTGATGACGAAATAGACGACATACTCGGTCCGAATGCGCCGGAAGGTCAGCAGGGTATAGTTGAGGACATATAATCCAAACCCTGCAACGCCAATAGCGTCAGCGACCCCCGGTTGCCATATGCTCAATGAACTATCCAAACGCTTACTCACCTGCCGCGAAAATCGCCGCGACATACTCTTTGCCTGAATGAAATGGCTTCTTCCAAATAATGAAAGTGACGTTAGGTCAGGATGCGCGGTTTGTCAGGTCAGGCTTTCCTGACCTCTAGAGAATTGCGGCCATCCCAAGGAAAATCGCGGCAAAGAAGCAGGCAGAGGCGGCTACGACAAAGCCGTGCCAGATCGCCATGGCGAATTTCAGCCTTTCCAGCGAATAGGGTATGACCCCGAGCGTGTATAAAAGCCCACCGAGGCCGATCAGCACCATGGCCAGCCCTGGCACAACGGGCCAGAGCGACCAAATCAGCGCAAGGCTGAACCATCCCATCACCAGATAAAGGATCGGGTCCAAGCGTCCGGGTGTACGCCAGAAAAACAGTTTCAGCGCCATGCCCAAAACCGCCATGCCCCAGACAATGCAGAGGATCGCATAGGCAAACCAACTGCCGATCATGACCACGAGCGGTGTATATGTGCCCGCGATCTTGAGGTAGATCGCCGCGTGATCGATGCGGCGAAATGTGGGGCGCCAAGCCTCTGACGGGCTGAAATGATAAAGAGCCGAGGCAACAAATGTTGCAATAAGCGTCGTGCCGTAAACGGAGATGGCGGTGATCTGTCCCGGCGTTGCCATCCCTGCATTCCACACAATCAGGACAACGGCACCCGCGATGGCGCCGATCACGCCAATTGCATGCACCGTGCCATCGGCAATCCGTTCAGACCTTGCGTATTCCGGGTACATGGACGCTCCTATACCCTTCAAAGGCTAAGCTTGTGTGACCTTCGGTCAATTGTTTCGTTAGGTCACTTGGCAGGCTTGCCGTGATCCCCCAAGCTGCGTTGATCGTGAGGATAGGGCAGAAGGATAACAGTGATGTGGCAACAGTTTATGCGCGTGCGCCAAAGGGCCATCTGGTCGTGGGAGGGGTTTCTCCACGTCGTTCGCACCGAGGGGTCATTGGCACAGTGGCTGGTTGCGAATGCGGCCTTTGCGGTGCTTGCATTCGCATTGCCGCTGAGCGCTGGTGAACGGGCTCTGTTGCTGATGGGCGGGATCATTGTGTTGGCTGCCGAGTGCATGAACACGGCGATTGAGCGCATTGTCGATGATATCAGCACCGAACGGCGTGAGGCGGCCAAACAGGCGAAGGATTGCGGCTCTGCCGCGGTGGCGGTCACGGCTGTTGCAGTGGGCGTGGCTTGGGTCTGTGTCCTTATTGGGCTGATCGTGTGAATGGCCACGGATAACGGCTTTCTTCACGCAAACGACGCACTAGCTTTGCGCTAGGTTGATAAGACGGAGAGTGTGATGCGCTTTGCAGCCCTGGCCCTTGTTCTGGCCCCAACCTTTGCTTTGGGGGTTGGGGGTGACGATTATGATCCGCCGGCACCTTCGGAAACGACAAAGACATGCAGCGACGGGCAGGTCTGGGACATCGCGACACAAAGCTGTACCGCACCAGAAGACAGCACGAACGATGACAATGCCCGTTTGAATGACGTGCGCGAACTGGCCTATGCGGGCCGATATGCGGCCGCCATCAGGGTGCTGGACACGTTGGACGATCCTAATGCGGATCTTGCGTTGACCTATTACGGCTTTGCCCATCGTATGGCCGGACGGGTCGCAGTTGGTATGGCCTATTATGAGGCAGCGCTTGCGGCGGATCCGGACAACCTGCTGGCAAGGTCATATATGGGGCAGGGCCATGTCGCTGCGGGCGAGGTGGCCCTGGCACAGGCACAACTGACGCAAATTCGGATGCGCGGCGGGCGCGGAACATGGGCCGAGGTGGCACTTGCCCAATCCATCGAGACAGGCATCGGTTATGCGCACTGAATTGATCTAGCGCAAAGACTACCTTCGTGTCCCTGGTATGATGACACTATCTGCTCACGAGGAGACGCGTCATGCAAACCCTGGGAAAACCACGCGACCATTTCTGGCGGGTCATCAAAATGGCCAAAGCCTGCGAAGTGGATTTGTCGACCGCGCTTGATGAGGGCGAGATCGATGCGGAGTTCTATGCTGACATGATTGATGGCTGCCGTGGCTGCACGCAGGTCGAAAAATGTGATCGGAAACTCAGCCGTATGCCGACCTTGGAGGAGGCGCCGGAATATTGCGTGAACCGAGAGACATTTGCGCGGTTGCGATCAGCCTGATTGCCCCGAGAAGCAGAGAAGAGGGACGCTGTCGCAAGCAGCGTCCCTTCATTGTTACAGGATATCTGCTTTAGAACTCCAAAAGCGCCTGCCGGGATGCGCCGACATATCCACCCGCCGGGGTGCCACCCCCGATGCCGCCGCCATACATCATGCCGTAGATCTCCAGTTCCGCGATGTCACCCAAAAGCGCAAAGCTTGCGGTTGGACCCTCGCCAATGATGCCCCGGGCAATGTGGTATTGCTGGAAATTCTCGATGGCGCTTTTGCCGCCACGGGCAATCACGACTGTGTAGATCGCCTGCAGATTGGCGCCCACGACGCTTCCCATTTGCGCACCGCCGCCGCCGTAAAGGCCGCAGGCGCCATCATCGGTCCACCAAAAGCCGCCATTGGCGCTGAGCCCGACGCTCATCGATGCATCCGCGACCAGACCCAGCGCAAAGAGAGTTTTGCTGCCCGATGAATTCGTCAATCCATCATCGGAATGTGTCTTGAGCGCATTGGTTGCGTTCTTCGTGAAATCGGGCGCGCCCAAAAACGCGCAGCGCTCCGCAACACCTTTGGCATCCTCATTAACCTGCATGCCGGGGTCTTTGCCAATCGGCTTGGATTTGCTGATCAGGTCTTGTATGTGATCGTATTCAGCGCTCTGATGTGGTGACCATTTGGCAAAATCGCCGGGCATCTCCAACGCACTATAGGGGAACGATCTGTTGATTGTGGGCCCGACCGGTGGCGCAACATTCACTTCGACAACCCGGCGCTTGCGGTTCACCGCTATCCGTACATCGGTTTTCATTGGCCACGAGAAAAAGCTCTTTTCGTCGGTCCAATGATTGGCATGCGATAAAACAAATGTCTTTGTGTCCGAACTTGTCGGAATATTCACGGTCAGTTTGATCGTGAAGGTTGTCCCTTTGACTGAAATATGCGGTTTCACCGAAACAGCGCCGGAACCGATTGCGACGGCTGCGGCATGATCGACTTGAAATGATGATGATGGAATTGTGCTTTGACCATCCATGGGTCTATCCCCCTTGCTGAAATCAGTAACTCTATTGTGTCCGAGAAAAACAGCGCTCGGTGCAATTACGGTTGCATTTGCAGGGGTATTAATCGGTGCCGATTGGCACAAATGATCGATGCCGTTCAAAGCGTGGATAATGCATTGTTAACTGATTGATTAATAGTGTAATTTATTCGAGGAATGATGCATGAAATCTCATAAGCTGTGCCATTTGGCACGTCTAATGAGCAGCAGAAAATCTGCTTTCATGAAACAATCAAGAGTCATTTTTGGCAATTATGAATCGTTTTTGCGTGAATAATACTATCGAACGTGCCGTGTATCCGGATGGAGTGCCGTGCCCAGAATGTGGTCCGCGCGGTGGATCACCCGCTTGGCACTTCCGACAATTTCGGGCTGCGGTGGCTGCGCGATCGCGGGGTCCTTGCCGGGATAATCGAGTGTGGAGAGGAAATGGCGCATGCAATTGATCCGTGCGCGCTTCTTGTCGTTCGATTTCACAACCGTCCAGGGCGCGTCAGCCGTGTCCGTATAAAAGAACATCGCCTCTTTGGCTTCGGTGTAATCGTCCCACTTGTCCAATGACGCCTTATCAATGGGTGAGAGCTTCCACTGTTTCAGCGGATCGGTTGCGCGGCTTTCAAAGCGACGCTTCTGTTCGTCCCGGGTGACCGAGAACCAGTATTTGTAGAGTCGGATGCCCGAGCGGGTCAGCATCCGCTCCAACTCTGGCGTCTGGCGCATGAATTCGAGGTATTCCTCGGGTTTGCAGAACCCCATGACACGTTCGACACCGGCGCGATTATACCACGACCGGTCGTAAAGAACCATTTCCCCGGATGTGGGCAAATGGTCGACATAGCGTTGGAAATACCATTGCCCGCGTTCTTCATCGGTCGGCTTGTTCAGCGCCACGACACGGGCGGCCCGTGGGTTAAGATGTTCGGTAAAGCGCTTGATCGTGCCACCCTTGCCAGCGGCATCGCGCCCTTCGAACAAAAGGACAAAACGTTGGCCTGTTTCCTGAGCCCAAAGCTGCACTTTCAGAAGTTCGGCCTGCAATTCTGCCTTTTCGGCCTCATAGGGACGGCGGGCGAGCTTTGGCAAAGCTGCCGGTTTGCGGCGGCGTCGCGGCTTTGGTTTGGCCTCAAGCACGTTGTCTTTCATGTCCCTCTCCTTTTTCGTTTCGGCAAGGTTAGCAAAAGGTGCAGCAGGTCGCTTTGATGTGCATCAAGGGGGTGCGACATGGCGGTTCTTTGATTTTTGCGGCGGACAAGCTACCCTTAGGTCACGCACCCAGCAGGAGTTTCTTCATGCGTCTGACTGTACTTGCCTTTGCCATGCTGCCGATGGCGGCGTTTGCCCAAGAAGCCACGTTGCCAGCCCCGACCGAACCCGTCGCCCAAAGCCAGACCTGTGCCGTTGGCACCGCGTGGGATGCCGGTCTGCAGACTTGCGTCGCGGTGAACGACACTGCCTCCCCCCTAAAGGGGCTGTCAGGCCACAGCGGCTGCAACTATGGGGCCGCCCGCGAAGTGACTTCCTAAGTCTGGGGGCTTGGCCGAATGGGTTAGGGTCAGCCTGGGGGCGGGATGTCCGCATTCACAGAGTATTGTGCGTCCCGTCGCAAGTGACGGGCGCCCCAGAATGCTTGCAGGCGCAGAAGAAAACACGCTTTGTCTCCTCGGCCTCATATCTCACAGGTGAAAAGTCAGAGCCTTGATGTGAACCATCACAGAAAGGCTGGTTCGCCGATTTGCCACAAGAGCACCAGAAATACGATTTTCCCGCTTCAACATTGACGGGAATCGGCCCTTTTTGGGCGATATGCGGTGCGGACATGCTGGCTCTCCTTTGACTTATTAAGCAAAGGTAGTGTGGATTCGAACTAGGTGCAGGGTTGAGAACGGTTTTACTGGCGATACCGTGGATCGCATCAAGGTCAACCATACAGAGCCCCGGACAAATGATGCACCGCGATGTCGGCCAAGCACTTTACTCTTTGGCTGTGCTTTGAACCGGAAGGGTTACTTTGGAGTCGTTTGAAAGACCCAATTCTAGTCGCATCAACATATACCAAGCATTGCGCGCTATCTGTTGTTCAGGGGTTTGAATGCGTTGAGCCGTCACCCAAAGAGGCGACCCGGTTTCCTGCTTCCGGGCAAACCAATGAATGGAGCCATAGCGAAGCAGATAAATGCCGTTCTGCGTTACTTCTTTCCACGAAGCCTGCATGCTTGGGCCTTCCCAATCCTGAACGCTGATCCGGGCATCCAATGCATAGCTATTCAACCACGCATGCAAACCTTCAGGCCTTATCTTGGCCGCCAATTTGCAATAGGCGACAAACTCTTCCCTACCAGCACCCTGCAGGACGGCGCGTTTGAGTAATCCCACAACCCGTTTACGATGCTCTGGCGAAAGCTCCAACTGCCCTAGGCGTCTAATCAGCTTGCCTTTGAAGTAGCCTGACTGGAACTGCATCAAGTCCGTTTCAAGGTAGGTGACCGCAAACTCTGCTTTCTCGACCTGAAGCGCGGACCATTCGCGTTTGCTGAGTCTTTCGACAAGCCCCGTGATCAGCCAAGGCCACACACCTACCTCCTTGAAAGCCTTTGTCCATGGCGCGTACGCACAGGGCTTTTCAGGGTTTGGCGTGACGTAGTCTGGAAGCCGACGAAGGATTTCTGTTGCCCAGGCTAGTTCTTCCTCAGTCGGCGACTGATCGATCCATGACTGGCGATCCGTTCTTGCAATTTCTAGACTTTGGTTTGACATCTGTGCCGCAATTAGAAGTGGTCACGGGGCCGCACGTCAACGCCAAAAACACGCCTCTGGAACGTTGCCTTATCTTCGTTGACCCCACAGGTCATACTCCCCCGCTTCCTCAACCTCGACTTGCACCACATCGCCCACGCTTAACCCCGCAGCCCCCTCATCAATAAACAGATTCCCGTCGACCTCTGGCGCGTCGGCCCATGTCCGGCAGGTGGCGATGCCGTCTGCGTCGATGTCGTCGACGATCACTTCGAGCACGCGACCGACCTTGGCGGCGAGTTTCGCCTCGGAGATTGCCTGCGCCTTGGCCATGAAACGCTCCCACCTGTCTTGTTTGACCGCGTCGGCCACGTGGTCGGGCAGGGCGTTGGAGCGGGCTCCAGCGACGTTTTCGTATTGGAAGCAGCCCACCCGGTCGAGTTGCGCCTCGTCCAGCCAGTCGAGGAGGTGCTGAAACTCGGCCTCCGTCTCACCCGGATAGCCGACGATGAAGGTGCTGCGCAGGGTGATGTCGGGGCAAAGGCTACGCCAGCGGGTGATTTCTTCGAGTGTTTTGGCTCCAGCAGCCGGGCGGGCCATGCGGCGTAGGACGTCGGGGTGGCTGTGCTGGAACGGAATGTCGAGATAGGGCAGGACGCCGTTTGCCGGATCGGCCATGAGCGGGATCAGGTCGCGCACATGGGGGTATGGGTAGACGTAGTGGAGGCGCACCCAGGCCCCGAGTTGCCCCAACTCACGGGTCAGGTCGGTGATGTGGCTGCGGACCTCGCCGCCTTTCCATGGTTGCGTGTCGTATTTCCGATCGAGCCCATAGGCGCTCGTGTCTTGGCTGATCACCAGCAGTTCCTTGACGCCAGCCTCGACGAGCTTCTCCGCCTCCCGCAGCACCGCGTGGGCGGGGCGGCTGGCCAGCTTCCCGCGCATGTCGGGGATGATGCAGAACTTGCATTTGTGGTTACAGCCTTCGGAAATCTTCAGATAGCTGTAATGGCGGGGCGTCAGGCTGACGCCGCTGGCGGGCACAAGGTCGATGAACGGGTCGGGCGCGGGCGGCACATTGGCATGCACTGCATCCAGCACCTGTTCATATTGATGCGGCCCCGTGACAGCGAGGATTTGCGGGTGGTGTTCGCGGATATAGTCGGGTTCGGCCCCAAGACAGCCGGTCACGATGACCTTGCCGTTTTCCTGCAGCGCCTCGCCGATAGCATCGAGGCTTTCGGCCTTGGCGCTGTCCAGAAACCCGCAGGTATTGACGATCACCGCCTCGGCCCCCGCGTAATCAGGCGAGATCGCGTAACCTTCTGCCCTTAGCCGGGTGAGAATACGTTCGCTGTCGACCAACGCCTTGGGGCAGCCAAGCGAGACCATTCCAATGGTGGGTTGGCCCTCGCGCGGTGCATCCGAAATCTGGGGTTTCGGGGCAAGATCGGGGCGCAGACTTGGGGGATTCTGTGTCATGTGCAGGCTATAGCGCGAGGTGCCTGGCTTTGGAATGGTCATAGAATTGCCGGCTTTCGCGGCATCAGAGGGCATTACTATCCCTAAATTGGAGATGAATAGGCGCGTTTGTGGGTGTTTGTTTCCCGCATTGACGTCTTTTCGATCACAAGTTTCACGAAATTTGCAACATTGGTTGATCGCCCGGCGCACAAAGGTATGCTGTGTTCACATTTCGTTAACTATCGCTAAGCGTGATTGGGGTGCTTATGAGAAAGATATTTTTAGCTACGATTGCCGCCGGGGTTTTGGCGGCTGGCGGATCAGCCGCCGCAACTTTGACATTTGACGGCTACAGCCACGGCGACGTCATTACTTCGGTAAATCTTGAAGGCGGTGTAACTGCTGCAGTGACGGCAAACGGCAATTCAAGCTCATCGCCTGATCAAGCTTGGATATTTGATACGTCGCTCAGCGGGACACGTGACCCGGACCTTGAGGCGCCGTTCACAGATGATGGTGTGAATTTCGACATCAATCCTGGCAATGCGCTCATCATTCAGGAAAACCCGAATACTGCGGCCGATGATGATGGACGCGGTGGCTGGATTACGTTCACATTCTCGCGGGCCATCACTTTCCTCGGATTTGATTTCCTAGACGACGGTGATGTGGTCGTGACCGACAACAACGACAATGCCGCAACCGTAGGCACGCCGCGCGGCAGTGCATTTGATAACTACTTCACAAGTTCAGGCCTGTTGAACTGGACCAACGTAACCCAGCTGACCTTCAACTTTGGTCGCGATTCAGGCGCAATTGATAATATCAGCTATGAGATCGCGCCTATTCCATTGCCTGCTTCGCTCTTGCTGCTGTTGGCAAGCATTGGGGCGTTGGGTTTTGCGGCAAGAGGGCGCCAGACGGTCTAAGCGAGCGTACCATGATCAGAAAAAGGGCCGCGCCAGATGCGCGGCCTTTTTGGTTTCAGACCGATTTTTCCTGCATGCGGCGGACCATTTTCAGGACAGTCCAACGTGGCAACCATGGAACAATCCAATTGAGCATGAAACGCAGGCGGCCATCATTGATCGCCCTGAGCTCACCGCGCCGCATTGCATCATAGCCATATTTGGCCACGCTGCGGGGTGTGGCGCCGGATTTCGTAAGATCGGTTCCGTCCAGGTCGGCCCGCGCCGCGAACTCCGTTTCGACATAGCCCGGTTCAAGCGCGGTGACGGTAATGCCCTTCTCTTTCAGTTCGCCTGCAAGTGCCTGTGAGAAGCTGCTGACAAAGGCTTTGGTGGCGAAATAAGTGGCCTGCAGCGGGCCGGGCATGTAGCTGGCGGTGGAGCTGACATTCAGGATCTTGCCGGAGCCACGCTTGGCCATGTCGCGCGCGACAAGATGGGTCAGCGTCACCAGTGCTTTGACATTCAGATCAATCATCGCAAGGTCTGTGGCCAGTTCACGATCCGTGAAAGCACCATGGCCGCCGAACCCGGCATTGTTGATCAGGATGCTGATCTCCTGCCCCTTAGTCTGATCATAGAGTTCCTGCGCCCCCTCCGGACTGCCGAGATCCAGGGCAATGGTCTGTACCTTGACATCGTGATCCGCCTCGATCTCGGATTTGAGCGCCTCTAGCTCGGCTGCGCGGCGCGCGGTGATGATCAGATCGCCGCCTTTTTCGGCATGATAACGGGCGAATTCCCGGCCAATTCCCGAAGAGGCGCCGGTGACAAGAGCGGTATTGGGCATGGGTTTTCCTTTACATATGCCGACATATTACCACGGATTTGGACAGCAAAGGCGCGTTTTCAATGGCCATATGGGCCAGCCGTCACGTCACGCGGAGTGGCGTCTTCCATAGCATTGCGTGGATACCACCCAAATAAAATAGGGGCCGCACGACAATGCAGCCCCTCGAAAACGGTTTGAAGGCCGGGTTTACCGCCGACGGTCCCGGCGCGAGGACATCGGCTGAAACGCCACACCCACATGCGCTTCGCAATAGGGCTTGCCCGCTTGCACAGGCAGGCCACAGAACCAAAAATCCTCGGTCGCGGGATCGCCGATGGGCCATTTGCAGGTCTTCTCGGTCAGTTCCATCAGGCTGATTTTGCGAGCAGTCTTTTCGACCTCGCTGACCTTTGCCAGCGCTTCGGGGCTGATTTCATTGGCCGACGGTTGGGGCGGCAAGGGTTGGCCTGCTGGAATGATGGCCCGGCGCGCCGCTGAGATTGGAATCCCGTTTTCATCCAGTTCGGGCTCTTCCTTGGCTGCAGGGGCCGCCGGTGCTGGCTTTGCCTTGGCCGTTGCTGGCTTGGGTGCGGGCTTCGGTGCTGCTGCTGGCTTTTCCTTGGCAGGTGCCTTGCTCGCGCCACCACCGGAGCCAGCCCGGTTCGACAGGCCCAGACGATGAACCTTGCCGATGACAGCATTGCGCGTCACGCCGCCCAGTTCCTTGGCGATCTGGCTGGCCGACTGGCCCTCGCCCCACATCTTCTTGAGCGTTTCGACACGCTCGTCTGTCCAGGACATATGTATTCCTTTGGCTATCATTTGGCGCGGATGAATATCGCGCGCTTGTGGTCATGTCAGTCTGTGACTTTAGTCGCTGCGGGCGATGATGTGAAGCCCAAGTGGTGGGTTTCAAAGGCTGCAACAACCCGCATTCGGCAGATATGTGTCCACATAGTGCAACCCATAGACCCGATCAGACATCCCGTCATTGCAGCGACCAGGCAAGATATACGCGCGCACCAAGATTTCGCCCGCATCCCAATCAAAAAGAAAGCCGCTTTCCCCCAGATTTACTCTGTCTGCGCCTGGCGCGGTAAAGGTGATTGGAAAGGTCTGGCGACCGTTCGGCTGCTGAAGCACGAGCCCTTGATCCGTCAATTGCATGTCCCAGAATGGTTCGGTTCCAAAACAGGTCAAACTGGCAGGCAGTCCCGCAAAGCCGGTTTCGACCCGCTGCAACTTAAGAAAGCGAAGCGACACCCATCCGGATTGCTCGGCGATGTTGACCCGCGCCCATCGCCCCGAGAGGCTGAGTTCGACCACTTCAATATCCCTTGCGTCATGACTGAAGCTGCCAAGAATTGAAGAACTGGCGTCGGGCGCAGCACGAATATTCAGAACATCATCCTCGGCCACGTCCGATACCTGATAGAGGGCGGGCAACGATGGCCGCGCTTCATCCGCAGGTGACAGGGTGGGCCACATAAAAGCCATCAGCAATGCTAAGAGGCGCATATCCAACTCTCTATTGGTTCGCGTAAATGTAGGCTGCGCCTCACAAAAGGCCAAGGACCCACTGGCCAATCGCCACGGATCATCTATGTCAGAGGCTCCATGGATAGGACGATGAAGATGAGCACAAAAACCGCGATGGGTGTGCGTCGTTTCGGGCGCGTCAATTGGCTGGGCACGTGGACGCTGGTGCTGCGCGAGGTGCGCCGGTTCATGAATGTTTGGTCGCAAACAGTCATGGCGCCTCTGATCAATGCCGGGCTCTTTTTGATGATCTTCACAATTGCCATCGGTCCCCAACGGGGCGAGGTGATGGGCGTGCCTTTCATGACGTTCCTTACGCCCGGCATTCTGACCATGACGGTGATCCAGAACGCGTTCGCAAACACGTCTTCAAGTCTTGCGTCGGCAAAAGTGCAGGGCAACATCGTGGATACGCTGATGCCGCCTCTTTCGGCTGGTGAACTCGTCGTGGGCTATATCGGCGGGGCAGTGGCGCGTGGGGTGCTGGTGGCGGTGGTCATCGCCGTTGGTGCGGCGCTGTTTCTTGGTGTTGGTCTGCAAAATCCGATCTGGGTTGCGGTGTCTGTTTTGCTGGGCTCGGTCCTGATGGGCGGGCTTGGCCTGATTGCCGGGATATTCGCCAACAAGTTTGACCAACTTTCAGCCATCTCGAACTTTCTGGTCACGCCCTTGGCCTTCTTGTCCGGCACGTTCTATTCGATTGAGGCTTTGCCGCCGTTTCTGCAGACGCTCAGCCACGCGAACCCGTTCTTTTACATCATTGATGGGGTGCGGTTCGGCATGATCGGAGTGAGTGACAGCAGCCCATGGACCGGTCTGGCCGTGGTCAGCGTGGCTTGCCTTGTCGTGATCGGCATCTGCTGGCGCTGGATGAAGATGGGCTACCGGCTGAAGCCCTAATACCGATCCCGCACGGCGATGCCGCGGGCGGCCATGACCTCGGCCAGGATGTCGATGTCGGGCAGGTCGCCGGCAAAGACACCTTCTTCGGTTCCGTCTTTGTAGACGATGGCGAGATAGGTCTCGGCACTTGCCTCGGTCATCCGGAGATATGCGATGTCGTCTAGTCGGATTGGCCGCGGTTCGCGCCATGCCGACAGAACCAAGTATTCATCGTCAACACGGATACCGGCCACGGGTTTGGGCAACAACATCCAGCAAAGCGTCATGGCCCCAAGGGCCCACACCATCAATGACAATTCATCGGACCCGGTGAGGGTTGTTGCGACGATCAGCAGTATCACAGCGGTGGCGGCCAGCCAGATGACACCTCTGTTGGGCGCCCTGCGATACTCGTAATCCTCGTTCATGCGGGCGCGTCTAAATCAGGAAAATGGCTGCAATTTGTCACATTTACCATGGCAAATCCGACAAGGCGATCAGGTTGTCAGCCGCCTTTCGCGCCATGCAAGCAAACTGGCACCGGCAAGGATGATCGCGGCTCCGATGATGCTGATCCAATCGGGAATAACGTCGAAGATTGCAGCATCATAAAGTGTCGCAAACACCAATGTCATATAGCTGAAAGGCGTCACAAAGCTGGCATCAGCCCGCGCCATCGCGTTCACAAAACAGGCCTGCGCTGCGGCCATCATCACGCCAAGCCCCATAAGCGCTGCCCATTGCGCGGCTGTGGGACCTGCCCAAAAGGGTATCACCGCAAGTGTCGCGATGCCGAGGCCAAGTGCATTATTCGTCAACAATATCTGAAAAGCGGGCTCTTTGTTCGCGAGCTTCTTGATGAAGATCACCTCCATCCCCATTAGCGTGGCCGCCCCGAGCGCAAGCAATCCCGCCAGCTGAAACGTGCCCGCGCCTGGTCGTAAGAGCACCATCGCCCCGATGAGCGCGAGCGCGGCTGCCGTCCAACGCCAGCGGCCAACTTTTTCGCCCAAAAGCGGGATGGCCAGCAGCATCCCAAAGACCGGATTGAGAAAGCTGATCGCCGTGGCATCGGAAAGGGGGATATAGGCGACGGCGGCAAACATGCAGGTCACACCGCCCCAGCCGAAAAGTGTGCGCCCGATATGTAGCCGCCAATCCGGGCGCCCCAGTTGCGGACGCAGAGCCACGGTGGCCATGCTGATTGCCATGAAAGCGAATAGAAAGCGGCCATGGCTGATTTGCAAGGGATGCAGGGGCTTACCCAAGGTATCGGTGCCAAGCGCCTTGGCAAAGAGCGTCGTGGCCGCGATGAACGCAGTGGCGCTGAGCATCAAAAGGATCGCAAGGCTCGGATTGGCGGGGCGCAATGTCATGGCGCCCGTCTGCGCGGCTTTCGCGGGCTTGGCAAGGCGATATCGGTCATTCCTTGCAGCTGTCAGACCTGGGACATCGACCTGCCATCGAAAGGTCTTAATGGCGCATTAACGCTACGTCAGGTGCCCGGGCTTGCGGGCCGCAATACTGGTTCAGATGATGTCCGAAATCGCGTCACACCCGCCGCGCATCGATCTTTCGCGACCGACAAAGGTGCCGCGGCAGCGTGACCTTGTCGCACCGCTTTTGACGCATGGCGTGACCGGTGCAGCATGGGCCGTCGCCGGATTTTGGGTTCTGCAGGCTTTCAATACCAGCATCCTGGGGTTCATCGGTGCGCTGATGCTCCTGTGGGCCGGTTTCAAAGCGCTGATTTTGTTGGTGATCTACGGGGCCGCGCTTTATGCGCTGACGCTCCGTCAGGACATGTTTCGCTTTGTGGCCGAGCGACGCCATATCGCGCGTATCAACACCCGGATCACGCGCGATCTAGAGGCGGGCAAGGTTGAACGGGCGATGGATCGTTTGCACGGTCTGATATCCTGCTACCCGGACAATATGGGATTGCGCCGCCGCTTGGGGATTTACCTGATGGAAGGTGGTCGTCACGCAGAAGCCGGGCGTTTTCTCATCCTGCATCCAGCGCCAACCGAAGAAGAACGGGGGGCGATCCGTGCTTTCTATCACGCCAATGGCGACGACCCGTTTCAGATCCTGCGCAAGTCCATCAAGGGCGTCAGCGGTGCGGGGCTGAGTAAGGCGAGCCAGCGGGTTCTGTTGCAGCTTTATGCCCAGGTTCATCGGGACGCCGACCAAAGATCGTGGGTCTACCGGGCCGTTGGCGCGTATTTGCATCACGTGATGCCTGCGCCCCGGGTGGCATTCTGGCGCGAACACAAAGACCTCATCCTTGAAGTCGCGGTTTTCTGCGTCGTCGTTGCATTCTTTTTCGTGATGAGTAGAGGGCTGTAAACAATGCCGGATACAGTGACACTGCTTGTGATCATCTACATCGTCGCGCTCGTGGTTGGCGTGCTTTGGTATTACCGCCGCAAGGAGTTGCAGGAAAAGGCAGCCGCGGAAGCGAAATCCAAGGCGGTCTCGGCCACAATGCGCAAGAAAATGGAAAGCTATCGAAAGCAATATGTTCCGCTGCCAGAAGATAAGGCGGGCTTTCCGACGATGGCCGATGATGGTTTTGTGCTGATCGATCTGGCCGCCGCCGCCATATCAGACCCGCCGGCCCAGCCATTGCCGCCTTTGGGTGCGAAACGCGCCATTGCGGTTGGTCAGGTCGTACATCTTCTGATCGATGATGGCGAACTGACCGAGGATTTGTGGGTCGAAGTGACCGACAAGCGCCCGATTGACTGCTTTTCAGGGCGTATTCACGACGTTGAGGTGGTTGGGTTACAGCCCCTGATCGGCAAGACCATCGTCTTTCATGCCAATCATATCGATGAAATCGTGGCGCTTCCGACAGAGGCGACCCGGCACTGAGGCAAAAACCGCTTTCCATATCGCATGAGGCCCGCTATCACGCTGGCATGACGCATGCTGTGACAATAATGATCCGACGCCGACGCTAAATTGCGCCGCTCTTTGTCACGTCTGTCGTAAACCCCTTAAATCATTGACACCTCCCGTATGGTTCTGCACCAATCGGGCTTAATCGCAAGGATTATCGCCGTGATCGCATCTATTCTGCCGACCTATTCGCGCGCTCCCCTGACATTCACGTCCGGGGCAGGCTCCTGGTTGACCGAGGCTGATGGGCGACGTTTTCTTGATCTGGGCGCTGGTATTGCTGTGAACGCGCTGGGCCATGCGCATCCGGCATTGGTGGAGGCCCTGAATACCCAGGCCTCGGCGCTTTGGCATGTCTCGAACCTCTACAACATCCCGGCCCAACAGCAATTGGCCGATGCGCTGGTAGACAAGACCTTTGCCGATACGGTGTTTTTCACCAATTCCGGGACTGAGGCGTGTGAATTGGCCGTGAAGATGGCCCGGAAATACTGGTTCGACAAAGGCGAAGACCGGACCGAGATCATCACGTTTACCGGGTCGTTCCATGGCCGTTCCAGCGCGGGGATCGCCGCTGCCGGGTCGGAGAAGATGACAAAGGGGTTTGGACCGCTTTTGCCGGGCTTCACGCATTTGGAGTTTGGTGATCATGACGCGCTGAATGCCGCAGTGAGCGACAAGATCGCCGCGATCCTTGTTGAGCCTGTGCAGGGCGAAGGGGGCATCCGTCCGCTACCTGATGCGTGCCTGAAGGGCCTGCGCGACCTCTGCGATCAGCACAATATCCTGTTGATCCTTGACGAGGTGCAGTGCGGGATGGGGCGCACGGGCAAGCTGTTTGCCCATGAATGGGCGGGGATCACGCCGGATATCATGATGGTGGCTAAGGGGATTGGCGGTGGTTTTCCACTGGGTGCCGTGCTTGCGACCGAAGAAGTGGCCTCTGGCATGACCGCGGGTACGCATGGATCGACCTATGGGGGCAATCCGCTGGCTTGTGCGGTAGGCGCAAAGGTTATGGAGATTGTCAGCGACGATGCGTTTCTCGCCGATGTCAGCCGTAAGGGTGCGCTGATACGCCAAAGGCTGGAAGGGCTGGTCGCCAGCTACCCGGACATTTTTGAACATGTGCGGGGCGCGGGCCTGATGCTGGGTCTCAAATGCAAGGCCCCGAATGCGGATGTTGTCGCCGCAGGCTTTGCGCAGGGTGTGCTGACCGTTCCTGCTGCAGACAACGTGGTGCGTATCCTGCCCGCGCTGAATATCGAGGATGCAGATATCGGCGCTGCGGTCGACAAGCTGGATGCGGCCGCCCTTCAATTGCGAAGGGATCATGCGTAACTACAGCTTTCGCAAATTGACCCCGGATGATTTGCCGCTGATGCAGCGCTGGCTGCAGGCGTCTCAGGTGCGGGTCTGGTGGCCGAATGTCGACAAGCAGATCGCATTGATGCAGCAGGATATGGAAAACCCCGAAATCAACATGCTGGTGGTCAGTCTGATCAACCACCCCTTTGCGTACATCCACGATCATGACGCCCGCAGTTTTGGCATGCCGCAATATGCCGATTTGCCGCCTGGCACCCGCGTGATAGCAACATTTGTGGGCGATACCGACTTCATGGGGCAGGGCCATTCTGCCGGCTATATCGATGCCCGGCTGCGCGATCTGCGTTTGCGCTATCCAATGGTCGCCGTTGGCCCCAACACAACTGATACTCGCGCAATTGGCATTTACTCTCAGGCGGGATTTCACAAGCGACGATTGGCCTCGACCCGCGACGGCAAACTCGTCCAGGTGATGACCCATCTTTAATCTCTTGGCCTTAGGGCCTCAAAAAAGCGACCCTCATGAACCATTTTCTTGATATCCATCAGACTGCCCCGGTAGCACTTCACCAGATCATTGATCAGGCCCGTGACATGAAAGCGGCGCGCGCTGGGCTGCCCAAAGGGACTCCTGATGCCGAGCAGCCGCTGGCGGGCCATATGGTTGCTCTGATCTTTGAAAAGCCGTCGACCCGAACCCGCGTGTCTTTTGATGTCGGCGTCCGCCAGATGGGCGGGCAGACGATGGTTCTCTCAGGCACCGACATGCAGCTTGGCCATGGTGAGACGATTGCTGACACCGCGCGGGTCCTGTCGCGCTATGTCGATCTGATCATGATCCGCACGTTTGAAGAACAAACGCTGTTGGAGATGGCGGAATATGCCGATGTGCCGGTGATCAACGGCCTGACGAACCGCACGCATCCTTGCCAGATCATGGCGGACGTGATGACGTTTGAAGAGCATAACGGCCCGATCAAAGGGAAAAAGGTGGTCTGGTCCGGCGACGGCAACAATGTCTTTGCCAGCTTCGCCCATGCCGCCAAGCAGTTTGATTTTGATCTGGTCTTTACAGGGCCGCCGCCCTTGGATCCTGAACCCGCGCTGGAGGGGCTTTATACGATTGTCCGCGACCCGCATGAGGCGGTGCAAGGGGCTGATCTTGTTTTGACCGATACATGGGTCAGCATGCACGATCCGCAATCGGCGCGCGAACGGCGGCACAACCAGTTGCGGGGCTATCAGGTCAACGACGCACTGATGGCCAAGGCCAAGGATGATGCGCTTTTCATGCATTGCCTGCCCGCCCACCGCGACGATGAGGCGACAAGCAGCGTGATGGACGGCCCCCATTCGGTGATCTTTGACGAGGCTGAAAACCGGTTGCATGCGCAAAAGGCGATCATGCGATACTGTCTGGGGGTGTAAGACGCGCGCCGCGACCTTTGTGACCAACCGGCGCGGCCTTGGGGCGGCGCCGGTTGGTCAAGTTGGCTTTGGCAATTGATTGCACACCACTTCGGGACATGACGTATCACAATTCGCGCAAGGTCCACCGGAAAGGCCGCGAGTTGTGATGCAGGATGATGGCTAGGGGCCATCATCCTAATGGTTTAAACGTGGAAAGTGCTACACTGTTTGTGCGTCATAGCGCCTTGTTTCATACGTCTCCCGTACGTTCCTTGTGCGCTTTGCTCTGAAGGATATCCGTCATGCTTTCCGTCCTTTGAGCCACTTCCTTACCCTCCTTATGCGCTTTGCTTTGAAGGACGTCCGTCGTCACCCCGTCTGTCTTTGGGGCATCGTCCTTACGCTCCTTGTGCGCCTTGCTTTGAAGTATGTCAGCAGCTTCTTTATCACCAAACGTCGTCTTATTGACTTTGTTGTCTGTCGGAACCTCTTGAAGGACCGACGGTATATGCGGACGTCCGACATTCAGCTCAACGGGTGTTTTGGTGGCTTCGGCATTCAATCTCTTCTTTGCGCTATCCGCGTCTGAGTCGATCAAGATTGAAGGCATGCGCTCGCCGGCCTCCATATCTGCATGCAGCTTTTTCAAAGCATTGTAGTCTTCGTTGGCGGCGATGATCGATGGTTCACGTTTGTTGCCCCGCTGAGGTTTGAAGGGCTTATCGCGATCAGTTTGATCCACTGCATCAGATCCCAGCGACGACCTATCTGTGTCGTCGTAGGCAAGCAGGTCAGTGCCCCCGGTGAGATCATCTTGACCGAGTTGCCGGACCTCTTGAATAGGTCCAAGAGTGATGTCGTTCCGCGTGAACGATGGAAGGCTCATGCTTCTGAGCCCCGCCATGAAGTTAGTGAACGCTTTTGATATCGCACTTGTCATGCTCTTAAAGCAGTTGCGCCTCGGGCCGTCATTGTTCACATCGAACTTTGCGCCATTGATGCCGGAACGCGCTTGGCTCGTCTGCAGATTGTCGTTTTGCTCTGGTAGGCGGTTCAGCGGTGCTGAGATTGGTGGGTCCGAGGGAATACTCATTTTTCAATCCTGTAGGTTGCTATAACTTGACCATAGAACGCCAAGGGACCGTGCATTGTGTTATTCTGTACAGCATTGAATTGTTTTACAGCAGATCACGTCGCGAAAACGGGGTTCGCCAAATGCCGTTAGTCAGACCGTCTAGTGAGCACCTTGCGGATGCGCCAACGCGTTTCCGTTGGAGACGGACTTTGTCCCTCCGACGCTTCTGATGCGCCATGACGGAATGCGCATGACCCTCACGTTCCGCGCGGCTTCGCGCGTATTGTCGGGTCGGCTTGTGTCGGATCTTCGGGCCATGGGTGTCGCGGATATCGGCCACGCATATCGCGGCGCACATCAGCGTAAGACGTGGCCCAAAAACCTACGATGTCCTGGGTCACCTGCACCGGTTTTTGCCCTGGCGACAGCAAGGTGATCCGCAATGGTGTCCGCCCCACAAGCGGATGTGCGGTGACCCCAAACATCTCTTGCAGGCGCAGGGTGATTGCGGGGGCGGCCCCTGCATAGTCAATGGGGATTTTGCGACCCAAGGGCGTTTCGAAATACGCGGGCGCTGCGGCGTCAAGGCGCTGCATCTGATCCCAATTGAGCATATTGCGCAGAGCGGGTAGGAGATCGAAGCCTTTCCAATCCTCACGTGTGCGCACGCCTTGCAGATGCGGCAGCAGCCAGTCTTCTGCACTGGCCAGCAGGCTTTCGCCATCCATGGCGGGCATGTCATCGACAAGGGCAACCCGCGCCCGGAACCTTTCAGCGGCGGGGGACAGGCGCAGGCCAAGTTGGCGGACACCATCGAGCATCGCGTATGCTATCTGATCTTCCGGTGCGTCCGCCCAGATCCGGTCATCAAGAACCAGGGCACCAAAGCATTCCTGCTTGCGGGTCAGCACCTTGCCGTCGCGGCGGGACCATATGCAAATGTCCTGCCATCTGATCTGGTCGGCAAAGAGATCGCGCAAAGTGGCCTCGGTGATCGCCACCGCCTGACGGATGCGCGCCTCGCGCCGGTCGCCATCTAGATCGGTCGCCACGATCAGCCGCTCGCCTGCCAAAGGGTCACTCGCCTCCAGTACAGCACCCTTGCCGCCTGACAGGATGTAGCGCGGATCGTCCCCCTTGCGACGCAGCCCGACGCGGTCGGGATAGGCGAGTGCTGCTTGCGCGGCGAGGGGCAGGGTGGGGGCGTCTGTCAGGTTCTTTGCAAGGCACGGTATCTCGGCCTTGATCTGCGCAAGGGCTGCGTGATTGACGTCGCCCGGCCCATCATAGCGGCCCTTCAGCGCTTTGATGCGCAAGCTAAGGTCAGTTGGCGCGCCGCGAAGCGGGTCGCGCGCGGAAAGCAATGCCGCCAGCGGTGCTGCCTGCGCGCCCGCCCGTTGAAGCATATGCGCGAGGCGCGGATGCAACGGCATTGCCGCCAGCGCGCGCCCATGAGGAGTGATCCGACCGTCTGTATCCAGGGCACCCAGGCCTGTCAGTAGCGCGCGCGCTTCGGCCAAGGCGCCTTTGGGAGGCGGCGTCAGAAGGGCCAGATCATCGCTGCCCCAGATCGCCAACTCCAATGCGAAGCCAGCCAGATCGGCCGCCTCAATCTCCGCCGGCGCGAAAGCGGGCAGCGCCCCATCCTCGCCCTTGGTCCATAGTTTGTAAGCATCGCCGGGTGCCACCCGCCCGGCACGGCCCGCGCGTTGGGTTGCTTCGGCGCGGCTGACGCGCTCGGTCACCAATCGCGACATGCCGGAGCCGGGGTCAAACCGCGCCCGCCGCGCGCGACCTGCGTCGACGACTACTCGGATGTCCTCAATGGTCAGCGATGTTTCGGCGATGGACGTCGAAAGCACGATCTTGCGGCCAGACTTCTCCGGCGCGATGGCGGCACGCTGGTCTTTGAACGGCAAGGCGCCGTAGAGCGGGCGGATCACGCAGTCTCGGGGTAGGCGCCCATCCAGCGCTTGCGCCGTGCGTCGGATTTCACCTTCGCCGGGCAGAAAGACAAGTACGCCGCCTGACGTCTCTGCCACGGCTTCGACGATCAGATCGGCAGTCGCGGCCTCCAGCCGCACGCCTTTCGGTGTAGCCCGTTCCTGAAAGTGCGTGGTGACCGGAAAGGATCGCCCTTGGGAGGTAACGATCGGCGCATTGTCGAGCATCTTGGCCACCGGCCCTGCATCAAGCGTCGCCGACATCACAATGATCTGCAGGTCCGGGCGCAGGACATTACGGATCTCCCACGCGAGTGCGAGGCCGAGATCAGCATTCAGGGACCGTTCGTGGAACTCATCGAAAATTATGGTGTCGATAGCGCTCAGATCCGGGTCCGACTGGATCATACGGGTCAGGATGCCTTCGGTCACAACCTCAATCCGCGTCCCCGGCTTGGCATCACCACGCATGCGATAGCCAACGGTTTCGCCGGGACTTTCACCTAACCCTTCGGCCAACCTCTCTGCCGCCGCGCGGGCGGCAAGGCGGCGGGGTTCGAGCATGATGATCTTGCCGTCCGTCAGCCCTGCTTGCAGCAGGGCCAGCGGTACACGCGTCGTTTTGCCGGCACCGGGCGGGGCCTGGAGCACAGCGCGGCCCGCGTCGCGCAATGCGGAGACGATATCAGGAAGGACCGGATCAATGGGCAAAGCAGTCATGAGATACGCTTTGCCACAGGAACCGATCAGGTGCAGCCTAATTCAGTGGTGCGACGCCCACGATCACATTGTGCTGCGGGTTCCAGATATGCACCTCGGTGTACTGCTGGATATCGAGGCCGGGAGGGGCCTTGAAAACCTGTAGGCCTGTGACCCGGGCGAGAGGGCCCAGATCAGCCTCGGGCATGAACATCCCGTCTCGGCCAAGAAGCAGGCGCAGTTCGGACCGATTGCGTGTGTTAAAGTCGGTCTCGATCACGACGAGGCTGCCGCCGTCGCTGGACCGGACAACCGAAACGCCATGTTCGGTGATGTAATCAATGGTATGTGAAAACTGCGACCGCAGATGGTCCTCTGCCAATGCAGAATTCGGCGTCAATAAAGTAAGGCTGAAAGCGGCAGCGATCAAAGCAGATGTAATTGTGTTTTTCATCAGGCGCCCCCTTTCGTGGCGCGTAGAGCAGAATGGCAACATTTTCTCAAAAAGAGATAAGAATGTGAAGTTCTTAATCCAAGTACTGCAGGTCTTACTGTGCGCAGTCGCACAAAAAAACCCGGAAGCTGCAGCTTCCGGGTTTATTCACATCACAATGCGCTGAGACCTTAGGCAGCTGATGCTTTTGCGATCTCTTTCTTGATCTTCAGCGCCTCTGCTGACAGCTCGCTGTCTTTCGCTTTGGCCATGAATGCGTCCAGACCACCGCGGTGATCAACGGTCCGCAGGGCAGCGTTTGAGATGCGCAGTTTAAAGGCGCGGCCCAGCACGTCAGATTGCAGGGTTACATCCTGCAGGTTGGGCAAAAAGCGGCGCTTGGTCTTGTTGTTGGCGTGGCTGACATTGTTGCCAGACATCGGGCCTTTTCCAGTCAGTTCGCAACGGCGCGACATGGGCGTTTTCCTTGTCTTTTAAGGACATCACCGCATTGGCGGGACGTCTTGTCATACGGGGGTGGACCCCGCGAAAGCAGGGCTGTGCATAAGATCAGCGCCAGATAGGCGGATTCCTGTGGCCCGTCAACCCGGTTTGGGATGGGATAGAACGACAATGCGCTGCGTCACCCTTCTGCCGCATGAACGAGCGCGTGCCTCTAACCTCGCGCTTTCAACCCTGCAAGCACGGCCTGCGCCGCGGCGGTCGGGCTAAGCTGGCCTGCCATCACATCGGCCTCGGCCGTTTTCATGCGCGTTGCTGTTTCAGGATCCTTGCGAAGCATGTCGAGCAAACCCTGATGCACCTCTTCACTGAACCAATAGCGTGCCTGCACCGCGCGTGTCTCGGCCCAGATGCCAGCCTCTTTGCGCCAGTCGCTGAGTTTCTGCATCTCGGCCCAGGCATCTTCGAGCCTATCGGTCTCCAGCGCGGAGACCGTCAGCGCCTTGGGAAAACCGTTGGGGTCTTGTGGGCGTTTGCGCAACAGACGCAAGGCACCGGCATAATCTGCGCAGGTCCGCAGCGCCTGTTCCTTCAACGAGCCGTCAGCTTTGTTGACAAGGATCAGATCGGCCATTTCCATGATGCCGCGCTTGACCCCCTGCAATTCATCACCGCCCGCCGGTGCCAGCAGCAGGACAAAGAGATCCGCCATCTGCGCCACAACCGTCTCGGACTGTCCGACCCCGACGGTTTCGATCAGCACGATGTCAAATCCCGCGGCCTCGCACAAGCTGACCGCCTCGCGCGAGCGGCGGGCGACGCCGCCCAATTGGGTTTGGCTGGGGGAGGGGCGGATGAAGGCGTTCGGATCACGCGCCAATTGCTCCATCCGGGTTTTGTCGCCAAGGATTGATCCGCCGGACCTTGCCGAAGAGGGATCAACAGCAAGCACCGCCACGCGCTTTCCCATTCCGGTCAGCATCAGCCCGAAGCTTTCGATAAAGGTCGACTTGCCCACACCGGGCGTGCCGGAAAGGCCGATCCGCAAGGCCTGCCTGTCGGTTCCCAACGTGTCCAACAAAGCCAGGGCCTGATCCCGATGATCTTCGCGCGCGCTTTCCACCAGCGTAATCGCCCGTGCCAGGGCCCGGCGGTCACCCTGAAGAAGTTTCTCGGCCAGTGCCGCTATGTCCGTTTGTGCATCCATCGCCACGTTCATACGGGCGCAGAGGAGCAAAGGTCCAGTGCTGCTATTTGATGATCTCGTCCACCCACGCTGGCACCACTTCGGTCGCGGGGCCGAAGCGGCGGGCGTTGAAGGCGTTGGCGCGGGCCGAGGGGGCGAGGTTGATTTCAAGCGTGTCGCCTTGTGCAGTTTCAACCAAGCCTGCTGCGGGATAGACTTCGGCACTGGTCCCGATGGCGACAAACAGATCGGCCCGCGCGACCGCTTCTTGAATGGCTTCCATCTGATAGGGGATTTCGCCAAACCAGACCACATCGGGGCGGGTTGCCGAGGCGCTGCAGGACGGGCATTCATCCGACGGGTCCATCGCAACCGGTGCGTCCCAACGGTGATCGCACGCGGCACAGAGTGCGCGCCTGAGCGCTCCGTGCATGTGGATCACGCCCTTTGAGCCTGCACGTTCATGCAGATCATCGACATTCTGTGTGATCAGCGCCAAATCATGCGTGCTGTTCTGCAACAAGGCTAGTGCATTATGGGCGGCGTTTGGGGCTGCCGCAATACAATCGGCGCGGCGCTGATTGTAAAACTCGTGTACAAGTGCCGGGTTGCGCGCAAAGCCTTCGGGTGTCGCCACCTCCTCCAGATCATATCGGGTCCAGAGCCCGTCTTTATCGCGAAACGTGCCGAGCCCGCTTTCGGCGGAGATACCCGCTCCGGTTAAGATCGCAATGCGCATTTCGCCTCACTTCCGCCATGTTCCACCATCATGCCCGGCATCATTAACAGACGTTAAGTGATGGTGGGACGTTTTGATGTTGCAAGACGATAGTGTTGTTTTCAGTTTTTACGGGCCGATGGGTGTGCGGGTTGATGTGGGCCAGTCGATTGTCTTTCTGCTGGGCATTCTGGTGTTTTTGTCAGGCGGGGCTGTGATTGATAGCCTGATTTTTGCGACAGTGCTGCTGGCGTCGATCCTTTTGCATGAATTGGGCCATGCATGGGGGTGTAAGGTTCAGGGCATCCCGGTGCGCCGCATCATGTTACATGGCGGGGGCGGGTTTTGCGAACGCACCCGCTCGGCCACGCCTTACGAGGAAGAGTTGATCGTGGCGATGGGGCCAATTGTGAACCTCGCAATCTGGGCGATCGCCTCGCTTGTCCAATGGTGGATGTGGCAGGACTTCAATGCCGGGCCGCCGTCGGATTTCATGATCGAGGTCAGCTACATCCTGTGGACGGTGATCTGGCTGAACATGGCGCTGGTGATCTTCAACATGATCCCGGTGCAGCCGCTGGATGGCGGCAAGCTCTTTCACTTGTTTCTATTGCGGTTTTTGCCGCAAATGGCCGCCCAGAAGCTCGCGGGAGGTATCGGTCTTCTCCTGTCCATCGCGTGGATCCCGGCCGCGGTCTATGCCTATCTGACATTCGGCTGGATCCTGTTTTTTATGCCCTCGATACCCGCCCATTACCGGATGCTACGCGGGCAACTGGCCTAGTGGCATGGCTGTACGATCCTTGCTAGGCTCCTCCCAAATAGGGGGGAGAGGGTCGTGGACAAAACACCAGTTCATTTGTGGATCGTCGGGGTGCTGTCGCTTTTGTGGAACGCGGGCGGCGCTTTTGATTATGTCATGACGCGGACCAACGCTGCGGAATACCTGGCCGCGCAACCACCCGAGCGGTTGACAATGCTGAATGGGGCGCCGTTCTGGTTCGACATCACCTGGGCGGTGGGCGTCTGGTTCTCGGTCATCGGATCGCTGTTGCTGTTGGCGCGGTCGCGCATGGCCGGGTCCGCATTCGCCCTGTCGCTTGCGGGGCTGATCGGGTCATCGATCTACACCTATGGGATCGCAGATGGGGGCAGCATGGTGGCCGCTGCGGGGCCTGCGGCAATAGCGTTTACCATCGCCATCCCGGTCATTCTGATCGGCCTCTGGCTTTATGCCCGCGCGATGACAAAGGCTGGCGTCTTGCGGTGATGCGGATTGTCTTTGTCTGCCTCGGCAATATCTGCCGGTCGCCCGCTGCCGAGGGGGTCATGCGCGCGCTTGCGCCGGATTTGACGCTGGACAGCGCTGGCACCGGAGGATGGCATGTGGGTGATGCGCCATACGGGCCAATGCAGGATGCCGCGCGGGCGCGGGGAATTGACCTGAGCGGCTTACGGGCGCGGCAATTCGCGGTTGCAGATTTCGACCGGTTTGATCTGATCATTGCGATGGACCGCCAGAACAAGGCGGATATCGAACGTTTGCGCCCGAAGGGGAATACGACGCCCGTGCGCCTGATGGCGGACAAGGACGTGCCCGACCCCTATTACACGCGCGATTTTGACGGGGCGCTGGATATGATCGAGGCTGCGGCTAGGCGTTTACTGGCTGACATATCTCGGTCGCCAGATCGCTGAAGCTGCGGTAGCGGTCCCAGAACCGTTCATCGGCGGGACGGTCGGATTGGCGAGTATCCTGCGCCAGCTGCGGCTCTTCAAAGAATGTCGCCGCCCGCGCCTGTTCCCGGCCCGACAGCGTCTGGTTCGCGACCTGCTGCACACAAGAGCAGAGTTCGGGCGAGGCCGCACGCCTGTCGGCGGCCAAACACGCCTCGGATATATCGCCCGTCACTGGGCCAGAGCGCCCGCTACAGGCCACCATCGACGCCACCGCGCCCACCATCAACAAAAACCGCATCGCCTCATCCTCTACCGGCCCCTGTCTTACCCGCAGGTGATCCGTTCAGGTTGTGCCCCTCGTGGCAGAGTATGTAGGGCGCGGGGGCGGGATGCAATTGGGAATGGAGGACCGGAACCTACCCCGTGGGGAAAACCTGCGGTGGGGTGAGAGTTTGTTAGGGGTTTGAGGAGGCGTGAGCATTAACGTTACGGTGATGTTGAGATTACCCGCAATCAACGGTCCTTGCTGCGGGCCCCCATCGGTCAAAGGCTGCAGGGCAACCACTGTCTGTGCAGAAGTCAGGTGTATTCCTGTCAATGATGAGCCAAAGTGGTACTGCAATGAAAGAGCCTGTTCCGCTAACCGCATCAAAGGTGACAGGTAAGCATTCGAGTTCTATTAAGAGCAAGCCGTCGGATTTGCTTTCCCGCTCGATCAACGCACCGCTGTCCGGTGATATGCGCGTGAAGTCGTCGTCCTCTGAAAAATAAGATGAGTATTTTGTTTTTGTCCGTATGCCGCTTTCATTCACGGCGTCTTGGGTTTCCGGAGGGAAGACCCCGGTCAACGTGAAATCGGAATTCGACTGAGAAAACTCTGCGGACCACTCGCCGCCAAGAACTGTGTTCCGGTCCGGTGCAATGCATATCCGCGCCTCAATTGTCAGATCGAGGGTCGTGGCCAAGTCGCGCTCCGCAATGGGCTCATCTTCCTCGCAAATCACCTCTTGAAGTTCCACGTCGCTGCCACGGCGTATTGTTCTGTAACAGGGCTCGCTTTCTTCTTCGATAATATTGGGTGCAAGTATGGCTTGGCTTGGCGCATCAACAACATGGAAGTTGAGATCGCTCAGCTCTGCGTCTACTTCGAATGCCACGTCACCCCTTCCGTTGCACAACGGATGATTGTCAATGACGTCGTAGTCCACAAAGAACGCGTTATGCCCGCGTTGTGGATGAAATAATTGCTCGTCATAACTCAGCGTTCGTCCGTCTTGGGCGCTTGCAACGCTTGCCGCGAACGATGCCAAGACCGCTTGCAAAACTCTCGCGCGTATCATGCCTGCCAGCCTCATTTATTGATACGCTCCGATTTAACGAGACAGCAGTGGACGTTGCAGGTGCATCTGCGCGAATTTTCCCCTTTACACAATGACGATCAGCTTGATTCACTTATTTGGTGGGTGTCGCATCCGCCACCTCAAGCACCCGCTTGACCAACCCCCCAAACCCTTCCATATCCCTGCTATGACAGACCTTTCGCATATCCGCAATTTCTCCATCGTGGCGCATATCGACCATGGGAAATCGACGCTCGCTGACCGCCTGATCCAGTCCACCAACACTGTGTCGGACCGGGAGATGAAGGAGCAGTTGCTCGACGCAATGGATATTGAGCGGGAGCGGGGGATTACGATCAAGGCCAACACCGTCCGCATCGACTACCGCGCCGATGACGGGCAGGATTATGTGCTTAACCTGATCGACACGCCCGGCCATGTGGATTTCGCCTATGAGGTCTCGCGGTCCATGCGCGCCGTTGAAGGCTCCCTCCTTGTCGTGGACAGCACCCAGGGGGTTGAGGCGCAGACGCTGGCCAATGTCTATCAAGCCATTGATGCGGATCATGAAATCGTCCCCGTGCTCAATAAGATCGATCTGCCTGCGTCGGAATGCGACCGCGTGGCTGAGCAGATCGAGGATGTGATCGGCATCGACGCGACCGACGCCATTCAGGTCAGCGCCAAGACCGGGGTGGGCATCCACGAGACGCTCGAAGCCATCGTACAGAAGCTGCCCGCGCCCGAGGGGAACCGCGACGCGCCGCTGAAGGCGATGCTGGTCGACAGCTGGTATGACAGCTATCTCGGCGTCATCGTCCTTGTCCGCATCATCGACGGGCAGATGAAAAAGAACGACCGGGTCAAGTTCATGTCGAACGGAACTATCCACCAGATCGACAAGATCGGGGTGTTCCGGCCCAAGATGCAGGATGTTGAGGCGCTGGGCCCGGGTGAGATCGGGTTCATAACCGCCTCCATCAAGCAGGTGCGCGATACGCGGGTGGGCGACACAATCACGTCTGAGAAGAAGGGGACCGACGAACCCCTCGCAGGCTTCAAACCGTCCCAGCCGGTGGTGTTCTGCGGGCTCTTCCCGGTGGATAGCTCCGAATTCGAAGACCTACGCGACGCCATCGAAAAGCTCGCCCTCAACGACGCGTCTTTCAGCCACGAGATGGAAACCTCCGCCGCGCTCGGCTTCGGTTTCCGCTGCGGGTTCCTTGGGCTTCTGCACCTCGAGGTCATCCGCGACCGGATCGAGCGGGAATACAATATCGACCTGATCACCACCGCGCCCTCCGTCGTCTACCACGTCTATATGCGCGACGGTGAGATGATCGAGCTGCACAACCCCGCCGACATGCCCGACCTGACCCATGTGGACCATCTGGAGGAGCCGCGGATCAAGGCGACGATCCTTGTGCCGGATGAGTATCTTGGCGACGTGCTGAAACTCTGTCAGGACCGGCGCGGCGTACAGCAGGACCTGACCTATGCGGGCTCCCGCGCGATGGTGGTCTATGACCTGCCGCTGAACGAGGTGGTGTTCGATTTCTACGACCGGCTGAAATCGGTGACAAAGGGCTATGCGTCGTTTGATTACCAGATGACCGGCTACCAGCAGGACAATCTGGTGAAAATGTCCGTACTGGTGAATGAGGAACCGGTGGATGCGCTGTCCATGATGGTCCACCGCGACCGGGCCGAGATGCGGGGGCGGGCGATGGTCGAAAAGCTCAAAGATCTAATCCCGCGTCACATGTTCAAAATCCCGATCCAGGCCGCCATCGGCGGCAAAGTCATCGCGCGCGAGACGCTATCTGCGCTGCGCAAGGACGTGACGGCGAAATGCTACGGCGGAGACGCCACGCGGAAGCGTAAGCTCTTGGACAAGCAGAAGGCAGGCAAAAAGAAGATGCGGCAGTTCGGCAAGGTGGATATCCCGCAGGAGGCGTTTATTTCGGCGTTGAAGATGGATGGGTAGAAGGCTGCCGAATCTGTGGATGCATATATGAGGGTTTGTTTTTTCTAAGTGGTTGCGAACGTATAGAGACTTTGTTGGAGGCGAGATGGGTCAATCACATTGGATGCCAATCGAGTTTAGTCAATTGAATGCGAAACTGCTATCAAACCCAGGTCGTGCCGCGCAGTTGAGATATGATATTCGAACAGTAGCAAGCGGGACATACATCTACGGACTTGGAAAGGCAGCCTCGAAGCTCAAGTTAGCGATGTCGATAAATCATATCGAGTACAATGACTACGTCCAGAGAACCCAAGACTACTACACTGCGCAAATAAAGGTGATGTTCAGCTTCGTCGCCTTCGAAGCTTACTCACGGCTAAGGTCCAAAGCCACTTCGGCTGGAAAGATGCGATGGTACGACCTAGCTGATGAGATTTCACAGAACTATACTTCAGAAGCTCAAAGCGTCCGAAGTATGATAAGTTCGAAAGATCTTCAGCAAATTGAAGGCTTTATGGACAGTCATGCGCTGAAGAAGCGGATCGAATGCTTCCGAAATGGTGATGATCGTGAGATCTTTGCGCTTGGTTGTGCTTTGAGGAATGGGCTAGCGCATGGACTCTACGGATCGCGCGGAGAATACAAATCGCTATCGCTGCTATTGCACGGACTCCTGATCAATAGCGTCAAAGACGACTGTTCAAGACACATGACCCTAGTCTAGCAAACGTAGGGTGGGTGAAACCCACGCGACGGAAACCGCACCCTCCCACGTTTAACCTCCATCATCCCGCGATGGAGCATCCGATGCGCTTTCTGCCTCACGCTTTTCTCTTTCTGATGGGCGGTCTTTGTCTGGCGACTTTTCTGACCTCACCCGTGGTCTGACCCGCTGGACATCTCCCACATCGCAGCCTTACCTTGCGCGCCAAGGGAGGGCGGGATGGCCTATGATTATGTGATTGTGGGCGGGGGCTCGGCGGGTTCTGTCCTGGCGGCGCGCCTCTCGGGGGACCCCAACACATCCGTTTGCCTGCTAGAGGCCGGGGGGCCCGCGAAGGGGCTCCTTTACCGCTTGCCGACCGGAGCGTTGGTGATGCTGCCGGGGCGGCCGAAGATCAGCAATTGGGCCTATCAGACCGTGCCGCAGCCGGGGCTGAACGGGCGGCGGGGCTATCAGCCGCGCGGCAAGATGCTGGGCGGGTCGAGCGGGCTGAACGCGATGCTTTATGTGCGCGGGCACCGGTCGGATTATGATGGCTGGGCCGATCTGGGTTGCGACGGCTGGGGCTGGGATGATGTGCTGCCCTATTTCCGCAAGTCCGAGAATAATTCATGCGGGGCGGATGATTATCATGGAGGCGATGGCCCGCTGCATGTGACCGATCAGCAGGCAATTCGGCCCATTACGCGGGCCTTTGTCGAGGCGGGCACGAGCTTGCAGCATCGCGAGGCGGCGGATTTCAACCGGGGTGACAACGAAGGGATCGGGACCTATCAGGTCACGCAGTTTCATGGGCGACGCGCGGGCGAACGGTGTTCGGCGGCAGCGGCCTATCTGCATGCCGTCATGGACCGCCCCAACCTGACGGTGATTACACGCGCACAGGCGACGCGGGTGCTGTTTCAGGGCAAACGCGCGACGGGGGTGATGTATCGGCAGCGCAAGGCCGAGAAACAGGTGCTGGCGGGCAAAGAGGTGCTGCTTTGCGGTGGGGCCTTCAACTCACCCCAGCTTTTGCAATTGTCCGGGGTCGGGCGGCCCGAGGATATCACGCCGCATGGCATCAGCATGGTGCATGAATTGCCCGGCGTGGGGCAGAACCTGCAGGATCATCTCGATTTTATCCTCGCCTACAAATCCAAGGATCGGGACAATTTCGGGATCAGCGCGCGGGGCACCTGGAACCTGATCCGGCATGCTTTGCGCTGGCGGAAGGACGGGAAGAGCATGCTCGCCTCACCCTTTGCTGAAGGGGCTGCGTTTCTAAAGACGGATCCGGCGCTCGACCGGCCTGATATCCAGTTGCATTTCGTGATTGCGATTGTCGATGATCATGCGCGCAAGCTGCATCTGGGGCACGGGTTCAGTTGCCATGTCTGCGCGCTGCGCCCCCATAGTCGGGGCATGGTGGGTCTGCAAAGCGGCGATCCGCTGGCCGCGCCCGCGATCGACCCGCAATTCCTGTCGGACCCGCGCGATCTGGGGACGATTATCAAGGGGGCGAAGATGATGCGGGAGATTCTGCAGGCACCACCGCTGGCGCCGTTCCGACATAAGGAGTTGCACGGCACGCGGGAAGGGATGAGCGACGCGGAGTGGGAGCGCCATATCCGCGCGCGGGCCGACACAATCTATCACCCCGTCGGCACCTGCAAGATGGGGGTGGATGACATGGCCGTCGTCGACCCGCAGTTGAAGGTGCGCGGCATGCAGGGGCTGCGCGTGATCGATGCGTCGGTGATGCCGACGCTGATCGGCGGGAACACGAATGCGCCCACGATCATGATTGCCGAGAAAGCGGCGGATTTGATCAAGTGCAAAACGTTGGCCGGCGCTGACGCTACCTGAGGTTCACGAGGTCCGCGTGAGCCTCAGGGTCGACTTTTTCGAGCCGGGCGAGGGCGGCGATGGCTTCTTCGCGCAAGACCTCTTTGGCATCGGCCTTGACCGCTTCAATATCGGCGATGAGTTTCTCGATTTCGGGCAGGGCTGTCTTGTCCTTATCGGCAAGCACCATCAGCGCTTCGAGGATTTTGCCCAATTGTGTGCCGTAGCTGGCGACCTGGGTCTGAATACGGTTTTCAATCCCCATGCTGCCTTTGATATCGGGCGAAAAGACGCGGGGTGTGATTTCTTGTGTCACGTCACCCGAAAACGGGGCGTGGAAGGTGGGTGACCAAATGTCAAATGGGCTGAGCATCGCAATCTCCTTGAAGCAAATACCTCAAGTTTCGCTGCGCCGCAGCATGCCTGTCAAGTCTGTCTGGTTTAGATTGCGTCGCTGATCGCGTCGCCTGCGTTGCTGATATCCTGCCCCAAGCCGCGCGCGGTTTCGCAGGCCGGTAAGGCCAGAAGAGCCGTCAAAGCGATTATTCTGATCATCATCTTTCCTCGTTCGTTTTTAGCAGGTTAGAGCGGTCGGGATTTTTCGGCAATGACCTTTTCATGCGAGAAACGCGGTGACGGCAGCTTCGAACTCACGCGGTTTTTCGGCGTGCAGCCAGTGGCCTGCGCCCGGGATCTTTGCGAACTTCGCATTTGGAAACAGACCCTTGATCGTGGCCCGCGCATCGGGCTGGACATAGTCAGATGTCCCGCCTGACAGAAATAGCGTCGGACCATCGAACTGACCCGAGACCTCGGGAAACCCGATGATCTTGTCCATCTCGGCCTCAAGCACATCCAGGTTCAATCGCCATCTTCTTTCCTTCATATCAAGGCTTTGCAGCAGGAAGTCTGGAACCCCCGGATCAAGGTCCCCTAATTGGTGCTTTGCATCAGCGCGGTTTTGGAGGGTGGCGAGGTCAACGCGCCGCATGGCTTCAATCGGCCCCATCTGGGAATGGCCGTAGGCCACTGGGGCAATGTCGGCGATGATCAGACGGTTCACCTTTTCCGGGGCTTGAAGCGCCAGCAGCATGGCGGCTTTGCCGCCCATGGAGTGCCCGAGCACATCACAGGGCGTCTCAATCACCTCTGCAAGGTCTTGGGCCTGATCAGCATAGGAATGCGTGTCATACCAGGGGCTGCCGGCATGGTTGCGCATGTCCACCGCAACGACCGGTCTTACTTCGGACAGGCGTTTGGCGATGACACCCCAATTGCGCGCCGATCCGAAAAGGCCATGGGCAATCAGCAATGGTGTTTGGCCGGGGCCGTCATAAGTAACCGTGTTCAACATGCATCGCTTCTAACCCTTCCGCCTTTCGAAGTTCCAGAGGGATTGCACCCTCAGCCCCAAGCCCCTAGCGGGCAGGGATGGGGAAGTCTGTTGAATACCAGGTTGATGCTTTGCGCACGCTTTTTGCGGAAAAGCTGCGGGTGCAGGGGCGCGACCTTGAGGCGCAGGTCCGCAAGGCAGGGCGGCGTTTGCCACGCCATATCCGGCGCGACGCACGCTTTTTTCTTGAGAGTTACGATTTGATGGCCAATCCGAAGCTGGCGCGCATGGTTGATGGCAAGAAAATGGATCGCGCTTACAGCAATATCGTCGCCCATCTGGATGGACTGGATCCCAGGCAAGAACGGATCACCGCTATGATCAACCTTGCTGCGTCGATTGCTTTTGTGTTTCTGGTCACCGGTGTGCTGGTGTTGGTTGTTCTTGTGCTGCGCGGATTTGTTTAACGCTTGCGATGCACTGTGAACAGCCGCGGTGCAGTCCCTTGCTGAAGGATGGTCTCCACCTCATCAAACCCGGCCTCTTCTATCGCGGATAAGAGCTCGGATTGGGATAGGCGCAGAACGTAAGGTGCCTTGCCGAAGACCTGCATGACCGGGATCATCACGCCGAGATACCACGGTCCCTCTTTCAAAAGGGCTGTCTTGGTGATCAGCAAACCATCTTTCGGAAGGGCGGATTCGATGTTGCGAAGGACTTGCTGTAGGTCCGGCAGCAGATGAAATAGGTTTAGCGCCAGCACAGCGTCAACCGGCCCCAGCGGCAGTTCGGCTGCTGTTGCCACTTCGAACTTTAGTTTCTCAGGACTGTCTGGTTGCAGCTTGCTGCGCGCGATGTCGATCATGCCGCGTGAGACATCCGTGCCAAGATAGCTTTGCACCCCGGGCGCAAGAGCCAGCGCGGTTGATCCTGTCCCGCAGCCCAGTTCGACAACGTGATGGTGAGGCTGCAGATAATGACGCATGCGCCCCAAAGTGGTTTCATAGGCGGCTTGGTCGCTGATCGGGTCTTTGGCATATTTGGGCGCCATGCGATCCCAGAAGGCTGCATTTTGCATGTTCCGTTCCTTTTCGGATTTGCTCTATGTTATTCGTGCATGCTCAATTGCGGAATTGCCAAGATTTGCCTCTTGGTTATACATAAATGCATGAACTGGCAGGCTCTGAACTTTGACTGGAACCAAGCGCGCGCTTTTCTGGTGACCGCCGAAACGGGGTCGTTCTCGGCTGCGGCGCGCGCGCTGAAGATGACCCAACCCACGTTGGGGCGGCAGGTTGCGGGTCTCGAAGAGGCGCTTGATATCGTTCTGTTCGAGCGGATCGGGCGCAAGCTGGAACTGACGCCAGCCGGACGCGATATGCTTGTGCATCTTCGGGCGATGGGTGAAAGCGCGATTGGGGCGGCCCTCACCGCCTCTGGCCGGTCAGAGACCGTGACGGGTGAGGTCTGCATCTCGGTCACCGATATCTTTGCTGTCTATATCATGCCGCATATCGTGACTGATCTGCGCAGGATTGCCCCGCAGGTGCGCATCAAGGTGCTTGCGTCAAACGCGCTGTCGGACTTGCAGCGGCGCGAGGCGGATATCGCGGTGCGGCATGTCGCCCCGACCCAACCGGACCTGATCGCCCGCAAGGTGCGTCGCAGTTTTGGGCATCTTTATGCCAGCCGTGATTATCTGCGTCGTATCGGTCCCATCCGCAGTGTCGAGGACGTCGCCCGGGCTGACATTATCGGCATCGACGATGCGGAGGAGTTGATCACATTCCTGCAGAATTGGGGGCTGCCCGTTTCCGCAAAAAACCTCGCCATTCTGGGCGGTAGCGGTGTAGCCAGTTGGGAGTTTGCGCGTCAGGGTCTCGGCTTGATGCCGATGACCGAAGATTTGGCTTCAGCCTTCCCGGATATGGAGATGATCCTGCCTGATCTTGAACCCGTTGAAGTGCCGTACTGGCTGACCGTTCACCGTGAACTGCATAGCTCAAAGCGCATTCGGCTGGTCTACGACCATCTGGCGCAGGTGTTGGGGCAGCGGACCCTGCCGGGTCCGCGGCAAACGCAGAAAATCATGGGTGATCAGAGGTTTGGATAGATCGGGAAGCGGTCGCAGAGCGCCTCGACCTCGGCTTTCACCTTTTCCTCGATGGCACCGTTGCCGTCTTCGCCGTTGGCAGCCAGCCCCTCGGTCACTTCGACGATCCAATCGGCGATCTGGCGGAACTCAGGCTCTCCGAAGCCACGTGTCGTCCCCGCAGGAGAGCCGAGGCGAATGCCCGATGTGACCATGGGCTTTTCCGGATCAAAAGGAATGCCGTTCTTGTTGCAGGTGATATGGGCGCGGCCAAGTGCCTTTTCAGTGGCATTCCCTTTCACGCCCTTGGGCCGCAGGTCGACCAGCATCACGTGGCTGTCTGTGCCGCCTGTGACGATGTCCAGCCCGCCTTTCATCAACTGATCGGCCAGAGCCTGTGCGTTCTTGATGACCTGTTCCTGGTAGGTCTTGAATTCGGGGCGCAGCGCCTCACCAAAGGCAACGGCCTTGCCTGCGATCACATGCATCAGCGGACCGCCCTGGATGCCGGGGAAGATGGCTGAGTTGAATTTCTTCGCCATCGCCTCGTCATTGGTCAGGATCATGCCGCCGCGCGGGCCGCGCAGCGTTTTGTGCGTGGTGGTGGTGGCGACATGGGCGTGAGGGAAGGGCGAGGGGTAGAGACCCGCCGCAACGAGGCCTGCGAAATGGGCCATATCGACGAGTAGATACGCGCCAACGGTGTCGGCAATCTCGCGCATCTTCGCGAAATCGATGATGCGGGGGATGGCCGAGCCACCGGCGATGATCATCTTGGGCTGATGCTCTGCCGTCAGCCGGGCGACCTCGTCATAATCCAAAAGGCTATCCTGACGGCGCACACCATATTGGATCGCGTTGAACCACTTGCCTGACTGGTTGGGCTTGGCGCCGTGGGTGAGGTGCCCACCGGCATCGAGCGACATGCCAAGAATCGTATCACCCGGCTGGAGAAGCGCCTGAAACACGCCCTGGTTGGCCTGAGACCCGGAGTTCGGCTGCACATTGGCGAAACCGCAATTGAAAAGCTGTTTGGCGCGGTCGATGGCGAGGTTCTCCGCCACATCCACATGCTCGCAGCCACCGTAATAACGACGCCCGGGATAGCCTTCGGCATATTTGTTCGTCATCACGCCGCCCTGCGCCTCCATCACGGCGGCAGAGACGATGTTTTCCGATGCGATCAGCTCAATCTCTTTGCGCTGGCGTTTCAGCTCGGCCTGCATGGCCGCATGCAGTTCCGGATCGCGGGTATCGAGTGTTTCGGTGAAAAAGCCGTTGTCGCGGACGGTGATATTCATGATGCATCCCCCTTCAGGTGCCGGACTTCTCAAAAATTGCGCTCTGATACCCCAGGATCGCGGCGTTCTAAAGCATCAAAACGACCAAGATGTTTATGAGCACGTCACGCAGGTTTCATATGCGCGTCTTGCGTTTCGGGTGCGATCACCGCACAACGTATCGGAACTGAAAGGTTTTTGCCCAATGTCGCGCCCCAAGATCGCTTTTGTCGCGAGCCCCGTACCGATTGCACAAACCGCACAAAGCGAACTGGCCGCAGCCTATGGCGATGTGGAGGCGCATGAGGCGGATGTGATCGTGGCTCTTGGTGGTGACGGGTTCATGTTGCAGACGCTGCATGCGACCGAAGGGCTGGATGTGCCGGTTTACGGGATGAACCGGGGGACGGTCGGGTTTCTGATGAATGAATTCGCCGCAGACGGCCTGCGAGCCCGTTTGCAGGAGGCTGAGGAAGAGGTGATCAACCCGCTCGCCATGACAGCGCTGACTGCGGATGGCGAGATGTATGAAGCGCTTGCGATCAACGAGGTGAGCCTGCTACGGGCGGGGCCGCAAGCGGCAAAGCTGCGGATCACTGTAGATGGCAAGCTGCGTATGAGCGAGCTGGTTTGCGACGGGGCGCTTGTGTCCACGCCAGCTGGATCCACCGCCTACAACTACTCCGCCCATGGGCCAATCCTGCCCATCGGGTCGGACGTGTTGGCATTGACGGCAGTCTCGGCCTTCCGCCCCCGCCGCTGGCGCGGGGCGCTGTTGCCAAAACGTGCCGTGGTGCGGCTCGACGTGATAGACCCAAACAAGCGGCCTGTCATGGCAGAGGCCGACGGCAAATCCGTCCGCGATGTGGTGAGTGTCGAAATCCGTTCAGAGCCATCGGTGCGGCACCGGATTCTGTTCGATCCGGGGCATGGGTTGGAAGAACGATTGATCAGGGAGCAGTTTGTTTGAGGTGCGGATTTTGGGTCCCGTTTTCACACTTGTGAGACCGGGCCCCCGGCCCGGGCCGCGGTCGTCATTTTCGCGCCATTGGTCCGAGCGACAATGGCGACACCCTCCCACCGGGAGGGCGCATCTGCGATGCCCCCTGTGCTACCGCACCCTTCGGCCTCAAAAGGTCCACTGGACCTTTTGCAAGACGGCCTCCGGCCCAGGGTCGGGGGCGGCCCTCAGTCCTCGAAATCGGAGTCGTTTTCTAAAGCGCGGATTCGAAGTATTTTTGATTTTACTCTACTTCTGTCGCTTCCTGATCATTTGGACCATCTCTATGAGGCTTAGAGTGAGAAAGACGATTGCTCCAATGCGGTAACTTTCACGATTCCAATCGTGAAAAATCACCATGTAGGTACCACCGATCAAAATCATGATACGGAGCACCCAGCCGACATGTTCTTTAATACCCTGTGCCATAGCTCAATCCATTTACACGTTGCTTTTGTGCGGTAGCATGGCAAGCGATGCTCTTGACACTCCAGAGTGTCAGTCGGCGGCAAAACTTAGCTGCCCGCATACCCCAACGGCATCAGCGCCTCTCGGATCTCCTCCAAGATCGCCGGATCATCAATCGTCGCGGGCATCTTGAAATCCTCGCCATCGGCGATTTTCACCATCGTCCCACGCAGAACCTTGCCGGAGCGGGTTTTGGGCAACCGGTCGACGACGGTGACCAGTTTGAACGCGGCGACTGGGCCGATCTGATCGCGGACGCGGGTGACGACCTCTTTTTTGATCTCCTCATGGGGACGATCACATCCTGCATTCAGGCAAATGAGGCCCAAGGGCAATTGACCCTTCAACTCATCTGTCACGCCAATCACCGCGCATTCACCCACATCCGGATGCGCGGCGAGGACTTCTTCCATTGCACCTGTCGAGAGCCTATGCCCGGCCACGTTAATCACGTCATCGGTGCGCGCCATGATGTAAAGGTAGCCGTCCTCGTCGATCATCCCCGCATCCCCGGTCTCGTAATAGCCAGGGAACGTGTTGAGGTAGGATTTGATAAAACGCTCTTCCGCATTCCACAGCGTGGGCAGGGTACCGGGGGGCAGGGGGAGCTTCACGGCAATGGCGCCCAACTCACCAGCGGGAATCGGGTGCCCCGCCTCATCGAGGATCTGCACGTCATATCCGGGCATCGCCACGGTGGGTGAGCCGATCTTGACCGGCAGAGCCTCAATCCCAGCTGGATTGCCGGCGATGGTGTAGCCTGTTTCGGTCTGCCACCAATGGTCGTAGACCGGGACGCCCATGACGCGCTGCGCCCATTCAATCGTGTCGGGGTCCGCGCGTTCGCCTGCCAAATAGAGCGCGCGCAGGCCGGAGATGTCGTAATCCTTGATCATCTCACCTTTCGGGTCCTCACGCTTGATCGCGCGGAAGGCGGTCGGCGCGGTGAAGAAGGATTTGACGTTATGCTCTTCGATAACGCGCCAGAACGTGCCTGCGTCGGGTGTGCCGACAGGCTTGCCCTCAAACACCACGGTCGTGTTGCCGTGGATCAGAGGGGCGTAGCAGATGTAGGAATGGCCCACGACCCAACCCACGTCAGAGGCGGCCCAGAAGACCTCACCCGGATCGACGTTGTAGATCGATTTCATCGTCCAGTTCAGCGCCACAAGATGGCCCGCCGTGGGGCGCACGACGCCTTTCGGCGCGCCGGTGGTGCCGGATGTGTAGAGGATATAGGCGGGATGGTCGCCCTTGACGGGCACGCATTCCGCGGGCGCCACGTCGGCCTGAAAACCGTGCCAGTCGTAGTCGCGACCGGGTGTGAGTGCGGCGACCTCTTGTTCGCGTTGGAAGATCACACAGAAATCGGGCTTGTGGCTGGCCAGATCGATGGCCTCATCCAAGAGCGGTTTGTAATGCACCACGCGCCCCGGCTCGATTCCGCATGACCCCGCGATAATCGCCTTTGGGGTTGCGTCGTCGATCCGCACTGCCAGTTCATTCGCAGCGAAGCCGCCAAAGACAACGGAATGGATCGCGCCGAGCCGGGCACAAGCGAGCATCGCCTCCAAAGCCTCGGGGATCATCGGCATATAGATGATGACCCGGTCGCCTTTTTCGATGCCTTTGGCACGCAGCGCTCCCGCGAGTGAGGCCACGCGCGTCTGAAGTTCAGCATAAGTAATCTGGCGTTTCGTGTTGGTGACGGGGCTGTCGTAGATGATGGCCGCCTGATCGCCCCGGCCATTTTCAACATGACGATCCACAGCATTGTAGCAGGTGTTCACCTCCGCATCGGTGAACCAACGGTAAAGCGGCGCCTTGCTGTCATCCAGAGCCTTGCTGGGCGGTTTCACCCAATCGATGGCTTTGGCCTGCTCCAACCAGAACCCTTCCGGATCATTCTGCCAGCTTGCGTAAACGTCCGCGTAACCCATACATGCCTCCCGTCATCTTCAGACGAAAGTGTTACGCGCAGCCGGTCGGGGCGGCAAGCCGGACCGTGCACTAACCGTAATGCGTGACCGGTGTGCCAGCGACTGCCGACATATTCAGCAAACCGCGTGCGGTGATTGAGGGTGTCACAATATGACAGCGGTTGCCCATCCCCATCAGGATCGGCCCGACCTCCAGCCCGCCGCCTTTCATCTTCAGGATGTTGCGCACGCCAGAGGCGGCATCGGTATTGGCAAAGATCAACGTATTTGCCGCCCCGTCCAGATGCGCGCCGGGAAAGACGCGGTTGCGAAGTTCAACATCCAAGGCTGCATCGATATGCATCTCGCCTTCATAGGCGAAGTCGCGCGGCCGGCTGTCGAGAATTTCCATCGCCGCGCGCATCCGCCGCCCGCTATCGCTGTCGAGATTGCCGAACTGGCTGTGCGAGCAGAGTGCGATCTTGGGTTCAACACCAAACCTGCGCACGTGGCGGGCAGCACCGATGACCGTTTCGGCGATCTGCTCAGGGGTAGGTTCAGGGTGAACCTGCGTATCGGCCAAAAATAGTGGCCCGTCTTCTAGGATCATCAGCGAAAGTGCGGCGACCGGGTGGTATTCATCTGTGCCGAGGATCTGGCAGACATAGTTGAGATGCCACAGGAACTGGCCGAATGTGCCGCAGATCAGGCTATCCGCCTCATCCCGGTGGACCATCACCGCACCAATGGCAGTTGTGTTCGTGCGCATGATGGCTTTGGCCAGATCAGGCGTGACACCCTTGCGGGCCATCAACTCATGATATGTGCCCCAATAGTCGCGGTAACGCGGGTCGTTTTCGGGGTTCACAATACTGAAATCCACACCGGGGCGGATATTCAACCCGGCACGCTCGCAGCGCAGTTCGATTACTTCCGGGCGGCCAATCAGGATAGGTGTGTCGGTGGTCTCTTCCATGATGGCCTGAGACGCACGTAGCACCCGCTCATCCTCACCTTCCGCAAAGACAATTCGCCGGGCAGAGGTGCGGGCGGCGTCGAAAACGGGCCGCATGATCATCGCCGATTTGAAGACGGAGCTGTCGAGGTTGGCTTTGTAGGCTTTCATATCCGTGATAGGGCGCGTGGCGACACCCGTTTCGCAGGCGGCACCTGCAACGGCACTGGCGACCACACCCATCAGGCGGGGATCGAATGGTTTCGGAATCAGGTAGTCAGCGCCAAAGGTGAGTTGTTCGCCTTTATAGGCCGCCGCTGCCTCCGCGCTGGTCGTTGCGCGGGCGAGGGCCGCGATGCCTTCGACGCAGGCGATCTTCATCTCGTCATTGATATCGGTCGCACCAACATCCAGCGCGCCACGAAAGATGAATGGGAAACAGAGGACGTTATTGACCTGATTGGGAAAATCGCTGCGACCCGTGGCGATGATGGCCTGCGGATTCACCTTGCGGGCTTCTTCCGGTGCGATTTCGGGCGTCGGATTTGCCAGCGCAAAGATGATCGGACGGTCGGCCATCTTGGCAACCATGTCGGGCTTCAGCACGCCCGGTCCCGAAAGCCCCAGAAAGAGATCAGCCCCAGCGATCACATCATCAAGTGTCGCGGGTGTCGTCCCTTGGGCGTACTCGGCCTTTTGCGGGGTCATGTCCTTTTCGCGGCCCCGATAAACGAGGCCTTCGATATCGCAGAGCCAGACATTCTCGCGCTTCACGCCCAGTTTCAGGAGCATGTTCAGGCAAGCGATGCCCGCCGCGCCGCCGCCGGTTGAGACGATCTTGATGTCTTCGAACTTCTTGCCCGCAACCCTCAGCGCGTTAGTGGCCGCCGCGCCGACAACAATTGCTGTTCCGTGCTGGTCATCATGAAAGACGGGGATGTTCATCCGCTCGCGGCAGAGTTTTTCGACGATAAAGCAATCCGGGGCCTTGATATCCTCCAGATTGATCGCGCCGAAGGTCGGTTCCAACGCGCAAACGATCTCGGCCAGTTTCTCGGGGTCGGGCTCGTTCAACTCGATATCAAAGCAGTCGATATTGGCGAATTTCTTGAAGAGAACCGCCTTACCTTCCATCACAGGCTTAGACGCCAGCCCGCCGATATTGCCAAGGCCCAGCACCGCCGTGCCGTTCGAGACGACTGCCACAAGGTTGCCCCGCGCGGTGTAATCGCGGGCCACGCTGGGGTCGGCTTTGATCTCTAGACAGGCTTCAGCCACGCCGGGCGAATAAGCGCGCGCCAGGTCGCGTCCATTGGCGAGCGGTTTGGTCGCGCGTATCTCCAACTTGCCGGGTTTGGGGAACTGATGATAGTCCAGTGCGGCCTGTCGCAGGCCCTCTTTCGCGTCGTCTGGCATCTGGTCCTCCCAATATGGTTTAACATTAAACCATTTTCTTTCCGCAGGGGAAAGCGCCCTTGTGGTTAAACATGCTTTGGCGCCTCTTGCAAATCATTCCATGGCCTCACAGGGTGCGTTCTATGACACAAGACCATGACATCCGGGCCGAAATCTGCTTGCCCACGACAGACTTGCGCGCCGATCTAAGTTTCTTCGGCAATGTGCTGCGGATGCGGCTGGACATGATCTACCCGGCGGATGATCCCACAGTCGCGGTCTATTCGGGGCACGGGCTGCGCGTGCGTCTGGAGCAAGGGACAGGCCCGAACCCCGGATTGCGGATCCTAACGGATGATCCCGACTTCGCGGATGGGACCAAGGCGCTCACTTCGCCGGGCGCAATACCGGTCACAATCCTCCCGCTGCACCCGCCGCTGATCCTGCCCGAAACCGATCACGCTTTTGTAGTGCGGCGCTTGGCCGACCAAGCGCCCTGGGTGATCGGCCGCGCGGGAATGCACTACCGCGATCTGATCCCCAGCCGTCTCGGTGGATCGATTATCGCCAGTCACATTCGTATCCCGGATGGCGGGCCGGTTCCGGATATGGTGCATTTCCACAAGGTCGGGTTCCAGCTCATCTTCTGCTATCGCGGCTGGGTTGATGTGGTTTACGAGGATCAAGGCCCGCCGATCCGTCTCACCGCCGGAGATTGCTTTATCCAGCCGCCTGAAATCCGGCACCGGGTGCTGGAGGCGTCCGACGGCATCGAGGTGATCGAAATCGGTGTGCCTGCCGAGCATATCACCGAAATCGATCACGAGATGGAGCTGCCCACGCCTCATCTTCGCCCAGACCGGGAATGGCAGGAGCAGAAGTTCGTGTTCAATCAGGCAGCTCACGCCGACTGGCAGCCGTCGCGCCTGCCCGGTTTCATCGCGCGCGATACGACGATTGCCGAGAACACCAAGAATGTCGCAGGCGTGCAGGTTCTGCGCCGGGGTCAGGGGACGCCCGAATGGATGACCCATGACGCGGATATCCACTTCACCTTCATGATGCAGGGGACCATGACGCTCGAAGGCGAGGGGAAGGCACCCTACACCTTGGAGCCCGGCGACGCATTCGTGATCCCGCCGGGCATGGCGACCCGCTATGCAGCACCTTCCGACGATATCGAACTGCTTGAGGTCACCTTGCCCGGCGCCGTCAGCACCCTTGCATCTGGCCCCATCCCGGATCACTCTGCCTGAAACAAAAAGCGGAGCTTCCATGTCCCTGATCGATGCCGCCCGCGCGGTCCGCGAAAACGCACATGCCCCCTATTCGAAATTCAAGGTTGGTGCGGCTTTGCGCGCGACGTCCGGCAAGGTTTACACGGGCTGCAATGTCGAAAACGTGGCCTACCCTGAAGGGACCTGCGCCGAGGCCGGGGCCATTGCCTCCATGGTCGCCGGTGGGGACACGGAGATCGCCGAAATCGCCGTCATTGCCGACAGCCCCAAACCGATTAGCCCTTGTGGTGGGTGTCGTCAGAAGATCGCAGAATTTGCGAAGGGCGATGTCAAAGTCACATTGACGACGCTGGACGGCGTGACGCTTGAAACGACCGTCTCCGAATTGCTGCCCGGCGTTTTCGACGCCGACTACATGAGCCGCGTCTGAGAAGATGGACGCCCGTGCGATCATCGCCAAAGTGCGAAGGCACCAAACCCCCAGCCGGGAGGAACTGACCTGGTTCGCAAACGGCCTGGCCGATGGCGATGTCAGTGACGCCCAAGCCGGGGCCTTTGCCATGGCAGTGGTGCTGAACGGGCTCTCGGAGGAAGGTCGTGTCGCACTGACGCAAGGGATGCGCGACAGCGGTGACGTGTTGCAATGGGACCTGCCGGGGCCAGTGATCGACAAGCATTCCACCGGCGGCGTAGGCGATTGCGTCTCGCTGATCCTCGCACCTGTTCTGGCGGCCTGCGACACCTACGTGCCGATGATCTCGGGCCGGGGGCTGGGCCATACCGGTGGCACCCTCGACAAGCTCGAAGCGATCCCTGGCGTCAACATCAACGTCACAGAGGCGCGGTTGCGCCAGATCACGCGCGATGTGGGCTGTGCCATCGTGGGTGCAACGGGCAAGATCGCCCCGGCAGACAAGCGGCTTTATGCAATCCGGGATGTGACCGCGACGGTCGAAAGCGTGGACCTGATCACCGCCTCGATCCTGTCGAAGAAGCTGGCAGCCGGTTTGGAGAGCCTGATCCTTGACGTCAAATGCGGGTCGGGCGCATTCATGAAGACGCCTGATGAGGCCCGAACCCTCGCCCGCGCTTTGGTGGACGCGGCAAACGGGGCGGGCTGCAAGACCGAAGCGATGATCACCGATATGAACGAGCCTCTGGCACCGACTTTGGGCAACGCGGTTGAGGTGGCGATCTGTATGGAAGTGCTGGCAGGCAACAAGACAGCCGCCCCCCGGCTTTATGATCTGAGCTTTGCTTTATGTGTTCGGCTGCTCGTCATGCAGGGCGAAAATGAGGACAAGTCCATCGGACGGGTCAGTCGCGCGATTGCCTCTGGCGCAGCGATGGAGCGCTTTGCCTGGATGATCGCCGCTTTGGGCGGACCACCTGACATGGCGCAGGACTGGCATACGCATCTGCCAAAGGCGCCTGTTGTCGGGGCCGTAACTGCTCCGGAAAGCGGGCAGGTTGCCGCGATTGACGGTGAAGCGCTGGGCCTTGCGGTTGTGGGTCTGGGCGGCGGTCGCCGGGTTGAGACGGACACTGTTGACCCTTCGGTGGGATTGACCGAGATGGTGGGCCTTGGCGATCAAGTTACGCGCGGTGATCCGCTTTGCATCCTGCATGCCGCTGATGAAGACAGCGCCGAAGCCGCGGCGCAGGCGGTGCGTGCGGCGATTACAATTGGCGAAAGCGGCGCACGCGGCCCCTTGATTATCGAAAGGGTGGAATGATGCCCCGGGCCTTTCTGATCGTGATTGACAGCGTTGGAATTGGCGGCGCGCCCGATGCGGACCAATTCTTCAACGGCGATTTGCCGGATACCGGGGCGAATACGGTGGGGCACATTGCCGAAACCGCCGGGCTGGATGTGCCGACACTGGATGCGCTGGGCCTCGGTGCCGCAGTCAAACTCGCCTCTGGCGTGGATGCCCCTGGCCTTGGGCAGACGCCGACCGGCGCTTGGGGCGCTGCGACCGAAATCTCGCCGGGCAAGGATACGCCGTCCGGCCATTGGGAACTCGCAGGCGTGCCGGTGCCGTGGGACTGGCATGTTTTTCCTGAACAGATTCCGGCTTTTCCCGATGATCTGACGGAGGAGATTTGCGCCAAGGCCTGCACCGAGGGGATCCTCGGCAATTGCCACGCCTCCGGGACCGCGATCATCGTCAAATACGGTTACGAACACCTGAAAACCGGCTGGCCTATTTGCTACACCTCCGCCGACAGCGTCCTTCAGATCGCGGCGCATGAAGAGCATTTTGGCCTCGACCGGCTGCATCAGCTTTGTGCCGATCTGGCCCCGACCTTGCATGCCATGAAGGTAGGCCGCGTGATCGCCCGGCCGTTTGTCGGCGAGCCTGGCAACTTCACCCGCACCGCAAACCGCAAGGATTTTGCGATAGCGCCGCCTGCTTCGACGATCTGCGACGATGTGCATGATGCGCGGCGGAAGGTCTATGCGGTGGGGAAGATCGGCGACATCTTTTCGATGCGGGGCATCGATGACCTTCGCAAGGGGCGGGACGCGGTGCTGATGGGCCACCTTTATGACCTCGCGGATGAGGCTGATGACGGCACCTTCATCTTCGCCAATCTCGTGGAATTCGACAGCGAATATGGGCACCGGCGGAACCCGCAGGGCTACGGTAAACAGCTCGAATGGTTCGATGAGGCATTGGCCAAACTGCTGCCCAAACTGCGCCCGGATGACCTGCTGATCGTCACTGCCGACCACGGCAATGACCCGACGTGGCGCGGCACGGACCATACCCGCGAACGGGTGCCTGTCTTGGTGCATGGTATCGGGGCGAGGGCGCTTGGGCATCTGGCCTTTACCGACGTTGCCGCTAGCGTCGCTGACCATCTAAAAGTGCCCTATCGCGGCCAGGGAAAAAGCTTTCTATGACATTTCAATCCACACCCAAGATCGAGTTGCACACCCATCTTGAGGGTTGCGCGCCACCCGCTTTCATCCGGGGGCTGGCGGCAGAAAAAAGCATCGATCTAAGCAAGATTTTCACGCCCGATGGCGGCTATGCTTTCCGCAACTTTGACCATTTCCTGCAGGTCTACGAAGCTGCCTGCACCACCTTGCAAAGCCCTGAAGACTTTCGCCGCCTGACCATGGCCGTGCTGGAGGAAACGGCGTCACATGGCGTCGTCTATATGGAAACCTTTGTCTCGCCCGATTTCTGTGGCGGCGGGGACCTCGCGGCCTGGCGCGAATACCTCGCAGCCATCGAAGATGCGGCCAACGAGGCGGAAGAGAAGCTGGGGATCACCCTGAAAGGCATCGTGACCGGCATCCGCCATTTCGGACCGGAGGCTTGCAAGCCTGCCGCCAAATGCGCGGTCGAAACCTTCGGTAGCTTCATCACCGGCTATGGCATGGCAGGTGGAGAAATGGTGGGCCGCCCCGGCGATTACGCCTACAGCTTTGACATGGCGCGCGAGGCGGGGATGCCGTTGACCTGCCATGCGGGCGAATGGGGCGGGGCCGATATGGTCGCCGACACGATCCGCGATCTTGACGTGGTCCGGATCGGCCACGGGATCGGCGCGGCCAGTGATCCGGCACTGGTTGAGGAAATCGCCGAGAAAGGGATCGTGCTTGAGGTTTGCCCCGGCTCAAACGTGGTGCTCAACGCTGTGGGCGGCTGGGCCGATCACCCGATCGTCAAGCTGCGAGACGCGGGTGTCAAAGTCACCGTCTCCACTGACGACCCACCTTTCTTTCACACGACGATGACCGCCGAATACGACACGCTCAACAAGACCTTCGGCTGGGGTGAGGATGACTTCAAAGCCATCAATCAAACAGCCCTTGCCGCCGCCTTTTGCGATGATGACACCCGCGCCCGCGTGGCCAAACGACTGGAGCCTGCCACATGACCGACCACGTCACCCATGTCACCCACCCGCTGGTGCAGCACAAGCTGACGCTGATGCGAAAAAAAGACACCTCGACCGCCAGCTTCCGCCAACTTCTGCGCGAGATTAGTCAGCTTCTGGCCTATGAGGTGACGCGCAATCTGCCCATGACGACCCGCGCCATCGAAACCCCGCTGGAGCCAATGGACGCGCCCGTGATCGACGGCAAGAAGCTGGCGCTCGTCTCGATCCTACGGGCGGGGAACGGGCTGCTTGACGGGATCCTGGAACTGATCCCCTCGGCCCGTGTGGGCTTTGTGGGGCTTTATCGTGACGAAGAGACGCTGAAACCCGTGCAATACTATTTCAAGGTGCCAACCGAGTTGGACGACAGGCTTGTCATCGCCGTAGACCCGATGCTGGCCACCGGCAATTCCTCGGTCGCCGCCATCGATCTGCTCAAAGAGGCTGGGGCCACGAATATCCGGTTCATGTGCCTGCTTGCTGCACCTGAAGGGATCGCACGGATGAAGGAGGCGCATCCCGATGTACCCATCGTGACGGCGGCGATTGACAGCCATTTGAACGAGCACGGCTATATCGTGCCGGGCCTCGGCGATGCGGGCGACCGGATGTTCGGGACGAAGTAGCCGCTCATGCGGGCTCGGTCTGCGCAACCAGTAAGTATGCTGTCGCCGCACTCAACAGCGACAGTGCGACGCCAGCCCAAGCGGCAGCAGCGAAGCCCGCGATCAGATCATCTGCGGCCCCGATCAACACAAGCCCCAGAAATGCGGTGGCAAGCAGTCCTGCAATGCGCGAGATCGCATTGTTGATGCCCGACGCAACACCCGTATAGCGGGCACCTGCGCTGTTGAGCACCGCAGTTGTCAGCGGCGCGACCGAGGCCGCCATGCCAAGCGCCATCACGATCAAGCCGGGAAAAAGGTGCAGCCAATAGACCACCTCATTTGAGGGGATCTGTGCGAACAAGGCAAAGCCCAGAGCCACTAGAGCGGAGCCTGTGACGAGCAGCGTCCGGGTTCCATACCTTTCGGTCATCGCGCCACCCACGAAGCGTGACAACAGCCCCATCACCAGCGGAAATGGCAAGATGGCCGCACCGGCGGCGGTGGCGCTATAGCCTAACTCGCGGATCAACACGTAGGGCAGCAGGACAAGCAACCCGCCCAAGGCAGCGTAAAGGCAAAGCGTCAGCAACGACAGGCCCGAAAAGGTTGGGTTCTGAAAAAGAACAAGCGGTGTCATGGCATCGTCGCCCAGCCGCCGCTCGACCACGACAAAGGTGAAGAGCAGTGCGGCGCCGATGACCAGTGCGGCAAGGACGGGCGTGGTCGGACCTTGATCCGGCAACGCGATCAACCCCCAGATCAGCGCAAACAGCCCCGCTCCGGACAAGGCGGCCCCGGTCCAGTCGAGCGCCGGTGCATCCTCGCGCGCTTTGCTTTCGCGCACCGACTTTCTAGCGACGATCATTGCATAGATGGCTATTGGCGTGACGGCGACAAAGGCCCAACGCCATCCGGCGAGGTCAACGATTATGCCTCCCAGCAATGGGGCCGCTGCGCCTGCGGCTGCACCGGCCGCCGCCCAGGTGCCAATAGCAGCACCCCGCGCGCGTCCGGAAAAACCATCGGCAATAATGGCGAGCGAAGTAGGGGCGAGCATCGCGGCCCCGATCCCTTCCAATGCACGGCCAAAGAGCAAGACAGGCAGGGACCATGCGACAGCACAGATGATGCATGCCACGGAAAAGATGCCCAACCCCCACTGAAAGATCAGCTTGCGCCCATAAATGTCGCCCATTGCTCCGCCAATGAGAACGAGTGCGCCTAGAGGCAGAAGATAAGCATTCACGATCCATTGCAGGCCCGTTGGGCCAGCATCAAAGGTGCTTTGCATCTGCGGCAGGGCCACGTTGATGATCGAGCCGACGATAAAAGCAAGGCTTGAACCAAGGATCGTGGCGAGAAGAGTGCCTTTGGGATCGAGGCAATCGCCTTCCCTGCCTTGCGCGCGCGCGGCCTGAGCTGTGCAGGGAAATGGCAGAGCATTTGTCATGGCGTATCAACGCATTGGTGACGGAGCGGCGGCATGTGGGACCTCTGCTGTTCGTGCTTAGACGCGACCTTAGTGCCTTGTATATGACATGTCTGCCTTCAACGCGGCAGTGATGACATTCAGTATCCAGGTGCGCGTTTTTGGAAACCGGTCTTGGTCTGCAAGAAGCCCGCATTGGCGTAAAACCGCAAGGTTTCAGGGCGTTTGGAACCAGTCATCAGCATCACCTTGTAGCAACCTGCCGCCCAGGCGCGATCACAGGCGGCATCGAGGACGTGTGTCGCATACCCCCGGTTTCGGTGATCTTCATGCGTGACGACATTTTCGATCAGCGCATATGGGTGGCCAGAGCGCGAAAGGTTCGGAATAACGACCAGAACACAGGAAGTGACGAAAATGTGGTCCTTGGTCCCGACAAGGATTGCATTGCCGTCATAGCGCAGAAAACGAGCAAAATTGTCCTCCGCACAGGTGGGCGAACAGGGCGGATCATCCGGGCTAAGATGTCCATAGAGTTCCAGCAGTTGCGGCAAGTCGTCTGCTGTGATCGGCCTAATGGTCAGCTCGGTCCTCTCATTGCCTGGCATCAGAAGCTCTAAACATCACAGATGTTCTGCAGGCTGACCCAGTCGCTGTCGGTCAGAAGCGCGGGAACATCGGCGCCTTGCAAAGGATCGCTGCCCAGATCAGGCATCGTGCCGGTGCGTTCATCCGCGACAGCCAGAAATGGCGCCTGAGGTACTTGCGCATTGGCGAGCGCGTCGCGCAGCAGGTCTGCTGGCGCGTCTTGCGCGTTTTCCGTTAGCAGCGCCGCAGCAGCGTCTTGCAGAATGGTCGCGGGGATCTCTCCGGTGGTCAGCAGCCGAAATGTGACGCCAAGCCCGGCGTTGTGGAGTAATTCCTCTAGCGGGTCCATATGGGTCAACGCGGCACGACTGCCCAGAATGAAGCCTGCGGCTGCGGCCGGGTCGTCAGACGACCGCAAGAGCGCGTAATCCACAACGACCAAATCGCCGGGGAGGGCCAACGCGCCGGCGGGCAAGTCCGGCACTACCAAGATCTGGGTGGGTGTCTGTGGACCAAAAAGTTGCTCTGCCAGCCGTTTGCTGGCGTCATTGGCGCGGGGTTCATTGCACACAGCACCAGTTTGCACTTGCAGATACCCCAGCATCGTCGCCCCGATCTCCACGCGTTTGGGAAAGGGCACGACAGCCAGCGTTTGCCGCGTCAGGGCGCCGGGCAACCAGAAAACAGCGAGCAGCAGAGCGCCAACAACGATCCCGCCGGTAATCCAATGGCGCAGTTTGCCCGGTTTGGGCCGTGCTTTGTCCAGTGCCGCGCGAACCTCTTCAATTGCGTCGATCATCAGATCGTCGGAAATCTCGACAAGCTCGCCGCCATCGTCGTCCGGTGCATAGAGGGCCGGGTGCTCTCCGGGGTTTCGGCGCACAATGGCAGGCAAAGACCAATGCGCCAGCGGTCGTGCAGTGCCATCGGCGATCACCAAGGTCGCATCGCCAAAGGAAATCACCACATCACGACGCTGCGCCTCGGCATCAGCGCGCCAGATGCCACCACTCTCAAGCCGCTGATACTTATCAAGCGCTGTCATTGCCCAAGCTGCCCCTTTTTATGCCAGATTATCTGGTCAAGAGGCGCTTGTCATGTCGGGTTTGATGAAGACCGTTCCCTACTTCATGTCGCGCAAGCGAAATTGCAATGAGCGGTCTTCTGTTACCTGGGAGTGCTATCTGAGCTAGAAAGTTCTCGTTCAAACACGAATTCGGACACGTCCTTGGCGGAGTTCGACATCCAAATCTTCCAGCGCGACGCTGCCACTGGCCAGGCCGGTTGATCTGCAGCGCGTTTCGCTGCCAACAAGACCAGCGTCCAGCAATTCATCGGAAGCCTTCTGGAAATAGGCTAAGTTCCGCATCACTGCTTCGCCGTTCACAGTGACAGCAGAACGCCGCAATAGCTCACGGTTGAATTGCGGGGTATAAGATAGGCCCTCACCAGAATATGCGCCGCAGACAAAAATTTCGCCAGCGCGCTCAATCGCGGTAAACCGATAGACCATGACGCTGTCGTCATTCCAACGGACACTTCCGCCATCAAAACTTGCAGCGACCACCGGATCGCTTGCAGCAACTACGCCTGTAGTTGCATTGCCCGAGGCGACGCCCTGTGATGCCGTGTCGGCAGGGGTACACGCAGAGAGCGAAAGCCCGACGGTGATTGAACAGAGTGTTTGTAAAGCTTTGAGTGCCACAGATCGTTTCCATTTTTTGTCAATGTGTTGGGTGGTTAGCGGTGACGGGTTTCATTGCCAAGGCGAATTTGAACAATAACATCCATTTCTTTCAAGGTGGTGCGAAGGCGCCAGATTGAGAACCCTATTTCCGTCTTAATGAGGCTTCAGCGTCGAAATTCTCGTGCGCAATGCAATCGCGCTTTCGAATATTCGGTTCTCTCAAAAGTAGATGAGAAGTGTCTTTTTCAGCTATCGATATCGGTCAATCACTTGCATCTGAAGGTTGTGCACCAGGTGTATCCAACGGAGACATGACGCCGCATGATCGGGATCTGCCATGTCGGAAACAGACTTGACCGGGCGCAGCGGCGGCGGGCCAACTGAACTGAGTACGTTTGCAGAGGTGTGCCGATGTCCAGCGATCCATTGCTTCAGCCCTTTCAGTTGAAGCATCTGACCTTGCGCAACCGGGTCATGACCACCAGTCATGAGCCCGCCTATCCTGAAGATGGGATGCCGAAAGAACGTTACACGGCCTATCATGCGGAGCGGGCCAAGGCCGGCGTGGCGCTTACGATGACTGCGGGCTCTGCCGTTGTGTCGCGTGACAGCCCGCCATCGTTCAACAATGTGCTGGCCTATAAGGATGAGGTGGTGCCGTGGATCAGGCAGTTGACCGACGCCTGTCATGATCACGGCTGTGCCGTCATGATCCAGTTGACCCATCTGGGGCGTCGGACGGGGTGGAACAAGGGGGATTGGTTGCCCTCCATTTCGTCCGGCCCGCATCGGGAACCGGCCCACCGCGCTTTTGCGAAGATCGTCGAGGATTGGGATATCGCGCGGGTGATCGCCGATTTTGCCGATGCTGCCGAGCGGATGAAAGAGGGCGGTATGGATGGGGTAGAGATTGAGGCTTACGGCCATCTGATCGATCAATTCTGGTCGCCCCTGACCAACGCGCTCGACGGCCCCTACGGGGCCTCCTCGCTTGAGACCCGGATGCGGTTTGGCCTCGATATCATCGATGCCGTGCGGGAGCGGGTGGGGCCGGATTTCATCGTCGGCATTCGCTATACGGCGGACGAGGCTGCGAAAGGGGGGATCACGCCTGAGGTGGGGCTTGAGATGGCGCAAGTCCTGACGGCCACGGGCAAGATCGACTTTTTCAACGTGATCCGTGGGCGAGTGCATTCTGACCCGGCGCTGACAGATGTGATCCCGTTACAGGGTATGGCTTCGGCGCCCCATCTCGATTTTGCAGGGGCCGTGCGCGCGGCGACGGGTCTGCCGACCTTTCATGCAGCGCGCATTCCTGATGTGGCGACAGCGCGCCATGCGATCTCAGCCGGGTTGCTGGATATGGTGGGGATGACGCGCGCCCATATGGCCGATCCGCATATTGTGCGGAAGGTGATGGAAGGGCGCGAGGATGATATCCGGCCTTGTGTGGGCGCCACCTATTGCCTCGACCGGATTTATCAGGGGGGCGAGGCGCTTTGCATCCACAACGCCGCTACGGGCCGCGAATTGCAGATGCCGCAGGTGATCACCCCTTCCGGGACGCGCAGGAAGGTTGTGATTGTTGGTGCGGGCCCCGGCGGGTTGGAGGCCGCGCGGGTCTGTGCCGAACGCGGGCATGATGTGACGGTATTTGAGGCTGCGGATCAGCCCGGCGGGCAGATTCGGCTAACAGCGCAGTCGCCGCGCAAACGTGAGATGATCGGGATCATTGATTGGCGCATGGCGCAATGTGCCGCGCGTGATGTGCGTTTTCGTTTCAACACCTACGCCGAGGGGTCGGATGTCACCGCTCTTGCTCCGGACGTGGCGATTATTGCAACCGGTGGATTGCCGAACCTTGAGCTCTTCGAAACGTGTGGTGAGGCTGCGCATGTGATCAGCACCTGGGATATCCTCTCTGGCGATGTGAAGCCCGCCGGGCGCGTGCTGATCTATGATGAAAGCGGCGACAATCCGGGGCTGCAGGCGGCTGAGATGGCGGCAGAGGCGGGGGCCGATGTTGAGGTGATGACGCCCGACCGCAGCATCGCGCCTGAGGTGATGGGGATGAATCTGACCCCTTACTTGCGCAATTTGCAGAGATTTGGGGTGCGTTTGACGGTGGCGGAGCGGCTCTTGGGCGTGTTGCGTGACGGGAACCAGTTGGCGGCCACGATCGGGACGGATTACAGCGATTTCACCAAGGTTCAGCATTACGATCAGGTGGTGGTGAATTACGGGACGCGGCCTTTGGATGATCTCTATTTCGATTTGCGGGACGGGTCATCCAATGGCGGGCAATTGGATCACGACGCTTTCATTGCGGTCAGGCCGCAGGCCTTGCGGGTGAACCCGGATGGGGCCTATCAGCTGTTTCGGATTGGCGATGCGGTGTCGTCGCGCAATACGCATGCGGCGATTTATGATGCGTTGCGGTTGTGTCATGTGATGTGATGCCGGGTGTCGCTGTTTCGCTCTCGCGAAAGGCGCCCCACCCGCCATCCCGCAGCGTTTGTCACAACTCTTTCGCGCGTTTGCGCAGCTCGAATTTCTGGATTTTGCCGGTCGATGTTTTGGGCAGTTCTTGAAACACCACTTTTTTCGGCGTCTTGAAGCCCGCCAGACGTTCGCGGGTGAAGGTGATGATTTCGGCCTCATCGGCATCGGCGCCGTCTTTCAACTCGATAAAGGCACAAGGCACCTCGCCCCATTTCTCATCGGGCTTGGCGACCACGGCGCAGAGGTTGACGGCGGGGTGGTGCATCAGCGCGCCTTCCACCTCGACCGAACTGATGTTTTCGCCGCCTGAGATGATGATGTCCTTCGCGCGGTCGGAAATCTGGATTGAACCGTCAGGATGCTGGATTGCCAGATCCTCGGAATGGAAGTAGCCGCCGGCAAAAGCTTTCTCTGTCGCGTCGGGGTTTTTCAGATAGCCTTTCATCACTGCATTTCCGCGCATTACAATCTCGCCTTGCGCGGTACCATCCATGGCCACTTGCGCCATCTGATCATCAACGACCGTCACATCCTCCATCATCGGAAATGCGACGCCCTGGCGGGCCTTGATCGCGGCTTGTTCCTCACCCGGCAGCGTGTCCCACCTCGCATCCCAGATGCATTCGGCCACGTGGCCATAGGTCTCAGTCAGCCCGTAGACCTGTTTGACGTTGAAGCCGAGTTTGCCGATCGCGGCGAGTGTGGCCGGGGCAGGGGGTGCGCCTGCCGTGAAGACCTGAACGATGTGGTCGAACGCGCGGCGGTCTGCGTCGTCGGCATTGACGATCATGTTCAGCACAATCGGCGCGCCGCCGAAATGGGTCACGTCCTCATCGGCGATGGCGTCATAGATGGCCTTGGCGCTGATATCGCGGCAGCAGATGACCGTACCGCCAAGGCTCGGCATCATCCAGGTATGGTTCCAGCCATTGCAGTGAAAGAGCGGCACGATCTGCAGATAGCGCATGAAAAGCGGCAATTCCCATGAGATCGGTGTGCCCATGGTCATCAGGTACGCCCCGCGATGGTGGTAGACGACACCTTTGGGGCGGCCTGTGGTGCCGGAGGTGTAGTTGAGCGCGAGGCTTTCCCATTCATCTTCTGGCATGATCCATTTGAAATCCGGATCGCCGGTGGCCAGAAAATCCTCGTAATTCTGCTGTTCGGCCATGGCGTGTACGCCCGCCTCGTCATCGGGAACTTCGATGATCAGGGGCGCGGGCCCTTCCATCAGATCAATCGCGGCCATGGCGAGCGGCAGGAACTGGCTGTCGACCAGGGCCACCTTGGCCTCGCCATGATCGAAGATATAGGCGACCGTATCCACATCGAGCCGTGTGTTGATCGTGTTCAGCACCGCACCGCAGGCGGGCACGCCAAAGGCGGCCTCGGACTGGGCTGGGACGTTGGGCAGGATGGTGGCGACCACGTCGCCGGGTGTAATGCCCACCTTTGTAAGGGCAGAGGCAAGTTGCGAGACACGTTTGTAGTACTTTGCATAGGTCCGGCGAATGCTGCCGTAGACCAGAGCCTCGCGCTCTGCAAAGACCAGTGCAGCCCGTTGCAAATGCGAGAGCGGAGTGAGCGGAACATAATTCGCCGCCCGTTTGCCGAGGCCCGTTTCATCACGCATCCAACCCATCTGTCGATCCTCCCAAATCTTTCGCCATAAGAGAGGATGTTAGGCGGGTCTGACAAGTCTCAATTGTCAGACATTTGCAGGTGAGCGGTGATATCTTCTCGCTCATTACGCCTATTCTTTGCCGAAGGGGGCTTGGGATAAGGCCACCGAGAAACTTAGCCGATTGGGTAAGCATTTCGACAGCCTAGAGATTTGTTGCGCGCCGAGATGGAAAAAAGCGGGCAAGGATATTGCCCGCTTTGAGTTCAGCTTGGATTGCCGGCCCTAGGCGGCTTTGGCTTCTTGTCCGAAGCGACCATAGAATGTCTGACCCTTCTCGGCCATCTCGCGCAGCAGGTCCGGTGTCTTGAACCGCTCGCCAAAGGCTTCTGTCAGCTGATCGCAGCGTTCGACGGCATAAGGCGCGCCGATGATGTCGAGCCAGCTGAACGGCCCACCCGACCAAGGGGCGAAGCCCCAGCCGAGGATCGCGCCCACGTCGCCTTCGCGGATGTCTTCCAGCACGCCTTCTTCCAGCGCACGGACGGCTTCGAGCACCTGCGCGAAGAGCAGACGATGCTGCACGGTGGTCAGGTCGGGCTGCTCATCGGCGGCGGGATACGGCGCGGCGAGGCCCTCCCACAGACCCTGGCGTTTGCCTTTTTCATCATAGGCATAGAAGCCGGAGTTGGATTTGCGGCCCAGACGCTCCTGGTCGAACATCCAGAACAGCACCTCGTCCACAGCCTCGTTCGGGTAGGCGTCGCCCATCGCGGCTTTGGTCGCTTTGGCGATTTTCACGCCAAGGTCGATGGAGGTCTCATCGGTCAGTTGCAGCGGACCCAAAGGCATTCCAACGAGCTTAGCGGCGTTCTCGATCAGCGCAGGCTCGACGCCTTCCTTCACCATCCGAATGCCTTCGTTGATGTAAGGGATGATGCAGCGGTTGGCGTAGAAGAACCGTTCGTCATTGACGACAATCGGGGTCTTCTTGATCTGGCGGACATAGTCGAGCGCTTTGGCCACGGCCACAGGGCCCGTCTCATTGCCCTTGATGATCTCAACCAGCAGCATCTTGTCCACGGGGCTGAAGAAGTGGATGCCGATGAATTTCTCGGGATCGTTTGACGCCTTGGCGAGCTCTGTGATCGGCAGGGTTGATGTGTTGGTCGCGAAGATGCAATCGGGGCCGGTGACGGCCTGCACCTTGGCGGTGACGTCGGCCTTCACGCCCACATCCTCGAACACGGCCTCGACGATCAGGTCGCAGCCTTTCAACGCGTCGTAGTCGGCAGTCGCATTGATCAGGCCCAGCACGGCCTCTTTCTTTTCCTCGGTCGCTTTCTTGCGGGCGATGCCCTTATCCATGTAGGCGGTCGTGTACGACTTGCCCTTGTCCGCCGCTTCCTGGCTGGAGTCGATCAGCACGACCTGAATGCCGGCCAACGCAGAAACCAACGCAATCCCCGCGCCCATCATACCGGCGCCAATGACGCCAACTTTGCTGACCTTCTGGTCTGGCGCCTCGGGGCGGTTGGCGCCCTTCTCCAAGGCCTCCTTGTTAATGAAGATGCTGCGGATCATGGCGCTGGACGATGGGTTCATCAGCACATTGGTGAACCAGCGTGCCTCGATCTTCAGCGCCTGATCGAAGGGCACAAGCGCGCCTTCGTAGACGGCGGAGAGAAGCGCCTTGGCCGCCGGATAGACTCCTTGGGTCTTGCCGTTGACCATGGCCGACGCGCCGACAAAGGTCATGAAACCTGCAGGATGGTAAGGCGCACCGCCAGGCATCTTATAGCCCTTTTCGTCCCATGGCTTGACGATCTTGGGCTCAGAGAGAACCCATTCCTTGGCTTTGGCCAGCAGCTCATCCGCTGGGACAACTTCGTCAATGACACCAGCAGCTTTCGCTTTCATCGGGTCGTTCAGCTTACCTTCCAGCAATAGGGGCGAAGCGGCCATCGCACCCAGTTTGCGGACCAAACGGGTCGTGCCACCTGCGCCGGGGAAGATGCCGACCATGATCTCAGGCAGGCCGATCTTGGCCTTGGGATTGTCGGCGGCAAAGATGCGGTGACAGGCCAGCGGGACTTCCAGACCGATGCCGAGCGCCGTGCCGGGCAGGGCGGCGGCAATCGGTTTGCCGCCTTTGTTGGTCTTGGGGTCCATGCCCGCACGCTCGATCTTACGGAGCATATAGTGACCCGCCATCGTGAAATCGAACAGACCTTGCGCCGGGTTCTCACCGCTTTCATCGCGGATGCTGGCCAGCACATTGAGGTCCATCCCGCCAGCAAATGTATCCTTGCCAGATGTGATGATGATGCCCTTAACCGCATCATCGGCCAGTGCCTCATCTACAAGCTTGTTGAGAAGCTGCATGGAATCACGGCTCATCACGTTCATGGATTTGCCGACAGTGTCCCAGGTGATTGTCGCGACGCCATCCGCGTCGACGGCCATGGTGAAATCAGTCATTGGAGGTCCTTTCAGGATCGATAACAAGATCGGGCAGCGTCGGCGTTTCCGCCACTTCAGCCCAGAGATGGAAGCGACCTTCGCCATTCATCATGGCGTTGGTCGAATGAGTTTCGCGCCAGAGGCCGTCAGCACAACGCTTGAGCCGAACGCGGTTCGGATAAGGTGGGATCAGGCGCGTGCCGTTGCGGATGAGATGGCTTTCGTGCACGCCGCGAATGTCGTCATCGGCATGAAAACAAGCCTCTTTCGCGATGCGCACGAAGTCAGTGACGCCGATGCCCCGATATTTGTCCGCGAATTTGTAGAATGTGCGTTCCATATCCGCGACATCTGTGACGAGCTGCGTCGCGGTCTCAGTTTGCATGCTGTGTGGCAAGGAGATGGTCATCCGAAACGCGTCGAAATCCGCAGCCATGAGAGAGGCCGTCGTGCGGTCAAGATGCTCTTGATAGATCAGCATCGCCCGTTGGTTCGTCTTTTTGTGCGGATCAAGGGCTTTCGCCTGAGGCTGATCACCGGCAAGGGCGTAGTCCGAGCCGGTGATTTTCCACTGTCCATCCAGCCGCTCAAGAACAGAAAAAACCGGATAGGGCGGCACGATGTCTTTGCCATGTGCGAGCACGTGGCTGGTATGTGTGGCCTCGACCCGATCAGGGCCGCAGAAGGCGGCAGCTTCGCAAACCCGCCGCAATTCCGTCATACCCATGGATTGGAAACAATCGCACATCTGTTCAAACGCCATTCGCAGATCATCACGCGTCAAAAGCCGGATTTCGCTTTCGATCGTGGTCATGGTCTGCGGCAATCCGAAGGCTGAGGCGAAGCTTTCAAAATCGTGCTGCATCAGAGCGTCGGCCGTCACTTTCAGCAAGTGCTCTGAGATTTCCTTGGCCGTCTTCAGTTCGGGTTGCCGCATACAAAACCTACACGCGTTCGATAATCGTTGCCGCCCCCATACCAGATGCAATGCAGAGTGTCGCGAGGCCTGTGCCCTGACCGGTGCGTTCTAGCTCATCAAGCAGCGTGCCGATGATAATTGCACCTGTCGCGCCCAAAGGATGACCCATCGCGATAGAGCCGCCATTGACGTTGACCTTGCTGTCATCGACGTCAAAACGCTGCATGAAGCGCAGGACGACCGACGCGAAGGCTTCGTTGACTTCGAAAAGGTCGATGTCGCTGATCGACATGCCTGAATCGGCCATGATCTTCTCAGTCACGGGGACCGGGCCGGTCAGCATGATTGTTGGGTCCGTACCGATCTTTGCTGTGGCCTTGATCCGCGCGCGGGGTTTGATGCCATGCGCCTCGCCCCATTCCTTATTCGCGATCAGAACGCCAGCGGCGCCGTCCACGATGCCAGACGAGTTGCCCGCATGGTGGATATGGTTGATCTTTTCCAGATGCGGGTACTTCATAAGGGCGACCTTGTCGAAGCCGGGCATGACCTCACCCATCTGCTGGAACGACGCGTTGAGCGACCCCAGCGCCTGCATGTCGGTTCCGGGGCGCATGTATTCGTCGTTGTCCAGAATGGTCAGGCCATTGACATCTTTGACCGGCACGATGGATTTTTCGAACCGGTTGTCTTCCCAAGCGGCAGCAGCGCGCTTTTGGCTTTCAACGGCCAGCGCGTCGGCGTCATCGCGGGTGAACCCGTATTCGGTGGCGATGATATCCGCTGAAATCCCTTGTGGGACGAAGTATGTCTCCATCGCGATGGACGGGTCAACGGCAATCGCAGCACCGTCAGAGCCCATGGCAACACGGCCCATCATCTCGACCCCGCCAGCGATATAGGCCTGACCGGCCCCGCCTTTGACCTGGTTGGCGGCGAGGTTCACGGCTTCCATGCCAGAAGCGCAGAAGCGGTTGATGGCGAGACCTGGAATGCGCTCATCCAAGTCAGAGGCCAACACAGCCGTCCGCGCCAGACAACCACCCTGTTCGCCAACCTGCGTGACATTCCCCCAGATCACGTCTTCGACGACATGGCCTTCCAGATTGTTACGCGCTTTCAACTCGTTCAGCACGCCAGCAGACAGGCGCGCGGACGTCACCTCGTGCAGACTGCCATCCTTGCGGCCCTTACCGCGCGGCGTGCGCACGGCGTCATAGATATAGGCTTCGGTCATGAACTCCTCCGTTCAATTAAATCAGAATTCGTGTTCTTTGCGTTTGGGTAGCCGCTAGCCGCAACTGCAGACTTCACAACCGCTAGCGGGACAATCGCCTGGGCTGCAATCGGTACCCCCTTTGCCAGCGCCGGGCCGGAAATCTCCTGTCGAGCAACCGCCGCCACAGCAATCGGTCCAATGCAACCAGCCCTCTTTCTTGCGGCGTTTGCGGTTCTTTTCCGGTCCTTCGTCACGCAGTGTGAAATGCGCAGCCTTGCAGTCGCGGAATCTGTTCCGGATATGTGGTATTGCCCCAAATGCGCCATGCTCTTGAATGGCCTGTTTGGCGTATCCTGAGCAGCCGGTTCCACCGTGCAGGACAGAATAGGCGCAGCGGAACCCTTTGCGCGGCGATATATAGGTTTGATATATCCAGATGCCGCCCAGGGCTGCTCGTCCAAGCATAACTTTCGTCCTTTCAAACGAGACGCAGCTTTTACCAACCGAGATTTTTTGGAAGGCCTTGATATGTGTCTACCTTCATTCATGCGGGCAAGGCACGCGGCATCAGATCATAAGGGTGTTTCCAGCCGGGCTGGGCCGCGATGCGGTCGAGCCAGGCGTCGATATTCGGATACTGTTTACGGTTGAAGGCGAAGTCTTCTTCGTAGAACAGGTAACCACAGCAGGCGATGTCGGCGATCGTGATCTCGTCGCTGGCGAGCCAGTCGCGGCCCGCAAGCTGGGCCTCAAGAACCTTGAGAGCTGAGGCGAGGCGCATGGCCATGAAGGCATTCACATCCGCATTGCGTTTCTCTTCAGGTAGGAAGTTCATGTTGAAACGCAATGGGCCGGCGACACCCGACACTTTATGATTGTCAAAGAACATCCAGCGCAGCACCTCACGCCGTTCCGCAGCAGATCTCCCGCCGAGCTTGCCGGTTTTTGAGCTGACATAGTCCTGAATGACTCCGGACTGGGTTAGCACCGTATCTCCATCTTCCAGTACCGGCACTTCGGCCATGACGGTCAGCGCCTTGAACTCCGGCGACCTTGTGGCGCCTTTGAAAAAGTCCACGAAAACGGGCTCCCACGCCTCGCCGGCGAGGGTCAGGGTCAAAGCGGCCTTGTAAGCGTTTCCGCTTTCGCCAAAGCAATGCAGTTTCATGGACATGTGAAAGGCCTCCCCAACCAATCAGTGACGCAAGGCGCGTCGGCAGAGGGCGCGATTGCCGCGCCCTCTCGATCAGCTTAGAAGTTTGCCGCTTCCAGCGCCATCACAGTATCGGCACCGGTGTTGATACGGGCCAGATGCATGGATGTGGCAGGCAGTTGGCGCGCCATGTAGTAGCGCCCGGTCGCGATCTTGGTTTCGTAGAACTCGGTGTCGGACGCGCCGCCCTCCAGTGCTTCCATCGCAGCCTTCGCCATGCGTGCCCACATCAGGCCAAGGCAGACATGGCCCATCATGTGCATGAAGTCGTAAGAGCCGGAGAGGGCGTTGTTGGGGTTCTTCATGCCGTTCTGCATGAAGTACATACCAGCGGCCTGCAGGTCTTTGGATGCGGCTTTCAGTGGCTCGAGGAAGTCAGCCTTCAGCGCTTCATTGCCTTCGTTTTCCTTGATGAAGGTCTTCACCATTTCGAAGAACGCCATAACATGCTTGCCGCCGTCCTGCGCGAGCTTGCGGCCCACGAGGTCCAGCGCCTGAATGCCGTTGGCGCCTTCATAGATCATCGCGATCCGGGCGTCGCGGGCGTACTGCGACATGCCCCATTCCTCGATATAGCCGTGGCCGCCATAGACTTGCTGGGCCGCCGTGGCATATTCAAAGCCCTTGTCGGTCAGGAAGCCCTTGATGACAGGCGTCATCAACGAGATCAGGCCGTCCGCGTCTTTGTCTTCGTTCTTATGCGCCTGGTCGATCAGCATCGCGCCCCAATAGGTGAAGGCGCGTGCCCCTTCGACAAAGCTTTTCTGATCCATCAAGTTCCGGCGGATATCTGGATGCACGATCAGCGGATCGGCAGGCCCGTCAGGGTTCTTGGCACCCGTCACATCGCGCCCTTGCAAGCGGTCATTGGCATAAGCCACAGCGTTCTGGTAGGCGCTTTCGGCCTGGGCATAGCCTTGCAGGCCCACACCCAGACGCGCCTCGTTCATCATCGTGAACATCGCACGCATGCCCTTGTGCTCTTCGCCCACAAGGAAACCGGTGGCTTCGTCATAGTTCATCACACAGGTCGAATTCCCGTGGATGCCCATCTTTTCTTCGATCTTGCCGCAGGCGACGCCGTTGCGCTGACCCAGTGAACCATCATCGTTCACCATGAACTTCGGCACGATGAAGAGCGACACGCCCTTAATCCCCTCGGGCCCGCCCTGAATCTTCGCCAGCACCAGATGGATGATGTTGTCGGCCATGTCGTGTTCGCCAGCCGAGATAAAGATCTTCTGGCCCGAAATTTTGTAGGACCCATCACCGTTTGGCACAGCCTTCGTGCGCATCAGGCCCAGATCGGTGCCGCAATGCGGCTCGGTCAGGTTCATGGTGCCGGTCCATTCGCAGGTCACCATTTTGGGCAGGTATTTTTGTTTCTGGTCTTCAGAGCCATGCGCATAGATCGCCGAATAGGCGCCATGGGTCAGGCCCTGGTACATATTGAACGCCATATTGGCGGAAACGAACGGCTCCTGAGCGGCGGTATGCATGACATAGGGCAAGCCTTGACCGCCATACTCAGGGTCGCAGTCCATGGCGGTCCAGCCGCCGTCTTTCATCTGCTCGAATGCTTCTTTGAAGCCTTTGGGAGTGCGCACAACGCCGTTTTCCAGCACACACCCTTCCGTGTCGCCCACAACGTTCAGCGGGTGCAACACTTCGGTCGCGACCTTGCCGGCTTCTTCTACAACAGCGCCTGTGAACTCGCGATCGAGGTCGTCAAAACCTGGGATATCCTGTTCGCTGACCTTTAGAAGGTCGTGCAGCACGAATTGGATGTCTTTGACAGGGGCGTGGTAGATCGGCATCTGGTGTCTCTCCGTTTCAACATTTGGGCGTCGCGCCCGCGTTCTTAGGCCGCGACGGTTTTTGCCTTGGCCAGTTGGTCCAGCTTTTCAGCACCCCAGGCCATTTGTTCTTTCAGTTCGGTGATCGCCTCTTCGAGCTCAGCCTTCTGGGCTTCCATATCGGCGAGGTGCTTTTCGGCGAGTTCATAGGTCTTGGCGAGCTGCGTCTCTTGCCCGTCATCCATATGATAGAGGTCAAGCAGCTGACGGATTTCTTCCAAAGAGAAGCCAAAGCGCTTGCCGCGCAGGATCAGCTTCAGGCGGGCGCGGTCGCGCTTGGTGAACAGGCGTTTCTGCCCTTCGCGAATGGGGAACAGCAATTCCTTGGCTTCATAGAAGCGCAGGGTGCGTGGTGTTACTTCAAATGCGTCACACATTTCGCGAATATTCAGCGTCTCAGTCGTCATTGTTACATTCCTTATGCGTGTTTCGAATGGCCCGCACTTGAGGAACTTGGACGCACCATACAAGCAAAGCTGACGTTAACGTAAACGGAACGTGGCGTCATTTTTCGACTGACGAAAGGTCAGCAAATGTAACGCTAGGTCAGGCGCAATAAAAAAACGGGGGAAAATTTCATTTTGTCACCACAAACGTTTTGAAACGCACCTCAAAGCGCTTTGAGTCGGGAGTCCAGATGGCGAGAACGATGAGAGATTGGTCGCAATCGTGATGTGTCCAGAGGTCCAACTGGTGCGGATGTCAGGCTGAATCCGCGAAGGACCTTACGTAAGCTTAGCTTCACCACCTGGCAGATTGCCACCAAGCTGCTGTCACGCGCTGATAATTGTCACAACCATTGCTTTATCTTTCTAGATCTCTTGCCACTCGAAAACCAATCATTGGAAGTCTTACATCGGTTGCAATCCGGACGCGGACCGCCACACGAGACTGATCCATCAATAAGTTGAATGAACCACCTTTCGAAATGCGAAATCTGCAAGACATCTCGCCAGTCACTTCATCAAGGTAATCACTCGATCTGGCCCATCCCTTGTGCCTGTTGGACCAGCAGGACGAAACAACTTCCCTAAGATTTCCAGACATATGCTGGAAACCCCAGGCATTTGCAGCGTCAAGCGCATCGACAGGCACGGTCATCCATCTCTGAACATAGCCTAAATCGGGAATATCCAGATTTTCTGCAGTGGCTTTGCCATTGAAATTAACCTGCTCAGGTGTGACCCAATCGCCTTGAGCAAAGGGCGTTTGTGTACCCGCACGCGCTGCATACTCCCACTCCGCCTCGGTCGGTAGGCGGTAGACGTCAATGCCAAGTTTTTCATTGAGCCATGTGACATAGGCTGATGCATCTTCAATGGAAACGCGCATCACAGGATGGCGCCCGACGGCGTCAACTTTATGAATTGAGCCGTCGTCTAATAGGACACGTGCTGTGGGGTCAGGCACATATCCGTTGCATCCCCCATCATCCACGCATGCCATCCATTCATCATAGGTGACTTCGTTCACGCCCAGTGCGTAGGGCACATCTATTTCGACCCGGTGAACTGGGCCTTCGTGGTAAGCGATGTAAGGGTTTTCTTCATTTGCGCGCTGCCACTCTCCATCAAAGAAGTGGAATTGCTGACGCGCCTCTCTTTCAGGCGCACCCATCATGAGTTCGCCCAAAGGCAATTCGATCATCTCGGGGCAAACATCGCAGTCCCGAAACCGTTCAAGAGGCTCCGACCAGACCGGGGCGGCAAAAAATGCCAGCAGTAAAATGAGGAAAAAAGGCGGTTTCATGCGCGTTCTCGCCTGTCATGGAATAGGGATTATTTTTGCCTATTGTGACACGGATTTGACGCTGGGTCCGAGAGCGACCTTACGTCAGCCGAGTGTCTTGGCCGTCTCGTCGCGCAGGGTCCGCAGCTCTTGCATGGTCTCTTCCAGTTGCTTTTTCTGCTCGCTCAGTTCGATCATCTGACGATCGGCGAGGCTGATCCACTCGCGCATCTGCGCCTCGGTCCCTTCTTTTTCGTAGATCATCAACCATTGGCGAATGTCTTCGAGCGCGAAACCAAAGCGGCGGCCACGCAGGATCAACGTCATCCGCGCCAGTTCACGCGGGCCATAAAAGCGGGAGCGTCCTTCCTTTTCGGGTTGCAGCAATTCGATGTATTCGTAATAGCGCAAGGTCCGCGGGGTCACATCGAATTCCGCGCACATCTCTTTGAATGTCAGACGTTTTTCAGACATTGCGACCTCCCTTTTCGTAGCGTAGCGCCAACAGAAGTGCGGGGCAACCGCAGGATGTGGCATGCATTCACACAATGTCACACAGGCGGGTGCCTTTGCCGTGGTCAGCGGCTGATCAATATGGAATACCCTAAGAAAAGTGCCGTTCCGGCACCGCCAAAGCTGATAAGGATCGCCATGGCAGATGATCAAAAGACCCGTCGCGACAAGATTGCGCGCCAGTTTATTGCGGCCATTCCGCATGCGCAGGAGCTTGGCATGCAGATGACCGAAATCGGGGATGGCAAGGCGGTGATCGCGATGGATTATGATAGCCGCTTGGTCGGCGATCCGGAAACAGGTGTCATTCACGGCGGCGCGGTTTCTGCGCTGATGGACACATGTGCAGGTGCTGCCGTGATGGCGCACCCTGCGGCTGCAGTTGCGACCGCAACACTGGATTTGCGCATTGACTACATGCGCCCCGCGACGCCGGGAGAGCGGATTACGGCGACAGCCGAATGCTATCATGTGACGCGCTCGGTGGCCTTCATCCGCGCAACTGCGGTAGATGCCGACCCGGACCGGCCCGTAGCAACGGCAACAGGTGCGTTTACAATCGAAAGGGCCACAAGATGAACCGCCCCGAACCTGTCCAGGTGATCAAGCAGCGGCGGGATGCAATGCTGGACCGATTGATCGGCGGCGTGCCCTACATCCAGTTCCTCGGTATCCGCTTTGACCGCCGGGGTGATGAGCTGACCGGTGTCCTGCCTTATGCGGATAAGCTGATCGGCAATCCTACATTACCGGCTCTGCATGGTGGCGTTACTGCAGCCTTTCTTGAAGTGACGGCCATTATCGAACTCAGTTGGGCTATGATCTGGGAAGATATGGAGAGCGGAAAGCTCGACCCGGATGCGGAGCTACGCCCGAAGCTGCCCAAGACCATCGACTTTACCGTGGACTATCTGCGCTCCGGCCTGCCGCGCGATGCCTATGCGCGTGCACGGATCAATCGCTCTGGTCGGCGCTATGCCTCTGTTCATGTGGAAGCATGGCAGGACAATCGCACACGCCTTTTCGCGCAAGGTACCGGTCATTTCCTGATGCCGCAACGCAATGGCTGAGACCGCGATGACCCATCGCAGGGTGCTGGCTATCGCGCTGCCGATTGTGCTGTCCAATGCGACGGTGCCGATTCTTGGGGTGGTCGATACAGCAGTCGTCGGGCAATTGGGCACAGCGGCGCCAATCGGAGCGGTAGGCATCGGCGCGATCATTCTGTCGGCCATCTATTGGGTCTTCGGGTTTTTGCGCATGGGGACCACCGGCCTTACGTCTCAGGCGGCTGGTGCGGGAGATGCGGATGAGGTGCAAGCGCTCTTGTCGCGCGCGCTATTGATCGGGCTGACGGCCGGTGCGGTGATTATCGCCGCACAAATCCCGCTTTTCGCGGGTGCTTTCTGGGTGTCACCCGCCAGTGCCGAGGTGGAGACACTCGCCCGCGACTACATGATGATCCGCGTTTGGTCGGCCCCTGCGACCATCGCGCTTTACGGGATCACCGGTTGGCTGATCGCGCAGGAGCGCACGCGGGCGGTGCTGGCCATTCAAGTCCTGATGAACGGGGCCAATATCGCTCTCAGCTTTTATCTGGGTCTGGAGCTTGGCTGGGGTGTCGAGGGCGTTGCGTGGGCCACATTCATTGCCGAATGGGGTGGCCTTCTGCTGGGGCTCTATCTCTGTCGGGATGTATTTGCCGGGGCCGCCTGGCGCTCGGCGGCGCGGGTCTTTGATATGGCCCGCCTGAAACACATGGCAGTTGTGAACACTGACATCCTGATCCGCTCGGTGCTATTACAAGCGATCTTTGTCAGTTTTCTGCTTTACGGCTCAGACTTTGGTGATGCGCAACTGGCCGCGAACCAGATCTTGATGCAATTCCTGCATGTGACCGCCTATGCGCTGGATGGTTTCGCTTTCGCGGCCGAGGCGCTGGTGGGACAGGCGCTGGGCGCACGGGCGCGGGCCGCATTGCGGCGCAGCGCATTGCTCAGTTCGCTTTGGGGGGCGGGGATTTGTGCTGTCTTGTCGCTGTCATTTGCCCTCTTCGGCCCCGCGATCATCGACGTGATGACCACGGCACCCGAGGTGCAGGAGACGGCACGCATTTACTTGCCGTATATGGTGGCCGCCCCGATCATTGGTGTGGCGGCCTGGATGCTGGATGGGATTTTCATCGGGGCAACGCGGACCACCGATATGCGCAATATGATGATCCTGTCGACGATCATCTACTTTGCAACAGTCATTCCGCTGATGGCGGCCTATGGCAATCACGGGCTTTGGCTGGGGTTGCTGATCAGTTTTGTGGTGCGGGGTGCCACGTTGGGGTGGAAGTATCCCGCGCTTGAGGCGGAGGCTGACACGCCGTCAAAGCCACTCACTGCGACCTGACCCGACCGCTTCGCCGACATTTGCAAATCCGTCGCGCGCGAGCAGTTCGTCAAGCCCGTTGGCGATCTCGCCGACCAGCGACAGGCCCCCATAAACGAGCGCGGTGTAAAGCTGGACCGCTGAGGCGCCCGCGCGGATCTTCTGATAGGCCTGTTCCGCGTTGCCGACGCCACCCACGCCAATGATCGGCAGATCGGTCAGGGTCGAGAGTTGCGCAAGCACCCGCGTTGATTTCTCAAAAAGCGGTTGACCGGACAGGCCACCGGCCTCGGCCCGATGCGGGCCATGCAGGCCGCCGCGGTCCAAAGTCGTATTCGTCGCGATGATCCCGGCAATTGTGGCGGCATTCGCGACCTGGGCCACTTCTGTGATTTCGTTACCCGTCAGATCAGGCGCGATCTTCAGGAATACCGGGATCGGATTGGTCAGTGCTTCACATGCCTGCATGACACCGTCAAGCAGTGCCGCCAATGCCGCCTTGCCCTGCAGATCGCGCAGCTTTTCCGTGTTGGGGGAAGAGACATTGACCGTGGCAAAATCGACCTCAGCGCCGCACCGCGCCAGCACTGTCGCAAAGTCTTGCGCCTTGTCGGTGCTGTCCTTGTTCGCACCAAGGTTCAGGCCGATAACCGTACCTTTGGGTCGCGCGGCGAGACGACCCGCAATCGCCTCCATCCCGTCATTGTTGAAGCCAAAGCGATTGATCGCCGCCTGATCTTGCGTCAGCCGAAAGAGGCGCGGTTTCGAATTGCCCGGTTGCGGGCGCGGGGTAGCGGCGCCGACCTCCAGGAAACCGAAACCCGTTTTGGCCAGAGCATGCAGTGCGGTTGCGTTCTTGTCGAACCCTGCAGCGAGGCCCACTGGGTTGGGCAGGTCGAGCCCGGCCAACTGCGTGCGCAACCGATCTGATGTCACAGCCCCGCCGCGCGGCCCTAGCCCGGCATTCAGCGCCTTTAACGCCAGCCCGTGGGCCGTTTCCGGGTCAATCCGGCGCAGGGCCGTCAGGCCAACCCGTTCCAGGGCCTTCATGCTAAATCGGGAAACTGATGCACGCCATCCACCAGCGGCAGCGTCATGCTCCAAACCACGTCATCCATCTGTAAATTACGATAAAGATGAGGGAAGAGCACGCCGGCGCGCGCAGGCTCCCATTTCAATGGCTCCAGCCCATCGGCTTCCACGGCCAGTAACATTAGGCCGTCGACCCCGGCAAAGTACTTTGCCGCCGTCTCAGCTACCGTCTCAGCAGTTGAAAAGTGGATATAGCCGTCGGTCACATCAATCGGCGCGCCGACAGTTTCGCCATCGGCCTGCAGCGCGGCCCATTCATCCGAACGAAAGATCTTGTAAATCAGCATGGCCGCGTCATGGCGGCTCCACAAAAGATGGTCAAGCGGTTGCGTGCGGCAAAACTGACGTAAGGTCGGCCAACCGGTGCTGGCTAGCTGTTTGACTCTGTCAAAGTACGCCGCCAATCTTCAAGCATTCCAACCTGGGGGACCCCATTCCATGAAAACAAGAATCCTGACAACAACCTGCGCGCTGGCCATGACGGCGGGCATGGCGCAGGCCGACTATACATTGCACATCATTCACATCAACGACCTGCACAGCCGGATCGAGCCGATCAATCGCTTCGATTCCACCTGCAATGCCGAAGACAACGCCGCTGGCGAATGCTTTGGCGGCGTCGCGCGTGTGATCACCAAGATCAACGAATTGCGCGAAGAGCTGGCGGGCGAGAATGTGATCGTGCTGGATGCGGGCGACCAGTATCAGGGCAGCCTGATGTACACGACTTACAAAGGGGATGTCGAAGCCGAATTTGCGGAACTCATCGGCTTTGACGCGATGGCCGTGGGCAACCATGAGTTTGACGACGGCGACGAGGGGCTGCGCAAGCTGGCCGACAACGTCTCATTCCCGATCATTTCGGGCAATATCGACGTGTCGCAGTCGAACGTGCTCGCGGGGCATGTTGAAAACCATGTGGTGCTGGAAGTGGGTGGTGAGCGGATTGGGATCGTCTCGGCCCTGGCGGCTGACACGGTCGAAACCTCCAGCCCTTCTGATGCTGTGATCTTCACGAATGAAATGGAAAGTCTGGCCGCCGATGTCGCCACGCTTGAGGCGGAAGGTGTCACCAAGATCATCGCCTTGAACCACGTGGGGGTGGACAAGGATCGGATGATTGCCGCCGAGGTTGCCGGCCTTGACGCCGTTGTCGGTGGGCATTCCCATACGCTCTTCTCCAATACGGATGAAGACGGTCTCGACTACCCGATGATGGTGGGTGATGTGCCTGTCGTGCAGGCCTATGCCTATTCCAAATATGTCGGGCATCTGACTTTGGAGTTCGACGCGGATGGCAATGTGACATCTGCGACCGGTGACACGATCCTGCTTGATGCCAGCGTCGCCGAAGATGCCGCCGCCGTGGCCCGTGTTGCTGAACTCGCCGGACCCATCGAAGAGATGAAGACGCGTGTGGTTGCTGAAGCAGCCGCCCCAATTGAAGGCGACCGTTCGGTGTGCCGCGCGATGGAATGCCCGATGGGTAACCTCGTGGCTGATGCGATGCTGGACCGTGTGAAGGATCAGGGCATTCAGATCGCGATCCAGAACGGTGGCGGCTTGCGTGCCTCCATCGACGCAGGTGAGATCACGATGGGCGAAGTGCTGACGGTGCTGCCGTTCCAGAATACGCTCTCCACCTTTGAGGTGAAGGGCGAGGCGATTGTCGCGGCCCTTGAAAATGGCGTTGGCCAGATTGAAGAGGGCGCAGGTCGCTTCCCGCAAGTCGCGGGCATGACCTTTACGGTGGATACGGCCGCCGAACCCGGCTCTCGCGTATCGGATGTGATGATCGGTGATGCGCCGATTGATCTGGCTGCGGTCTATGGTGTTGTGTCGAACAACTACGTGCGCAATGGCGGCGACGGCTATTCGATGTTCGAAGATGCGATGAACGCCTACGATTATGGTCCTGACCTGGCGGATGTGACGGCTGAGTTCATTGCCGCGAATGCGCCTTACAGCCCCTACACGGACGGTCGCATTACGATGAAGTAAGCCGCAAGGACCTCACAAAGAACGCGCCGCAATTCTGCGGCGCGTTTTCTATTAATGCGGATTTGCGGTGTAGTCGTGTAACGGTGTTGTGGACCAGTCTATGAGGCGTGAACCGATTTTCGCATCCGGGCCAGATGATCATCCCAACCCTCATCAAGCGCGAGCATGAGCCCGAAAGCCTCTTCCCCTTGCGGAAGGCCCTCGTGGCGCAGTGATAGCCGGGTGCCTCCGGCCACCTCTTCCAATGCCCACTTCACCGTGCTGATCCGGTCACCCATCGGGGCAATTGTGAAGGTATACTCCAGGCGGTGGAACGGCTCTGCCACCAGAACCTCGCCCCACATCAGCCTGTCACCGCTTTCAACGCCGAACATTTCGTAAGGCCCATCAACCAGAACGCTATTGGGTTTGTGAAACCAGATCGCCAGTTTCTCCGGCTCTGTCAGATAGGCCCAGACCTGCGCGGGCGTGGCTTTGAGGTAGATGGATTTTTCGAGCGCGTTGTCGGTCATTGTGTATCTTTCTCAATTTCGGATTTGAGGGTGTCGAGGCGGCTATCCCAGAACGCATCGAAGTAGCTGAACCAGTCGAAGACGCCTTTCAGGCCGATTGGATTGAGCCTGTTGATGCGCGATCTGCCGTCAGTCTCGACCGAGATCAGATTGCCTTCGTCCAGAATTGTCAGGTGTTTCTTGACGGCGGCCCTGGTCATGTCGAAGTTTTCGGCCACTTCGGCAATTGTCATGTCTTGGCTTGCAAGCAGGCGCAGAATGCTACGTCGGGTCGGGTCAGCCAGTGCGCGAAAGCCCAATTGCTCCGGCTCTGTCATTGCTGAACCGGCAGAAAATCAAAGGCACCGTCCTGATAGAGATAGGCAATACAGGGCGTATCCGACACGCAGGCCGACACATGCGCGGTGCCCGCCGCAATGCTGTAGTAAGAGCCGGGGCCTATCTTCCGCGCCGTGTCGGGATCAGTGTCGCTAGAGTAATGGACCATTTCGCCCTGCAGCATGACACCGTACATATTGGCGGTTTTGATATGGGGCGGGCTGACGGTGCCAGCAGGAAGCCTGACCAAAGCCTGATACGGTTCGGTGAGCCGATCACCTTGCAAAGCGGCGAAGGCAACGCCTTCCGGGGTTGTGTTCCAAGCAAAATCATCCGTGTCCAGCAGTTGAATTGGATCGGCCCAAGCCGCCGTCGCTGCGGTCAAGGCGGCGATGATTGATGATGTAATTGATCGTCTCATTGGATGCTCCAGTTGTGATACCTTTTGGTATCATATAGATATGAAACCAAAAGGTATCATGTCAAGCGCCAAGATGAATGTGGCTGTGCATCATCCTTGTGGATGCCAGTCCAACGGCTTGCAGGTTTCGAAAGCGCATGCGCCCTGGGCATTCAAGGGGCAGTTGCACATTTTTTCAGCTTGTGAGTGATGCGCATGAATGATCAGCGGCGTCATCCATGCAGCCAGTCGGATGACCTGACAGATACGGGGCATGAGCGCGAATTTACGTATCCTTGTTGTTGAACCCGACCAGAACCGCGTGCGCGAGATTGTGGACGCACTGGGGGAAGCCGGCTGGCGCGACGTGAAGGCACTGGGCAATGTCTCGGCCCTTGATCGGACCGTCAAAGACTTTGCCCCCGATATCGTGCTCATCGATCTGGCCAACCCGGATCGCGACATGCTGGAACACATCTCTTATGTGACCGAGACCGAAAAGCGCGCGGTCGCGCTCTTCGTCGATCAGACGGATGAGAACCTGACGCAAGCTGCGCTGAACGCGGGCGTCAGCGCCTATGTGGTCGACGGGCTGCAGATGAACCGGATCAAGCCGGTGCTGGAAACGGCTATCGCGCGGTTCAAGATCATGCGCCAGATGCAGTCGGAACTTGATGCCGCCAAACAGGCGTTGGAGGATCGTAAGACCATCGACCGCGCCAAGGGCATCCTGATGCGCCAGCGCGGCCTGACGGAGGATGAGGCCTACACGCTCTTGCGCAAGGCCGCGATGGATCAGGGCCGCAAGGTGATCGAAGTGGCGCAGGCGCTGGTGACGGCGGCGGATCTTTTGTCATGAGTGGGACAGTCTTGAATTGCGGCTATGTCCCCCTGGTGGATTGTGCGCCGCTGGTGCTGGCGAAAGAGTTGGGGTTCGCGGCGGAAGAGGGGCTTGACCTCAACCTTGTCCGCCAACCCTCCTGGTCGGCTTTGCGCGATATGCTGGCACTTGGGCATCTGGATGCGGCGCAAATGCTCTCGCCCATGTCGGTTGCCATGTCGATTGGACTGGGCGGGCTGGCTGCGAAGATCGACACGCTGATGGTGCTGTCCGTCAATGGCACTGTCTTCGGGGTGTCAAACGCGGTGGCGGAGGCGCTTGGCCCCGTGCCGTTCGGCGATGCCAGTGCAGTTCTGAAAAAGATCGCCGCGCGCGATGGGACCCCGCTCCGCATTGGGGTGCCGTTTCACTATTCCATGCACCGGTTACTCTTGTCCTACTGGACCTCTGCTGCGCCGGATCTGCAGATTGAAGAAGTAACCGTGCCGCCGCCCCGCATGGCCGATGCGGTGGCAGATGGCCATGTCGATGCATTCTGGGTGGGCGAGCCATGGGGCAGCGTTGCCGTGGGCCGCGATGTGGCGCAATTGATGATGACGGGCCGCGATGTCTGGCAATTCGCGCCTGAAAAGGTGCTCGCCGCCCGCCACGATTGGGTGCGTGAGAACGATGATACGGTCCGCCGCCTGATGCGTGCGGTCTTCCATGCCGCCAAATGGCTGGACGTGAAACGCAACAAGCCGCTCGCGGTAGAGATCTTAAGCCGCAGTGAGCATCTGAGCCTGCCTGCCGACCTGATTGATCCAGCCGTGAGCGGACATCTTTTGCCGCAAATCGGTGGACACCCGGTTGAGGTCGAGCGTTTCCTGCAATTCCACAGATATGCCGCCAGCTTCCCCTGGCGCAGCCAGGCGGCATGGATCGCGCATCAGTTGGGGGCTGAAGGCGAAGACCTCGAAACGGCCAAGGCCTGCTTTCGGACCGATCTTTATCGCGCGAATCTGGCGGCGGTTGGGGCGGATATGCCCGGCGCATCTGAAAAAGTGGAAGGTTCCTTGCAGTTTGAAACGGCTGTCGCTTCCTCTCGCGGGCATATGATTCTTGCCCCTGATGCCTTTTTCGACGGCAGAACCTTTGATTATGCCGGGAAAGAGCGATGAATTTTTGGGCGTTCTCTGCATCGCCGCATGAAAAAATGCGGCAGCGCAGAATAACCATTGTCTGATCTGAACTCGCTCGCAATGATGTTTGTGAAGGGCAATGTAGCCCGGTTTTCAGTATCCGCCGATGAAGGCGATACGACTTTAAGAGCAAAGCCGCTCGTATGGATCACGGACCTCCTCCCCCGTGGCACATGCGTGCGGCTTTTTTGTTTTGCCCGGGTACCGGGCCCGAGAAAGGAACCAACAGATGAAGACAAAACTTTCCTTGATGCTGGCAACGACCAGCCTGCTTGCCACAGCCGCCTCGGCGGAACTTCTCGATCTTGAGAAAGACGAGCTGACCCTTGGCTTTATCAAGCTGACCGACATGGCGCCCTTGGCCGTTGCTTATGAGCTGGGCTATTTCGAGGATGAAGGCCTGTTCGTGACGCTTGAGGCGCAGGCGAACTGGAAGGTTTTGCTTGATGGCGTGATCAGCGGCCAGTTGGACGGCGCGCATATGCTTGCCGGTCAGCCGCTCGCCGCGACCATCGGTTACGGGACCGAGGCGCATATCATCACGCCCTTCTCAATGGACCTCAACGGCAACGGTATCACCGTTTCCAACGAAATCTGGGAAGAGATGAAGCCCAACGTGCCATTGATGGACGATGGTCGCCCGCAGCACCCGATCAGCGCCAGTGCATTGGCCCCGGTCGTTGAGGATTACAAGGATCAGGGCATCCCCTTCAATATGGGTATGGTCTTCCCCGTATCGACCCACAACTACGAAATCCGCTATTGGCTCGCCGCCGGTGGTTTGGAGCCAGGCTATTATTCGCCGCAGGATATCTCGGGCCAGATCGGTGCCGATGTTCTGTTGTCTGTGACGCCACCCCCTCAGATGCCCGCCACGATGGAGGCTGGCACAATCTTCGGCTACGCTGTGGGTGAGCCGTGGAACCAGCAGGCCGTGTTCAAGGGTATCGGTGTGCCGGTGATCACCGATTACGACATGTGGAAGAACAACCCTGAAAAGGTCTTTGGCATCACCGCCGAGTTCGCCGAAGAAAACCCCAACACCACGCTGGCGCTGACCAAGGCGCTGATCCGAGCCGCGATCTGGCTGGATGAAAACGACAACGCCAACCGGCCTGAAGCAGTCGAGATCCTGTCCCGCTCTGAATATGTGGGTGCGGATTATGACGTAATCGCCAACTCCATGACTGGCTTCTTCGAGTTCGAAAAAGGCGATGTACGCCCTGCGCCGGACTTTAACGTCTTCTTCCGCTACAACGCGACCTATCCGTTCTATTCCGACGCTATCTGGTACCTCACCCAGATGCGCCGCTGGGGCCAGATCGCGGAAACCAAGCCCGATGAGTGGTATTTTGAAACCGCTGCCGAGGTATACCGCCCCGATATCTATCTCGAAGCGGCACGCATGCTGGTCGATGAGGGCATGGCGAACGAAGCTGACTTCCCATGGGACAGCGACGGGTTCAAGGAACCGACCCCTGCCGCCGATATCATTGACGCCATTCCTTACGATGGCCGCCAGCCCAACGCCTATATCGACAGCCTGCCCATTGGCCTGAAGAGCGGTCAGACCGTCGTGGGCAGCGAAATCCAAGGCTGACCCTGATCGGCGGGGCGTCGCTCGCGCTTGCGCGCATCGCCCCGCCCGCCGTCCCGTCTTTTTCAAGGAACCTGACCATGACCGCAATTGATCCTGACACACTTGATGCCGAGGCCCGCCGGGCCCGGCTTTTCACCCGTATCAACAAGGCTGACACTTGGTTCCGGGTCCTTGGCCTGTCCTGGGTCACGCCGATCCTGAAGGCGATTGCGGGCGACAATCCGCGCGCGCAGGTCAAAGAGATCTGGCAGCTTCTGGGCGTGCCGGTTTTCGCGATTATCGCGTTTCTTCTGGCCTGGGGCACGCTGGCCCCACAGGTGCAGACGTCACTTGGCGCAGTACCCGGCCCGGCGCAGGTGTGGGAGCAGGTGGGCAACCTGCATGCCGATGCACAACGCGAGAAAGAAAAGGAAATCGCGTTCTACGAACGACAAGACGCGCGCAATGCGGAACACATCGCGAATGGCGATACCGACCGCGTGCGCGAACGGACTTACACCGGCAAACCAACCTATTACGACCAGATCTGGACCTCGATCAAAACCGTCTTCTTCGGGTTCCTGATCGCTTCTGTCGTGGCCATCCCGCTCGGCATCGCCGCCGGCCTCTCGGTCACCGCAAATGCCGCGCTGAACCCGCTGATCCAGATATTCAAACCGGTCTCACCGTTGGCCTGGTTGCCGATTGTGACGATGATCGTCTCGGCCGTTTACACCAGCAATGACGGCATGTTCTCAAAGTCGTTCCTGATCTCGGCCATCACCGTGACGCTCTGCTCGCTTTGGCCCACGCTTATCAATACCGCACTGGGTGTGAGCAGTATCGACAAGGACCTCGTCAGTGTCAGCCGCGTGTTGAAAATGAACACATGGACCAAGATCACCAAATTGGTGCTGCCCTCGGCGCTGCCGCTGATCTTCACCGGTTTGCGCCTGTCGCTCGGCGTTGGATGGATGGTGCTGATCGCCGCTGAAATGCTCGCGCAGAACCCTGGTCTTGGCAAGTTCGTCTGGGATGAATTCCAGAATGGCTCCAGCCAATCGCTCGCCCGGATCATGGTCGCCGTCTTTACCATCGGGATCATCGGGTTCCTTCTCGACCGTGTGATGTATGCCCTGCAATCCATGTTCACATTCTCGAACAATCGGTGATCGTGATGAGCTTTCTTGAACTCAAAAACGTCTCGAAGAGCTATGGTGAAGGCACAAGTGCCGCCCATGTCCTGAATGACATCAATCTGAGCGTAGAGGAGGGCGAGTTCCTCGTGCTCCTCGGCTTCTCGGGCACGGGCAAGTCAACACTGATCAACCTGATGGCAGGGTTGGAGATGCCTACGAAGGGGCAGGTCACGTTCAAAGGACAGCCGGTCAAAGAACCAGGGCGCGAACGGGGCGTGATCTTTCAGAGCTATTCGCTGATGCCCTGGCTGACGGTAAATGGGAATGTGGGGCTCGCCGTCGATACGATCTACCCGGATCTCAGCAAGGCCGAGCGCGCCGCGAAGGTGGCGCATTACGTCAAAATGGTGGGGCTGAGCCACGCTACGACGCGCCGCCCGGCAGAGCTGTCGGGTGGGATGCGGCAGCGGGTGAATGTCGCGCGGGCACTCGCGATGAACCCGGAAATGCTGCTGCTGGATGAGCCACTGTCGGCGCTCGACGCGCTCACCCGCGCCAATCTGGCCGATGAGATTGAGCGGATCTGGGAGGCGGACAAGAAGACCTGTGTGCTGATCACCAACGATGTGGACGAGGCGATCATTCTGGCTGACCGGATCATCGCGCTGAACCCTGACGGGACGTTGGGGCAAGAATTCAAGGTGGATATCGCCCGCCCGCGCGACCGGATGGCGATGAACCACAACGAGACGTTCAAGCGGTTGCGTGCGGATGTGACCAACTACCTGATGGATGTGGGCATCGCGGCGAAGGTCGAAGGGACACGGCAATTGCCAGATGTCACCCCGATCCATGGTGTGCCGACCGCCGTGGCCGAGGCACAGAAGGGCATGATCGAGGAACGCTTCCTCGACTTCTCGCAACTTCACAAGGTCTATCCGACGCCCAAGGGGCCGCTGACGGTTGTTGAAGACTTTGATCTGAAGATCAACAAAGGCGAGTTCATCAGCCTCATTGGTCATTCGGGCTGCGGCAAGTCTACGGTGCTGACGATGGCGGCGGGTCTGAATGAGATCAGCAAAGGCGCGATCAAGCTGGATGGCCGCCATGTGGAAGGGGCTGACCCGGAACGCGCGGTGGTGTTCCAGTCGCCCAACCTGTTCCCGTGGCTAACAGCCAAGGAGAACGTGGCGATTGGTGTGGACAAGGTCTATCCCAAGGCCAGCCAGGTCGAGCGGCAGGACGTGGTCGAATACTACCTTGAGCGCGTCGGGCTGGCGGATGCGATGGATAAGGGCGCGGCTGACCTCTCAAACGGGATGAAACAGCGCGTCGGGATCGCCCGCGCATTCGCTCTGTCGCCGAAACTGCTGCTCTTGGACGAACCCTTCGGCATGCTCGACAGCCTCACGCGGTGGGAATTGCAGGAAGTGCTGATGGAGGTGTGGTCACGTACCAAGGTCACAGCCATCTGTGTGACCCATGATGTGGATGAGGCGATCCTGCTGGCCGACCGTGTCGTGATGATGACCAATGGACCTCAGGCGACCATCGGTAAAATCACGGATGTCAATTTGCCGCGGCCGCGCAGCCGCAAGGCGCTGCTCGAACATCCGGATTACTACAATTACCGCCAAGAGGTGCTTGATTTCCTTGAGGAATACGAGCACGGCGCGAAGCCAAAATCCGCAGCATCCAATGGTGATCAGGCTGCAAAGCCCAAAGCAATTGCGGCGGAGTAAGAAAATGGAAAGAAATTCTCAACACTCTTGCCCCACTCTGCGCCCGACAGCGCAGGAGCAGTGGCATGACACCCAATCAGATCGAAACGGTGAAGGACAGTTTTCAGCGGGTCGCACCAGTTGCGTCTTCGCTATCGCTGACCTTTTATGCAGAGCTGTTTCGGATCGCGCCCAGCGTCCGGCCCTATTTCCCGTCAGAGATGCATTCCCAGCGGGTCAAACTGGTCGACACATTGTCGGCGGTGGTTTTGAACCTGCACCAGCTGCACGCGCTGAACGACACAATCGCGGGTCTTGCGAAACGTCACGTGGAATACGGGGCGCGGCCAGAGCATTTCGCGCCGGTCGGGCACGCCCTGATCTACGCGCTCAAGCAAACAACGCCAAATGGTCTGACGCCCGTCGAGACAGAGGCATGGGTGGCTGCCTACGGCGAAATCACCGACATGATGGTGGATACGATGGTCAATTCCGCCGCATAGACCAAGCGGCATCCCCGCGCGTTGGGGGTTGCCATGACTGAGAAACTGATCGTCATCGGCGCTGGCATGGCCAGCGGTCGCGCGCTGGAGCATCTGTTTGAGGCGGGGGGTGATTATGACGTCACGCTCTTTAACGCGGAACCGCGCGGGAACTACAACCGGATCATGCTGTCGCCGGTTTTGTCCGGGGAAAAGACTTATGAAGAGATCGTTACCCATGATGCTGAATGGTACAACGCCCACAGGGTGACCTGCCGCTTTGGGGAGCGCGTGGCGCAAATTGACCGGGCGGCGAAGACCGTTACCGCTGAGAACGGTGATGTCCTGCCTTACGACAAACTGCTGTTTGGCACCGGCTCGAACCCGTTCATGATCCCTCTGCCTGGCCATGATCTGGAAGGTGTGATCGCTTATCGCGACCTTGAAGACACCGAGTGCATGATGGCGCTTGGCCCCGACAACAAGGTTGTCGTCATCGGCGGTGGCCTTTTGGGGCTGGAGGCGGCTGCGGGCATGGCGGCACGCGGCGTAGATGTCACGGTCGTCCATATCATGGGCCACCTGATGGAGCGGCAATTGGACGAGGCCGCCGGATATCTCTTGCGCAAGGCGCTGGTTGATAAAGGCATCACCGTCAAGTGTTCCGCCAATTCCAAGGAAATTCTGGGCGATGAGGGCCATGTTAAGGCGCTCTTGTTGGATGATGGTACGGAACTGCCCTGCGATTTGCTGGTCATGGCGGTGGGCATCCGGCCCAATGTGCAGCTCGCGCAAGAGGCAGGGCTGGCCGTGTGCAAGGGTATTCATGTGGATGACCAGATGGTGACCTCTGACCCGGATATCTTGGCCGTCGGTGAATGTGTTGAGCATGACGGTGCCATCTTCGGCCTCGTTGCCCCGCTTTACGATCAGGCCAAAGTGGTTGCGAAAACACTGATGGGCGAGGACGACACATTCGTTCAGAAGGAACTCTCAACCAAGCTGAAGGTCACTGGCTGCGACCTCTTTAGCGCTGGCGATTTCGCCGACGGGGAAGGCCGGGAAGACATCGTCTTCCGCGACCCGGCGCGTGGCGTCTATCGCCGCCTGATCATCGAAAACAACGTGGTCATCGGGGCCGTCATGTATGGCGATACCGCTGACAGCAACTGGTTCTTTGGGCTGATCAAGGACAAGACCGACATCGCCGAGATGCGCGACACGCTCATCTTCGGGCCGGCCTATCAAGGGGGGACCCCCCTGGACCCTTTAGCAGCTGTTGCAGCCTTACCGCGTGACGCGGAGATCTGTGGCTGCAACGGAATCTGCAAGGGCCAAATCGAAGACGCAATCGCGGCGGGCGCCTCTGATCTGGGTGCTGTGCGGGCGGTGACGAAGGCGTCGGGGTCTTGTGGTACTTGTACGGGGTTGGTCGAACAGGTGCTGGCGGTCACGCTGGGAGATGACTTTGTCATGCCCACCGCGCAACCGATGTGTGGCTGCACTGATATGACGCATGAGGATGTGCGGCGCATGATCAAATCCCGAAGACTGACCTCAATGCAGGCGGTGATGCAGGAATGCGGCTGGAAAACCTCTTGCGGCTGCCATGTCTGCCGCCCGGCGCTGAACTTCTACCTGCTCGCCGATTGGCCGCTGGAATATCAGGACGATCCACAAAGCCGATTCATCAACGAACGCAAGCACGCCAATATCCAGAAAGACGGCACCTTCAGTGTGGTGCCCCGCATGTGGGGCGGGATCACGACACCGGATGAGCTGCGGGCGATTGCCGATGCCGCTGACAAATACATGGTGCCGACCGTCAAGGTCACCGGTGGTCAGCGGATCGACCTTCTTGGTGTGCGCAGTGAAGATCTGCCGAACATCTGGGCCGATCTGAACAAGGCAGGCATGGTGTCGGGCCATGCCTATTCCAAGGGGCTGCGGACGGTGAAAACCTGTGTGGGCACCGATCATTGCCGGTTTGGGACGCAGGACAGCACCGGGCTGGGGATCAAGATCGAGAAAGAGATGTGGGGGTCATGGACACCGCACAAGCTGAAAATGGCGGTCTCGGGCTGCCCGCGCAACTGTGCGGAGGCGACCTGCAAGGATATCGGCGTCGTCTGCGTCGATAGCGGCTATCAGGTGAGCATAGGCGGCGCCGCGGGCATGGATGTGAAGGAAACTGAGCTTCTGGTGCAGGTCGCGACCGAGGAAGAGACGATTGATGTGATCAAAGCGGTCACGCAGCTTTATCGCGAAAATGCCAAGTATCTCGACCGTATCTATAAGTGGATGGCGAAGGTTGGTCTGGACTGGATCAAGGAACAGATCGACGATCCGCAGACCCAGCAGGCACTGGTCGACAGGTTCGAACTGAGCCAATCCATCTATCGCAAGGACCCATGGGCCGAGCATGCGGCGAAGAAAGCCGAGAGTTATCAGCCCCTTGCAAATCTCTCCTTGGAGGCTGCGGAATGAACAACTGGATCGATATCGCGGCCCTTGATGACATCCCGAAACGCGGCGCGCGGGTGGTAAAGACCTCTGAAGGGTGCGTGGCTGTCTTCCGCACAGCCGAGGATGAGGTGTTCGCCCTCAACAATGCCTGCCCGCACAAAGCCGGGCCCTTGGCCGAGGGCATCGTGCACGGCAAATCGGTGACCTGCCCCCTGCATAATTGGGTGATTTCGCTGGAAACGGGCGAGGCGCAAGGGGCGGATGAGGGGCGGGTCGCGACGTACCCCGCCCGGGTCGAAGCGGGCCGCATCCTGCTCGACCGGTCGTTTCTGCGCGCAAGGGCCGCTGCATGACCCTGACCCGCACCACCTGTCCGTATTGCGGCGTCGGGTGCGGTGTGCTGGCCGGGCCTGACGGCACGATCAAGGGTGACCCGGACCATCCGGCGAACTATGGGCGGCTCTGCTCAAAAGGGTCGGCCTTGGGGGAGACCATTGATCTCGAAGGGCGGCTTTTGCACCCGAAAGTGGGAAGCCAGCGCGCCAGCTGGGATATGGCACTTGATCTGGTGGCCGACGAATTCAACGCCGCCATCGCCGAATACGGCCCTGACAGCGTGGCTTTCTATGCCTCAGGCCAGTTGCTGACCGAGGACTACTACGTCGCCAACAAGCTGATGAAAGGCTTCATCGGGTCGGCGAATATCGACACGAATTCAAGGCTTTGCATGGCCTCATCCGTGGCGGGGCACAAACGCGCTTTTGGGACGGATACCGTGCCGGGTACGTATGAAGACCTGGAAGAGGCTGATCTGATCGTTCTCGTCGGATCAAACCTCGCCTGGTGTCACCCTGTGCTGTTTCAGCGCATCGCTGCTGCAAAAGAGGCGCGGCCAGACATGCGGATCGTCAATATCGATCCGCGTCGGACGGCCACAACCGATCTGGCTGATGTGCATCTGCAGATCGCGCCGGATGGGGATGTCGCCCTATTCAACGAGCTTTTGACATACATCGCCGATCACAATCGCATTGATGCAACGTACACCCATCATCACGTCAACGGACTGGCCGATGCGCTTGCGGTCGCACGTCAGTCGAACCCGGCGGATTCGGGCCTTTCACAGCAGGAGATCGCCAGTTTCAACGCCATTTGGTCCGGAACTGAAAAGGTTGTCACGATCTATTCCCAAGGCGTGAACCAGTCCCAGTGCGGGACGGATAAGGTCAACGCGATCCTGAACTGTCATCTGGCAACGGGTCGGATCGGCAAACCCGGGATGGGCCCGTTTTCGGTCACTGGCCAGCCCAACGCCATGGGTGGGCGCGAGGTTGGTGGCCTCGCCAACATGCTCGCCAACCATCTGGAGCTTGGCAATGCCGATCACCGGCAGGCTGTGCAGGATTTCTGGAAGAGCCCGACGATCTGCATGCGACCTGGGCTGAAAGCGGTCGATCTCTTCAAGGCCTGTGCGGAGGGTGACATCAAGGCCTTGTGGGTCATGTCCACCAACCCTGCCGTGTCGCTCCCTGATGCAGACGGGGTCGCAGCGGCCATTCGGAACGTGCCCTTCGTCGTGACATCCGACATCATGGATCGTACCGATACGAGCGATCTGGCGCATGTCTGCCTGCCCGCAACAGGCTGGGGCGAAAAGGACGGGACGGTCACGAACTCCGAACGACGGATTTCGCGCCAGCGGGCGTTTTTGCCTGCGCCGGGATCAGCCCGTCCTGACTGGTCGATCATCAGCGACGTGGCCACCCGTATGGGCTTTGGCGCTGCCTTTGCCTACGAAGAGCCTGCCGATGTGTTCGCCGAATACGTGGCGCTGGATGCGGCAGTCTCACATTTCCCGCGCGATCTGGACCTGAGCATCTTTGCTGACGCCGACTACGCGAACCTGATCCCGACCCAGTGGCCCCACAATGACAAACGCTTTTTCGCGGATGGCCAATTCTATCACCCGGACGGCAAGGCGCGGATGATCCCGGTGACCGCACCGGCATTGACCAGCCCGCGCTTTACCCTCAATACAGGTCGCAATCGCGATCAGTGGCACACGATGACGCGCACCGGCAAATCCGCGCGCCTTGGTCCGCATCTGGCCGAACCGTATCTCGAAATCCACCCTGCCGATGCCGCGTCACTCAAGGTTGCCCCCGGTGATCTGATCGAAGTTGAGAACATCTACGGCAGCGCAGTCTTGCGCGCACTGGTAACGTCGCGGGTAGCACCCGGCCAGCTTTTCGCGCCGATGCACTGGACGCGGCAGCGGACCAAGCACGGGGTGATCAACGCAGTGACAATGCCTGTGACCGATCCGTTTTCGGGGCAACCGGCGCTCAAGGCCGGGGCGGTGAATGCCAGTGTCTATCGCCCGAAATGGTACGGGTTTCTGGCTGCGGCAGCCTCCCTGACCCCGCAAACGCCTTACGCGGCCATTGCCCGGACACAGACAGGCTGGCAGGCGGAACTGGCCGGGCGCAAGATCCCGGATGATTGGGTGGCGGCAGCACGCGAGCTGAGCGGTTTAACCGCGGGCGAGGTGGCGTTGCAAACCGATCCGGCCACCGGTGATGTCCGCGTTGCCATTGAGGTGGACGGGAAGGTCGCGGCCTTGTTCTTTGCTTCGCCCAAACCCGTCATCCTCTCCCGCGCGGCGGTCGTCGCAGTGATCGGGACGACGACCGCACCGCTACAGGCGCTTGCGGGGCGCACGCCCGCCGATCAGCCTGATCCTGGCCCGACGGTCTGCGCGTGCTTCAATGTGGGCCGTAACACATTGCTCGTGGCCGCAGCCGAGGGTGCGCGCAGTGTTGCCGTATTGGGGGAAGTCACATGTGCGGGTACCAATTGTGGGTCCTGCAAGCCCGAACTCGCGGCCCTATTGGAGGAGGCATCGGTTCCGATGGCCGCCGAATGAGCCTCGCGCCCTTTGTCCAGATCGTTGCACGCGGCAAAGGCCGCGCCCGGTCCATGACGCTGGATGAGGCGCAGCAGGCGATGACGCTGATCCTGCAAGGGCAAGCCGCGCCTGAGGCCGTTGGCGCACTCTTGATGGTCATGCGTTTGCGTGGGGAAACAGCAGAAGAGATCGCCGGCTTCACCGCCGCCTTGCGCGCGCATGTGCAAGGAAAGCTCACGCAGGCTGATCTTGATTGGCCGTCTTATGCCGCCGGGCGCAGCCGGGGTGCCCCGCTCTTTCTGCTGGCCGCGCGGCTTGTGGGGCAGGCGGGCTATACGATTTCGATGCATGGCTGGAACTCTCATCAATCCGTCACCGCATCCGTCCGCGACGCGTTGGCACTCGCCGGGCCGCATGTGCGCTACACGCCACTCGAAGCGCTCAGCCCCGCCGCGTTTTCGCTTCTGAAGCTGCGCGACACGTTTGGCCTGCGGTCCTGCTTCAACACGGTTTTGCGCATGTGGAACCCGTCAGGTGCGCCGGCGACGGTGCAAGGCGTGTTTCACCCCTCGTACCGTAGCCTGCAGGCGCAAGCGGCTGAAATGCTGGGGCAGCGCGATCTGAGCATCATCAAGGGCGGCGGCGGCGAGTTCGAACGGCATCCGGGCAAGGCCATTCAGGTGTTTGGCCTGCGGGATGGCGCGCATATCGAAGCCAGCGCGCCACCCATCTTGGACGCCACGCGCCGCCTGCACGAAGTGGACCACAAAGTCGATCTGCGCGGGCTCTGGCGCGGGACGGTCAATGATCCTTTTGCCGTCGCGACCGTTACGGGAACTGCGGCGTTGGCCTTGTGGACCTTGAAAGCCGCGCCCGATTTTGCCGCCGCACAAGACATGGCCGATGACCTTTGGGCCACCCGCCACCAACAAGAAAGCCTGTCCGCATGAAAACCTTTCCGATGTTTCTTCAGATGGCCGGACGCCGCGTGGTGATCGCTGGCGGAGGCGAGCAGGCCGCGCAGAAGGCGCGACTGATCCTGAAGACCGAAGCCAATGTGACGATTCTTGCGCCTCAGCTTGACGATGAATTGGCCAGTCTGGTGGCCGAGGGCCGCGTCACGCATATGACCGGCCCGATAACGCCCGCGCTTTTCGCTGAAACTGCTTTGGTTTTCGTAGCGACCGGTTGCCCTGGTGCCGATATGGCACTGCATACGCTGGCAAAGGCGGGCGGGGCTACGGTGAATGTGGTCGACCAGCCAGGTCTTTGCGACGCGATCACGCCATCCATTGTGGACCGCGATCCGGTGGTTGTAGCCATTGGCACGGAAGGCACGGCACCGGTTCTTGCCCGGCAGATCAAAACAAAGCTGGAGGAGGTGCTGGAGCCGCGTCTGGGCGATCTGGCCAATCTTGCGGGGCGCTTGCGTAATGCCGCTGCCGCCCGACTTGCCCCGCGCGCCCGACGGGATCTCTGGCGCTGGGTGTTCAACGATGCCCCTCGCCGGGTCTTTGCCAGCGGAGCTGAGCGGGACGCGGCCAAGATGATCAAGGCGGCCATCGAAACCGGTGAGTTCGGCACAAGGCAAGAAGGCAGCGTCAGCCTCGTCGGCGCGGGGCCGGGCGCGAAAGACCTGATCACCCTGCGCGGCGTCCAGCGCCTGCAAGAGGCGGATGTGATCTATTACGACCGGCTCTTGGAACCTGAGATCCTCGAACTGGCCCGCCGCGATGCGGAGCGGGTCTATGTCGGCAAGGCCCCCGGATGCCATAGCTGGCCGCAAGAGAAGATCAGCCAGACACTGATGGCGGCGGCGAAACGCGGACAACGGGTTGTGCGCTTGAAATGCGGCGATCCCGGCATCTTTGGTCGCAGCAATGAAGAGATGCGCCCACTGAAAGAGGCCGGAGTTGCGGTGGAGGTCGTGCCCGGCGTAACGGCCGCCTGCGCCGCCGCTGCCGCGATGGGCGAGAGCCTGACCGAGCGGGATGAGATCAACACGCTGACATTCAGCACCGGACATCTGAAGAACGGCTATGTCGTTCCGGAGGCCGTTCGCGATCTCAAACCCGGCGGCTGTGTGGCACTTTATATGGGGGTAGGTGCCGCGGCGGATATCTCGGACCAGCTCGCGCGAAGCCATCGCGGTATCCCGCTTGAGGTGCAGATTGTTGCCAATGCGCAGCGGCCCGGACAGGTGACTGCAACATGCGGCGTTGCGGATATCGCCGCAACGCTTGCTGCACATCAGATCACGGACACTGCGATCCTGTTCATCCGCTGGCCGCTCAGCGTGGCCAGCGCAGGGGTGAGTACCGCGCCAGCGCCAGTGGCGCTGCTCGCATAAACCGCGACATCTCTGACGCTTGAAACCGTGTCCAAAGGGCTAGCTTGTTGTCCGGGCAAGATGAAAGCGCGAAGATGGCAAACCCGGAGCGGAACAATCTGGCAATCTATGATGATGTGGCCGATCAATGGTGGTCGGACGATATCCGCTGGGTTCGCACGCTGAAGAACATGGTGCCGGGCAGGCTCGCCTGGTTTGATCGCTTCATCGATTGGCCCGGCAAGGACGTGCTGGACCTTGGCTGCGCAGGTGGTTTCATGGCAGAGGCGATCCATGACCTTTGTGCGAAGGTTACTGGAATAGACCCCGCCGCAGATGCAATCGCAGCGGCGCGGGCACATGCAGCAGCGACGGGCCGCGAGATCACCTATGATGTCGGTGTGGGCGAGGCGCTGCCTTACCCGGACGATGCATTTGATGCTGTTGTCTGCGTGGATGTGTTGGAACATGTCAGCGACCTGACGCAGGTCATCTCTGAGGTCGCGCGTGTCCTCCGCCCCGGTGGTGTCCTCCTTTTCGACACCATCAACCGCAATCCTCTTGCCCGCTTTGTGACGATCACGATGGCCGAGGATATCCTGCGCATCCTGCCCAAAGGCACGCATGACCCGGCCATGTTCATCAAACCTGCTGAGTTGCGCCGTGAGTTGGAGAATGCGGGCCTGAGCCCCGGCAAAACCGTTGGACTTGGGCCGCGCGGGATCAACCGGCGCGGAGATTTCCTCTTTGGCAGGTTGCCGGGCACGATGGTGATTTTCATGGGGACGGCACAGAAACCGGCCTGAGAAAGGGAACAAATGACCAAGCGCGTGCTGATTATGGGAGCGACCTCGGGGATTGGGAAATGCGCTGTTGAGGTGGGGCTCGCCAGGGGACTGATCGTGCGCGCCTTTTCCCGTCGCGCGGGCGAGATGGCACCGCGCGACAATCTAGAGAGTGTGGCGGGCGATGCGCTGGTCGCTGCCGATGTGGCGGGTGCGCTCGATGGGGTGGATGCGGTGATCTACGCTTTGGGCGTTGAAAAGACGCTCGGCAAACTGTGGAAAAAGGTGACGCTCTTTTCCGCCTCTACTCAGGTTCTTCTGCCGGAGATGGAGAAGGCCGGCGTCAAACGGCTTCTTGCCGTCACCGGTTTCGGCGCGGGCCGCAGCCAGTCCGCGATGAGCACGATTGAGCGAATGGGCCACCGTGCGATCCTTGGGCGGCCATATGCGGATAAGGATATTCAGGAAGAGATGATCATGCAAAGCGCACTTGATTGGACTATCGTGCGGCCCGTGATCCTGACCGATAACCGCGATGCGCTCAGCTATCAGGTGTTGTGCGACTCCGCCATATGGCGCAACGGCCTGATATCGCGCTGGGCGGTCGCCAAATATCTGATCGCTGCTGCGACAGAGGCGCTAAATATCCGCGAAGACGTCGTTCTGGTCCGTTAGAGTCAGGACCCATTGAATTCCGATAAATGGCATGGTTGACGGCTCGCAAACGAGCGCTGAATTTGTCTGATCTTTTCTGGCTCACAGATGCGCAGATGGCTTGCCTTGAGCCCTTGTTCCAGGGGGCCCATGGGTAAGCCACGCGTCGATGAGCTGCGTGTTCTGAGCGGGGTTATCTTCACCCCCGATCGAAAGCGACTCAAGACAACTGCGAAATACGGTTGGCGGCGGTACAAACGTCGCAACCGGATCGGGATCATGTTCGGCAGGCTCAAGGACTGGCGGGGCGTGGCAACCCGATATGCTAGATGTCCGAAGGTCTTCCTGTCTGCCATCGCACGCGCAGCAAGCGTCGTCTACTGGTCTTTAGGGCCGCCCGTGCAGGCGCCCCACTGCAGCCCTTGACCATATCCCGCGGGTGCTGAGGCAGCGTGATCGACGGCTGAACGACTGCAACCCCTGGGGACGAAGCTCACCCCTGTGTGGATGGCTATCGCGAGTGTAGTAAGCGCTCGAATGTGCGGCAGCTGTCATGCTGCGATGGAATGCAAATCACCGAAACAGTCGTTCGAGATCATGGAGAACGTTAAAACTGAACCGCCCTTGCGCCCATTTCGGCATGATTAATTCTCTAGTACTACACCAAAATTTCCGATAGGAGACATATAGCCCACACGTCGGGAGAACCAGATCGCTGGTGCCGAAGGAGCAACCGCCTCGGAATCTCTCAGGCCACAGGACCGACGCAGTGGGGAATAACTCTGGAGAGTGGTGCAAGCGCACCCGCCGAAGGGATAGCGATCTCAGGCAAATGGACAGAGGAGGCACCAAAGCGGGGGCTAAGCCCTCGGACCAACCGGTGCCGCTTGATGTGAACAATCGCGCGGACCTGCGAAAGGTGATGGTGCGCGATGTCAGATTTGCTTCACACTCCCCTGCATGACCTGCACAGGTCGCTTGGCGCGAGGATGGTGCCTTTCGCTGGCTACGAAATGCCTGTCCAGTATTCCCTAGGGGTGATGAAAGAACACCTGCACACCCGCACCAAGGCGGGCTTGTTTGACGTCAGCCACATGGGTCAAGTGGTCGTGTCGGGCGAAAGCTATGCGGATGCGGCGCTGGCGCTGGAGAGTTTGGTTCCAGTCGGCATTTTGGACTTGCCTCAAAACCGTCAGCGCTATGGGTTTATCACCAACGATCAGGGCGGGATCGTGGACGATTTGATGCTGGCCAATCGGGGCGACCATGTGTTTGTGGTTGCGAATGCGGCCTGCAAAGCAGCGGATATCGCGCTGATGCGAGCGACGCTGGAGCCAGATATCACTGTCACCGAGCTCACCGATCGGGCGCTTCTTGCGCTGCAGGGGCCTGCCGCCGAAGAAGTGTTGGCAAAGATGGATCCACGCGTGCGTGACATGGCATTTATGGACGTGGCCACCCTAACACTGAACGGGGCCGTGGCGTGGGTGTCCCGGTCTGGCTACACCGGAGAAGATGGTTTTGAAATCTCGGTGCCGGCGGGGGATGCTACAGCGCTAGCACAAGCTCTGCTCGATCATCCCGACGTTGAAGCAATTGGTTTGGGTGCGCGGGATTCCCTGCGACTTGAGGCGGGTCTTTGTCTGCATGGGCATGACATTGACGCGGAAACGACACCGGTTGAGGCGACCTTGCATTGGGCCATCCAAAAGGTGCGCCGGTCTGGCGGCGCCCGCGCCGGGGGCTTTCCGGGCGCCGACATCGTTCTGGGCCAACTCGCAGCGGGAGCGCGCAAAAGGCGGGTTGGCCTGATCCCGGAAGGCCGCGCGCCGATGCGTGAAGGTGTCGTGCTTTTTGCAAATGTGGATGACGAAACTCCGATTGGCGTCATCACCTCTGGTGGGTTTGGGCCTACCGTGGGGGGGCCGGTCGCCATGGGATATGTGCCTGCCGCACAGGCCGAGGTCGGCACCACCATCTTTGGAGAGCTACGCGGTAAGCGACAGCCGCTGCGTGTGGCAAAGCTCCCATTCACACCCGCGAATTTCAAACGATAAAAGGGAGATATGCCATGAAATACACCGAAGAGCACGAATGGCTCAGGGCTGATGGGGATGTCTACATCGTCGGCATCACCGATCATGCGACCACCCAATTGGGCGATCTGGTGTTTGTGGAACTGCCGGAAGTGGGGACAAGTGTCACCAAAGATGACGAAATCGTCGTAATCGAAAGTGTAAAAGCTGCATCAGACATTCTGGCACCGGTGGACGGAGAGATTACCGCGGTGAACGAAGCCTTGGCCGAAGACCCGAGTCTGGCCAATTCAGACGCGTTTGGCGATGGCTGGTTCTTCAAAATCAAACCGTCTGACCCCTCGCAACTGGACAACATGATGGATGAAGCCGCCTACAAAGCGATGATCGGGTAACGGAGACGCGCCATGACTTTCACACCCACAGACTATCTGCCTTATGATTTCGCCAACCGTCGCCATATCGGCCCGTCGCCGTCGGAAATGGAAGAGATGCTGGCCGTCGTGGGGGCAAAAGACCTTGGCGCATTGATTGACGACACATTACCGCAACGGATCCGCCAACAAAAACCGCTCGCCTTTGGCAAGGCCAAGTCGGAAAGGGAGCTCTTACACCACATGCGTGTCACGGCCTCCAAGAACAAGGTCCTGACCTCGCTGATTGGGCAGGGTTATCACGGCACGGTGACGCCACCGGTTATCCAACGCAACATTCTAGAGAACCCTGCGTGGTACACAGCCTATACACCCTACCAACCTGAGATCAGTCAGGGGCGACTTGAGGCACTTTTGAATTTTCAGACGATGGTGTCCGACCTAACCGGTCTTGAGATCGCAAATGCGTCCTTGTTGGACGAGGCGACGGCCTGCGCTGAGGCGATGACCATGGCCCAACGCGTGAGCAAATCAAAGGCCACGGCCTTCTTTGTGGACGCGAATTGCCACCCGCAGAACATTGCAGTGATCCAAACGCGCGCCGCACCTTTGGGGATTGAGGTGGTAGTTGGCGCACCTGACGATCTGGATGCCAGCGTGGTCTTTGGCGCGATCTTTCAGTTCCCAGGCACCCACGGCCATCTCCGTGACTTCACCGATCAGATCACGCAGCTTCATGACAACAAAGCGATTGGGATCATTGCAGCCGATCCGCTGTCCCTGACCCTGTTAAAAGAACCGGGCGCGATGGGAGCGGATATTGCCGTTGGCACAACGCAACGGTTTGGCGTGCCCGTGGGTTATGGCGGCCCGCATGCTGCCTACATGGCCACGAAACTGGCATTTGCGCGCTCCATGCCCGGCCGGATTGTCGGGGTTTCAATCGACAGCCACGGCAACCGCGCTTATCGCCTGTCGCTGCAAACCCGCGAGCAACATATCCGACGGGAAAAGGCCACATCCAATGTCTGCACCGCACAGGCCTTGCTGGCGGTGATGGCCGGATTCTATGCTGTCTTTCATGGGCCTGAAGGGCTGAAAGCCATCGCGCAACGCATCCACCGCAAAACCGCGCGTCTGGCCGAAGGTCTGAAGCAGGGCGGGTTTGATGTACGCCCCACGACCTTCTTTGACACAATCACCGTGGATGTTGGGCCCTTGCAGTCAGCGGTCATGAAATCTGCAGTTGATGAAGGGATCAACCTGCGCGCGGTTGGCACAACCAAAGTCGGCATCACGCTGGACGAGCGCACACGGCCCTCAGACATCGAGGCAGTCTGGCGGGCGTTTGGCATCGACCGTGAGGATAAGGACTATACGCCGCATTATCACATGCCGGAAAAGCTGATCCGCACCACGCATTTTCTGACCCATCCAGTATTCCACATGAACCGGGCTGAAACAGAGATGATGCGCTACATGCGGCGCCTTTCTGATCGCGACCTGGCGCTGGACCGTGCGATGATCCCGTTGGGCTCTTGCACGATGAAGCTGAATGCGGCCGCAGAGATGATGCCGGTCAGCTGGCGCGAGTTTTCGCTGTTACATCCTTTCTGTCCCAAAGATCAGGCGGCGGGCTATACTGAGATGATCGATGACCTGTCCGCCAAGCTCTGCGACGTGACGGGGTACGACGCAATCTCAATGCAGCCGAATTCCGGGGCGCAAGGTGAATATGCAGGGCTTCTGACCATCGCGGGATACCACCGTGCCAACGGCGAGGCGCACCGCAACATCTGTCTCATCCCGATGAGTGCCCATGGCACGAATCCGGCCTCTGCCCAAATGGTCGGCTGGAAGGTTGTCCCGGTCAAATCAGATGCGAATGGCGATATCGATCTGGATGACTTCAAAGAAAAAGCCGCACTGCACAAGGATAATCTCGCTGGTTGCATGATCACTTATCCTTCGACCCACGGCGTCTTTGAAGAGACAGTGACTGAGGTTTGCCAGATCACCCACGACGCGGGCGGGCAGGTCTACATCGACGGGGCGAATATGAACGCCATGGTGGGCCTCAGCCGTCCGGGCGATCTGGGCGGCGACGTGAGCCACTTGAACCTGCACAAGACGTTCTGCATTCCTCACGGTGGCGGTGGCCCCGGCATGGGACCGATCGGCGTCAAGGACCACCTGATTGCACATCTGCCCGGTGATCCGAATGGTGGTGAGGGGGCTGTAAGCGCCGCGCCATTTGGCTCGCCCTCATTGTTGCCAATCTCGTGGGCCTACTGCCTGATGATGGGCGGCGAAGGCCTGACGCAAGCGACCCGTGTCGCCATCCTCAGCGCGAATTACATTGCCAAACGGCTCGAAGGTGCATTTGAGGTGCTCTACAAAGGGCCCTCGGGCCGCGTAGCGCATGAGTGCATCATCGACACGCGCCCCTATGCAGAGACCGTAGGGGTGACAGTGGATGACATTGCCAAGCGTCTTTCAGACTGCGGCTTTCACGCGCCCACCATGTCCTGGCCCGTTGCAGGTACACTGATGATCGAGCCTACGGAATCTGAAACCAAGGCCGAACTAGACCGGTTCTGCGATGCAATGCTGGGCATCCGGGAAGAGATCCGCCAGATCGAAACCGGCCAGATCGACGCCGAGAACAATCCGCTCAAGAATGCACCACACACGATGGAGGATTTGGTGAAGGACTGGGACCGGCCCTATAGCCGCGAAACCGGATGCTTCCCACCGGGCGCCTTCCGCGTGGACAAATACTGGCCTCCGGTCAACCGCGTCGACAACGTCTGGGGTGACCGCAACCTGGCCTGCACCTGCCCACCCATGGAGGAGTACCTGGACGCAGCGGAGTGATTTGCCCCAGGTGGCAGCCACATTTGATGAGTATTGGGCTGGGTCCAACGCCCGATGAGGCCAACAAGTTCCGAACGTCCGACGTTTAGTGTCGCGACTCAAATGGCATAACCGAAGCGCATTCCAACTGGGATACTCGGTTCCAAGCATCTGATAAGAAGTGTTTCTGGCAAGGTGGATAGTGCGTACCGGAGACACTGTTTCCTGTTCTGACGGCGTCACAACTATATGCCAAGTTCGAAGCCTGAAAAGTCCTCTGGTGCCTTGGTCTTGTCTGCGGAATCATGATGCAGCCTCTTTGCAACTTCAACGTCTGCTTTGCGGCTAAATCCAAATCCACCAATAACGCAGCAAAGGTCCAGAACCAGCCCTTAAAGCATGTCAGTTGCCGTCTACACCAAAGCGTCTCTTGACCTTGGTTAGAAGGTTCAATATTTCCGCTGTGTCGGTGCGGGCGTTGTGTAATGGTAAGACCTCAGCCTTCCAAGCTGATGATACGGGTTCGATTCCCGTCGCCCGCTCCAGTCTTTCATGTTCATAAACGAATAACGCGCATACGCAGACTTGGCTTGTCTATGTGGCGCACCAGTTTTATGTCAGGCCACCAGATCACAAAGGACGCTTGATGGCAGACCCACAGACGCAAAGCCCAGAGGACCGGCCCGTTGGAAAAAGGGTCAGTGCCTTGCGCGCGCTGTGGCCATATATGGTGCCTTACAAGCTGAACATGTTTGCAGCAGGCTTTGCGCTGGTCTTCACCGCGATGGTGTCGCTGACATTGCCCATTGCGGCAGGACAGATCGTGGATGCGTTTGGCGTGTCGTCGGGGGATATCGAACGGCATTTCACGACGATGCTCACCATCGCCGTCCTGCTCGCCTTTGGGACGGCGTTTCGTTACTACCTTGTGACCCGCTTGGGCGAACGGGTCGTGGCCGATATCCGCAAGGCTGTGTTCAAGCGCATGATCGGGATGAGCCCGGCCTTTTACGAAAGGATCATGACCGGAGAGGTGCTGAGCCGGATTACCACCGACACGACATTGATCCTGTCGGTTATCGGCAGCTCCGCCTCAATCGCGTTGCGCAATATCTTGTTGTTCATCGGCGGCGTGATCCTCATGCTGATGACCTCGGTCAAGATGAGCATCATGGTGCTCTGGCCGATCCCGGTCGTGCTCTTTCCGATCATCTTTCTGGGCCGCCGTGTGCGCAGCCTGTCGCGCGAAAACCAGGACCTGATCGCCGAATCGAGTGGCGGGGCGTCAGAACAGCTCCTCTCGGCCCAAACCGTGCAAGCCTTCACGCATGAAGACCTCAGCCGCGTCAAATTCGACGAAGTGACGGAGCAAAGCTATCGCTCGGCAAGGCGTCGGATCATCACGCGGGCTTTTTTGACGGCCATCGTGATCTTCATGGTGTTTGCGGCAATCGTGCTGTTCTTGCGCATGGGCTCGCAGGATGTCACAGCCGGGGTGATCACCGAAGGGGGGCTCGTCCAGTTCCTGATCTATACGATTATGGTCGGGGGCGCGGTCGCAGCCTTGTCTGAAGTCTGGGGCGAATTGCAGCGCGCGGCTGGCGCCACGGAGCGGTTGGTCGAACTTCTGACGATGGAAGACAGCGTGCAGGATCCTGTGGACCCGCTCCCAGTGCCAAGCCCGGTCAAAGGTGCGCTGACCTTTGATAATGTTCAGTTCAGCTATCCGTCACGTCCAGATATCTCGGCGCTCGCAGGCGTTGATCTGGCGATTGAACCGGGTGAGACAGTGGCTTTGGTCGGGCCATCCGGTGCGGGCAAAAGCACGATTATCCAGATGGTGCAGCGCTTCTATGACCCGCAGGAAGGGGCTGTAATGCTTGATGGCGTTGATCTGCGCCATATGCTGCGAACGGATTTCCGCCAGCACATCGCGCTGGTCCCTCAGGACCCGGTGATTTTTGCTGAAACCGCCCGCGAGAACATCCGCTTTGGACGGCCTGATGCGACGGATGCCGAGGTTGAGGAAGCTGCTAAAGCCGCTGCCGCCCATGATTTCCTGATCGCCTTGCCCGACGGCTACGAAAGCTATGTCGGCGAACGCGGCGTGATGCTGTCAGGCGGGCAAAAGCAGCGGATAGCCATTGCCCGCGCGATCTTGCGTGACGCACCTGTCCTGCTCTTGGACGAGGCGACAAGCGCGCTTGATGCCGAAAGCGAATATGCAGTCCAGCGCGCCGTCGAGGACCTGGCAAAAACCCGTACCACGCTGATTGTGGCACACCGTTTGGCGACCGTGAAAAAGGCCGACCGCATCATCGTCTTCGATGAGGGGCGGATCGTGGCGCAAGGCACGCATGACGCTCTGGTGGCCCAGGGCGGGCTCTATGCGCGTCTCGCACGTCTGCAATTCACCGAAGGATTGGCCGCAGAATAGAATATTTCGTAGCGTCAGCCTTGTGATTGCCTGCAACTTTGCCCAACTTGCGCCGTCAGAGGAGCGCCGCATGTGGGGACGATGCGGCGGACAATAAAAAAGGGGAGGAGACGCCATGACCTACGCGACAATTGCGGACCGCAACGCTATTGAGGACGAAATGCCGTGGGAGGCGCGGCAATTGCCCACCACCACCTACGAGATGGTGAGCCAGACAGCCGCAAAATACGGGGACCGCAAGGCCACGAGTTTCAGCCTTCTCTCTGACCCTGAGGCAAAATGCGAAACGCTGACCTGGAACGAATTGCGCGGTCAGGCGGCGCAGGCGGCGAACATGTTTCGTGCGATGGGCGTCGGTGAAAACGATGTTGTCGCCTACCTCATGCCCAATGCGACCGAGACGATCCTGACCTATCTGGGCGGGCAGATCGCGGGGATCGTCAACCCGATCAACCCGCTCCTCGACGCTGAACAAATTGCCTCGATCCTGCGCGAGACGAATGCGAAGGTGCTTGTCACGCTCAAGGCTTTCCCCAAAACGGATGTGCCGCAAAAGGCGGCTGAGGCTGTGCGCTTTGCGCCGAATGTCAAACATGTCGTTGAGGTGGACTTGCTGCGGTACCTCACCGGCCTCAAGAAATTCATCGTCCCCCTGATCCGCCCGAAGAACCCCACAGATCACGACGCGAAGGTCTATGACTTTCAGGCCGAACTGGCCAAGCACCCAAAAGAGTTGACGTTCGAAGACAGTAAGGCTGACCGTGTGGCGGCCTATTTCCACACTGGCGGGACGACGGGCATGCCGAAGGTCGTCCAGCATCGGTATTCCGGGATTGTCTATAATGGCTGGCTGGGTGCCAATCTGCTGTTCACTCAGGATGACGTGCAGATTTGCCCGCTGCCGCTCTTCCACGTTTTCGCGACAATCGTGTCGCTTGGTGCGTCGCTCGCCTCTGGCGCGCAAATCGTCTTTCCGACGCCGCAAGGCTATAGGGGTGAAGGTGTTTTCGACAATTTCTGGAAACTGGTCGAAAAGCACAAAGTGACTTTCATGATCACCGTGCCCACGGCCATGTCTGCCCTGATGCAGCGCAAGGTGGATGCCGATATCTCGACCCTGCGTCTGGCCTTCTGCGGTTCTGCGCCTCTGCCACTTGAGCTTTATCGGCGCTTTGAAGAGGCCGCTGGCGTCACCATCTGCGAAGGCTATGGGCTCACCGAGGCCACCTGCCTCGTCTCGATCAACCCGCCTGACGGGGAAAAGCGTGTGGGCTCCATCGGCCTGCCATTCCCTTACACCGATGTGCGGATCATTGATCCGGCCACGGGCAAGGATGTTCCTACGGATGAGATTGGCGAGATCTGTGTTTCGAATCCCGGTGTCTACGGTGGCAAGACCTATACCGAGCCGGATAAGAACGTTGATCTGTTCTATGCCGGGGCGATTTCGAACGCGCAATATCTGCGCACCGGCGATCTGGGCCGCAAGGACCCTGACGGCTATCTCTGGATCACCGGCCGGGCGAAAGATCTGATTATTCGTGGCGGCCACAATATCGACCCGGCCGAGATTGAAGAGGCACTGGCCGGACACGACGCCGTGGCCTTTGCCGGTGCCATTGGCCAGCCCGACAAACATGCTGGCGAGGTGCCATGCGCCTTTGTCGAACTGGTCGACGGGGCGTCGGTGTCTGAGAAAGATCTGCTAGAATACGCCAAAGAGCATATCCACGAACGCGCCGCCCATCCCAAGCACCTGCAGATCCTGCCAGAGCTGCCGAAAACCGCCGTCGGCAAAATCTTCAAGCCCGACCTGCGCAAGCACGCGATCACGCGCATCTATAACGAAGCGCTGGCCGATACCGGGGCCGAGATCAAGGAAGTCACCGAGGATAAGAAGCGTGGCCTTGTCGCCCATGTTGCAAAATCCGGCGCGGTGACCGATGAAGTGATCGGCAAGGCGTTGAACGAATACACCATTCCGTGGGAGTTGGCCGACTGATCGTTCCCCGCCCATGAATTTGGAGGACGATGAGACATGGCGAAACTGGCGTTTTTGGGTCTTGGGGTCATGGGCTACCCCATGGCCGGGCATCTGCAAGCCGCAGGGCACGACGTAACCGTCTATAACCGCACAACGGCCAAGGCCGAAAAGTGGGTGGGCCAGCATGGCGGCGCATTGCGTGTGACACCGCGCGAGGCTGCCGAAGGCGCCAGCATGGTCATGTCCTGCGTGGGTAATGACGATGACCTGCGCGCCGTCTGTCTGGAGGATGACGGAGCCTTCGCTGGTATGGCCGAAGGGTCGATTTTTGTGGATCACACGACCGTCTCGGCCGCTGTGACGCGCGAATTGCATGATGTGGCCGCTTCCAAGGGTATTGCCTTTGTCGACGCACCTGTTTCTGGCGGGCAAGCGGGCGCTGAAAACGGCCAGCTATCGGTGATGTGTGGCGGCGCGCAGGAAAGCTACGATGCCGCTGAGAAAGTCATCGACTCCTATGCCAAGCTCTGCCGCCGTCTGGGCGACAGCGGCGCGGGCCAGATGACCAAGATGTGCAACCAGATTGCGATTGCGGGACTAGTGCAGGGGCTGTCAGAGGCGCTACATTTCGCCCAGAAGGCCGGGCTTGATGGCCGTGCAGTGGTTGAGGTGATCAGCCAGGGCGCTGCAGGAAGCTGGCAGATGTCCAACCGCTACGAGACCATGTTGGATGATCATTTCGATCACGGTTTCGCCGTGGACTGGATGCGAAAGGACCTTGGGATTTGCCTGTCAACCGCCAACGAAAACGGGGCCAGCCTGCCGGTCACCGCGCTGGTCGACCAGTTCTACAAAGACGTGCAGAAACTGGGCGGCGGGCGCTGGGATACGTCCTCGCTGCTCAAGCGCTTGCAGGCCATGGGTTGACGGTCTGGTCAATAGTGCCAAAGATGTTCTGACCCTTGGCATCCTCCATCCAGATCTGCACGCGATCTCCCGGCTGCATGAATGGCGTGCGCGGGGCACCTTCGACAATGGTTTCGACCATCCGCTGTTCGGCGATGCAGGCATAGCCCGCGCCGCAATCTGCGATGGTCTTGCCCGGTCCGCCATCCAGCTTGTTGGATACGGTGCCAGAGCCGATGATGGTGCCTGCGGCCAGGTTTCGGGTCTTGGCGGCATGGGCGATCAATTGGCCGAAATCGAAGGTCATATCGACACCGGCATCCACCCGGCCAAAGGGCTGTCCGTTGAGGTCGATCCGCAAGATGCCATGCAGCTTTCCGTCCTGCCATCCGGGCAACGCGTCTGGGCTGACGGCCACAGGCGAAAACGCGCAAGCCGGTTTTGACTGCACGAAGCCAAAGCCCTTGGCCAGCTCATCCGGGATCAGGTTGCGCAGTGAGACATCGTTGCAGAGCATCACAAAGCGGATCGCTTCCAACGCCTCTTCCCGGCTGGCGCCCATCTGCACAGGGCCGGTAATCACGGCGATTTCGCCTTCGAAGTCGATGCCCCAAGCGGGGTCGCCGACAATCGGGTCCGTGGGCGCAAGGAAACTGTCCGACCCGCCCTGATACATCAGCGGATCAGTCCAGAAGCTTTCGGGCATTTCTGCTCCGCGCGCTTTGCGGACCAGTTCGACATGGTTGACGTAAGCCGATCCGTCGAGGAATTGATAAGCGCGGGGCAGGGGCGAATGGCAGGCGGTTTCGTCAAACGGGCCGTATGCGTCGGGCTGTGTAGTCGGGGCACCATCAAGCAAGGCCTGACAGGTCTCTGGTCCCGCAGGCCACATCTCTTTCAGATCATTTGAAACGCAAGCTAACGATCCGTCCGGCCTGCCGTTCTTGAGTGTCGCCACCTTCATTTCTTGCCCGGCGTCCCGTCGAATTTCTTCTCAAGGTCAGCCCAGCAATCGATGTAGTCGTCCTGCAGCGGTGCCTCTTGCGCGGCAAAGGCAGTCAGATGCTGGGGGAAGCGGGTTTCGAACATGAAGGACATCGTGTTCTCAAGCTTCTCAGCTTGCAGATCGGTATTGGAGGCACCCTCAAAAGCCTGCCGATCGGGGCCATGCGGCAGCATCATGTTGTGCAGGCTCATCCCGCCAGGGATGAAACCCTGGGGTTTTGCGTCATAGACGCCATGGATATTGCCCATCAGCTCGGACATGACGTTCTTGTGGTACCAGGGCGGGCGGAACGTGTCTTCGGCCACCATCCAGCGGTCGCGAAATAGCACAAAATCAATATTTGCGGTGCCTTCCACCCCCGATGGCGCGGTCAAAACTGTGAAAATCGAAGGATCGGGGTGGTCGAACAGGATCGCGCCGACCGGACAATAGGTGCGCAGATCGTATTTGCACGGCGCGTAGTTGCCGTGCCACGCGACCACGTCGAGGGGCGAATGTCCGATCCGGGTTTCGTGAAACTGACCGGCCCATTTGACGGTGACGGTGCTGGGCACCTCGCGGTCCTCAAAGGCGGCGACAGGCGTCTTGAAATCACGCCGGTTCGCCATGCAGTTGGCCCCAATCGGGCCGCGACCGGGCAGATCGAACTTCTGGCCGTAATTCTCGCAAACAAAGCCGCGACAGGGGCCGTCCAGCACCTCAACACGGTACACGAGACCGCGTGGAAGAATGGCGATCTCTTGCGGTTCCAGATCGATCACGCCGAGTTCCGTGCAAAATCGCAAGCGCCCCTCTTGCGGCACAACAAGCAACTCGCTGTCCGCGGAATAGAAATAGGCGTCAACCATGCTTTCCGTGACCAGATAGATATGCGAGGCCATGCCTACTTGGGTGTTTACGTCCCCCGCCGTGGTCATCGTGCGCATACCTGTCAGCCAGGTCAGCGGCGTGTCGCTATGGGGCGCCGGATCCCAACGATACTGGCCGAGCGAGACGATATCGGGGTCAACATGCGGCGCTGATTTCCAATAGGGCAGATCGATCTTGGTAAATCGGTGCGTGTGCTTCACTGACGGGCGGATGCGATAGCACCATGTGCGTTCGTTCTGATGGCTGGGCGCGGTGAATGCGGTTCCCGAAAGCTGCTCCCCATAAAGCCCGTAATTCACCTTCTGCGGTGAGTTCATGCCCTGTGGCAAAGCACCCGGAAGCGCCTCGGTCTCAAAGTCATTGCCGAAACCGGGCATATAGCCTTCGGCGGTTCCAACAGGCGTTGCTGCACGCTGCAACGTACCAAGAGAAGTATCCTTGTTCATGTCGCATCCTTTCGGTTGGCCATATCTCGGATATTAGTTGTTTTTGTAACTAACAAGGCCTAACGAGACCTCATGAATGACACTTTCGAGATATCTGACTTCCTGCCATACCTCCTCAATCAGGCGGCCGACGCAGCCGCGCTGGAGTTTCAAGACTATTACAAGTCGCGCTACGGGATGCTTCGCACCGAATGGCGTGTCCTGTTTCATCTGGGCCATTATGGGACGATGACGGCCAAAGATATCTGTGCCCATGCGCGACTGCACAAAACCAAAGTCAGTCGGGCGGTCACGGCACTGGACACGAAGCGGTTTCTGACACGGAGTATACTGCTACAAGACCGGCGACACGAAAACCTGACACTCACCAAGGCCGGGCGCCGCGCCTTTGACGATCTGGCCGCCGAGGCGCAAAGTTTCGATGCCGCGATCATGGAGCAGTTCGACAACAATGAGCGCGACACGTTGCGCAAATGCCTGCGGCAGCTTGCCAAGCTTTGAGAGGCCAGTTTTAGAACACTGAACTGAGTGTGAAACCCACCGAAAACGTATCGCGCTCGAACCGGCTGATATTGCTGTCGGCCGTTCGGGCAGTGATCGCGACGCCGGGGCTGAAGCCAAAATATTCAACCTCTGGAAACCCGACATTCGCGCCAACAAAGACAGTCGTGTCTTCGCGTCCGCCTTCCACCGCATCAAAGACGCTGTATTTCGGGTAATCGCTGATCTGAAGACCGCCATTAACAGAAAGCGAGACCGGGCCAAACGGCTCTGCCCAGGCATAGCTGGCCTGCAGGGTCCAACTATCGAACGTGAAGTTTCCGCTCTCGGCCTCTCCATCGCTATTGGTAAATGATAAATTCGCACTCACACGATCATTGTTATCCAATTGGTAGCTGAGCGTGCTGCTCAAGAACGTGCGATCCACGCGGCCAATACCTATCGCCGAGTATTCCAGCCTTTCGCGCTGCGCTGTCAGAGACATCGTGAGGTCGTCGGAAAGCGGGAACTGCCGGTCGACGCCGATGCGCACAAAGTCGTACTTTTCAAATTCCACATCTTCGGTCGATTGCCGATAGTTGCGGTAGTCGAGCGTGCCCGTCGCAAGTCGTCCCGTGATCAAGCCATTCTCCAACGCGCGATCGTGGCGCAGGAACAGTTCTGCATAATTTGATGTTAGCGCCTCGTCGGGTACCGATACATCGTCTGTGATATGGGCGCGATTGGCCGTGTATTGCAGGCCAATTGCGGTGCGGCTTTGGCTGTTTTCCTGAAACCGATATTGCGTCCGCACACCTAGCGCGGTGCGCCAGCCGGCCAGTGCCACCGCATCCTCTGACAATGTGCCGCCATCCGTCTCACCATTGATGCGTTGTTCTTCGTCGTCGGCGCCACCATTGATGTTGTTGGACGGTACAATGGAAAAGGTCAGTTGAGTGGACCAAGGATTGCGCCGCGCCACGGTGCGCGCATCGCGCAGCGTTTGTGTTCGCGCGGCCTCGTTCGGGGTGTCGTTGAGGGCGATCCGCAGCCAGATCGTCGACAAAGTAAACCGCTCACCATTCGCGGCGGCCAGTGCCGTAACGCGGGCGGCCTCGTATCGTTCGGCGGACGTTTCTGACAGCCGCCAGGCCTTGGCACCCGCCTCCCACCCGGCATCGGCATCGCCCAGTTGCGGCGCGGCCACCGCCAGGAACAGATGCGCGTCACGATCATCCGGGTTCACCTCGATCAGCTTGCGGGCAATCTCGGCGGCCAGCGCAAACTCCCCCGCCGCAATCGCCTGCCGGGCCAGCAGGCGCGCATCGTCCAGCGACAGGTCCACCGGTTGCGCGGCCACGGGCGCCGCCCACAGGGTAAGCGCGACCAGCACCCATCTTATCCATGCTCTCATCGCCTCTTGCGCCCTCGCTTCATCGGCATTGGGCTTTGCCCTGCCGCACCATCCTCTATAGTCGGGCGCACCCGAATCCAAGCTGCCGGAGAAGCATATGCCCATCACCCCCGAACAACAGGCCGAGATCGACGCATTGCGCGCAAACCCGCAACCCACCTTGCGCGTGGTCGCTCCGGGGATGGAGCAGCACCTCTACCATGCATATGACGTGCTGGATCACGGGTTTATTCGCGTGATCGACTATATGGGCGACGATGCGGCGATCTGTCAGGCGGCGCGTGTCAGTTACGGCAAGGGCACCAAGTCGGTCTCCAACGATGCCGGCCTCATCCGCTATCTTATGCGGCACTGGCACTCGACCCCGTTCGAGATGTGCGAGATCAAGCTGCACGTCAAGCTGCCCGTCTTCGTCGCCCGACAATGGATCCGGCACCGGACGGCGAATGTGAACGAATACTCCGCCCGCTATTCGATCCTCGACCGCGAATTCTACATCCCCGCGCCCGAACACCTTGCTGCGCAATCGGTGATCAACAATCAGGGCAGGGGCAAGGCGCTGACGGGCGAGGAAGCCGCGCGCGTGCTCGAATACCTCAAAGGCGACGCTGCGCGCTGCTATGACCATTACGAAGAGATGATCGGGCAGGAGGATCAGCAAGGCCTCGCCCGCGAACTCGCCCGCATGAACCTGCCTGCCAATATCTACACCCAATGGTACTGGAAGGTGGACCTGCACAACCTCTTCCACTTCCTGCGGCTGCGCGCGGACAGCCACGCGCAATACGAAATCCGGGTCTATGCCGAGGAGATTTGCAAAGTCGTCGCCGACTGGGTCCCCGCAGCCTATGGTGCGTTCGAGGACTACCGGATGGGCGGTGCCACACTCTCGTCAAAGGCGATTGACTGCCTGCGCCGTATGCTCAAAGGTGAAGAGGTGACGCAGGAGACCTCCGGCATGAGCAAGGGGGAATGGCGGGAGTTTGAAGGGGTTTTGAACGGCCCCGCATAGCGGGGATGAAACGCTCCAGTGGAGCGTTTCAAGTTCAAAACGGGCGCGCCGTAAGGCGTGGCCAACTCAGAAGGCATTTTCATGTCAGCAAGTGAGATACTTTTAGCGATAATTACAGCCGGTGGGGGCGGAGCAATCGTTGCATTCGCCGCCTTTAGGTTCCTTGCCGTTTCTTGGTTGGAACAAAAGTTTACTCAACAGCTTGAAGCGAACAGGCATGAAAACGCTAAGGAACTTCAAGCTCTCAGCGCAAGTATCGAGGGCTCCCTAAGTAAAACTCTAAAGTCGCAAGAGAAAGAGTTTGAAGTGCTCTCTGAACTTTGGCGGCTTGCAAACGTTGCATTTGGTTTGACCGCTGAGTTTACCAAGCCTGGGCATAGCTACCCAGACCCTCGCAAACTAAGCGAGCAGCGATTTCGCGAAGTCTTGGAAGACTATGGCTTTCGCCCCGTCCATGCTGAAGAGATCATTGCCTCACCGGAGAGTGATCGGGCACTCATAGAGGCGATGTTCTGGACTAGAAGAAACAAAGCTTCATCGGCCCAAACTGATTTTCAGAATTATCTCTACCTCAACGAAGTGTTTGTTGAGGAACAAACTTTCACGGAATTTGAGTCCATATCAAAGGGACTCAAAGAGGTAATTCTTAGTCACGAGCTCGAGCATGAATCTTTTGATCCAAAGTCACCCGCGACTTCGAATGAAAAGGTTCAGGAAGAGATTAGACCAAGGCTGGAAGAAATAGCCCCAACTCTGAGGAAAAAATTCTTTGAGAGGCTATAGTGATCGCCCGGCATCGCCGGGCAGCGCCCTCGACGGGGCTCCGCCCGTTCGCGCCTCAAACGATCCCCCGGATCGTTTGCGAGACGGCGCTCACCCCCCTCACTCCGGGCGCTGCCTTTACGTCATGTGCCGGCATGGCTGCCGCTGCCCCTACGTCAAGCGGTGCGATTAACGATTCGTTAAGTGTCATCGCACAACCTAGGGGCGTTGGCTGGCGGGTGGTCTGGACCATCCAGTGGCCGAAATCTGGTCTGTTTTCGGTGAAAATGAGACCAAAATCTTCATGACCCTACGTCATCGGGGTAAAGGTGACCCTAGGTTCCCCTCTGAGCAGAGGGCATGTTCCAGTATAAAACGTTTTGAGAAACACATGCCGGGGGCCGGACATGACGATCAAGACACAACAGACGAACCAAAGTGACGACACCAAAAGACGGGCATTTGCACCTATTCGGCGTGACCTGCTCGAACGTTTGACCCGCGAGTGTGAAAGCCAGGCGGGCGCGCCCTGGCATCAACCAACACTTGTGGCCTCACCCACTTCTCGGACGCTGCGCACAGGCTGATTTCCCAGTCCACACCACTCACGACAAGACACCCCGCTTGCGGGGTGTTTTGCGTTTTGGCCCTCGTCTTCCACGGCGCAGCGAGACCGGCATCGCTGTCTTAGACGCGCGAAATGACGCGAGCCGGGCGATGAAGGATTTCTGAGAGGAATACTGTGCGGCATGCGACATGCCTGCGAGAACAAGCAGGCCAAGTCCTGGCCTGCTCTGTTGTCTGGTGATGTGGGGTCAGTCGGCCTTGGCCAGGTTTCCCGCCATCTTGCGGCCGTCACGGCCCTCGACGAGGTCGAAAGTCACCTTTTGGTCGTCGGCCAGTCCGGTCATGCCGGATTGTTCCACTGCCGAAATATGTACAAAAATATCCGATCCACCATCGTCAGGTGCAATGAAGCCATAGCCCTTTGTCGTATTGAACCATTTCACGGTACCACTTGGCATGCTCCGCTCTCCTTGTTGTCGCGCCCCGGTTCAGGGGCAGGGCAAGTCTTGGGCCCCGCGACACGCGGTATTCCCTTCGTCTTGTACTTCAACACTTATGTGTTTTAAGCAAAAGGCAAATGACAGTTCGTCGCACACGCGCGATCTGCCGCCTATTTGCTCAATCAGGAGGCATTATGCGTTTTTTTGGTCTGAAAGCCTGCGACACTTGCCGCAAAGCGCTGAAATCTTTGGCAGAAGCGGGATACACGCCGGAGGTGATTGATGTCCGCGCGGATGGGATAGCGGCAGAGGACTTGAAAGAGATCATCTCACAATTCGGTGAAGCGGCGATCAACCGGGCCTCAACCACCTGGCGCGGCCTGACGGAAGCCGAAAAACAAGGTGATCCCGCTGCCTTGCTGGCGGCCTATCCGACGCTGATGAAACGCCCCGTCATCGCTGCAGATGGCGGCTGGTCCATCGGTTGGAAAGCTGACGTGCAGGCAAAATATCTTGGCGGATAGGCTGCGCGCGCTTAAGTGATCTTCAGAGCAGTAAGGAGAAACACCATGCGCAACGCCGCATTGATGCTGGGAATAATTGCGGGCCTCATGGGCATCTTTGTGGGGCTTTTCGGCTATGGCTATGCCGAATTGTCCGAGCGGCAGCCTGAAGTGGGCGAGATTTTCGGGGCCTTTGAAAACCCCGCATTTATCCGGTTGGCGAGTTTCCTGGCCCCCCTTCTGGCGATTGCCGGCGGGGCGATGGCCAAGATGCGCGCGCTCTGGGGCGGCGGGCTGATGCTGATTGCCGCCGCACTCTTCTACACTGCCTTTGGCTTTAACGTGGCCACCATGTTCCCCATCGGCTTTGCGGCACTGGGCGGCTTACTTGCGATTGCCGCAGGTAAGCCGGATGAGCCTAAGGCGCACTTTTGAACAGGAACCGGTCAACGGAAAGCGCACCTGCACCTTTGAATACGAGGATCAGCAGGCACAGGACCCAGAAGGCGCGCTGATCAAGGATCACGCCATCAGGGAACCGGTCAAACCACGCGCCGAGGACGCCATTTGCAAAGCCGTTATGGCCGTAGAGATCGGTCAGTGATTGGACAACGATAAAGCCGATCATGCCAACCGCCGCCAAGCGGGTGAAGAGTCCAATGATGATCAGAAGCGGCAGAACGAATTCTGCGACTGTGCCACCAAACACAACAGCCCAGTGAAAAAAGCTCAACTGCGAGACGTCAAAGCCGACCGCCTCCATCGCTTTGGGCCAGATCTGGGCATAGGCACCAAGAGAGGGATTGAAAATGCCGAAGATGCCGTCGCCAAGTTTTGTGACGCCTGATTTCCAGAAATAGTGGACGAGGACTCCGGCAAACACCAGACGTGCCAAAAGGGGGAGCAGTTCATCACCCGCCTTGTTGATGGGGTTGGTCATGCGGTGCAGCGATGCAAGGACGGTATTCATGTCTTCTGCCTTTCAGTAAATTTCCGTGACCGCGCCCTGTGCCAGAAGCAGCCCAAGCACAGCGCCAAGGTCAAGTGTGTCGTCGGTCACGGCCATGGCCTGACCCAATGGTTTGCCGCCTTGCAGGGCGGTGATGCACTCCGCCGCTGCCGAGTTGATCAGATGGAGTTGCGGATCAAAATCCGCGCGCGTGATCAAGACTGCCTCCGCCTGAATCATAGGCTTTGGGGCGTCCGTTTCGGTGTTGGCGCGGTAGATCGCATGGATCGGGAATTGCGAGGTTATCGTGTGCACTGCCGGGGCGATGCGCAGCTTCGCTGACATCAGCGCGTCGGGTGCAAACGCCGCAAGCGTCTGTCCATCGATGCTCGCGACGTCCGCTGCGTGATAGGCGTGGCGCAGGGCCAACTCGACCTTGGCGATATCCGGCAGGTACGGCACGGATTTGGCCGGTTCGAACCGCGCCAGGAATTGCGGCATGGCATCGCCATAAAACATCATCAGCGGTGAATTGGGGGGATGCTTTCGCAGGTAAACGCCCGCCATTGCGCGGAAAAACTGGTCGCCGACCAGTTTGCGGACCACCGGGAAGGCGGTTTCCAACGCGTCCGACAAGCTTACCGCGACATTGTTCCGGTAGACGTCGAACCGCTTGCCCGCGGTTTGGCCGTCAGGATTGATCAGGCCTGCAGGCACCGGGGCTTGCGGATCAAGGATCGTGTCTTTGAAGGCGGCTTGACTGACGGTCATGACATCACCAACGCCAATGCCTGCTGTGCGCGTTCGGTTTCGGCGGCCAGAACCGGCCATTCGGGAACATCCGTATCCCATTCAATCAGCAATGGCTTCGGACCAGATTTGGCCAGCGTGTAGTCAAGCAGTGCCCATACCGGGTCGACAACGGCTTTGCCATGGCTGTCGATCAGGAGTGGTGCGCCGGTTTCATCCTCATCCTCGTCATGGCCGCCAAGGTGGATTTCACCGACCGCCTCAAGGGGGAAAGCATCGATGTAGGCTTGCGGCGATGTCTTGAGGTTCGTGGCGCTGACAAAGACGTTGTTGACGTCCAGAAGCAGGCCACAGCCGGTCCGCGCAGTGATCTCGCGCAGGAAATCTGTTTCGGACATCGTGGATTCCGCAAAGGCGAGATAGCTTGACGGGTTCTCAAGCAGCATCTGACGGCCCAACATGTCCTGGACCTGATCAATGTGGGTCGCAACGCGGTTTAGCGTCGTCTCGTTGTAGGGCAGCGGTAGCAGATCATTGAAGAAATGCGCGTCATGGGTGGACCACGCCAGATGCTCGGAAAAGCTGGCTGGGTTCAGCCAGCCGACAAGATGTTTCAGGCGCGCCAAGTGATCCGGGTCGAGATCACCCTCGCCGCCAATGGACAGACCAACGCCATGAACGGAAATGGGGAAGCGTTCAGCAAGATGGCGGAGTTGCGCAATCGGGCGGCCACCATCGCCCATGTAGTTTTCAGCATGGATTTCGAGCCACGCCACAGGGCCGGGATCGGCCATGATCGCGCTGTAATGCTGTGGTTTGTAACCGACGCCAGGACGGGAGGGGAGCGATGAGCGGTGCGTTGCGTCAAGCATGAAACTGTCCCTTCGTCGGTGGTGGAAGGTGGGCTTGCACCCACCTTACCATAGTTTGGCTTATGCAGGCAGGTCGCGGTCCAGCTCTTCCAGCGAACCCTGGCGTGGTGTGCCGTCAGCCTGTGCAGGCAGTTCCATGGTTTCGCATGTCCCTTCAGGCACCAGCGTCCAGGCGTTGCCCTGATAGTCAACGGTTGATGTACCGGCGCAGGTTGTGCCTGGGCCCGCAGCGCAGTCATTTTCGCCAGCCAGCGATACGCCAAAGCACTTAACATTGCCTTGCGCGGCGGCAGTGGACGTCATGCCAGCAACAGCAGTTGCAACAGCGCTTGCGAGGATGAGGGTCTTGGTTGCAGTAGACATCGGAATTTCCTTTTGGTTGAGTCAACGTTATCCGTCACCGTTGATCGGCGATGCCCAGACCCTAACGAGTGCGGCCACCTCTGCGCCAGTCACAGACCTGTGCATCGCATTTCCGTGAGGTGAGTTTAGCGACTTGTTGCATGCGGCAGCCTGTCGCGGGCCCAAACCACTGAAAAACAATGGCAAGAGCCCGCATCCGTATGTCTAATGTTACAGGTTCCAGCGCTGGAATGTTACAGAAGATCCGGCGGTGTCGCGGCTTTTCCGAGTTCTGAAACAATCTCATCAAGTGATGTTACAGATGTCTTGTTTTCGCCAAGACGCCGCACTGTCACGGTTTTCTCGGCGACCTCGCGCGCACCCAGCGCCAGAATGACCGGCACTTTGCCCACGGAATGCTCGCGGACCTTGTAATTGATCTTTTCGTTACGGATATCCACTTCGGCCCGCACGCCAGCCGCCTTCAGTGCCGCAACAACTTCACGCGCATAATCATCCGCATCTGACACGATGGTCGCCACGACCACCTGCCGCGGGGCAAGCCAGAATGGCAGTTTTCCTGCATGTTCCTCGATCAGGATACCGATGAATCGTTCGAATGATCCCAGCGTGGCACGGTGCAGCATGTAGGGGCGATGTTTGCCGCCATCCTCGCCAATATAAGTGGCACCCAGCCGTTCGGGCAGGTTGGGATCAACCTGGAACGTACCGCATTGCCATACCCGGCCAAGGGCGTCAGTTAGGTAGAAGTCGAGTTTGGGGCCGTAGAATGCGCCATCACCTTCTTCCAATCGGAAATCGCGGCCCGTCGATTTGATCGCACCTTCCAGCGCCCCCTCGACATGGTCCCAGCTTTCGTCAGAACCGACACGCTTTTCGGGGCGCGTGGCAAAGGCAATCTCGAATTTCTCAAAACCGAGGTCTTTGTAGATATCCGCGAGAAACTCGATGAACTTAGCGCACTCCGCCTGGATCTGATCCTCGGTGCAGAAGATATGCGCGTCATCCTGCGTAAAGCCGCGCACGCGCATGATGCCGTGCAGCGCGCCCGAGGGTTCGTAGCGGTTGCACGATCCGAACTCGGCCAGCCGCAGCGGCAGATCTCGGTACGATTTCAGACCCTGATTGAACACCTGCACATGGCAGGGGCAGTTCATCGGTTTTAGCGCGTTGATCGCCTTTTCCTTGGCATGTTCTTCCTCGACCTCAACGATGAACATGTGTTCCTGGTATTTGTCCCAGTGGCCCGAAGCCTCCCACAGCTTCCGTTCAACCACCTGCGGAGTGTTGATCTCCCGATAGCCACCGGCGCGCTGTTTGCGGCGCATATAATCTTGCAACGTGGTGTAGATCGTCCAGCCATTCGGATGCCAGAAGACCTGACCGGGGGCCTCTTCCTGCATGTGGAAAAGGTCCATCTCACGACCCAGCTTGCGGTGGTCGCGCTTGGCGGCCTCTTCCAGCATGTTGAGGTGCTTGCGCAAGCCTTCCTTGTTGGTGAAGGCGCAGCCATAGATCCGCTGCAACATCGCGCGGTCGCTGTCGCCGCGCCAATAGGCGCCGGCGATGGACATCAGTTTGAAGCCGTCCGCAGGCACCTGACCGGTATGTTGCAGATGCGGCCCGCGGCACAAATCCTGCCAGTCGCCGTGCCAATACATCCGGAGCGGTTCATCACCGGGAATGCTCTCGATCAGTTCGACCTTATAGGGCTCGCCTCGGTCCCTGTAATACTGAATGGCCTTTTCGCGTTCCCAGATTTCGGTCGTGACCGGTTCGCGCTTGTTGATGATTTCTTTCATCTTCTTTTCGATCAGCGCGAGGTCTTCGGGCACGAAGGGCTCGGCCCGGTCAAAGTCGTAATACCAGCCGTCCTTGATGACAGGGCCGATAGTCACTTGTGTGTCGGGCCAGATCTCCTGAACCGCGCGCGCCATGATGTGGGCGAGGTCATGGCGGACCAGTTCCAGCGCGGGCTCTTCGTCTTTCATGGTGTTGATAGCGATGCTGCTGTCGTCCTCAATCGGCCATTGCAGGTCCCAGTGCTGGCCGTTTACGGTCGCGCTGATCGCCTTTTTGCGCAAACTGCTTGAGATATCGGCAGCGACATCGGCAGGGGTGATGCCAGCCGCATAATCGCACGCATTGCCATCAGGAAAAGTCAGGGAAATCTGTGCCATTGGTGGCAAGCTCCTCGTCGGTTTGGCGCCTACGGAACGCCCGGTTGCGGGTTGTATGTGGGCCGCTATCTCGCCGGAGTATGGCCCTTTGTCAAGCTATGTTGTTGCGATGGAAGGGGTTTTATGCAGTATCTAGATTAGGCAGGACTGGGAAACGGCACATTTCCCAAAACCAATCGAGAAGAGGTATCCAAAGATGATACGAACAACGGCTATGATTGCAGTGGTTGCCGGGCTTGCAGCTTGTGGTGATGAACCTGGTGATGATGAATCGCTGGCTGGTGGCGGTGGTGGTACACCCGCACTCACTTTTGACCAGTTAGTAGATGTTGACTCAAACCTTCGAGCGGAAATTGGCTCGGCAAGCGTGACACCCGAAGACGACATTCCCGATAGCGGTTCGTCGATCTATCGCGGTGCACTAACGCTGACATTGCAGGATGGCAGCGGGGATGGCGTAATCGGCGAGGCCCAATTGAATGCGAATTTCGGCACCAATGTCGTTACCGGTGGGGCAGATAACTTCTTTAACCTCGACGGCAGCGCCACAGCCGGCAGTGTAACGATTTCAAACGGTGTCATTTTACCTAGTGTGGGTCAGGTTAATGGTGATATCAATGGCACAGTGACGTTTGACGGCACGCCATTGGCCTTGGATACCACATTGTCTGGAACAATTCTGGGCAATGACGCGGACTATATCACGGGCATTGTATCGGGCACGGCTGCGGATAGCAGCACTGCGACAACGGTCGGCGTGCAGGGTGGCCTTGTCACCGAACGTTAGGTTTTACGCGGTATACCGACATATACGTTGACTGCGACATCTTATCGGCTAAATACGACAGTGTTTCCGATAAGAAACCAACATGTTGGGGAAAGTATATGCCGCGCTACAACCGGAGCTTTGATCTGAGCATCAATGATATCGATATGATCGAAGAGGCCTTGCGCGCCCGCGGGCGTGAGCTTTCCGGGATGCGGCTGGCCCTTTCGGAAGAAAACCCTGCCCATCTGGAATCGATCCGCGTGATTGAGCAGGACCAGCGCGCGAATGAGGAATTGTTGGGGCGTCTGCACGACCAGAAGATTTTTTATCGTCCCAAAACTGCTGTTTACGTCAGCGGTTAGGGTGTCAGACGGATGGCACGCACGCCCCTCATGAGGCGTGCGTCGCATCGTACATCAATGCGCGGCTGCGAACACGGCGTAGGCCATGATCAGGCAGCAAATCCAACCGGCAGAGAAGATGATCGGACGCAAAGGCATGCGTGCCCAGCCTGAGATATACCCGATCGCGTGCGCCACCCTGATCCAAAAGAAAGCGATGGCCGTCCAGTAGGTCAACGCGGTGAACCCGTCAAAGCGGTCCACCAGCAGAACGAGAATTGCGAAGGGCACCAATTGTTCAAGCAGGTTCAGATGCGCACGGTGCGCGCGATGGATCCATTCCGGCAGCAGATGAGGATTTGCCGGGCGGATAAAGCCATCGGGGACGCCCTCTGTTTCGGGCAGCCGCGCGACGCCGATGATATAGGGAAGCCACATCGTGGCGGCGAAAATACCCAGGCATGTCAGAACGCCCAGCTCTGTTGGAAAGCTTCCCATCACGCAGCGCTCCCGAAATTGGCAGGTTCGCCGGTTTCAAGCCAGGTCTTGAGGCCGGACATCATGCGGGCCCAGCCGTCAGCCACACCTTCCTGACCTTCGGGGATGTCGTAATGCTCGACAGTCAGCTTGCATTGTGGCCCTTCGGGTTCGATCAGATAGACGAATGAGGACGTCGCCAGCGGGACATCGGGGCCGGCCCAATGGGGTTCAAACGTGCTTTCAATCCGGGATTTGGGTGTTTCTTCGATGCTGGTGCAGACCAGCATCTTGTTGTCGTCGGGCGTGTAGTAGATCAGTTGATTGCCCTCCAGCTCAATTCGGTTGGCCATGAAATGATAATTGGCCATCCCGTCGGGCTTGGTCAGCGCGTCCCACAGGGCGTCCTGTGAGCAGCGAATGAATGTCTGCATGACGAAATCAGGCTTCTTCGACATCGGTTTCTCCAGTTCCTGTTTCAAATCTGCCATGGCCCTTGCAGCCGAGCGGGCGAGGAGTGGTTCGACCCAACGGTCGATCACCTCCTGCAGGGGCATGGCGTTCAGATAGTGATATTTGAACCGCCCCACCTTGCGCGGGACGATCAGGTTTGCGTCCTCAAGAACCTTGAGGTGTTTCATGACCCCGAACCGGGTCATGTCCAGTTGCTCTTCCAATTCCATCAGGCTTTGGCCGTCCTTGGCGCGCAGACTGTCAAGAAGCGCGCGGCGGGCGGGGTCGTTGAGGGCTTTGAAAATCGCATCCATGGCTGTCTTATACGTGACTAAATACTCACGTGACAAGATAGTCACTTAATAAATCTTGCGCTCGGCGCCTGGCTGTGATCCTGTAAGTGCATGGAAAACAATGGTGAAATCCCGTCATTCATCTCGCCAGAAGGGCGGCGTATTGCCTATCATTTGACGGATGGAACCGGCCCTGCGGTGGTCTTTCTGGGCGGATTCAAGTCCGATATGGGCGGGACCAAGGCCGTTTTTCTGGAAAAATGGGCCCGCGATTCGGGGCGTGCCTTTCTACGTTTCGACTATTCCGGGCATGGGGATAGTGGAGAGGCCTTCACCGATGGCTGCATCGGTGACTGGTTCGCGGATGCCTGCGCCGCGATTGGGCTGCTCGCTGGAAAGGTCGTGCTGGTCGGGTCCAGCATGGGCGGGTGGATATCGCTGCTGGTTGCGCGCGCGATGCCTGAACGCATTGCTGGCATGGTGACCATCGCCGCCGCCCCGGATTTCACCGAGGACAGTATGTGGGCCGGGTTTTCAGACGCGCAGAAGGCGGAGCTGCAAAGCGCGGGGCAGGTGGCCCTGCCGTCAGAGTATGGAGAGCCATACATCATCACCAAACGCCTGATCGAAGAGGGGCGGCAACGCCTTGTCCTGCGCGACCAGCTTTCTTTGCCATTTCCCGTGCGGTTCCTGCAGGGGACGGCGGATGCGGATGTGGATATGTCCGTCGCGCTGCGCCTGCTGGATCATGCGGAAGGGCCGGATATGCGCCTGACGCTAGTCGACGGCGCGGATCATCGGTTTTCGAATGAGACCTGCCTCGATCTGATCAAAGCGTCGGTCGAAGATGTGCTGACAGCACAAGATGGGTGAAATCATCCTTCCTACGCCACGTTTTGCTTTTCTCTGCGGGTCAGCGCGCGTCTAATCGCCCGGAAGGCCGTGGGAGGAATGGTGATGGCGTTGTCGATGGGTCAAAAGGCCGGCTGGGGCCTCGCGGATGCGGGGATCGTTGTCTTTGTCATCGTCAAGCAATTGCTGATTGTCAGCTATCTGACGACATATCTCGGCATCCCCGTTGCGATTGCGGGTTTTGTAACCACCATCGTCCTGATCTTCGACATGATCACCGATCCGTTGATCGGCTATTTCAGTGACCGGACGCAAAGCCGTTTTGGTAGGCGCGCGCCGTGGATGTTTGCTGGTGCCATCGTCATGGCTTTGGGCATGGTGGGGCTGTTCATGGCGCCGGTTGAGGCGGCGATGGGCGCGAAATTGACCTGGGTGATCGCGGCGTTCGGGATGGCCACGATTGGGTTCACCATGTGCGCGATCCCCTATGGCGCGCAGGCGGGTGAGATCACGCAGAACCCGCGCGAGCGGTCGACGATGACCGGCTGGCGGATGGCATTCGCGACAGTCGGCATTCTGGTCGGTGGCGCTGTTTTGCCCGGTCTTGCCGGGGCCTTTGGGTTTCCGATAGCGGCGCTCTATGTGACACCGCTGATGATTGGGGCGATCTGGCTTTCGCTCTGGTCGACGCGGAACGCACCACGTATCGAGACGGCTGCAAAGACCGGGTTTGTCGCCGCATACCGCCTTGTGTTTTCGAACCGGACCTTCGTCGTGCTGGCGCTCGGCTATGGCGTGATGACCTTGGCGGTGGCGCTGATCACCGCCGGGCTGCCCTTTGCCGCCGCTTATCTTGTTGTCGATGACGGGCAAAATGCGCTTTCAGGTGCCGCAGAGGCGCTGACGGTGCTGAGCGTGCTTTTCGGTGCATTCTTTGTTGGTGCCATTCTCAGCCAAGTCTTCTGGGTGCTGATCTCGCATCGTCTGGGCAAGCTTTGGGCGCTGGTCATTGGATTGTCGGGCTATGTGGCGCTGCTTTACGGGCTGTCGGGCATTTTGCCGTCCACGAATGTGACGCTGGTCGCGGGGGTGTTTGTGATCGCCGGGATTACCAATGGCGCCTATCAGCAGATCCCGTGGGCGATGTATCCTGATTTGATGGATGTGACCCGCGAGGAAAGCGGGATCGCGATTGAGGGTGCGTTTTCTGCTGTCTGGTTGTTTGGCCAAAAGCTCGCCAATGCGATTGCGCCAGCACTGTTGGGGCTGATCCTCGCCCGCGCTGGGTGGCAGGAAACGACAGAAGGCTTCGTTGCGCAAATTAATGCGGCGCTGGAGGCCCTGCAACTGGCGATCACACTGATCCCGGCGGGCATTCTGGTGGTGGCGGTTTTCGTCTTGCTGATGGTCTATCGCCCCATGGCGGTGCGCGCCCTTGCCTGAACTTGACCGCATAGAGGCTCAGATCGCCGCAGAAGAGGCGCAGGTGCCAGGGTTGCGACCGGGTTGCGCGCGGCGGATTGTCTGGGCGGGCGAACCGGCAGTGAAGACGTCTGTCGCATTTCTTTACATTCACGGGTTTTCGGCATCGCCGGAGGAGTTGCGCCCGCTGCCTGATCTGGTCGCCAAAGGGCTGGGCGCGAACCTTTATTTCACGCGATTGACCGGGCATGGGCAAGATGGGGATGCGATGGCCACGGCGACGCTCGCCGCTTGGCGACAGGATGTGGCCGACGCGGTCGCTGTCGCGCGGTTCCTTGGGGATGAGGTGATCCTGATGGGATGCTCCACCGGCTGCACGCTCGCCACGCTGGCCTTGGCGGAGGGGCTGGAGGCCAAAGCGGTGATCCATATCTCGCCCAATTTCGGCCTGCGCAACAGGGCGGCGCAGATGGTGATGGACATGCCCTTTGCGCAGCATTGGGGGCATCTTCTGGCGGGCAAAACACGGTCATTCGAGGTGATCAGTGAGGCGCATGCCGCCTATTGGACAACGGAGTATCCGACCGCCGCAGTCCATCCGATGGGGGATGCGGTGCGCGCAGTGCGCCAGGCTGATCTGGGGCAAGTCAAGGTTCCTGCCTTCTTTGCTTACAACCCGGCTGATCAGGTTGTGCATGATGCCGACACACGCAAGGTGATCGCCCGTTGGGGCGGGCCGGTCACGACATTGCTGCTGGAGCAGGGGCCTGGGGATGACGTGATGGGGCATGTGATGGCCGGTGATATCTTCAGCCCCAGGCAGACGGGGTCCCTTGCCGAAAAGATACTCGCATGGGTGAAAAGCGCTTAGTCCGGCCTAAACCCTTGCGGTAATGACCATTGCGGGCCACACTTCAGCAAAATCTCCGTCAGAGAGAGTTTGCGCATGTCCGCCGAGCAGGCCCCCGATGCCCAGTGAAACGCTGGTGATGATTCCGCCCATCCTGAGCGATGCGCGGGTCTTTGACGCGCAAATTCGTGCGCTGTCGCGCCAGCACGCGGTATTGTTTGCACCGACCTGCCGGGGCGAGCGGATGGAGGAAATCGCAAGCCAGATCCTGAGCTGGGCCCCGACGAAATTCGCGGTTGCGGGGATGGGGATGGGCGGCATGGTGGCGATGGAGATCCTGCGCCGCGCGGCGGATCGGGTGACGCGTATCGCGCTGATCAGCACCAGCCCGCAGGCTGACACCCCTGAGGCAGCCGCTGCGCGAGAGCCGCATATCATCGCCGCCCGCGCCGGGCGTTGGGCGGACGTGTTGCAGCATGAGATTAACTCCACCTGGATGGCGCCCACTGCCGACAAGGTCGGGCTGGTGCGGCAATTGACCGAGATGGGCCAAGACATGGGTCCCGAGACCTACGTCAAACAAGCTCGTGCGCTGCAGCGCCGCAAGGACCAGCAAGCCACGATGCGCAACATCACGCAACAGACCGTCGTGATCTGCGGCCGGCACGACGGTCAGTTCCAGTTGAAACGTCATGAATTTCTAGCGGAACTCATCCCCTATGCACAACTTCAGGTCATTGATGAGGCTGGTTATCTGCCCACGTTGGAAGCGCCCGATGAGGTCACTGCATTGCTGCAAGAGTGGATGAAAGCACCGTTGATGCTGCGCTCATAGGTTGACTGGCATGTTGCGCTTCCATACTTTTAAGCGAGGCATGGACCGCCTGCCGCGCGCGCCCGGACAAGGGTTTGGTGAAGGTCTCTGGAAGAAATCTGATCTGCTTTGAACGGGATAAGCCCGTCAGCAATGCGCGCCCTGATGATTTGGTTTGTCCCTGATCAAGGAGATCATGATGAACGCTTCACGCGACCCAAAGGCTATGGCCAAGACCCTGCGCAGTGATGTTGCCGCATATGGGCTGCAGTTGAGTCACAGCCAAAGCTTGGAAATCGTGGCCCATCAACTGGGTCACGCGGATTGGAACACGGCAGCTGCGGCGTTGGCCGGAGGTAACTTCGGACCGCTGCAGTTGCCTCTGGGTTGGCAGGTGGCCGGATCGAACGCCACTGATTATCGGATTGGGATTGATCCGGACGCGCCCGGCGCGCCTGCAACAATCCAGTCGCTCGAGCATCGTGGACCGCATACCGGCTTTGCGACGCTCGTACAGATGGTCGAAGCGGCGCCGTTTCGTGGGAAGCGGCTGCAGCTTTCGGTCGAATTGTCCAGCGCCCATGTCACAGGCGCTGCAACGATCTGGATGCGGATCGATGATGCTGTCGGGCGCAATATTCGCTTTGACAACATGGAGGATCGCCGGAGTGACGGTGTATTGGTTGGTACAAAAGACTGGACCGAGCGGCAGATTGTGCTGAACGTGCCAGAAGGTGCCGACACGCTGCATTACGGGTTTTACCTGCGCGGGGAAGGGCAGTGCTGGTCGCGCGGCTTCAATCTGCGCGAGGTCGATGAAAGCGTGCCGGTTACATCGGATGGACGTAAGGTTCTCGAACAGCCTATGAATCTGAACTTTGCGGAGAAGTCTGTAGTGGCTTGACTGGGTTGGGGCGGCTCTATGCCGCCTCTACTTAAGGCTGACGACGTTGGCTGATTTGCTTTTGGCGGCACCGGAATTCGCATCAATGAAATCAAGCACCAGTGGCCGGATATTGTTGCGCCAGCTGCGGCCCGCGAAAATGCCGTAATGGCCCGCGCCCGGTTCCACATGTGAGGCCTTTTTGTCATCGGGCAGGCCCGTCAGCAGACCGAGTGCGGCAAGGCATTGGCCGGGGGCGGAGATGTCGTCTTCTTCGCCCTCAACGATCTTGACGGCGACAGTCGTTACCTTGCTGAAATCGACCTTGTGGCCCGCGACCGTGAAGTCGTTGCGTGCAATCTCGCGGCCTTTGAAGATGCGTTCGACGGTGGAGAGATAGAACTCTGCCGTCATGTCCATCACGGCAAGGTATTCGTCGTAGAAGTTGTTGTGGCGATCATGCTCTGACGCTTCGCCTTTGGCGACGCGGATGATCTCGTCCCGGAAGGAATTGGCGTGCATCTCGGCGTTCATGGAAATGAATGACGCAAGCTGCAAAAGGCCGGGGTAAACCATGCGGCCTACGCCCGCATATTTGAAGCCTACCCGCTGGATCATCGTTTCTTCCAGCTGGCCCATTGTGACGGTCCGGCCGAAATCCGTGACTTCGGTATGGTTCGCCTCTGGGTCCACGGGGCCGCCGATCAGCGTGAGCGAACGTGGCTGTGCATCGGGGTCGAGTTCCGCCAGATAAGCCGTTGCGGCCAGCGCGAGCGGGACTGGCTGGCAGACCGCGATCACGTGAACGTCAGAGCCGAGCTCGCGCATGAAATCCATCAGATAGAGGGTGTAATCCTCAATATCGAATTTGCCTGCGCTCACGGGAATATCGCGCGCATTGTGCCAGTCGGTGATGTAGACATCGCAGTCGGGCAGCAGGCTGATCACTGTCTTGCGCAGCAGCGTCGCATAATGGCCCGACATCGGGGCGACCAAGAGAACCCGGCGCTTGCTGGGTTTGCGGCCCGGCATTGTGAAGTGGATCAGATCGCCGAACGGTTTTTTGACAACCGTTTCAATCTCAACCGGGTAGTCGCGTCCCTTATCACCGGGAACTGGCGGGATGTTCCAGTCCGGCTTGGCGATCATCCGTTCAAATGTGCGTTCGGTCACCTCGCCCCAGGCTTTCAGCCAGTCGATCGCCGGATTAGCCCCCCAGGACATCACTGGATAAGACGCCAAAGCACGTGCCGATGCGCCCAGCCATTGATTGGTGTTACGCATGGTTTCCATCAGGTCATAGGTCATCATATACTTCATGTACTCGGTCTCCGATGGTCAGCGCGCGGCGGAATGCTGCAGCTGCAGCATACGCCAAGGAAGGTTAATATGACAACAAACGATTCAATTGAGGCGGCGAATGTTAGCCCAAATGTTGCAAAACTTGAGGCAAACCTCGCCCGAGTTGAAGAGTTAACACAGCGTTTGTTGAAGGTTATGGGCCACGGCCGCCATATTGCACTGGCGCTGCAGGGGCCGAGCCAGGAACTCTATCTGAAGGCTGCCACTGCCTACATGACTGAAATGATGCACAATCCTGCCAAGCTGCTTGAGCATCAACTGGAATTCTGGGGCAAATCCGTCAAGCATTATGTCGAAGCGCAGCATCTTCTCGCGCAGGGCAAATTGCATCCGCCTACGGACGAAAGCCCAAAGGATCGCAGGTTTGCGCATGAGTTGTGGGACACAAATCCATACTTCAATTTCATCAAGCAACAGTACCTGATGAACGCTTCTGCAGTGCAGCAGGCCGTGGAGAATATCGAGACGCTTGATTCTGAGGAAAAGAAGCGCCTGCGGTACTTCAGTCAGCAAATCGTAGACATGGTCAGCCCGACGAATTTCCTGCCGACCAATCCCGAAGCATTGGCACTTGCCGCTGAGACCGAAGGCGAAAGCCTTGTGGCGGGCCTTGAGAACCTGATTGCGGATCTGGAGGCGAATGATGGTGATCTGGTGGTCACCTTGGCGGACAAATCAGCCTTCAAACTGGGCGAGAACCTGGCCACGACGCCCGGTTCGGTCGTGTTCCGTAACCACCTGTTTGAGCTGATCCAATATGCGCCAACGACGGACAAGGTCTATACCACGCCGCTCATCATCTTCCCGCCCTGGATCAACAAATTCTACATCCTCGATCTGAAACCGCAGAACAGCCTGATCAAATGGGCGGTTGAGCAGGGCTATACGGTTTTTGTCGTCTCATGGGTCAACCCCGATCCCGGCTATCGCGATACGTCGATGACCGACTATGTAGAGAGCGGTTATCTGACCGCGATCAACGAGGTAAAAGATATCTGCGGCGTCAAAAAGTTGAATGCGGTTGGGTATTGCATCGCCGGAACGACGCTTTCCCTGACACTCGCGTTGATGAAAAAACGCAAGGATACCTCGGTGAACGCGGCGACCTTCTTTACGACGCTTACCGATTTCTCGGATCAGGGTGAGGTCGGCGTGTTCCTCGATGACGACTTCGTCGACGGGATCGAGGCGGAAGTGGAAGAGACCGGTATGCTCGATTCCTTCTTCATGTCGCGGACATTCTCATATTTGCGCTCTAACGATCTGATCTATGGTCCTGCGATCAAAAGCTACATGATGGGCAAGGCGCCGCCTGCCTTCGATCTGCTTTACTGGAATGGGGACGGCACCAACCTGCCAGCGAAGATGTCAGTCGAGTATTTGCGCGGGCTTTGTCAGCACGACAAATTCGCGACAGATGGGTTCGAGATCGCGGGCGAAGTGGTTAAGCTCGAGGAGGTGACCGTGCCGCTTTGCGCCATCGCGTGTGAAACGGACCATATCGCCGCGTGGAAAAGCAGCTATGCCGGTGTTCAGCAGATGGGCGCAAAGGACAAGACCTTTATCCTGTCCGGCTCGGGCCATATCGCGGGCATCGTCAACCCGCCGAGCAAGAATAAATATGGGTTTTACACCAATCCCGAAATGGGGCTGACGGCGGATGACTGGCTGGACGCGGCGGATCAACATGAAGGTTCATGGTGGCCGACCTGGGACAAATGGTTGTCACAAAAGTCTGGTAAAAAGATACCTGCGCGTGAGCCGGGAGATGCGGATCACCCGGTTCTCGCCCCAGCGCCTGGCACATATGTTGTTGCTAAGTAGCGATTTCCTTTAGGTAAATTTGCGCATGCAGAAAAATATGCTGCAGTGCAGAAAAAAGACTTGAAATGCTGCGGTGCAGCATGCATATTGGTGTCACGAGATAAACGCGGAGGGGGCTCCGCTAGTACTGAAAGTGAGACTGATCAAATGGCAAAGACACAAGACTTCACCGCCATCTTCAAAGACATGATGGGTGCATTCCCTGTCGACACAAAGGCAATGGAAGAGCAGTTCAAGAACCAGACAACGCTGGCAGAAAAAATGTCTGCTGTTGCTCTGGACGCAGCTGGCAAGTCGGCTGAATTGTCCGCGAAATGGACACAAGACACCATCGCCAAGATGGAAGCGATGTCCAAAGCAAAGGCAGAGCCTGCTGACTACGCAAAAGCGATGACAGACTTCGCATCGGCTTCTGCTGAAAGCGCTGCAGAGCATATGTCTGCTTTCGCTGAGATCGCGAAAAAAGTGCAGACACAGACCATGGAACTGGTTCTGGCCGCTGGTAAGGATCTGTCCGAGGACATGACTGCCGCTGCGAAAAAAGCGACCAACGAAGTGACAGCCGCTGCGAAGAAAGCAACAGCTGCCGCAAAGTAAGTAACGCCCAAAACAACCCCATCCTCCCTAGGGGTCTGTTTTTCGAATGACGGTCTGCATTGCGCGGGCCGTCATTTGTTTCCACGGTCAGTGGCCGCCGAACGTCCTGTTCCGCTAAGTGACCCGAGCAGGATTTGCTTTCCTTTCTTGCAGACGCAGCATAGGCTTGCCGACAGCGCACTATGTCTTGGGAGGGACGCCCGTGACCGACAATAACAAACCGCTACTGATCAAGCGCTATGCGAGCCGCCGTCTGTATAATACGGAAACGAGCGACTATGTGACCTTGGAAGACATCGCTGTTTTCATCCGTGAAGGACGCGATGTGCAGATTGTCGATTTGAAATCCGGTGATGACCTGACGCGTCAATATCTGTTGCAGATTATCGCAGAGCACGAAAGCCGCGGTGAAAATGTGTTACCCGTTGATGTCCTGACAGATCTCGTGCGTAGCTATACCAGCCAGGCGGCGTCTGTCGTGCCGCAATTCCTGCAAGCCAGTTTCGAGATGCTGCGCGAGGGGCAGTCGAAAGCCATGGAGAACATGACGAAGGCCAACCCTATGGCCGCCATGCCCGGTTTTGAGGCGATGCGCGCCCAGCAAGAGGCGTTCTTTAACGCAATGACTGGGGGCATGATGCCGGGGGTCAGCAAGTCAGAGTCGAAAGATGATGGGGACGATCTGGACCAGATCAAGGATCAGCTCGCTGCATTGCAGGAGAAACTCTCCAAGATCAGCAAGTAACGCTACGCGTTGCTCGCGACTTGCGCTGCTTTTTCACCTGCCGAGTCCATTACCTGCGTGACCGCATTCAGGATGATCTCGGCGATCACATCACATTCCGCCAAAGTCAGCCTTGCAGGTAATCTGACATCACAAGCCCGCATCAGCATCGCGCGGGTCTGCGGCAGGTCGGGAACATCCGTCAGGAACTGCCAGTTCCAGAACGCGCGCGCATTATCCGCGCTTTGCCCAAAGACCTGCACGCTTACCCCAGCGGCCTTGGCAGCGGCGACAAAGCGCGCCGTCTCGTCTGCGGACATGTCGATCAGATTGAACTGGATGGAATCCGGTGCCCGCTCTTCCGGCGGCAGCTTTGCGGGTACTTGCAGCCAAGGCGACTGATTAAGCTGGGCGGCCACATGATCATGATTGCGCCGTCCCTGCTTGATCCGGCGCGGAAGCTCGTCAAGTTGTGGACGGATCACCGCCGCCGACAATACATTGAGCCGCTGGTTATAAAGCGGCAGCTTGTTCTGCCACTTGGCAAAGGCGGCCTGCAGCACAGGATGCTTTTTCCAGTTATGCTCATACGCGCCGGACATGATGACAGCGCGGGCAATCAGGTCCGCATCATCAGTGATCATAATGCCGCCTTCGCCAGCGTTCAAGAGCTTGTAGGACTGAAAGCTAAAGCAACCGATCTTGCCAATTGTCCCAATGTTCTTGCCGCCCCAAGTGGTGCCGAGCGAGTGCGCCGCATCCTCGATCACTGGCGTATCAGCCGCATCGCTAAGCGCCATGATCGCATCCATATCCGACGTATGACCCCGCATATGGCTGATGATAACGGCATCCACCTCAGGCAGCTTCTTCGCGAAATCATCGAGGTCGATCCGGTAGTTATCGCTGCATTCGCAAAGAACCGGTACGCAATCGGCATGGACGATCGATGATGGCACGGCCCCAAAGGTGAAGGCCGGGATCAGTACCTTTGCGTCACGCGGCAGCCCCAACGCCTTAAGCGACAGGAACAGGGCCGCCGAGCAGGACGAGACGGCAAGGGCGTATTTTGCACCCAATGCGCGTGCAAACTCCGCTTCAAGCAAGGCAACAGGCGAATTGTCAGAGGTGTAGCGGAAGAGATCACCCGATTGCAGCAATTGCCGTACGCTCACAAGTGCGGCGTCGGGAATGGGTTCGGCATCATAGACATTGGGCACTTGGGACATGGCACTGCTCCTTGTCGTTGTTGTTGGCCAAAGGGTTAGCAGCCTGCATGTCACAAGCCTGTGACATCGGCGTCAAATACCCAGCCTGTCGCGCAAAGCATACCATGACATGGCCAGTGTCAACAGAGGTGCGCGCATAGCGGGCCCACCCGGGAAGTTGGGCACCTTAAGCGCCGCGAGAGTGTCGAACCGTCCGGCTTGGCCCGCGACGGCTTCGGCCATCACCTTCCCCGCGAGCCCTGATAGTGCGACGCCATGGCCGGAGAAGCCTGCTCCGGAAAGGATGTTTGGTGCCACACGCTGGATCGCGGGCAGGCGGGTCATGGTAATGCCCAAGGTGCCGCCCCAGACATAGTCGACCCCCACACCTTTCAATTGAGGAAACAGATGCGTCATCCGTGCGATGAGCGCCGTGCTGATGTCCTTGGGAAATCCAATGCCGTAGCTTTCGCGCCCGCCAAAGAGAAAACGGTTGTCTTCCGACATCCGGTAGTAACTCACGACGAATTTGCTGTCAGCTACCGCTACGTCGCTGGCCAATATCTCTGCAGCCCTGTCGCCAAGTGGTTCGGTTGCGCAAATGAAGCTGTTGATTGGCATCACCTTGGCTGCGACCGTTCGGGTAAGATTGGGCAGGTAGCCATTGCCCGCGAGGATCGCGTGCTTTGCCCGGACGCATCCGCGATTGGTGCGCAAAAGAACAGTGTCGCCTTCGACAATGTCGTGGACCTCCGACCGATCATAAAGCCGCGCGCCCGCGTCTTCGGCCAATCGGGCCAATCCCAGCGCATAGCGGAGCGGGTGAATGTGGCCTGCACCATGATCCAGGATGCCGCCCCGATAACGCGGCGATTTGACGAGATCGCGAAACGCATCTGCATCCATCGGCGTAACTTGATCATAGCCGTATTGTGCAGCCAGATGTACCGCCTCATCAGCATATTCTGCCGCTTCCCTGGCGCTATAGCAGCCATGGGCAATCCCGGGTTTATACTGCGCCTCGGGAATGTGGTTGGCACAAAGGTCGCGAATATCGGCTTTCGCTTCTTCCGCCAGTGCCCACAGATCTTGGGCCATCTGACGTCCGTAGCGTTTTTCCAGATCGGTCTGACCCGCATTAAAGCCGCTGCCCACCTGCCCACCATTCCGGCCCGACGCGCCAAAGCCGGGCCTATGCGCATCAAGCTCGACAACATCCATGCCCTTTTGCGCCAGATGCCATGCGGCCGACAGCCCCGTAAACCCGGCACCGACAATGCAGACATCCGCCTTGGTCTCACCGTAAAGCGGCGGCCGCTCGGGCGGCACATCCGCGCTGGCCGTGTACCAGCTTTTGGGGAGCTGGCCTGGCGTGTCGTTGCGATAAAGCGGGTTCATCAGTTCAACCCGTTGTGAACTCTAGGTGAATATGATCGTCGTGGCGTGCGGCACTACAGCCCTGAAACCGGATGGCGTCGCTTGAGACACCGAGACGTTCGGCCAGATAGGGTTCGACAAAGATCTTGTAATCGCTTCCGACCGGGTTCTCGGCGAGCCATCGCAACGCCTCACCCGTTCGTGCCGCATCAAGCGGCCAATCCCGCAAGTAGGGTTGCGCCCAAGCGACATCCCACCGCAATGAAATGCCCGTATCGCTGGCGCAGGGTTGCGGGTCACCGGGCCCCGGCTGCTCAAACCCCCAATAGCCGATAAAGGATTTGGTCTGACCTAGCCGGTACTCTCCGCTCTGATCAGTGTAGTAGAAGGCGAGGTCAAGCTTGTTGCCATCATCATGGGACAGGTGCGGCAACATCGCGAAGCCGTCAATAAAGGGAAAGCTGGCATCAAGGGCGCGTGTGCGTGTTCCGGGAAAGCTTTCATGCATATGGGCGGCCAACGCGTCGGCATGCGCCTTCATCTCCGGGTTCACGTAGTGGCGGTTGAGCGCGCAATAAAGCGGGTTGAGCACAGCAATCTGGTTGGGGCCTGCATCAAGGCAGGGCAGGGGTTCCCGCCCGGCCAGCGGGGCTGTGTAGTGAGCAACCACAGTGAGTCCCAGATAGACGACGAGAAAGGATAGGAGAAACCGCCCGAACGCCATCCGCAACAAAAGCGCCAGACCCCAGGCGATGCCGCCGATCTGCGTCAGCGCGGTCAGCGCGATTATGATCAGCCCATGCCAGATCATACGTTCAGCAACAGATGTTCGCGTTCCCACGGGCTGATCACCTGCAGGAATTCGTTGTATTCAGCGCGTTTCACAATCGAATAGACCCGTGCAAATTCCGGCCCCAACACATGATGCATCGCTTCTGCTTCATCAAAAAGATCAAGTGCGGTGTAAAGCCCTTGCGGGATTTCATCCTCGGACTCGTACGCATCACCGCGCCATCTTTTGTCGGGCCGGATCTCGTTCTTCATGCCTAAGTACCCGCAGGCAAGTGAGGCCGCGATACAGAGATATGGGTTGCAATCCATCCCGGCGAGACGGTTTTCAACCCGGCGCGCCTCGGGTGGTGAGACGGGAATGCGGATGCCCGTCGTGCGGTTGTCGCGCCCCCATTCGAGGTTGATGGGCGCAGCATGGTCGCGCACGTAGCGGCGGTAGCTGTTCACGTAAGGTGCGATCATCGCGATCACGCTGGGCATGTGCTCCTGCAGGCCGCCGATAAAGTGAAAGAACGCATCCGTCTCACCACCCTGCGGGCCGGTGAAGATGTTGCGGCCCGTCTCATCCAGGATCGAGTGATGCACATGCATGGCCGAGCCCGGCTCACCCTCAATCGGTTTGGCCATGAAGGTGGCGAAACAGTCGTGTTTCAGGGCCGCTTCCCGGATGAGCCGTTTAAAATAAAACACCTCATCGGCCAGTTTCACCGGATGACCATGGCGCAGGTTGATCTCTAGCTGTCCGGCACCGCCTTCCTGCGCGATGCCGTCGATTTCAAATCCCTGGATTTCAGCGAATTCATAAATGTCATCGATCACCGGCCCGTAATCGTCCACGGCGGACATTGAATAGGCCTGCCGCCCAGCAGCCGGGCGCCCGGTGCGGCCCATCATCGGTTCGATTTCCTTGGCCGGGTCGATGTTGCGAGCGACGAGGTAGAACTCCATTTCAGGGGCGACGACAGGGGTCCAACCTTCGGCTTCGTAAAGCCCGACGACGCGCCGCAGTACGTTGCGTGGTGCAAAGGGGACCGGCTCTCCCTTTTGATCGAAGGCGTCGTGGATAACCTGCAAGGTCCCATCATCGGCCCAAGGGGCCGCTGTGGTGGTCGACAGATCGGGTTTCAGCACCATGTCGGGTTCGAGAAAGCCGTCTGGCCCCGCCGCCTCGCCCCAATCGCCGGTGATGGTCTGAAAGAAGATCGAATTGGGCAGGTGAAAATGCGCCTGTTTTTCCCATTTGCCCGCTGGCACCGCCTTGCCACGTGCGATGCCGGGCAGGTCGGCGATAACGCATTCCACCTCGTCCAGCCGGTTTTCCTGCAGATAGGTTTGGGCGGCAGGCGGGATCTGATCGACCCAGGTCATGAGATGGATCGCGACTTGAAAAATGAAGCGATTTGCGCAGCAAGTCGTTCATTCGCAACGGGCTCGTTGAGGTTCGCAGCCACCTCATCAAGCTGGTTCTGCGGCACGATCCCAGGCCCGCGATGCCGGGCAAGACCTGCCACGAAGTCAGCACCGAACTCCGGATGCGGTTGCACGGTGAATGCTTTCTGGCCGTAGATGAGGGCCGCGTTGTCGCAAAAACCATTCGTTGCCACGATGCGTGCCGCCGCCGGACGCTCCACAACCTGATCCTGATGCCAGGCGTTCAAGGCAATGGTTTCGCCTTCCCAGTCATAGGTCTGACGCCCGACCGCCCAGCCACCGCCAAACTTCTCGACCTTCCCGCCTAGGGCTTGCGCAATGATCTGGTGGCCAAAGCACACGCCGACCAGCGGGATGTCGGCGGCGTAGATGTAACGGATCATCGCCTCGAGCGGTGGAATAAAGGGATGATCCTCATAGGCGCCATGCTTTGAGCCGGTGATCAGCCATCCCTCGCACAGATCAATGGCGGCAGGAAAATCCATATCCACCACAATCCAGGTCTCGAATTCGAAATCATGCCCATCCAGCAATCGCTGAAACAGATGTTCATAATCGCCAAGATCGTCCCGCAGCGCATCTGGCGCGTGTCCCGTTTGCAGGATACCGATTTTCATAGATCACCACATCGTTGGCCTCGCCTCACGCTATCGTGGGACAAGATTGGTCGCAAGCGGGCGCTCTGATAGGCGGGGATCATTGCCGTTTGTGTTCTAGCGGATGATCTGCGGCCTGAGTTTCATTTTTTGGCGTGTTTGCTGCGGCAGGTGCCGGTTAAGACGCCGATTGATCAGCCCGAAGATCCCGATGATCACGAGCGTAAGCAGGATGAAGTACCCGGCAAGGATCGGATAGGGGATGAAGGGGTTGAACGTCTTGTCGGCGAAGTAGTTTGCGTAATAGAGCGCATCGCCCCGTTGTTGCGCCGCCGGGAAGCCGGAAAAGAAGACCAGCGTTGTGGCGTGGAAAAGAAAGATCGCCTCGTTCGTATAGGCGGGCCAGGCGAGGCGCAGCATTGTGGGCCAGATCACGCGGCGGAACCGCGCCCAGCCGGAAAGGCCGTAGGCGTCGGCGGCTTCGATATCGCCCTTGGGGATCGATTTCAGCGCGCCAAAGAAAATCTCACCCGAATAGGCTGCGGTGTTCAGAAACAGGACCAGAAGTGCGCCCGCCCAAGCCGAGGTGAAGGGGTCAAAGAAGTCCGAGACGCCCTTGAGGTTTAGGAACAGGAAATAGGCGAAGAAGAACTGGATAAAGAGCGGGGAGCCGCGGAAGAGAAAGATGAACCACTCTGCCGGTTTGCGGATGAGCGGGTTGCGGGCGGCCTTGCCCACGGCGACGCCGGTGGCCAAGAGAAAGCCGGAGGTCAGCGCGAAGAATCCGAAATAGATATTCCAGATCATGCCGGAGCCGATCAGCGTGAATTGCTGGCACAGCGTGAAATCGCTGCGTGGCAACAGCCGCTCGCCATAGCCGAGGCTGCGGAAGGCGTAATCGGCGATCGTTTCCCAGCAACTCATGCGGCGGCCTTGCGTTGGGCCTCGCCCGCTGCCGCGGCCTGGCCATGGGTCAGGCGCGCCATGATCCGGTCAAGCACGACTTCCGAGATTTTGGTGAAACCGAGATAGAAGACAAGCAGTGCGAGGAAATACCACATGCGCCAGTCGCCATGGGGGTAGTCGGTGAATTGTGGGGTTTTCGTGCCGCCCAATTCGCGGGCCCAGTAGACGATATCCTCGACGCCGAGGAGGAACAGCAAGGGTGTCGCCTTGATCAGCACCATCCAGAGGTTCGACAGGCCCGGCAGCGCATAGACCCACATCTGTGGGACGATCACGCGCCAGAAGGTCTGGCGTGATGTCATGCCATAGGCCTCTGCCGTCTCAATCTGGCCGCGCGGCACGGCCCGCATCGCGCCGAAAAGGACATTGGCAGCAAAGGCCCCGAAAACGATGGCGAAGGTCAGGACGGCGAGGGAAAATCCGTAAGTCTCATGCACCCATTGCGGCGCATTGCCCAAGGGGAGTTTGGCGGCGGCACAGACGATGAAATCGTTGCCCTGCCAGACCTCGGCCTCCCAATCGGGGCATTTGATGCGGTGGCGCAGATACTCAAACGCCTGGTCGAGCGCTATGACAAAGAAGAGGAAAAAGGCGATATCCGGCACACCGCGCACAATCGCGATATAGGTGTTCCCGAACCAGCGCAGGGGCAGGATTTGGCTACGTGCCGCCGTCGCACCACCAAAGCCGAAGGCAAGCGACAAGGGGGCCGTGATCGCCAACAGCAACAGCACCGTGCCGACCGCGTAATAGATCGACATATGTTTGCCGGTTGTCAGATAGCATGAAAACCACGCCAATCCGTCAAGTGCGGCAGGATCAGTGCAATAGCTGAAAATGCGGGATGCCTCGGGCTAGGGTTGCGCCCCGCGCGGGGCGGGGCGCAAAGGGTCTTAGTAAAGCGTGATGTCGTCGCCGAACCATTTGACGAGCATCTCGTTGAGCGTGCCGTCTTCCTTCATCGAGGTGATCGCCGCATCCATCTTTTCACGCAGCTCGGTATCGCTTTCGCGGATACCCATGCCAATGCCACCGCCAAGCGGGACACCTGCGCCCACGAACATCAGCTCACCACCCGAGGCTTCGACGATGGGGGCGAGGAAGTCTTTGTCGGCGAAAACCGCGTCGGCTTCACCGGCGCGGACGGCAGCGATAGTCTCATCCGGGGTAGGGAATTCGAGCAGGGCGGCACCAGTTTCGGTCACGTAACCGGCCTGGATGGTGGCGGTCTGAGCGGCAATCACGCCACCTTCCAGATCGACATCCTCAGATGCTGCGACAAATGCAGACTCGGTTGGTGGATAGTAGTTCTGTGTGAAATCTATGACTTCATCACGTTCTGCGGTGATCGACATGCCCGCGATGATTGTATCGTAGTTGCCCGAAACGAGATTCGGGATGATGCTGTCCCACTCATTGGTGACCCATTCACAGGTCAGCTCGGCACGGGCGCACATCTCATCACCGACCTCACGCTCAAACCCGTCGATTTCGCCATCGTCATTGAGGAAGTTGTACGGAGGGTAGGCGCCCTCGGTGCCCATGCGCACGACGGAATGGCCGTCGGCCAGCGCCATGCCAGCGGTCAGTGCGAGTGCTGCCGTGGAAAGGATCAGGTTCTTCATTGGTAGTCTCCCAGTTGAATGATTAGGATGCCGTTGCGGACAGAAAGCCGCGCAAGCGTTCGGTTTTTGGGTGGCCGAAAAGCACGTCGGGCGGGCCTTCTTCGGCGATCTTGCCTTGATGCAGAAAGACGACATGATCGCTGACATCGGCAGCGAGGCGCATGTCGTGGGTGACGATGATCATGGTGCGGCCTTCGGCGGCCAGATCCTTGATCACTTTCACGACTTCCTGCTCCAGTTCGGGGTCAAGCGCGCTGGTCGGTTCGTCGAACAAGAGCGCCTTCGGTTCCATGCACAAAGCCCGCGCGATGGCGGCGCGCTGTTGCTGGCCACCGGAAAGCTGTGCGGGATAAGCGTCGCATTTATCGCCGATCCCCACTTTGTCGAGGTATTTGCGTGCCGCCGCCTCAACCTCGGCCCGGTCGCGTTTCAGGACCGTCAGCGGTGCCTCCATCACGTTCTGAAGGATGGTCATATGGGCCCAGAGGTTGAACTGCTGAAACACCATCGAAAGGTTGGTACGAATACGGATCATCTGTTGATGATCCCCCGGATGCCTGCGCGACCCCGTGCCTTTCCAGACAACCGGCTCACCGCAAAAAAGGATATCGCCCTGCTGGCTGTCTTCCAGGAGGTTGGCGCAGCGCAAAATGGTGGATTTGCCGGAACCCGATGAGCCGATCAGCGACACGACATGCCCGGCAGCGGCAGTAATGTTGACACCCTTGATCACCTCAAGATCGCCATAAGCCTTATGCAGGTCGCGGATATCGATAACGGGGGTGGAATCGGTCACGTTGGCGGGCAGCTTTTTCTTATTGACCGCGGGATTAGGGCCTATTTCTTAACCATTTGCAATCGCATTCGGCGGATTGACGTGTGGTCAGACGGCATTTGCATGCGGTGCAGGCGGAATGGGCAAATCATAGGCGTCTGGGGGCAGTGCGACGAGGGCGCGCAGTCCAAGCGACTCTCTATCTTCGGGGTCCAAAGCGTCAATCGCAGCGCGCAGTGCTTGGAAAACCGGCAGTGCCGGAACACTTTTCGCCGCGATGAACGGGAGGCCAGGTGTAGGTCGGGTCTGTTCCAGTATTCGGAGCCCATTCGTTTCTCCGGCGTTTGCGAGGCTGTGATATGTCACCGCGTCAATGGCGGCAAAATCCGCCGCACCCCGCTGTACGGCATTCATCGACGCGCGATGCGATCCAGTGATCATCTGTGGGCCTTGCAAAACCTCCGGCCGCTCTAAGGCCAGAGCGGCCCAGCCCGATTGCGATAAGGGATCGTTCAACGCAAAGCGGCTGCTGCAGAAGGCCTCAAGATCATCGCGAGCATCATCTGAACGGGCGATGATGACACTCCGGTAGTAGCCGGGCGGACAGCCCTCAACCCCGTAGTCAGGTGTGCCAATCAGTGTGACGTGATCGCGCAAGCGGCTTCGGTAAGGAAGGCTGCAGGTCTGCGACAGAACAAGGTCCGGCGTGCGCCAATGGTTGAGCAAATCGCCATCGATGTGCGTCAGCGCATCTGGCGCCGCGATCCCAGCCGCCCTCAGATAGTCTCTTACAAGAACCCAAAACCGATCATGTGCTGCCTCTGTGCCGGGCAGCGCATACATCGGCAGGCTGGCAATCATCCGGCGCTGACGCGCAGCCGTGCAGCATGGCTATCCTGATCCGACACGCCAAGAAGTGAGGCCGCCATGCGCATCATGCTGTCTTCCTCATCGTCGCGCACGCCGTCTGCCATGACAACCGCCCACATCGCCTCGACCACGCCGACCCGCTCCTCATAAGCGACAGCATCCTTAATTGCGCGGGTAAAGCGCACGGTGTCCGGCGCCTCGGCTTCTAGCGCCTCGGCCTCCTGACGTAACGCCGCCGCAGCGCCTGCATCAAGTCCATAGCGGCGGGCGAGGCTTTGGTCGATCTGCGCGATTTCGACGGCGGCATAGTCGCCATCCGTGCGCGCAATGCGCACGAGAAGTGCCGCAAGCGCCAGTCTGGCGTCAGTTTGCGCAAGCGGCGCGGGTTCGGGGGCGGTCAGTCGCCTGAGAAGATCACTAAACATCCCCGTTACATAAGCGCCTGTTGGTGATCTTCAAAGAGTTTAGAAAGGCGTGCCGCTTCCCGGGCAAATCCGTAAGGCGCGTTCACGACGAAAAGCCCCGATCCGACCATCCGATGACCTGACCGCGCAGGTGGGAACTTCACTTCGTGCACATGCGCATCAGGGATCGCTGAGGTCAGCGCGCCAATCATCGGCTTGTGCGGTGCGCTGTCCAAGATCGGATACCACAGCACGAGGACGCCGACCCCCCATTTGCGGTGGATCTTGGTCAATGTCGCTGGAATGGTCTGATAATCCGATTTCACCTCATAAGACGGATCCACCAGCAACATGCCGCGCCGTGGTGTGGGCGGGCAAAGGGACAGGGCCATGTCCAACCCGTTTCGTTGTTTGGGCTCGGCGCCATAACCCGCCAAGGCGGTTTCAAGCGCCGCAAACTCCTTTGGATGTAACTCGCAAAGGTGCAACGTATCACTGGCGCGCAATATCTCCGCCGCGATCAGGGGTGAGCCGGGATAGGCATACGGCCTGCGGCTTTGTCGCACCCGCTCCAAAACGCGGCGGTACGGATGGTCCGGCGGGAACCAATCTTTGGTGCGCCCGATCCCTTTGGCCGCCTCACCCGTCTTCACGGATGCCGCATCCGATAAATCATAAAGACCGCGCCCCGCATGCGTCTCAAGATAGCTGAGCGGCTTGTCCTTGCGCGTCATATACGCCAAGGCCCAAGCTAGCAGGCTATGCTTGTGCACATCCGCCAGATTGCCTGCATGATAGATATGTTGATAAGACAGCATGCTTTCGCCCGAACCTCTGCATTCCAGCCCTAACCATTGTGCAGGATACTGCCAAGGGGGCGTTGCCGAGACGCAGGGGCGGGCTACCTGTCGCGCAGTGAAAAGAGAGAGCCGCGATGCGCCAGATACTAATCCCGTTTTTGTGCCTGCCGGTGATGGCGCATGCGCAAGAAGCCAACGGAATTGCCTTCACCCTTGGCCTCGGGGCGCAGTCACAACCGGGCTATTTCGGTGCGGACGACAATGAGGTCGGACCGACAGGAGATTTCGATTTCGAACGGCTACAATTCGGCTCAATAAGCCTGGGCGGTCGTTCGCGTGAAGGGTTGCGCTTTAGCGGCTCGGCACGTTTCATTGGGGAACGTTCGGCGGATGACTATCCCGAGCTGGAGGGGCTCGATGATATCGATTTTTCAGTCGAGGTTGGGGGTGGCCTCGAATTCAATAGACCGGATTACGAGCTGTTCGCAAAACTGCGTTACGGCGTGATCGGACATGAAGCACTGGTTGCGGAACTTGGCGGTGATCTGATCGTCCGCCCCGATGACCAGGTCACATTACGTGCCGGGCCGCGGCTTTTGTGGGGCAGTGAGGACTTTACCCAGACCTATTTCGGCGTCAGCCCTGAAGAGAGTGCCGCAAGCGACTTCGCGACGTTTGAGGCCGGGGCGGGTCTGGTCAGCGCGGGTGTCGAGGCCGAGGCAACATATCAGTTCGACGATACTTGGGGTGTGGCAGGTAAGATACGGTATGACCGGCTGCAGGATGACGCAGCCGACAGCCCCATCACCCAATCCGAAGACCAACTGACCGGCAGCATCGTCGTGACGCGGCGGATCAGTTTCGGATTTTGACTGCGTAGGCATAACCTTGGGCTTGGCTGCCCGAGAGACGGGCTTGCCGGATCGATGCTGCCCTTCAGCTTTGCGGCTCAATGACAGCTTTCTTAATGCGTCGAAAAGCTAACTCCGCAGCGCGCTCCAATTATGACGAAGATAGAACAATCGCATGTCGCTGCGCGGACATTTCAACTTTGTCGGCGGCATCGCTCGCCAAATCGTCGGTATCTTCACCGATTGACGAGGATGGTCTTGGTCACCCATGAGGCAGCGGGCTGATGGCGAATAAGGTGTTTTCCGGACAACTTATGCTATTTTGCTCAATATATGTTCATGTATAGCAAAAAAATTACACTAAAAATTTATATTTAAAACAGTAATTTGTGTGTATTGCTGCAGCAATATCTATTTTTTGCACCTATTTTTTGCACTTTTGTAAAGGTTTTGTGACAATTGCCCTACTTTCTCCGCATTTATGGATACGGTCCAGAGTCGCATTGAGTAGCGCTCATCAAAAAGGGCCATCGTCATGTTGGTCGATGCCCCTCGAGAGCGAAGTTAGGAGGTATAATGACTCAGTTTTCACGACGTATAACGCTTGGCATGCTGACGCTTGTCGGAGCATTTGCCGGCACGGTCCCGGCGCTGTCACAACAGGTGACGCTCACGTCCAGCGATGGCTCTATCAATCTGACGGGCGACCTCAGAGAAGTCCGCGACAATGCTTACCTGATATCCACCGTGATGGGCGATATGCGTGTCTCATCAGAAGGCGTGACATGCACCGGGCAGGCCTGTCCAAAAACGACCACATCCGAGGCAGCGCTTTTGGTCGGAGGATCGGATACCGTTGGCCTTGGTCTGATGCCATTAATTCTAGAAGGCTATGGCAGCTCACTGGATGCCAAAGTCAATATCGATCCCACAGGAACGGTCGACGAGGTTGTCGCCAGTATTGTCCATGATCAGGGATATGGCGATGAGATGGGCAGCATTCTCGTCAACTCGACAACCTCGAGCGACGGGTTTCGCAAGCTTTTGGCCAATGAGATCGAGATTGGTATGGCCTCACGCAGGATCAGACCGGCCGAAGCCCGTGCATTGCGTGACGATGGCGCAGGCAACATGATCAACCCGGCGCAGGAACACATCATCGCAATCGACAGCCTTGTTCTTGTGACAAACCCTGAGAATGACATCGACACACTTACGGCTGATCAGGTCCGTAGGATTTATGCCGGTCTGATCGCGAACTGGGCCGAAGTTGGCGGGGCTGATCTGCCAATCACGGTCGTGACCCGCCCTGACGGGTCCGGAACACGTTCTGTCTTCGAAAGCCGTATTTTCGGCGATAGCGGGCTTGCCCCTTCGCGCAATGCGATCATTGCGCAATCCAACCAAGATGCATCGCGCACAGTGATCGAAAACCTTGGCGCCATCGCTTATGTTGGCTACGCGTTTCAGCGCGATGCCCGCCCTGTCACGCTGATCAATGATTGTGGCATCGCCACTGAACCGACAGCTTTCAGCGCCCGGACCGAGGAATATGCGTTGCAGCGGCGTCTCTATGTTTACTCACGCGAAGACACGCTGTCAGAGGAAGGCAACGCCTTCCTTGACTACGCAACATCCGAAGCCGCAGACACCGTGATCGGCAAGGCGGGTTTCATCGGCTTCGCGGTGGATCGTCGAGAGCAATCTCTCGAAGGGCGGCGCGCACGGGCCTTGCTTGACCCGAATGCGGATGCTTATGAGGCACGTTTCATGCGCAGCATGCTAAGCCAGATGGCAGATTACGACAGGCTGTCTACAACCTTCCGCTTTCGCACAGGTTCGTCGCAGCTCGATGAACGCGGTCGGATCGATCAGGACCGGCTAATCAACTATCTGGCACAGCAACCCGCCAATACAGAGGTCGTCATGGTCGGCTTTACCGATGGCGTCGGACAGTTCGACAGCAATTTGAACCTTTCGGCACAACGTGCAGCGCAAGTTGCTGCAGAAATACGTGAAACCGCTGGCGACAAGCTGCCCCATGTGACAATTCAGTCAGTCGGCTACGGCGAGATCGCGCCTTCTGGTTGCAATAACACAGAGGAAGGTCGCCGGATCAACCGCCGTGTTGAGGTTTGGATCAAATCGTAAGCATGGATCAGCTGGACCCCCTATAATGAACCGACGGACAGTTGCGCGATCATGACTGTCCGTCGATCGCACGAGAAGTGAACAGGTCTGGCCGGTGGACAATCATTCGCACCTTGGCAGTCCTCGCTTCTGCAGGTCTTGGTAGTTCGCCCCTTTGAGCCGTTTCTGCAAAATGTGGTGTTAGTCACTCAGGCAAGCCTGGCGGCCTAGACTAGGCGCGATGTTTCAACCGCGGCCCTTACGAAATCGGCAAAAAGCGGGTGCGGTGCAAAGGGCTTTGATTTCAGTTCGGGGTGGAACTGCACGCCGATAAACCAAGGGTGATCTTTCCATTCCACAATCTCCGGCAGTTTGCCGTCAGGTGACATGCCCGAAAACTGCAGCCCGGCCTTTTCCAACGTGTCGCGATACTTGATGTCGACCTCGTATCTGTGGCGGTGGCGTTCCTCGATCGCGGTCGCGCCATAGACCTCTGCCACTTGTGAGCCGTCGGTCAGCGTGGCGTTATAGGCGCCCAGGCGCATCGTCCCACCTTTGTCATCATCGGCCTTGCGGGCGACCTTGTGATTGCCCTGGACCCACTCCTTGAGGTGATAGACGACCGGTTCAAAACGCTTCTTGCCCGCCTCGTGGTCAAACTCCTCGGACCCCGCCTTTTCCAGACCTGCCACGTTGCGGGCCGCTTCAATTACGGCCATCTGCATGCCCAAACAAATGCCCAAATACGGGATCTTGCGCTCACGAGCGAATTGGGCGGCCTTGATCTTGCCTTCCGTGCCGCGTTCTCCAAAGCCACCGGGGACGAGGATGGCGTGAAAGCCTTGCAGGTGTGGGGCGGCATCGTCGTTATCGAAAAGCTCCGCATCGACCCATTCGATCTGCACCTTGACGCGGTTGGCCATGCCGCCATGGGTCAGTGCCTCGGCAATGGATTTGTAGGCGTCTTCGAGTTGTGTGTATTTGCCGACAATGGCAACCTTCACCTTGCCTTCGGGGTTATGAATGCGGTCATAAACATCGTGCCAGACATCCAGTTTCGGAGCAGGGGCAGGTGAGATGTTAAAGGCATCCAGCACAGCCTGATCCAGCCCCTGTTCGTGATAGGCCAATGGCGCCTCATAGATCGACTTGAGGTCATAGGCCGCGACGACGCTTTGCTTCCGGACATTGCAGAAGAGCGCGATCTTTTCACGTTCCTTGTCCGGAATTGGCTGTTCGGACCGGCAGACGAGAATATCGGGGGCGATTCCGATGGATTGCAGTTCCTTGACGGAGTGTTGGGTGGGCTTGGTTTTCAATTCGCCCGATGCCGCGAGATAGGGCAGCAAGGTCAGGTGCATGAAGATGCATTGGCCGCGCGGTTTGTCATGGGCGAATTGGCGGATGGCTTCAAAGAAAGGCAGGCCTTCGATGTCGCCGACCGTGCCGCCGATTTCGCAGAGCATGAAGTCAACCTCATCTTCACCAATCGCGATGAAGTCCTTGATTTCATTGGTGACATGCGGAACCACCTGAATGGTTTTGCCCAGATAATCCCCGCGCCGCTCTTTTTCGAGCACGTTGGAATAGATGCGCCCGGAACTCACCGAATCCGTTTTACGGGCGGGCACGCCTGTGAAACGCTCATAGTGACCAAGGTCGAGATCGGTTTCGGCCCCGTCATCGGTGACGAATACCTCACCATGCTCAAATGGGGACATCGTGCCGGGGTCGACGTTGAGGTAAGGGTCAAGCTTGCGCAGTCGCACGGAATAACCGCGCGCCTGCAAGAGCGCCCCCAACGCCGCCGATGCAAGTCCCTTTCCGAGAGAGGAGACAACGCCGCCAGTTATAAATATGAAACGCGCCATTGGCTGGGAACTCCCGTGAAAATGTCCAAATCTTGTGGGAAAGCGAAGGTCGAATTTCGCAGTATCACGGGATTTAAGCTCTAGCGGATTCGGACCGCCGAGGCAACCGCTGACCCAACATCATGTTGCTGTTCGTGGCCTTGCGGCCACTGATTGTGGTTATTCGCCCGCTGGGACGAGTGGCGCGTCATCCAGAGATGGCGGCAGGAGGCTGTCCCCAAGCCCAGGCACCGGTGCGCCCTCATCATCCGCCTGAATGCCCAGCCTATCGGTCACGGACGATCCCGCCGTATCGCTCGCTGAAATCAAGGTTAGCGCAATAGACGTGCAGATGAAGGCTGACGCGAGGATCCATGTAAACTTGCTCATCGCCGTGGGAGCCGGGCGTCCGCCGGTCGCGCCACCGCCACCGCCACCCATGCCAAGCCCGCCCCCTTCAGAGCGCTGCAAGAGCACCGTGCCAATCAGGCTGAGCGCCAGGATCAGGTGGATGATGAGAACGACGTTTTCCATAAGGGGCCTTTCAGGGCGTTCGCGAACACGCGGTATCTAAAAGCTGCGCAGACTTCCCGCAACCCCCGAAAGCCCCTTATTCGTCGATGTCATCCACGTCAGTTTGTCCGGTGAGACGGCGCCGCACGATTGACCAGCTCAATCCAATGGCAAGAACAATCGACAACGCAACGATTGCGATCCAGGTATTTACGGTCGGGTTATCGAGGCTGATGACGCCTTGGTCAAAGAGTACCCACAATATCGTGCCCACGACGGCAAGGATCAGCACCATCCCGAATACCCCAATGGAGCGCAACGTTGCGCGCAGATAGATGATGTAGCCCACCAGCAGGATCAGCCCAAAGAGGACGGTCATCGACAGGTTGGTCTCGTAATTGTCCAGGCTCCACCGCACGAAGTTCCATGCGGTCGGGTTGTAAGTGGCGGCCAGCAGTACAAAGGCAAAGACCCACCTGATCAGGAAACCCATGATATCCCTCGCGTCTTGTTTGGGCGACCATGGCGAGGTGGTTTGATCCTGTCCAGTCTGCGCGAACCCAAATTTGCGGTTTCGCGCCGGGCATCGCGCCGATATAGGGGGCACGCTGCTGCGAAAGGGGAACGTGTATATGGCAAACGTGGTCGTCGTCGGCGCCCAATGGGGCGATGAAGGCAAAGGCAAGATCGTGGACTGGCTTTCGGAACGCGCTGATGTGATTGCGCGCTTCCAGGGCGGGCACAATGCGGGCCATACGCTTGTCATTGATGGTGAGGTCTACAAGCTGCATGCCTTGCCTTCAGGTGTCGTGCGCGGCGGCAAACTCTCGGTCATCGGCAACGGCGTTGTGCTCGACCCCTGGCATCTGATCACGGAAATCGGGACGTTGCGTGGGCAGGGTGTGGCGATCACGCCTGAGACGCTGATGATCGCCGAGAATACGCCACTGATCCTGCCGTTCCATGGTGAGCTTGATCGCGCGCGTGAGAGCCAGAACTCCGTGGCCAAGATCGGGACGACCGGTCGTGGGATTGGTCCTTGCTATGAAGATAAAGTCGGTCGTCGGGTGATACGCGTGGCCGACCTCGCTGATGATGCGACGCTTGAGCTGCGCGTTGATCGCGCGCTTGTTCATCATGACGCTTTGCGGCGCGGCCTTGGGCTGGGTGCGATCGACCGTGATGGTTTGTTAAAACAGCTTCGCGAGATTGCGCCAGAAATCCTCGCCTATGCCGCACCGGTCTGGAAGGTGCTGAATGAAAAGCGCAAGGCGGGCAAACGTATCCTTTTCGAAGGCGCGCAGGGTGCGCTGCTTGATATCGACTTTGGCACATATCCCTTTGTCACCTCGTCCAATGTGATCGCGGGGCAGGCCGCAACAGGCGTTGGGATGGGGCCCGGTGCCATCGATTTCGTCCTCGGGATCGTAAAGGCCTACACAACACGCGTGGGTGAGGGGCCGTTCCCGACCGAGTTGGAAGATGCCGACGGGCAACGCCTCGGCGAACGCGGTCACGAGTTCGGCACCACGACAGGGCGCAAGCGACGCTGTGGCTGGTTTGATGCCTGTCTGGTGCGGCAGACCTGCGCGACATCCGGTGTCTCCGGCATATCTTTGACCAAGCTTGATGTTCTCGACGGATTTGAGACGCTGAAGATCTGTGTCGGCTATACGCTTGACGGTGAGATGCTTGATTATCTGCCAACAGCAGCGGATCAACAGGCACGTTGCACGCCAATTTACGAAGAAATCGAGGGCTGGTCGGAATCGACCGAAGGCGCACGCTCCTGGGCCGATCTGCCTGCGCAAGCGATCAAATATGTGCGCCGGATTGAAGAGTTGATCGACTGCCCCGTTGCCCTAGTTTCCACCTCACCAGAAAGGGAAGACACCATTCTGGTGACAGATCCATTTGCGGATTGAGGGTGATGACGTACAAGGCGCGCAAAAAGCTTGCATTATTTGTTCTGGTGGTCGGGCTTCCGGTTTACATCATTATCGCTGTGACGATTATGAGCCAGGCATCGCGCTTTCCGTTGGTTGTAGAGTTCCTGATCTACCTTGCCCTTGGGATCGGCTGGGCCTTTCCGTTGAAATGGGTCTTTAAGGGGATCGGCCAGCCGGATCCGGATCAAGAGAGCGGTTGATCAGGCTCCAAAATTGAGCGCTTATCGTCGGAAACGAAAAAGGCGGGGAAGTACCCCGCCATTTCCCTATCATGTCTAAAGATCAGCCTTGCGCGGCTTGGTTGCCAGGGCGGAAGCGTGTGTCCTCTGCCACCTGAAAACGGCCGTTGTTCAGCTTGATGATCCGGCTTTGGCGCAGCAGACGCCCGAATGACCGCAAGCCATCCTCGCGGGTGAATTCGTTAGGAGAGGCGGTTTGCACCTTTTTCATGACTTGTGGGCGCGAGAAATCCTCGTCCCCTTCCACGAAAGCGATGTAGGCAGCAGCGGCTTCAAGCAGATCGCCCAGTTCAGTGGCACCCTGTTGCGCTGCAAATTCGGCAAACCCGCCTTTGGCGGCGCCTCCGCCATCTTTCTGGGCTGCGATCTGGCGCAGGCGGGCAGAGGCTGCATCAAGCGTGGTCGATGGTTGCTCAACAATCTGCGACGAGACGAGCTTAAGCGGGGCAGGTGCAGCACTTTCCTGAGGTGCATCAGCTTCTTCGACGGCGTCGGCCGCAACCTCGCCAGTCAAATCATCAGCGGATGCATCCAAGGTCTCTTCATCGCCGGAATTGTCATCGGCATCTTCGGCATCAAGCGCGCCAAGATCCTCGCGGAAAACCTCGTTCTTGTCACGGGCTTGCGCACCGGCATCGCCAAGTTGACGTGCGGCCTCCGTTGCGGCAACGGCGGCCTTGAGTTGGGCGAACGCGTCGCGGTGACGGCGCCCCTCAGGCTCATTCAAACGCTCATCGGTTTGCGACATGATCCGTGTCATGCTCTTGTCGACATTGTCGAGAACGTTTTCGTGCTTTGAACGTTCCTCTTTCTCTTCAATGATCTCTTCGATTTCGCGCTGTGCCTCCGCGACCTCTTCCTTGAGGTTGAAATCGCCACCGTAATCGCCGCCGCGCGAGGGCACTTCCTCGGATGCAGTCAGGACAAGCGGGCCATCCGCGTCATCTGCCGATGCTGCGTCTTCGGCGCGATCCTCCGGGGCGAGCTGCAGCACGTCATCATCGGCATCTTCGTCTAGGTCTTCTTCGCCTTCAGCAACGACATCCTCAGCTTCCGCAACGACATCATCTTCCTCTTCGGCGAATTCCGCATCAAGTTCGGCCAGGTCGTCCGCGCTGACCGCGTCCTCTTCGTCCTCGTCCAGATGCAGTTCAACGCCGGCCTCTTCCGCTGCACGCTCCGCATTGCGTTTGGCCAGATCGGCAAGCCGCTGGGCAAGCGGGTTGACACCAGCGACAGGTGCAGCCGGCTTAGCCTGCTCTTCTTCGTCGGCGTCCGGTGTGGCGCTTCCATTGTCGACGACGGCGCGGATGCGCTGCAGTCGTGCGGCGACGCTGTCATCCTCGTCAATCTCTTCGACTTCTGACGCCTCTTCCGCGACATCTTCCATCTCAGCCGCATCGATATCGTCTTCGTCGATGTCATCACCGGATTTCAGAACAATCGTGTCATGCTCATCAACCAGCGCGTCTTCTTTTTCGTCCTCGGCTACCTCAGGTGTCTCGAGATCATCCTCAAGATCTTCCTCGGCCAGATCCAGATCGTCGGCGTCATCCAGATCGAGAAGTTCATCTTCAGCAATATCGCTTTCGGCCTCTGCAGCAGCAACGCGCAAGCTGACAGAGTTTCCTTCACCAGTCGCTTCAACAGGCGTGCCCACCTGCTCTGCGGTCAGTCGCGCAAGCGTGTCCATATCTGGCGCCTGCGGATCCATATCCATGAAACGTTCATGCCCAGCCAATTCGTGAAAATACGACACCACCGCCTTCATGGTTTCGACCGAATCGTCAAAGCCTTCCAGGCGGCAAGAAAAGTTGCCATACGACACGGCAAGAATTTTGGGGGAGTCGTCCATGTTTTTCATATGCTTTCCATTGGTTTTGGCCGCTGTCCGATGGACATCAATTGGTTCTTAATCGAGAACAGCATGACGTTACCTTCGCGATCATTTTGTGACCGTTTTGGGGAATGTTTGTGAATCAGGATGTAATCGATGATACCGGATATCATTGTTTCCAGCGATAGCCCAGTCTGCTTTGTGGGTGGCGGAGAAATCAGTCAGGCGCCGCTCGACACTGTTTTTCCCAGTGTTTCAAGCTTTGTAGGCGTCGACGGCGGGGCAGATCATCTGCTCGACGCGGGAATATCGCCCGCCGCGGTGATCGGCGACTTTGACAGCCTGTCCGACCGCGCGCGTGCCACATTTTCGGACGTCTTGTGCCATGTGGCCGAGCAAGAGACGACGGATTTTGAGAAGGCGTTGATGCGGGTAGAGGCCCCTTTGATCTACGCGGTGGGATTTACCGGTGGGCGGCTCGACCATACGCTTGGGGTGCTCAATGTGATGGCACGGTATTCAGATCGCAGCGTGCTCTTGGTGGATGACCAAGACGTTTCCTTTGTCCTATCTCGCAGTCTGGACAACCTGCTCATGCCTGCCGGGGCCCGTATCTCATTGATGCCGCTCGACAACTTAAGAGTGACAGCAACTGGACTACGTTGGCCGCTGGAGGATTTCGCGATGCATCCCGCAGGACGCACAAGCGGGTCAAATGCTGCGACAGGTGATCCAATTTCCGTTCAGACGAACGGGCCGCTTCTTGTCACGTTGTCGCGGGCGCATCTGGCGTCCGCTGAGACAGCCGCCGCTCACGCAAAATGATGTAAAGCCCCGCGCCAATTGTGATGCAGATGCCTAAGGCCGCCAGACCATTGGGCAGGTCCGCGAAAATCAGCCAGCCGATGGCGGTGCCGAAGGGGATTTCGAGATATTGCATGGGGGCCAGCGTGGCCGCAGGCGCAAAGCGCAAGCTCCAAGTCATGAACAGATGTGCCAGTGTTCCAATGACGCCGAGGCCCAATAGCAATGCCCACGTCGTGGCAGAAGACGCCATATCGGCTTGACCCAGCTGTGTTGGTCCAAAGATCAGGAACGGGGCCAGCATGAGCGTGGCCTGAATGCCGCTGATCGCCTGCAGTTTGATCGGATCGACCGCGCGCGCGATCTTGCGGGTGACCATCATGAAGAGTGCAAAAATCACCGCAACGCCAAGCGGTAAAAGGGCAGGGTATCCGACCTCGATAAAGTTGGGCTGGATGACCAGCAATGTCCCCACAAACCCGATGGCGCAGGCCACCATCCGATGCAAACCAACATGTTCACCCAGCGCAAAATGCCCTAAAATCAGCATGATAAAGGGCATAACGAAAGCGATGGCTAACGCATCAGCCAATGGCAGGTATTGCAGCGCGCTAAACATCAAACCGATGCCGAGGATATGTAAGACCGTTCTCACAAGGCTCCATCCCAGCACCCGAGGTGGAAGTCGAAAGCCCTGACCTGCCCAGACCACAATCGGCACAAGGATGGCCGCCTGGATAGCAAAGCGCGCAAGAACCAGCAGACCAAGTGCAATTGTGCCGCCCAACAGCTTGGCAATGCTGTCGCCCAAGGGCGCTAGCACACAAAACGCGAGCATCAGCATCACGCCAAGAAAGGGACGGTCCTTTGTCATTCGGGCACCTTAGGTCCGCAAATCTGAAACGAAAAGGTCAGTTCCAGTCACGCGCATTCCGCAATCGAATGCCACTGACATGAAGGCTGGTATCCCAGGCCGATTTGAGCGGCGCAAGCGTCGGCAAGGCGCGCAATGTGACGCCGGCACTGGAGAGAGCGATCGGCAAGTTGTTGATGACACGCATATAGCTGGGTTGGATGGGTGTGTCTGCGACGTACATACCAATATCGTCGAGGGATCGAAAGGCCGTGCCGCGAAAACCGTATTGATAAAGCCTGCCGCGCGTGATCTGGGGCATCCAGCGCTTTTCCACAAAGGCGACTTGACGAGCGCCTTGCAGCCAAATGCGCTGATCAACGGTTCGGCTTTGTTTCGTCCGCCACATCAGAATGCGCGGACACTCGCGCGGGAAGAGGTAGAGGAATGCGTGATCAGGTGCTATGGCCCAAACCAACGGTCGCCCCAAACGCGATGGCCGCGGATCAAAGCGGCGAATGTCCGGTCGATCGCTGAAATGACAAAGCATGTGTCACCTTAGCAGTTCGGCACATTCACGGCGAGGCCACCAAGGGCGGTCTCCTTGTATTTCTCACTCATATCCGCGCCGGTCTGGCGCATCGTTTCAATCGCCACGTCGAGCGAAACAAGGTGCACGCCGTCACCGCGCAGGGCCAGTGATGCCGCCGACACAGCCTTGATCGCCCCCAGGCCATTTCGCTCGATACACGGTACTTGCACCAGCCCCTTGACCGGATCGCAGGTCATGCCCAGATGATGCTCCAGCGCGATTTCTGCCGCATTTTCAATCTGTTCCGGCGTGCCCCCGAGAACCGCCGCAAGGCCGGCTGCGGCCATCGCAGAGGCGCTGCCCACCTCCGCCTGACAGCCGCATTCGGCACCGGAGATCGAGGCGTTGAATTTGATCAATCCGCCGATGGCGGCGGCGGTCAGCAGGAATTCCGGCACCTGTATTACCGAGGCACCCGGCACGTGGTCGAGCCAATAGCGGATCGTTGCGGGTACAACGCCCGCGGCCCCGTTGGTGGGGGCCGTGACCACTTGCCCGCCTGCGGCGTTCTCTTCGTTCACAGCCATCGCGTAGGTTGACATGTAGTCGTTGATCGTATGCGGGGCGGTTAGGTTCAGCCCGCGTTCTGCCTGCAGCGCGTCATAAATGCCCTTGGCCCGGCGGCGGACCTGCAAACCGCCGGGCAGGATGCCTTCGCTTGTCAGCCCGCGATCGATGCAGGCATTCATAACGTCCCAGATACGCGCAAGGCCGCGATCAAGATCGGTATGGCCCATGCGCGAGACTTCGTTGGCCCGCTTCATCTCGGCAATGGTCTTGCCCGCCATGGCGGCCATATCCAGCATCTCTTGCGCGGTGTGGAAGGGAAACGGCACCGGCGCGCCGGTATCGGTGTCTTTACCTGCTGCCAGTTCCGCCGCCGTCAGGACAAAGCCGCCACCGATGGAATAGTAGGTAACTTCGGTGATCACATCGCCCTGCGCATCGGTGCCCCGCAGGATCAGCCCATTGGCATGGCCAGGCAAGGCGGGCCCATAGTCAAATTCCAGATCGTCTTTAGGATCAAATTTGAGTGTGCCAAGACCGTCTGGGGAGACAGTATTTTCGGTCTTGATCCGCGCGAGCTCCGCCTCGGCCTTGTCGGCATCATAATCATCGGCGCGAAACCCGGCGAGGCCCAGGATAACCGCGCGGTCCGTCGCATGACCAACGCCCGTGAAGGCGAGGCTTCCATGCAGCGAGGCGCGCAAGCCGACCACGCGAAAAGGCTGGGCGCGCAGATGGTCTAAAAACCGGGCCGCGGCCACCATAGGCCCAATCGTGTGCGAGGATGACGGCCCGACACCCACCTTGAACATATCAAAGACAGACAAGAACATCAGACAGCACTTCCCTCTGGCGGGTCACAGGGTTGCGGTGCGGAAAATGGCTTTGCGCCCAAGCCTTCCGCACTGGCCGCGCGTTGAACGGCCTGCCGCTTTTCAATACGTTCAGCAAATTTCAGGAGGCGCGGCCACCGCGCGAGATCAAACCAATCAGGCGATCCGCCATAGATCGCACACCACCGCAAAAGCGGCCCCAGATAGCAACCCTGAGCGGTGCCCTCATCAGCATCAATCCAAGATGCATGTTTCGCGTCGTTCAGCAGATCAAGCTTGTCGACAAGTCGCCTTCGCGTCGCGGCCCGAAGCGGCTCGACCTCGCCCGTGGTGTATTGGTCCGGGTAGAACAACATGCGTTGGGTCCCGTGCAATGTGTTCGACAACCAGAACAGCCATTGCAGCGCGTGAGCGCGGTCCGGGCTGTCCGGCGGCGGCATCAATTGCTCGGCCGTATCTGAAAGCCAAAGCAAGATGGCCGCGGTCTCAAAGACTGGACCGTGCGGTGTTTCCAGCACGGGGATCAGCCCGTTGGGGTTCAGCGCGAGATAGGCCTCGGATCGCTGGGCCTGCTTGCTGCGATCCACGAGGACCGTCTGATAGGGTGATCCCAATTCTTCCAAAGCGATCCGCACGCAAAGGGACGCGTTGTCAGGTGCGTAATGTAAGCGCAAGGTCTGAGCCATGGCGCCACACTATGACCTTCCAACCGGCCCGCCATGCCAAAAGCGACGCCTCAGGCCGCTTTCACGTTTCATCGATATCCGAGTGACCAACAGATTTTTCACGACGGCTTGCACAGGCAGCGAAATCCAAAGACCAATCACCCCAATGAGATTTGGGGTCTCGCACCCGGCAGATAACTTGCCTATAACGCACAAAGCATCTGCCGGAGCCGCCCCATGTCCAGTGAATTATCGCCCATCGATACGGCAAAGTTCGTCGCTGCAAAGCAGGCCACCGAATATGTCGAAAGCGGGATGAAGGTGGGCCTTGGCACGGGATCAACCGCCGCCTGGCTGGTGCAGTGCCTGGGTGAGATGGTGCGCGATGAAGGATTGCGTATCAAAGGGGTGCCGACATCCACCCGCACGGCAAAGCTTGCGCGTCAGGTTGGCATTGATGTCATCACACTTGATGAGGCGCGGTGGCTGGATATCACGATTGATGGTGCCGACGAATATGACGAAGACCTCTGCCTCATCAAAGGCGGGGGCGGGGCGCATCTGCAGGAAAAGGTGGTTGCGACTGCGAGCGAGCGGATGATCGTCATTGCTGACGCCTCGAAGAAGGTTGATCGGCTTGGCGGATTTCCCCTGCCAGTCGAGGTGCTGCAATTCGGCTATCGCACGACACAGGACCTGATCGCCGAAACATTGATCGGCATGGATGTGCTGAACCGCGATATCAGCCTGCGAATGAACGGGAACACACCTTTTGTGACCGACGAAGGAAACTACATCCTTGATCTGCATCTCAAACGCATCGGCAATCCGCGCCAGTTGAGCCTGACGCTCAATCAAATTCCGGGCGTTGTTGAAAACGGGCTGTTCATTGATATCTGCGACATGGTCATCGTCGGTCATGCCAATGGCAAGGTCGAGGTGACAGACATCACCAATGGTATCAATGAAGTGGTTCGTTTCGATGTGCGTGACGACGACAATATATTCGTCAATATCGCTGACTGACACCGCTGCCATACCAAAGTTAACGGAGCCTGCCACATGACTTTTGATTACGACCTTTTTGTCATTGGAGGCGGATCCGGCGGCGTACGCGCGGCGCGGACGGCCGCCGCGACAGGGGCCAAGGTCGGTTTGGCCGAAGAATACCGCATGGGCGGCACCTGCGTGATCCGCGGTTGCGTGCCGAAGAAGCTGATGGTGTTCGCGTCAAGCTTCTCCGAGATGTTTGAGGATGCGCGATCCTATGGGTGGGACCTGACCGATGGTCCGTTTCACTGGCCGCATTTCAGCGAGAAGCTGAATTCTGAGCTTGATCGGCTGGAGGGGATTTATCGCAAACTTCTGGACGGGTCGAACGTTGCGATCTTTGATGGTCGCGCATCGCTGAAGGATCCCCATACCGTCGCGCTTTCGACGGGTGAAGAGATCACGGCCAAACACATTCTCGTGGCCACGGGCGGCCGCCCGGTCGTGCCAGAAACACCGGGGGCAGAGCTTGGGATCACATCCAACGAGATCTTTCAACTGAAGGAAATGCCCAAATCCATCCTTATCATCGGGGGTGGATATATCGCCTCGGAATTCGCCGGCATCCTGAATGGTCTGGGTGTCAAGGTCACGCAGTTCTATCGCGGCGCGCAGATCTTGCGCGGTTTTGATGATGAGGCGCGCGGATTGGTGGCAGAGGGGATGCGCGCGAAGGGGATCGATCTGCATTTGGGCACCAACATCGTTGAGATGCGCGCGGCAACCGAGGCCGACCTTTCAGGAGATCACAGTCATGGCGTGCCGATGGAAGGTGGCGTGCCTGCGCAATTACCCTCAAAGGCCGCTGGCCATGGTATCTGGGTGAAGGCCACAAACGGGACCGAGAAGGTCTATGATCAGGTCATGTTTGCGACGGGGCGCGCACCCAACACTTCGGGCATTGGACTAGAAGAAGCAGGGGTAGAGATCGGAAGACGCGGTGAAATCGTCGTCGATGACTACAGCCAGACCCGGGTGCCGTCGATCTATGCCATCGGCGATGTGACCAACCGCGTGCAGCTGACACCCGTCGCGATCCGCGAGGGAATGGCCTTTGTCGAAACCGTGTTCAAGGGCAACCCAACGCCGGTGGATCATCACCTGATCCCGTCAGCTGTGTTCACCCAACCGGAATTGGGTACAGTGGGCATGACCGAAGAAGAGGCGCGCGAGATTGAGCCGGTTGAGATATACTGTACCTCGTTCAAGCCGATGAACCACGCCTTTGCCGGCCGCGACGACCGCGTTTTGATGAAACTTGTGGTCAGCAAAGAGACGCGCAAAGTGCTTGGCTGTCACATCGTGGCGGATCATGCAGGCGAGATGATCCAGCTTGCCGGGATTGCCGTGAAGATGGGGGCGACGAAAGAGGATTTTGACCGGACAGTGGCCGTGCATCCGACCATGGCCGAGGAGCTTGTCACGATGAAGGAACCGATGCGCACCGCTTGATTTCGCGGGGCGAAGACACACATGGCATTCCAACGGTGCAGCACGCATGCACCTCGATGAAAGGAAGCAAAGGAAGACAATGGCAGGTAATTCTGGGGGCCCTTGGGGCGGCGGCGGCAACAACGGATCAGGCGGGGGTGATGACAACCGCGGCGGTGGCGGTCGCAGGCCAAATAATGATGGGCCGAATATCCCTGAAATTGACGATCTGGTGAACAAGGGCCGCGAGCAGCTACGCGTTCTGATGGGCGGTGGCGGCCAGGGTGGTGGCCGTGGCGCAGGGGGTGGCGGCGGTGGTCCGCAATTGACGCGCGGCACTGTCGGGTTCGGTTTGCTTTTGGCCGTGGCGGGCTGGCTTGCCATGTCATTCTACACGGTGCGCCCCGAAGAACGCTCGGTTGAGCTGTTGCTTGGTGACTTTCTCGAAATCGGGGACCCCGGTTTGAACTTTGCGCCTTGGCCGATTGTCACGCGTGAGGTGATCCCGGTCACGACGGAACGGAATATCGACATTGGAACCAGCCGGGCCGGCATGGATGCGGGGCTGATGCTGACCGGGGATGAGAACATCGTTGATATCGACTTCCAGGTTGTGTGGAACATCAACGATCCCGAGGACTACCTTTTCAACCTCGCCAACCCACCGGCCACGATTGAAGCGGTGGCAGAGTCGGCGATGCGCGAGATTATCTCGCAATCCGAACTTGCGCCGATCCTGAACCGTGACCGGGGCGCGATTGCCGATCGTCTACGCGATCTGATCCAGACGACACTGGATAGCTACGACTCAGGTGTGACGATCATCCGTGTGAACTTTGACAAGGCCGACCCGCCTGAACCCGTAATCGCCTCGTTCCGCGCGGTGCAAGACGCTGAGCAGGAACGCGACCGGGTGCAGAACGTCGCCGATGCTTACGCCAACCGCGTCGTTGCTGAAGCGCGTGGTCAGGCAGCGCAGATCCTGGAACAGGCCGAAGGTTACCGCGCTCGCGTCGTTAACGAGGCCGAAGGTGAGGCATCGCGCTTCCTGGCCGTTCTGACAGAATACCAAAAGGCGCCAGAAGTGACGCGCAAGCGTCTTTACCTTGAAACCATGGAAAACGTCCTGGGTGGCGTCGACATCATTCTGCTGGATGAGACCAATGGCGGCGGCGGGCAGGGTGTAGTCCCGTATCTGCCACTGAATGATCTACGCCGGACACCGCAACAAACTGCAGGAGGGTCAAACTAATGCGGAAATCAGCATTTCTTTTGCCCGCGATTGCGGTGGTTCTCATCGGGGCGCTGTCTTCGATCTTTATTGTCGACGAACGCGAGAAGGCGCTTGTCCTTCAGTTCGGCCAGATCGTGAAAGTGCAGGAGGAGCCCGGGCTCGGTTTCAAAATCCCGCTCATTCAAGAGGTTGTGCGCTATGATGACCGTATCCTCAGCCGTGATCTTGAGCCGCTCGAAGTAACGCCATCCGATGACCGGCGTCTGGTTGTCGATGCCTTCGCGCGCTACCGCATTCTGGATGTGGAACAGTTCCGCCGTGCGGTCGGTTCCGGCGGCGAAGATGCGGCGGCCCGCCGTCTGGACAGTATCTTGCGCGCCGAAACACGTGAGGTACTCGGTTCTGTGAGCTCAAACGACATCCTGTCAACGGATCGTGCCGCCTTGATGCTGCGTATCCGGAACGGTGCGATTGCAGAAGCGCAGGCCCTGGGCCTGCAGGTGATCGACGTGCGCCTCAAGCGCACTGACCTGCCGCCGGAAAACCTCAACGCGACCTATGAGCGGATGAAGGCGGAACGTGACCGCGAAGCGGCTGACGAACGCGCACGCGGTAACGAAGCAGCCCAGCGGATCCAGGCGCAAGCCGACCGGACCGTGATCGAGCTTGTTTCGGACGCGGAGCGCCAGGCCCAGATCATCCAAGGTGAGGCCGACGCCCGCCGAAACGAGATCTTTGCCCAAGCCTTTGGCGCGGACCCTGAATTCTTTGAGTTCTACCGCTCAATGACGGCCTATCAGCGCTCACTTCAGCCCGGCAACTCGACCATGGTCCTGTCGCCTGATAGCGACTTCTTCAACTACCTGAAGTCCGATCAGGGGAACGGTTTGGGGCAATAGCTCTGACCCACAAACGCATGAATGAAAGGCCGGCCGTCGCGCTGGCCTTTCGTTTTTCTTAGGCAAATGCGGCTATGACAGCGATGTAAACATGAAATCACATGCAGTTGAGCGTTTGGTGCGCAAGTTTGCGTTGCACAATATGCGCGCTACATAGATCATCGTAGGACAATCGCGCAGCCCCCCGCGTGCGGCGCAACTCAGTTTATAAGGAGATTTGCCCCGTGAAATCGACGGAAGCAAAAACAAAGGCAATCGCAATTCAGAATGATCATGGGCGCGCGCGCCGCATGCTGACCGCACTCTTCGCAGCGGGCGCGCTAGCCATGGCGTTAGTGCTGGCACAAGCCACAGCGTCAGAGGCGCAGAACCGTCCCGAAACCTTTGCCGACCTGGCGGAACAGATCAGCCCATCTGTGGTGAACATCACGACAAGCACCACAATTGCGGGCCGCACCGGTCCTCAAGGTCTGGTACCCGAAGGCTCCCCTTTTGAGGACTTCTTTAATGATCTTGACCCAGATGGTCGCAATGGTGCCCGCCGGTCCTCCGCGCTAGGGTCTGGCTTTGTCATTTCCGATGATGGCTACATCGTCACCAACAATCACGTGATTGAGGGGGCCGACGAAATCCTGATCGAGTTCTTCCCGGGCGGTGAGCCCGGTGTGCCCGCCGAACTGGTTGGGACGGACCCGAACACCGACATCGCGGTGCTGAAAGTCGACCTCGAAAACCTGCCTTATGTGGCCTTCGGTGATAGCAATGGACCGGGCAGCCGTGTGGGCGACTGGGTTATGGCGATGGGCAATCCGCTGGGCCAGGGCTTCTCGGTTTCTGCTGGTATCGTCTCAGCCCGCAACCGTGCGCTGTCGGGCACCTATGACGACTACATCCAGACTGACGCTGCGATCAACCGGGGCAACTCGGGCGGTCCATTGTTCAATATGGATGGCGAGGTCATCGGTGTGAACACTGCGATCCTCTCGCCCAATGGTGGCTCCATCGGTATCGGTTTTGCGATGTCGTCCGCAGTCGTGACGAACGTGGTTGATCAGCTGATCGAGTTCGGCGAAACGCGCCGCGGCTGGCTGGGCGTCCGCATTCAGGACGTCACTCCCGATATGGTTGATGCCATCGAGGGCCTTGATCTTGCGCGTGGTGCTTTGGTCACCGATGTCCCTGCTGGACCTGCTGAAAATGCAGGGATGCTGTCGGGCGATGTGATCCTGAATTTTGACGGGATCGAAATCGAGGATACGCGCGAATTGGTCCGTATCGTCGGCAACTCACCCGTTGGCAAAGAGGTGCCTGTATCCGTCCTGCGTGAGGGCGATATGGAGCAGTTGACGGTGGTGCTGGGCCGTCGCGAAACTTCCGAGGCTGTGGCTTTCCCAGCATCGACCGAGCCAGAAGAGGCAGAGCAGTCTGAAATCCTTGGCCTGACATTATCAGTGATTACGCCGGAATTGACCGATCAGTTTTCGCTGAACGTTGATGAAGGTCTTGTCATCACGGGCATCGACCCCGACTCGGAGGGCGCTTCCAAGGGTCTTTTGGAAGGTGATGTGATTACTGAGGCCGGCCAACAGGCTGTCGCGACGATTGCCGATCTGGAGACGCAGATTGAAGCGGCGTCCGATGCAGGGCGTAAATCGATCCTGCTTCTCGTCCGGCGCGGTGGTGATCCACGATTTGTGGCGCTGGTGCTCGAAGAGTAAACCCAAGCCTTATATCAAAGGAAAAGGCGGCTCACAGAGCCGCCTTTTTTTGTTGAAAACAGGCGAATGAGCTGTGCTATCTTAGTTATTCCGCTGCAGCCAATCTCGGCATTGATCGTGCGTTCCAGATCAGCAACCCGATCACAACGACAGCGCCAGCCGCTTGCACCCACAGCGGCGCGGGCCAGATGCAGGCCGCGCCTGCAATGGCTGCGACAAACCGTAAGGGCACAGCAATGGGCCGCTCCATGCAGCCTTGCAAAGCCCCCGCCAGCCCGTAGATGCCCACAACGCCGAACCCGAAGATCATCAGCATCGTCGGCCAGTCGCCCGATAGAAACGGGGTGTAGGCCATCAGAAGAGGAACGATGTAAAGGCCTTTCGCAAGCTTCCAGCTGGCAAACCCTGTCGCCATGGCCGGGGCTTTGGCGATTGCGGCGGCGGTAAAGGCCGCAAGAGCAACTGGGGGCGTGACGTTGCTGTCCTGGCTGAGCCAGAAGATGATCATATGCGCTGACAGAAGAGCGGCCACTGCGACTTCTTGCGGAACCACGAGATCGCGCAGGGGGGCAGCAACCTCCAAGGGCAGCGCTTTGATGATGGCACCGGCCTCTTCTAACGTCAGCTGCCCAGCCAGAACCGTGGGGTCAGCCACGCCAAGCATCAGGATCGTCTGACCCGCATCGCCCAATGTGCCCGCCGCCAGCGCCTCAATGACGAACCGGTCCGAGATCATGCCCGCCAGGGCGGGTGCGGAGAGCGTCGCCAGCACGATATAGGCCGCTGTCACCGGCAGGCCCATGCCCAGCACGAGGCTCGCAACGGCGACCATGACGATGGCGGCGAGCAAGTTGCCATTGGCCCAGTCCGCAATCATCAGGCTGAATGTATTCCCGATCCCGGCCGTGGCGATCACGTTCACCACAAGGCCAACGGCGCAAAGCAGCACGGCGGTCATGATCATACCCTTCGTGCCCATCACCAGCGCCTCGAACACGGCACGCGGTCCCATCGGGTTCTGCGTCAGCCAGCTTGAGGCGATGACCGCAAGGATGCCGAACACAGCAGCATAGGCCGGTGTGAAACCGGCCACCAGCATGCCAATCAACCCCGCAATCGGGATCACAAAACTTGCGCCGCCCTTCTTGAAGGCTGACCAAACGGTTTCCCCATCGTTGTCCATCGGTTGTAGGCCGAGGCGCCGCGCCTCAATGCGCACAAAGAAGGTGACAGACAGGAAATAGAGTAGGGCTGGGAGGGCCGCGACGGCGACGATGGTCTCGTATGGGATCTGCGTGAAGCTGGCCATCACAAAGGCACCCGCGCCCATGATCGGCGGCATCAGCTGGCCGCCGGTGGAGGATGCGGCTTCGACCCCGCCTGCGAATTTCGGAGGAAAACCGGCCTTCTTCATCAGCGGGATCGTAATCACGCCGGTCGAGGCGGTGTTGGCCACAGCAGAGCCGGAAATCGTGCCTGTGAGGCCGGAGGCGATGACCGCGACAATGCCCGGCCCTCCAACCAGACGGCCCGCGATAGCGCGCGCGATGTTTATGACGAAATCCCCGGCGCCAGAGCGCAAAAGGAAGGCCCCGAAAATGATAAAGAGAAAGACAAAGGTCGATGAAATCCGGGCAATCGTGCCGAACATCGCGTCGTCACCAAAGATCGATCGAAACGCGATACTTTCCCAACTGAGGCCCGGAAAGGAAAACACCCCGCCAATCATGCTGCCCCACCAGCCGACGTAAGACAGCGCGATGATGATCAGTGACGGGATGACCCAACCGGTCAGCCGACGCGTCAGCTCAATTGCCCCAATGACGCAAATGACCGACGCGATCCAATCGAGCGTCGAAAACTTCACGCCCCGGTCGTAGATCCCCTGTTCGGCATAGGGCAGGTAAATGGCAGAGATCGCGACGCAGATGCCGAGCGCCAGATCAAAGGCGAGCATGCCCTTGCTGCGCGTCTGCCCCTTGATCAGTGGGTGCAGGACCGCCGCAAGAAACGCGAAGCCCGCAAAGTGATAGGCGTTGCGCTGAAACTCGGAGATGATCGGATCAAAGGCGACATAGATATGGCCAACGGCGATCAGGAAACACAAAACCGTCAAGGCGGTATTGGGCCAGCCGGTAAAGGCGCGCAGAACGGCGGCCTCGGCCTTGGGTTCGTCAGACATATCCTGTCCCCTTAACGTGCAAACGGCCCGCATGGATCACATGCGGGCCGCAAGAGGATTACTCAGCGATCAGACGCTCAGGAATGTCGATCCCCTGTTCCTGGTAATACCGGGCCGCACCGGGATGCAGCGGTACCGGCAGACCTGCAATGGCCTGTTCCAGCGCCATGGCCTTGGTTGCCGGATGTATCGCCTGTAGGAATGGCAGGTTTTCATAGATCGTCTTGGTGATTTGGTACACGTTTTCTTCCGGCAAATCCGCATGGGTGGCGAGGAAGTTCGGCTGCGCAATTGTGTTAATATCCGCATCCTGACCGGGATACGTGCCGGCGGGGATCACGTAGCGCGTCCAGAGTTCACGCCCGCCATCAGCTTGCGCCAGTTGCTCATCCGTGAATTCCAGGAATTTCACGCCGTCACCCGCAGCCGCCATCAACTGGCTCACAGCACCGGTGGGTACACCGGCAGGCGTGCTGATGCCCTTGACCTGACCGTTTTGCAGCGCCTCGGCAGAGGGGCCATAACCGGCGAAGACCAGTTCATAATCCTCGTCGATATTCACGCCGAAACCAGCCATCACCGTGCGGTTCGACCCGATGGTGCCGGAGTTCTGACGGCCAAGTGCCATCGCCTCACCCGTCAGGGCGGTCATATCCTCAATCGTGCCAGTGGCAGCAACGTCAGACGAGACCACGAATTGCTCAACATTGGGCCACAGCATAGTGACCGAACGCAGATGTGCCTGGGGCCCGGATTCTTCAACAGGGCCAGTGCCGGTGGCGGCGTAATACCCAAAGAGACCTTGCAGAATACCAAACTGCGCCTCACCTTCGCGGATCAGGCGCACGTTTTCACCAGAACCGGCAGAGCTGATTGCCGACATCCCGATTTTCATACCGGGTTCCAGCTTGACCTTGACCAATGTGGAAAGCGCCACCCCAACAGGATAATAGGTACCGCCTGTCGAAGCCGTGGCGAGGATGTAGCTTGCCTCTTCCACGTCGGCCTTGGCCATCGGGGCTGCAAGGACCAGGGTCGCCGCAACTGCGGCTTTGACAAAGTTCATAACGTCTCCTCCCAAGAGTTTGTTGTGCCGGTCGAACCGGAGAATAGCGTGAAAGATGCAATACTGAACACCGGTGACAAGGGGCAACCGTCCAAATCTGCACAATCTGATAGTTTACAACGAGTTCCCCGCGTTGCCTGCACGTTTGCGACGCAGTTTGTGTGGATTCCCACACAGATTCCGGTGCGGCGAACGCATTTGGGTGACAAAGGCATCAGACACTTGCTTTTGTGACCTGATGGTCTTGCATTTGCACTGGTCCCTTGATCTGCCATGCACTAGGTAATCCCAGCAGATTTGACGATTAAGGGACAACAGGCATGGCCAAGATAACCTATGTGGAACATGGCGGCAAAGAACATGTGGTCGACGTGGCCAATGGGCTGACCGTTATGGAAGGTGCGCGTGACAACGGTATTCCGGGGATTGAGGCCGATTGCGGCGGTGCCTGTGCTTGTTCTACCTGTCATGTCTACGTGGATGACGCGTGGGTCGACAAGCTCCCTGCGAAAGATCCGATGGAAGAAGACATGCTGGATTTCGCCTATGAGCCCGATGCCGTGAAGTCCCGCCTGACCTGCCAGTTGAAGGTCACGGACGCACTGGACGGGCTGCGCGTGCAAATACCGGAAAAACAGATCTGATGCGGTATTGGTGGGCTACTTTGCTCTGGCTCTTGCCAGCTGTAGCATCGGCCTGTCTTGGCCCTCCACTACATACTCAATCAGCATTCAGCTTGAGTAGCTACACTAGCTTACCAAGCTGCATTTTGCTGAAAGGTTGCTGGGAAATCGAAGGTATCAACGCAGCATGGTATGAACTGCCAACTGAGCGGTATCAACATGGTGTTCTTGGCGATGCGATTGAAGGGACAAAGCTGAACACTTACGCGGTTCCAACCGCTGATCATATCTTCACCAACTCCTGCGGCGAGAAGTCGGTTACACTCGACGATGACCATGTGTTCGAGGACACCAAGCCGCGTTTGGTCGACTTGAATGGCGATGGGAAGCTTGAGGTGATTGTTGTACGCTCTCACCATGATCGAGGTGCGCAGCTTGCTATCTATGCCGATCATCCAGATGAACGCAATTTGGTTCTCGTCGCTGCCACACCTTACATCGGGACGCGCAACCGCTGGCTGGCCCCAATCGGAGCTGCCGACCTTGACGGGGACGGGTTTATTGAGATCGCCTATATCGACCGCCCGCATCTGGCCAAAACACTGCGTGTCTGGCGCTACAAGGATGGAGATTTCAGTGAGATTGCCGCAGCTTCGGGCCTCAGCAACCATCGGATCGGCGAAGATTTCATCAGCGGTGGCATCCGCGACTGCGGGCAGGGGCCCGAGATGATCACGGCCAGCGCAAACTGGACCCGTGTCATGGCCACCCGATTGGAGAATGGGTCGCTTCGGGCGCAGGATATCGGGCCACTTGCGGGTCGTGACAGCTTTACACAGGCGCTTGCCTGTCAAGCCGTCAGGTAATCATTGTCACAAGTGCGATGAGCGTCACGGTTTCCGTGACTTGCTGTGTCGCGCCAAGAATGTCCCCCGTCTGACCACCAATCTTGGCTGACGCAATCCAACCGCAGGCAAGAGTTACAAGTGCGGCAAACAAGACGAGCAGTAGGTAGCCGGTCAGCACTGCCACGCCGATGCCAATTGCAATCGCAAGCCATGTGGTATTGGTTGGCGGTCGCCCCACGCTCTTGCCAAGGCCGGAATTGCGTGCGGGTAAGAGCGTTGCCATAAGCAATACCATGGCACATCGGCTCAGCGCACCAACGGCGATCAGGGCCACCCAGTAAGCGCCCATCGCAACAATGGTGCTCAGCGCCAACCAGCGCAGCAGCAAAGACAGGCCAATCGCACAGACGCCATAAACCCCGATATGGCTGTCCTTCATGATGGCCAGCCGCCGCGCCTTGTCCCACCCACCCCAGAGACCATCTGCACTGTCGGCCAAACCATCCTCGTGCATAGCACCCGTCAGGACAACGGAAAGTGCCAGGATCAAGCCCGCCACAATGCCCGATGGCAGCCCAACAGCGACCAACAACGCAGCAGCAATGGCGCAGATCACGCCAAGGATCGCCCCAACCAGGGGATAGGCCCAGGCCGATGCGGCACCGCGCGCAACCGCTCTTTCACCGTCAACACTAATCGGCAAACGGGTCAAAAGACCTAATGCAGTCAACAGATCAATCCGATCCACCAAAGGGGTGTCGTGTTTGTACAAGGGGTTGTCCTTCGCGGGTCTTTTCATCCCGGATGTGATCGTTAAACAGGTGCGACGATTGATGGAATGAGACCCTGATGCAAGCACCATTTTCGACCCTCGCCGCTTTTCGAGACCTTTTGGCCAACGCGCCCAAGCCTGATGCGGCAGCGATCGCTGGTGCGGAAGAACGGAACGGTCAATTGACCAAACCACCCGGCGCGCTGGGCCGTCTGGAGGATCTGGCGATCTGGTATGCGGGCTGGCGCGGGACGCTCCGCCCGGACATCAAAGCGCCCCAAGTCGTGGTATTTGCGGGCAATCACGGCGTCTGTGCGCAAGGTGTATCGGCCTTTCCGCCGGAGGTGACCGTGCAGATGGTCGCCAATTTCGAACATGGCGGTGCGGCGATCAATCAGCTCTCGAAAGCCTTCGGCGCGGAGATGAACGTGCACGCCTTGTCATTAGATGTGCCTACCGCCGATTTCACCGAGCAGCCTGCGATGACAGAGGATGAGTTCATTGCTGCCCTGCAGACCGGCTGGAAAGCAGTCGATCCGGCGGCGGATCTTTTGGTCACCGGCGAGATGGGGATCGGGAATACAACGGCTGCAGCGGCCGTTGCCGCATGTGTTCTGGGCGGCGATGCTGCGTCTTGGACCGGGCGCGGAACGGGTGTGGACGACGCGGGCCTTGCACGCAAAACCGATGTGGTGGCGCAAGGCCTCGCTTTGCACGCCACTGATGATCCGCTTGAGGCGCTGCGCTGTCTTGGCGGGCGCGAATTGGCGGCGATGGCGGGTGCGATTGCGGCGGCACGGCAGCATCGCATCCCCGTCATCCTCGACGGTTTCATTTGCTGCGCGGCGGCGTCCGCGCTTGCGAAGGCGGCTGATGGTGCACTGGATCACTGTGTGGCCGGACATCTAAGCGCGGAGGGGGCGCATCGCAAATTGCTGGAGGCGCTTGGCAAAGAACCGCTTTTGAACCTTGGGCTTCGGCTTGGAGAAGGGTCCGGTGCCGCGCTTGCCATTGGCATCCTGAAAGGTGCCATTGCTTGCCACTCAGGCATGGCAACGTTTGCCGAAGCAGGCGTGAGCGACGGCTAGGGCCGCCAATTTTCTCAAAAATCCTGGCTACGCGATGTCTTTGCGTTCCGCGGCTTGCTGGCGAGTCGCAAATTCGGTCTCAAGATCGTTGTTTAACTCGTTCGCACGTTTGACATATTCGGGAATGTCGGACACCGGTACACCCGGCTGCCAAAGCTGCGCCAATTCGCGCAATGCATGGCGGTCGTGCTGATAGAACGCTTGCTCGATCTCGGCGGCCTCGAACTCGCTGAGCCCTAGGTTTTCGAGCGCATAGCGCCCGGCGCGCAGCGAGCTGTCAAACATCTCGCGCACGATGTCATTAGCGCCCGCATCATAAAGTTCATAGACATGAACTCGGTCGCGTGCGCGAGCGATGATGTGCAGATCGGGGCGGGCCTTGCGGGCATAAGCCACGAGTTTGTTGGCAGAGGCTTTGTCATCGATCGCCACGACAAGTACCGCCGCATCCTGCAATCCCGCCGCATTCAATAGGTCTGGCCGCGTCGGATCACCGAAATAGCCGCGAAACCCGAATTTCCGCATCATCTGCACCGTGCCCAGGTTGCTGTCGACCACTACGGTCTTGAAACCGGCACTTTGCACAAGACGGTTCACGATCTGCCCGAACCGCCCGATGCCTGCGATAATCACGGCACCTGTTTCCTCCACCTCGTCATGTTCGTGATCCTCGGCCTCCGCGCCCTGCCGGCTGAGCCATTCATAGGCGATGAACAAAAGCGGCGTGATCAGCATCGACAGCGCGATGACAAGCAAAAGCTGTCCCGCCAGCGCGCCCGTCAGAACGCCCTGCTGCCTTGAAAACGCAATCAGCACGAAACCGAACTCCCCCGCCTGCGCGAGGCCGAGGGTAAAAAGCCACCGATCCTTGCCGGTGATCTTGAAGAGGTTTGCGATGCCAAAAAGGATCACCCATTTGATCAGCATCACCGCGAAGGTCAGGCCAAGAATGTAGACCGGGTCGTTGAAGAACAGATCAAAGTTGATGCCTGCGCCAACGGTAATGAAGAACAGCCCTAAAAGCAGGCCCTTGAATGGCGCAAGGTCGCTTTCCAGCTCGTGCCGGAACTCTGAATTGGCGAGCACCACACCCGCCAGAAACGCGCCCAAGGCGGGCGAGAGGCCGACGAGGGTCATCAATACGGCGGTGGCCACGACCATCAGGAGCGCGAGGGCGGTATACATCTCGCGCAGTCGCGCATGGTGGATGTAGCGGAAAACGGGGCGCGTCAGATAGATACCCGCCAGGATCACCACAGCAACAGCGCCAACGGTGACAAGCGTCACCCCCCAGCCAGGCAGCCCTTCGACAAGGCTGAGCGTCGCGTGGCTGTCATGGTGATCGTCAGCGGCGCGATGGACCGACCCGTTCTCGGTCAGCGTCATCATGGTCGGGACCGCCAGCAAGGGCAGGGCGGCCAGCATCGGGATCACGGCGATGTCCTGCGTCAGCAGAACCGAGAATGTCGAGCGTCCGCCATTGGTGCTCATCAGCCCTTTTTCTGTGAGCGTTTGCAGCACGATTGCGGTCGAGGACAAGGCAAAGATCATTCCGATCGCAAGTGCTGTCGTCCAGTCATAGCCCAATGCCATCGCTCCGATCATCACGGCGGCCATAGTCAGGCTGATCTGCAAACCACCCAGACCGATTAACTTTTGCCGCATCGCCCAAAGCGCGCGGGGATCAAGCTCCAGCCCAATCAGGAACAGCATCATGACGACTCCGAATTCTGCAAAATGCTGCAGATCCTGCGTTTCAGACCCGACCAAGCCGGTCAAAGGCCCGATCACAATGCCCGCGAGAAGGTAGCCCAGCACCGAGCCAAAGCCCAGGCGCGCTGCCAAGGGTACGGCAATCACCGCCGCGCCAAGATAGATTGTGGCCTGAAACAAAAAGGATTCCATGGCTCAGGTATCGCAAGGGAACCTCAAACGCGCAACGCGGCAGTTTGCGGATGGTACGACTGCCGGACCCGGCATAGGTTGCGCCCATGAGCACACCCGACCACCGCGCGGCTTTGCGGCGCTTGCTGATTGCGCAGGTCCCGGCGGATTTCGCCGATTGGTTGGATTTCGTCGCGATTGGCGCGCTGCTGGCCTTTGTCTGGACGGTGCCGCCTTATGTCTTCGCCATTCTGGCGGTGAGCATGGGGCTGCCTTACCTGCTGATCGGGCCATTTGCCGGTGTCTGGGTTGATCGCAGCAACCTGAACCGAGTCCTGCTCCTCAGCAATCTGGGGCGTGCAATCTGTACCGCAGCGCTGTTTCTCGCGCCGCATTGGCCGGTTCTGATGGTGCTGATCGCGCCATTGACACGTGACCTTGGCTTCTCCGAGACCGCTTTAGGCCTTTCGCTGGCCGCCGTCGGCGCGGGGAGCGTGCTTGGCGCATGGGCGTTGGGCGAGACAAAGTATCCATTTCGCTGGATTGCCGCCGGTGCTGGAATTGCCAGCCTTCTCACCATCGCATTGGGCGCGGCAGAGGTTTGGGGCATGCCGATCACGCTGCCGGTCTATTTGTGCCTGTTCTTCGGTCTTGGCGTTGCCTCGGCGATCAATCTCGTCCCGTTCCGCACGCTCATCCAGACCCATACAGCGCCGGATCGGATCGGGCGTGTTACGGCATTAAGCGAAGCGATCAATACAATTGCACTTCTGACGGCACCGTTTTTGGGCGCAGCCATTGCCGCCGCCACATCCTTTGGCATGGCGTTCATCTGTGGCGGCGCGTTGATGATTGTGGTGGCGTTGCGCGCCTTCACCTTGCAGGCAGAGCACTAAACGGGCAGGGGCGCGTCGGTTTTCACCCGCTCCATCACAATCTGGCTTTGCACACGGCTAACCGCCGGATGGGGCAGCAGGACCTGCTGCACCAGATCATTCAGCGCCGCAAGGTCGCGGCAATAGACGCGCAACAGGTAATCGGCCTCGCCCGTCAGCGTCCAGGCGCCCACAATCTCGGCTCGCGTTTGCGTAAGTCGCACAAAGTCGCGGGCGTTCTGTTCGGTATGTGTGGCCATCACGATCTGAATGAAGGCCTCAACCGACAGCCCCACTTTCTCGGGCATGAGGCGGGCGCGATATCCGGCGATGTAGCCCTCGGCCTCAAGCCGTTGACGTCGCCGTCCGGCCTGCGAGGCTGACATGTTTAGCGCCTCACCCAGTTCCTGAGCGGTACGGGTGGAATCACGCTGAAGTGCGGCGAGAAGTTTCAGATCGGCTTCATCAAGGTTCATGCGGATTTCTGGCGCTATTGATATTTGTCACGCGGGTTTCTCGCATGAATTGATGGATCAATCCACTAGAATGCGCACCTTGGACAGAGCCCATGCGATACAGTCAAGCAACCGCGAACAGGAGGATGACCCATGGGACCTTTCCCACATGACGCACCCAAATCCACGATCACTCCGGATAATCCCGCCGGGACAGATGGCTTCGAATTTGTCGAATTCGCCCATCCCGAACCTCAGACCCTGCGCGATCTGTTCGCGAAGATGGGCTATACCCACACCGCCACGCACAAATCGAAAGATATCGAGCTTTGGCAGCAGGGCGATATCACCTACATCATCAATAACGAGCCGGGCAGCCACGCGCGCAGCTTTGTGGAAGAGCACGGGCCCTGCGCGCCTTCGATGGGGTGGCGGGTCGTTGATGCGCAGCAGGCTTTCGATCATGCGGTCAAGAACGGTGCCACCCCATATGAAGGTGTTGGCAAAACCATGGACGTGCTGGCCATCGTCGGCATTGGTGGTAGCCTGATCTATTTCATTGATCAGTATTACGAGGCGAACCCTTACAACGCAGAGTTCGACTGGGTTTCAGACGCGCATCCAACCGGGGTCGGCTTCTACTACCTCGATCACCTGACCCACAATGTTCACAAGGGGAACATGGATGTCTGGTTCAAGTTCTACGGTGACTTGTTCAATTTCAAGGAAATTCGGTTCTTTGATATCGAGGGTAAGTATACCGGGCTCCTGTCTCGTGCGCTGACCTCACCCTGCGGGCGTATCCGCATCCCGATCAACGAAGACCGGGGTGAGACCGGGCAAATTGTCGAATACCTCAAGCGGTACAAGGGTGAAGGCATCCAGCATATCGCTGTTGGAGCGCATGATCTTTACGATGCGACCGATGAGATCGCAGAACGCGGCATCAAGTTCATGCCCAAACCGCCCAGCAGCTATTATGATCTGAGTCACGACCGAGTGCAGGGCCACGACGAACCGCGCGACCGGATGGAAAAGCACGGCATCCTCATCGACGGCGAAGGCGTGGTGGATGGCGGCGAAACCCGCATCTTGCTACAGATTTTCAGCAAGACTGTAATTGGGCCGATCTTCTTTGAGTTCATCCAGCGCAAGGGCGATGACGGCTTTGGTGAAGGCAATTTCAAAGCGCTTTTCGAAAGCATTGAGGCCGACCAGATCGCCCGCGGTGTGCTTGAGGCGAGCTAGCCCGAAGGTAATTCCAGCGCGTAGGTGCGCCCGCGCTTGACATAGTTGAGCGCGGATTCACCGATGGCGGTGACCTGGCCGCCATCAAGCGCGCTGCCGACCTCCACCCTTACATAGCGCCCATTGCTCAGCCGGACGAGCGCGCGGCGGGCATTGGGGCGGCCATAGACACCGATCAGGTTCATCTCGCGCAGGCGGATCACGTCATCCTGCGTCGCGGCACGGGCCACACCGCCAGGAACAGGTGCATAGTTCTGTGGGGCGACGGGGGCGGCGGTCTGGACTGGGGCGGCGGCAGCCGGTGCGGCAGTGCTTTGCTGGCGCTCGATTTGGGCGCGGGCTGCGGCAACCACCTGGCTGAAGTTGTTTGGGCGTTCCGTTGGGCGCAGCGAGGCGGCGACCGCTTGGGATGTCGCGTTCACGATAGCATTGGCGGCGGCTTCGGTCTCTTCAGCCTCAATTCCCGCTATGATGGCAGTGATGTCTGGCGTGCCCGGATCGGCAGGGCGTGCCGTTGAGGCAAGGTCTGATGGGCGCAGTTCCGGACGTGCGGCAGCGAGGGATGGATCATCGGCGCTGCTGTCATCGGTCAAGGTCGAAAGCGCGACGCCACCTGGTGTCGGCGGTTCTTCAGCTGCCGCTACTTCTGAGTCTTGCTCATTTGGGGCGGCGTCCTCATCAACAGGCAGTGCGGCATCAGCGGGACGCAGCGGCGGCACGATATCTGGACGTCCGGCGATGATCACGACGTCTTCTGGTGCGGGTGCGAGAAGCGCCATGCGCTCAAGGTCAGCAGCGCTCAGCGTCGGGCGCAATTGTATCGCGATGTCAGGCGCACCGGCAAAAACGATAGCGCCTTCAGGCGTGACGGCGCCTTCCGGCGTAGCCAGCACAAAGCCATTATCGTCAAGCGCAAATGTGGCTTCTGGCGGCGGCGGATCGGCGGGTGCTAGAAAGCTAAGATCGGTCGCAAGGTCGTCGGTCAACGGCGCTTCGGGCCGTGCCAAACGCTCTGGCACTGTCTCGGATGTTGGAACGATCATGCCCACGGTTGATGTTGTCCCGGGCACATCGACAAAACGGGGTGCGCGCTGCCAAACGCCTGTGGCGGCGTAGACACGCGCCGCGTCCGCAGGGCTCAGCACACGACCGCGCAGGATGGGTGCACCTACGGTAGCTGTGGCCTGCTCTTCGGCCGGCGGGGCCGGTGCGGGCTCAACGGCGGGCAGTGTCGGATCAGGCATTGCGGCACTGGCCAAGGGCTGCGGTGCGTCACCCAGAGATGGCGCGACCTCAATCGCAGGCGATCCCGGATTGTTTACTGCGTCGTCGGCAGGTGCGGTCAGCGTGGCGATGTCAAGCTGTGGCTGCGCTGGCGCGGGCCCGACCAATTCCATATCGGTGGCCGCAGGAGGTGTCGCGGTGGCTTCCTGCAAAGCCTCTTCGACAGCGACTGCCGTCGGTTCTTCCGTTGTTCCTGTGCTTTCGGAGTCGCGCAAAACGGCCCATGCGATGACGCCAACAACGACCAAGCTTGCGGCAATCGCGCCAGCGATCAGGCTGGGTCTGCGATTGGTATTGGCCGCCTGGGGGGTCGGTACAGGCCGTGGCCGTGGCGGTGGTGCGGGGATCTTGGTGGCCGCCACTTGTGTGGGCGGCGCGAGGGCGATCAGGCGGCTACGCTGTCGCCGTGATTTCTGCAGTTTCGGCTTATGGTATTCGGCAATGACCGCGTCCAGCAGCCGGGGGACATGCAGTGTCAGATCATCTGGGATCGATACGCGGAGCGGCACAGGCAGTGGCTCCGCGATCTCTTTTGCAGGGGCAGCGGCTTCCGGCACTGGCAAGGCGGCCTCGGTAATGATCATATCGACCATCAAAGGCGCTGGCTGTGCCATTTCTTCAGAAACTGTCACATCATCCTGAGGCGCGTCGGGCGTTGGATCAGGCACAACATGGGGTTCTGTCGCGACGGGTGCTGGCTCATCAGCCTCTGGCGCCTTCGCCTCTGCTTGCTCAGGAGGTGCGACATCAACTGGCAAAGGGAGTTCGGGCTGTGTGGTGTCTTCGTTAGGCTTTGGGGCCACTTCGTCTGAGCCCAGACTATTTTCATAATTCGGCTCGTCACCGGCAAATGGTGCCAGGGTTGCCGCCAGATCAAAACCTTGTGGCGCTGTCTCTTTTTCCGCCACGGCGGGTGTTTCGTCGGGCTTTGGTGTCTCGTCTTGGCTCGGCGCGTCATCCGCAAAAGGTGCGAGGGCCGCGGCCAGATCGAAGCCCTGGGATGGCGGTTCATCCGGCTCCGGTTCTTTGGGTGTGTCAGATGGTTTTGGCTCGGGCAGTGCCTCGCTCAAATCCAGCGTATCATCGGCTGGGGGTATGGCATCCTCAGGCAGATCGAACACGAGCAGCCGTGATTTGATACGCGTGCCCACGACCATAACGGGCAGCGGATCACGCTCAACCTCGCCATCCCATCCCAGAAAGTCCCGCATCATGGATGTGGGGCCAAAGAACACTTCTTTCTGGAACGTAAAGGGTTCGGGCACAGCGACAAAGGACACCGGCCTGAAGCCATGCGCATGTGCGAAGGTTTCCGCCTCGATCAGCGTTTCGCGGGCAACAGCGGCGATATGGGTGCGCCCGCCAAAGCGTTCGCAGTCGATCACCAACTCGTTCAGGCTATAAGGCGTCACACCGTCGAGCTCGGCCCGGATGTCTTCATCCGTCGTTTGCGTGCTGTCGATGGCGACATATTTGATCTGGTCAAGCGGGATGATCAGTTTGGTGCAAAACCCATCCGGGGCGAGTGCCTCCGCCTTCGCGCGCAAATCCGCAAGGACGGCATCAAGATTTTCGTCTTCGACATCGGCCCGACCGACACGCTTCCAGCCATGCTGCACACGTTGCAGCAGTTCTATTCCTTCAAATGACAGCGATAGCGCGAAATTCGGGGTCATCGAACGCATCTAGCATGTTGGTTGTTATGGCAAAACGCGTTTTGCCGCCGCGTGCGAAGCCTACAGCAGAAACCCGCCCACGCCAAGGGCAGGGGCGGGTTCCGTCAGATCAAGCCGTTGCCTTGGTTAATGCCTGGTCCAAATCGGCGATCAGGTCATCGGCATCTTCGATCCCGATGGACAGGCGGACGATGCCTGGTCCGGCACCCGCGGCCTCTTGCTGTTCAGCCGTCAATTGCCGGTGGGTGGTGCTTGCCGAATGGATGATCAGGCTGCGCGCGTCACCGAGATTTGCTACATGGCTGAAGATCTCAAGGCTGTCGACCAGCTTGACACAAGCCTCGTATCCGCCCTTGACGGCCACGGTGAAAAGCGCGCCCGCGCCACGTGGACAAATCTTTGGCACAAGCTTGGAATAGGGCGAGCTGGGCAGACCCGCATAGGTCACGTAGTCGGTGCGTGGATCATCCTCCAGCCATTTTGCGACCTTCATCGCGTTCTCGACATGCCGTTCCATCCGCAATGACAGGGTCTCAATCCCCATCAGCGTGTAATGGGCGGCCTGAGGATTCATCGTCATGCCCAGATCGCGCAATCCGATGGCGATGCCGTGGAACGTGAAGGCGAGCGGGCCGAAGGTCTCGGCAAATTTTAGGCCGTGGTAGGCGGGTTCCGGTTCGCTGAGCGAGGGGAACTTGTCATTGGCAGCCCAGTCGAACTTGCCGCTGTCGACAACGCATCCGCCCGTAACCGTGCCATTGCCCGTCAAGTACTTGGTTGTGGAATGCACAACCAGCGTCGCGCCATGCTCGATGGGGCGGCAGAGGTAAGGCGTGGCTGATGTGTTATCCACGATCAGCGGGATGCCTGTGCCGTCGGCGATTGCGGCTATGGCATCAAGATCGGTGATGTGCCCGCCAGGATTGGCAATCGCCTCGCAAAAGACCGCGCGCGTGTCGTCATCGATGGCTGCCTTTACAGCGTCATGATCATCAAAATCCACAAATGTCGCGGACCAGCCAAACCGCTTGATTGTTTGGCTGAACTGGGTGACGGTCCCGCCATAGAGCCTGCTTGACGCGACGATATTGCGTCCGGGCTGCATCAGTGGAAAGAGCGCCATGATCTGCGCGGCGTGGCCCGAAGAACAGCAGACGCCACCAACACCACCTTCGAGCGTCGCAATGCGTTCCTGCAATGCGGCAACAGTCGGGTTGGTCAGGCGCGAATAGATGTAGCCGACTTCCTGCAGGTTAAACAAAGCGGCCGCATGCTCTGCGTCACGGAATACATACGCGGTCGTCTGATAAATCGGCACCTGCCGTGCGCCCGTCGCCGGGTCGGGCCGGGCGCCAGCATGTATCTGCAGCGTATCAAAGCCGTAGCTTGGATTGTCGGACATCGTCATCTCTCCCTAAGGTCTTTCCGCCATACGTGTAGGCGCAAAGCAGGGCACACTCAACGGCCCGGTGTGGCAAAGAACAATTCCCTTAATGAACCTTTGTCGCAGCCCGCCCTTTTTCGCGTTCCTCCGTGAGAACGGGATTCTGTTCCGATGCAGTGCGACCCGCGATCATCGTGACACGTCTGGAGTTCCGCGAAATGGCAATGCGTGACCTTTGCCTGAGCAACTTGACGGCTCAGGCGATGACATCATCGCGGCGTTCCAGCCAGTACAACATCGCGAAATTGAAAGTCTTGTAGGCGGACAGGATCACCAAGAACCATGCGCCTATTGGCAAGTTAACTGTGTCGTCCATGGCCTCGATGACAACGATAAGACCGCCAAAGGCCACGACGGCATGCACTGACCGGAAATGCGCAAGCAACAAGTTTTCCTTGTACCTTTCATCTCCCTCAAAATCATGAAAAGGGGGAGATATGAGCCCCTTCCGCAAAGCGATGATGGCGATCAGAAGGGCGATACAAGTCGCTGAACTGACGGCGCGAAACACGTCATAGGGGTCTTGGTCGGGCATGACAGGTGCCCGCGCTTCGGTATGAAGAAGCCATGCCAGCAGGGTTGTTGCACCAAACCAAAGAGACGCATCTACCAGTAGTGTACCGGGCTCCTTCACCGGCTGTTGCAATGGCGTTTCGATCCAGGCGCGCTTTGCGCCAAAGATGCCGTCTCGTAAATGCGTTAAGAGCGCCGCTAGCCCCAAAAGTACCGCTGCGACAAATACCCCAGCAAAGACGCCCGCCGCGACCTGTATCTCGTTCGACGTCAAGCCGTCCGATAGTCCAAGACGGGTGTCCAACGTATCGTGAAATATCGTCAATAGCCGCGGCAGCGTGAGCGCGCCGAACATGATGAATGCCAGGTACAGAGCCAGAACGCCGACACTTCGCATGATGCCTCCAAACCTCGGTAGTGCGTCACGGGTTATAACCCTAGGGTGACATTCACATAGGCTCGGGTGTAACGCAAGGGTGACATTTTGGGATGCAACGAGACATCAAATCGCGAGGAAAGGAAGATGCCGTTGTGGTGCCGACCGTTCGAAGATCGGGGCATCATCTTCGCCGATTTCAAACAGATGCATTAACGCATCCAGAAACCTGCCGATTTGATCTTATTGCGCAGCGCCTTTTCGTGACGCGGTAGGGCATTCTGGTCGAACATAGCACGCACCTTGTGACCCCGCCCTTGAAAGATCAAGCGTTTCATCGGCTCATATTGCTTGAGTAGCTTCTTGATTTTGTTCGGTGCGGTCACCTTTTCCAGCGCTTCAATCTGCGCATCGGTGCCGCGCGCAAAGAGGAGTGGCAATGCCCGGTAGTGACACGAGATATCGCCGTCCAAACCACCAAGCGTTGCGTCCGGTCGACCTCCACCCAAGGTATGAATGACAAGCGGCAACGCGATTTGATCCAGCCAGGGATCAAGCGGCTGGATGACCAGTTCGGGCGGTGGATCATCCCGGATCGACACCGCGTAGTCAGTGAAGAGCTGTCCAAAGCGCGCCGGATCATTGCCGAAAAACCAGCCAGCGTTGAAATAGAGATATCGCTCCCAATACTCGTCGGGCTGCGCCAGATCGAGCGAGCTTTCGAAATCCAGTCCAAACCTGTCATAAAGCGATTTCCAGATCGCCGTGTAGCCGGGCCAATAGAGCTCCTCCACCGGCCAGGTCGGCCCTCGGTTCATTGAGGCGGCGGGGCGATCAAAGTCAAAAGGCACGCGCGTCAGGTCGCCTGTGATCAATGTATCGGTGTCAAAGAAGACGAAAGGCTGCTTTGCTGTAAGTATCTGCAGCCCTTCAATCTTGTTGCCATAAGGGTAGCTGTGCCCAAAATACACGGACTGGAAGGGCCGTATCTCGGCACCAAGTGCTGTCAACGCATCTTTGATATCGCCGGACATTCGCGGGTCGCGTGGCCATTTAGGGCCGGGTTGCGGTTCGGCCACGTAAAGCTGGCCGCGAAAATCGGGTGAGAAGGTGCGTAACGAGGCGGCAAAGATCAGCGCCTCGTATTGCAGCCGCCCCGCCTGGCCAACGATCATGATGTTAAATGGCAAGGCGTGGCTCATATGGTGTTTGACCGGCGTTGTTGACGCCCATGCCTATATCCGTTGCTGCCTGTCACGCAACCATTCGTCAGACCGGGAGCGCACCGCGATAGACACAGTCCGGGTCCAGATGGATCGCGTGTGCCGTTTGGCCCCGTGTGAACGCGCCATAGCCCAAGGCATCCTTCAGCAGATGCGCCGGAACGGATGTTGCCATTGCAAAGGCACGTTCGCGTGACACGTTCGTCTCGGCCAACAGCACGGAAAGGGCCCTTGGCAAGGTCAGATCTGCACCTGCTAATGTGCCGTCTTCCAGCCGCAGGCATCCGTCAGCGCGGCGCACCTCACGCCCGTTCAACTGAAACCCAGTGATGTCGGAGCCGACGGTCGCCATCGCATCGGTCACCAGAAACAGATCGGAAGGGTCCATCGCATCAAGGGCAATCTGGATGCTGGCAGCATGGACGTGGATATTGTCAGCGATCAGGCCAGCGGCAATTCCACGCGTGGCAAGGGCGGCGCCAACAAGACCAGGTGAGCGGCTGCCAAGCTGGCTCATCGCGTTGAACAGATGGGTGACACAGCTTGCGCCTGCAGCGAATGCCTCTTTGGCTTCGGCAAAGCTGCAATCTGTGTGCCCAAGTGCGACGATCACGCCTGCGGCGCTGAGCTTGTCGATTTGCGCATGCGTCACGCTCTCCGGGGCGACGGTGATCATCACGTTCGGCAGGCGCGCCACTGCATCGAGGACTATCGCTTCGTCTGCGGCGGTCATAGGGCGGATCAGTGCCGGATCATGGGCTCCCTTTTTGGCGACTGCGATATGTGGCCCCTCCAAATGCAGCCCGACGATACCCGGCACGCCCGCGCCAATCGCGGCGGCAACCGCGTCAATGGCGGCCTTGGTACGTTCAGCGGTGTCAGTAATCAGCGTTGGCAAAAAAGCCCGCGTACCGGTCGCAGCATGGGCGTCGGCAATTGTCCTGAGGCCTGCTACGCTAGTGTCGTCATTGAACATCACGCCTCCGCCGCCGTTTACCTGAAGATCGACAAAGCCCGGCATGATGGTGCCGCCATCAACGCGATGACGATGATAGGTTGATGGGATCTCCTCCTCCGCGCAGATGCTCTCAAAGACGTCCCCCTTCAAAAGCAAGGCGGCGCCTCGATGTAGAATGCGCCCGTCAAAGATGTCGGTGCCGGTAATCGCCTTTCGGGTCATGGTTGAGTCACGTGTCGCAGTGCGAGCATCACGGCGCCATCGAGCGCCGATCCCGCGGGCGGTTCCAGAAAGGGCTGTAGCTCTGCATCAAGATAAGGGGCGTAATGCGGACCGATCCCGCCCGTCAGGCACAAACGTATCCCCGTGGACCAACCGGCAGCCCGAATACAAGACATCAGATAGTCCGCGCCTTCTTTCATGAGCGCCACGCCAACCTCGTCACCGTTATTTGCAGCCGATACGACCCTTGGTGCGAGTGCGGCGATGTCGTCTGGTGCCGCGTCCTTGGCCATTGCGGTCAGCCCTGCGGGACTTCCGCCAACTTGCGCCAACATCTCTTGGGTCAGAGCCGTCTGTGCTATCAGCCCTTCTGCCGCGAGAACGGATCGGGTCAACAACTGATATCCCAGCCATGCGCCAGACGCCTGGTCCGAGATCATCGCGCCCCACCCGCCAAAGAAGCGTTGTTGCGCGCCCATCTGTGCGGCCACAAAGCTTCCCGTGCCGACTGAAGCCACGATACCGTCAGTGTCCCCCAATGCGCCGGCCAGCGTGGTCGTGCGGTCATCCGAAACCGACAGTCTCTCGAACGGCATTGCAGCTTTTACAGCATCATTCTCGACGTCGCTGATCGCTCCGGCCAGTCCCAAATGCGCTGGGCAGGTTGTCAGATGTCGATCATTCCGACCAAGCTGTGCTGCGGCACTTCTGATCGCCGTGCGTATGCTCTTCAGTGCACCGTCAAGGTCGGTGTAGACATTTGCGGGACCGCCCTCAGCCGCAACCAACCGCTTTCCCGTCGGGTCCGTGACCTGCACGCGGCAGCCGGAGCCACCGCCATCCACACCAAACACATATTGATCTGCCGCATCCTGCATGCGACACCTCTATCACGCTGTTGCAGCGATGCAATTTCGGTCATGACAATGGCAAGTATCTGCCTTGCGAAGAATGATGATGCTCCCAGCAGCCTCAACTTGGCCAACTTGGCATTCACTAGCCCGTGACTTCAGCGATGTTCTGAAGCACAGCCTTGGCTTCGAGGCAAAACGCATGGTTGTGGTGCCTTGCTGCACCGGCTAAGCATTGCTTCAATAATAAACACGGACAGGGCCATTCCATGAGCCACGGGGGGACTCTCCTTTTCATCATTGCGTTGCTGCCCTTTGCGGGGGCGTTGCTACCGGGTCTGATGATCCGGGCGGGGCGCAATGCCTGTGCGATTGCAACGGCGGTGCCGACGCTGCTGGCTCTGATCATGCTGCTTATCCTGGCACCGGCGGTCTTGCGCGGAGAAATCGTTCAGGCGCAGATTGAATGGCTGCCACAGCTTGGTCTTTCGGCCTCTTTCTTCCTTGACGGTTTGGGGCTGCTTTTTGGCGCCATGATCCTTGGCGTCGGGTTTCTGATCACGCTCTACGCCCGCTTCTACCTGTCGGGCGATGATCCGATGGGGCAGTTTTATACATATCTGCTGCTATTTCAGGGTGCCATGCTTGGCATTGTCGTATCCGACAACATCCTGCTTTTGTTGATTTTCTGGGAGCTTACCTCGCTCTCGTCTTTCTTGCTGATCGGCTATTGGAAACACCTGCCAGAAGGGCGCCAGGGTGCGCGGATGGCGCTGACTGTGACCGGTGCGGGCGGGCTTGCGATGATCGGGGGGATGCTGATCCTTGGGAATATCGTCGGCAGCTATAATCTGACGGATATCCTGCAGGCCGGAGATGAAGTCAGGGCGTCCGAATGGTATCTGCCTGCACTGATCCTGATCCTGCTCGGCGCCTTTACAAAGTCGGCGCAATTCCCGTTCCATTTCTGGCTGCCGCATGCCATGGCCGCGCCCACGCCCGTTTCGGCCTATCTTCATTCGGCCACGATGGTGAAGGCCGGCGTCTTTCTGATGGCACGCATGTGGCCCGTGCTTTCCGGTACGGATGCATGGTTCTATATCGTGGCCACAACGGGCCTTGTCACCATGGTGGTCGGGGCATTGATCGCGCTTTTCAAAGACGACCTGAAAGCGTTGCTGGCCTTCTCGACAGTCAGTCATCTCGGGCTTCTGACCATGCTGTTGGGTTTCGGCACCGAGGCAGCTGCGGTCGCGGCGGTGTTTCACATCATCAATCACCTAACGTTCAAGGCCGCACTCTTTATGACTGCGGGCATCGTCGATCACGAAACACATACCCGCGATATCAAGCGACTTGGCGGTCTCAGGCATCTGATGCCGATCACCTTCGTCATCGGCACGGTGGCGGCGCTTTCGATGGCAGGCATCCCGCTTTTGAATGGGTTCCTTTCGAAAGAGATGATGCTGGAAGAGGCATCGCATACCGACTGGCTGGGTAGTCATTACGCGGTGCCGGTGCTGGCGACGATTGGTGCGCTCTTGTCGGTCGCCTATTCGTTCCGATTTGTGGCGCATGTCTTCCTCGGACCGGTACGAGACGATTACCCGCACACCCCGCATGATCCCCCGTTTGGGATGTGGGCCGCACCGGCACTATTGGTCGTCATGGTGATTGTCATCGGCGTGGCCCCGTTCCTTGCCGAAGGCATAGTGACGGCGGCGGCCAGTGCTGTGACGGGCGCCGATCTGCATCCGCATCTGAAGATCTGGCACGGCGTCACCCCGGCATTGTGGATGTCTGTCATTGCCATCGTCGGCGGTGCGATGCTGCTGTTTGCGCACCGACCGCTCGACAAGGCCTGGATTGCAGCACCAAGACCCGAAGCGAAGGTCATTTTCGACAAACTGGTCGCCTTCATCGTCGCCGTGAGCCGGGCCATTTCCGAGATCAGCCACAACGGTGCGATCAGTCGTTACCTCGCCATCTTCACAGTCACGTCCGTGTTCCTTGGCTGGGTCGCCTATTCATCAAGCGGTTTGTCTGCGCCGACACGCGAGATGTTACCAGTGGCGCCGGTCATTGCCGTGGGCTGGGTCATGCTTATTGTCGCCACGATTTCGGTTGTGATCATGCACCACCACCGCTTTCGCGCATTGGTCCTTATCGGGATCATCGGATTGTCGATCTCTGCTGGTTTCGCCTATCTGTCGGCGCCTGACCTTGCGCTGACCCAAATCTCGGTCGAGACGGTGACGATCATGCTGCTGCTGCTCGCACTGCATTTCATGCCGAAAGTGACGCCGAAGGAGAGCCCGCTGGGCCTCAAACTGCGCGATGCGGCTATCGCGGTCGCTGCTGGCGGCGGCGTGGCTGCGCTCGCCTATGCGTTCCTGATGCGCGATATCGACACGATTTCGGATTACCACATCGCCAACAGCTATGAAGGCGGCGGCGGAACCAATGTCGTCAACGTTATCCTCGTTGATTTTCGCGGCTACGACACCTTTGGCGAGATCATCGTGCTGGGGATTGCGGGTCTTGTGATTTTTGCGCTGATGCACGCCTTGCTTGATGGACCGGCAGGGCGACGATTGAAGAACATGGATTTCTCTCGGGACCTTTCCCGCGACCGACACCCGTTGATGATGGTTGTCGTCACGCGCGTTCTGATGCCCATCGCGATTGTCGTGGGCCTTTATATCTTCCTGCGTGGTCATAATGAGCCGGGCGGTGGCTTTGTCGCAGGTCTGGTCATCGCTATCGCGCTGCTCATGCAATACATGGCGTCCGGCTTTGCCTGGACCCAAGAACGCAAGAAGATTGAGTACCACACGATGATCGGTCTTGGCGTGGTGATCGCGGCGCTCACGGGCGCGGGTTCATGGTTGGCCGGTACACCTTTCCTGACGAGTGCATATACCTACGTGCATCTTCCACCCATCGAAGAGTTTGAGCTGGCGACCGCCATGATCTTTGATCTTGGCGTTTTCCTGACGGTGCTCGGGGCGGTGATGCTGATGCTCTATAGCCTTAGTCGCATCGCCCGCTTTGCCGGGGAGACGGTGAACGTGAGGCCAATGGATTACAATCCGGCCAATCACCTTAAAGAAGAACCGGAGCGCTGAGATGGAGTTTATCGTCGCAAGCGGCATCGGTGTTCTGACAGCGGGCGGGGTTTATCTTCTGCTGCGTCTCAGGACGTTCCCTGTTATTATTGGTCTCGCGCTTTTGTCCTATGCGGTGAACGTCTTTCTTTTTGCCAGTGGACGGCTTGCCATCGATCAGTCGCCGATCCTGTCGCCTTATGGTGACGCCAGCTATTCCGATCCACTGCCGCAGGCACTGGTGTTGACGGCCATCGTGATCTCTTTCGGAATGACAGCCGTTCTGGTGATGATGGGGCTAGGCGCGTTTCTGGAATCTGAAAGCGACCGCATCGACATTGACCCGCATGAGGGTGAGCGCGACGACGCGTTGGAAGCCGAGGAGCGCGCCTGATGCACTGGATCATCCTGCCCGTCTTCCTGCCCGCGCTTCTTGCCCCGCTGATCGGATTTGTGATGCGGCACGACATCACACTGGCGCGAACTGCCTCGGTCGCGGGCACAGTCATATTGCTGGCTGTGGCCGTGGGCCTTGCCATGGCGGCAGCCGACGGCACAACACATGTTTATCGGCTGGGCGACTGGCCCGCGCCATTTGGCATTGTGCTGGTGCTGGATCGCCTCTCAGCGCTCATGGTGCTTCTGACATCGACACTGGCGCTGATCGTTCTGATCCACGCAATCGCGACGGGGTGGGACGCGCGCGGGCGCCATTTCCATGCGCTTTTCCAGTTTCAATTGATGGGTATTTGCGGCGCGTTCTTGACTGGCGATGTCTTTAACCTTTTCGTCTTTTTCGAGGTGCTGCTCATCGCGTCTTATGGGTTGATGATCCATTCCGGCGGGAAAGACCGGATGCGCGCGGGTCTGCAATATGTGGTGATGAACCTTGCCGGATCAACGCTCTTTCTGTTCGCGCTCGGCACACTTTATGCCTCGACCGGCACGCTCAACATCGCGGATCTCGCCACCCGCATACCTGAGATCCCCCCCGAAGAGGCTGCACTTGTCCGGGTTGCGGCGATCCTTTTAATGGTCGTCTTTGCGGTGAAGGCGGCACTTTTCCCCGTGCAATTCTGGTTGCCCATGACCTATGCCAACGCCCCCGCTCCGGTGGCGGCACTCTTCGCGATCATGACCAAGGTCGGGGCCTATGCAATCCTGCGGGTCCACACGACCGCGTTCGGGCCGGGTATCACAGGGACCGAGGATTTGGCGGGAACGTGGCTTTTCCCCGCTGCGATCATGACCATTGCTGTCGGGGCTTTCGGGGTGCTTGGCGCGCGTCGCCTGCTGCCGTTGATCGCGTTTTCTGTCGTAGGGTCGATGGGGACGCTCTTGGTGGCGGTTGCTGCCTTCTCGACAACAGCGACCACTGCCGCCCTTTACTACATGGTGCATTCGACTTTTGCCGCGGCGTGTCTATTCCTGATCGCTGATCTTGTCGTCACACGTCGGTCCGGTGACCGACTGAGCGCACAGCCCGTCACTGCCCAAAACGGCCTTTTTGCAGCACTTTTCTTTGCCGCCGCCATAGCCATGGCCGGCATGCCGCCGCTCAGCGGATTTCTCGGCAAGCTTCTGGTCCTCGACGCTTTGAGAGAGCCGGGTGTTATCGGCTGGGCATGGTCGGCAGTCCTTGTCGGGTCGCTTTTCACGATCGTGGGCTTCGGCCGCGCAGGTAGCACGCTTTTCTGGAAGTCCACTTCAGTCGCGGTGCCGACAGACGATGTTCAGGGTGGTGCCAGCGCGCATTTATCACCTGCGACAACGATGCAGATCGCCCCGGTGATGCTGGCGCTTGGTCTTCTGGGGGCTCTCGCGGTCTTTGCCGGCCCGGTGGCGGCTTATCTTGATGACACCTCCGCGCAGCTTTTCGATCGGGCGGGTTATGTTGATGCGGTTCTGGGCGCCAATCCAGAGGGGGAAAGCTGACCGATGCTGCACCGTCTGATCCCGCACCCGCTTTTGAGCCTGACACTGGTTCTGGTTTGGATTGGCCTTGTGAACACGTTCACCTTGGGGAACCTGATCCTCGGCTCGATCTTCGGTCTCATCATTCCGATTGTCACCGCAGCCTATTGGCCCAATCGTCCAGCCATCTCGCGCCCGCTGAAGATCGTCGAATACATGCTGATCGTGCTGTGGGATATCGTTGTGGCGAATGTCGAAGTTGCCATGATCATACTGTTCAAGCGTGAACGGACAATCCATTCGCAATGGATCCCCATTCCGCTTGAGCTGACCTCGGCCGAGGCGATCACGGTTCTGGCCGGAACAATTACCATGACCCCCGGAACGGTGTCCGCAACGCTTGCCGCCGATTGCAATGCGATCCTCGTGCACTGCCTGCATACCGATGATCCAGACAGCGTCCGCGACGCGATCAAGTCCCGCTACGAAAGCCGCCTTTTGGAGATCTTTCAATGATTGAATACGCTCTTGTCTTCGCAGCTGGCTGTTATGGCGTGGCGCTTTTGCTCGATCTCTGGCGCATCGCAATTGGCCCTGATCCCGCGGACCGTATCCTCGCGCTGGATACGATGGTGATCAATGTGATCGCCCTTCTGGTGCTTTACGGGGTCTGGCGTGGCTCTGCGATTTACTTTGAACCCGCAATGCTGATTGCGATGGTCGGCTTTGTTTCCACGGTTGCTTACTGTCGCTTCATCCTGCGCGGCGACATTATCGAATAGGGGGATCTGATGGGCTTTGTTGCGGAACTCTTGATCTCACTGGCGCTTGTGATAAGCGGCATTTTTGGTTTTGTCGGCTCTTACGGGCTGATAAAACTCAAAGATCCGTTGCAGCGACTGCATGCGCCAACCAAGGCCACGACACTGGGTGTCGGTGGTGTCCTGATCGCCTCAATGATCTTCTTTTATGCCAAAACCGGGCACATCTCGATCCACGAACTCCTGATCACGCTTTTCCTGTTCCTGACAGCACCGATTACGGCAAACTTCATCGCTAAGACTTATCTGGCCGGGAACCTGCGCCAGGAAGACCTGCCCGAGAGCAAGGGGGATTACGGTTGGTCGGTTTACGATGATCCCCCTGAAACCGGCTCGGATCGCTGAAGGGTCCGACTGCGTAGTTTGTCTTCGCGATAGTTAGTCCCCAAGCATCTCAACCAGGCGGGTCTTGTTGCGGACGAAGTAATTCATTGATTTCATCAAGGTTTCCTCCAGTCCATCCTGTAGCTCCCAACCGATGGACCGCAGTTTTGAGATGTCGGCCGGCTGACGAGAGTTGTCCTTGCAGCACCAGAATCTGAATTCGCATCTGTCCGCAAGCCCGCACAACGGAAACTTTCAGGTGCAGAGTGCTTTCCGAACGCACAAACGGTCTTGGCGTGAAAGAGGACACCTTAGCAAGACGTTCGAACACGCTATGCAATCATCTCAAGTCATTATAAAATAATGGAAAAATTGGAATTCGCTCTTGAGCGAAATGTCCTGAATTTGACGTTTGCACAGCCATTGGTATACAGTCGGCACGAGAGTATTAGAGCCACAAAAACAACCCTATCTTTCAAGGTGTTAGAGGGTTTTTCTGCCAAAAGAATTGGAGATGGTGGGCGACCCTGGAATCGAACCAGGCGTGCGTCTCCGCGAGGGAGTTACAGTCCCCTGCCACACCTTGCGGCCTGTCGCCCACTGACGGGCTGATTAACTGCCGCCCCCAAGCCCGTCAACCGCAAAAGTCGCGGCCCTTCACTTGGTCTGCCATGTGGGGTATCGCGCCATTTGAGGCTGACCAAACGGGAACCGAACATGAAGAAGCCAAAGTGGGTGATCGCCAAGGAACAGGCGAAACGGGCCGCCGCGCAAGAGACGGTCTGGCTCTTTGGTTTGCACGCGGTGCGGGATGCGTTGCTCAACCCCAAGCGCGAGAAGCTGCGTCTGATCGTGACCCGCAATGCGCTGGACCGGCTGGGGGAGGCGGTCGCGGCAGGGGGCCTCTCCCCCGAAATCTCCGACCCCCGGAAATTCGCGGCACCGATCGACCCGCAATCGGTCCATCAGGGGGCGGCACTTGAGGTCAAGCCGCTTGATTGGGGGCGGCTGGAGGACGTGGCCGTCGGCGAGGGGCCGATGCCGCCACGGATCATCCTGCTTGACCGGGTGACGGACCCGCATAATGTCGGGGCAATTCTGCGGTCAGCGGAGGTTTTCGGTGCGCGCGCGGTTGTCGCGGTTCAACGGCATTCCGCGCCCGAGACCGGCGCGCTGGCCAAAACGGCAAGCGGGGCTTTGGAGCGTCAACCCTATCTGCGGGTCCGCAATCTGGCTGATGCGATGATCGCGCTACGGGATATGGGCTATCTCGTGCTGGGTCTTGATGGCGAGGCGGAGCAGACGATTGAGGCCGCAATTGAGGGCAAACGCGATCGGCCTTTGGCACTTGTCCTCGGTGCCGAAGGGCCGGGCCTGCGCAACAAAACCAAGGAAACCTGCGATCAGCTTGTCCGAATCGATGCGGCGGCCGCTTTTGGTTCTCTCAACGTCTCGAATGCCGCCGCAGTGGCCTTATATGCTATCCGAGGCTGAGAAGAAGGCAGGCATGCAATGGGCGCAACGAAGATTACCACATGTTGTTATTGCGGGACGCGTGCCGCGCTGGTTTTGCGCGGCAAAGAGCGGCATGAGCTGACCTGCAGCAATTGCGGCGCGCCGATCCATGCGATGAAAATGTTACCAAAAGAGGCCGTGTCAAAGCACGGCAAGGTAACAAAGCATGGCTACAAAGAGACAAAGAAGTACCACCGCGACTACGATGACGACTATGTCCGCCGTCCCAAAAAACGCCGCAAAAGCAAAAGCTTCGGGCGCAAAGTGATGTCGGGTCTTTGGGACGTGCTTGAGGATGTGGTGGACGAGGTCTTTGACTGACGCCCTTTCAACATCGCTCACGGCTTGGCGAGGTGGGTAGGCAGAGGCGCAATCTGCGCGCATCTTGAGGCGCAACAGGCGTTATCGGAGCAGTCCTATCCATGATCACACGACGATCCTTTCTTGGCGCTTTTGCCGCCACCGCCTTAGCGGGCAACAAAGCTTTTGCCACGCCTGCGGCTGTGTTTGCGGAAGATGGCTATGCCATTCACGGGATCGATCCGGTGTCTTACTTCCGGAACGATGCGCCGATCGCCGGTCGCGATGCGTATCGCCTGATGTGGCGGAAGGCGATCTGGCGGTTTGAGAATGCCACCAACATGGCCGCCTTTGAGGCGGCGCCGCGCGCCTTTGCACCACGCTATGGCGGGTATTGTGCGATGTCGCTCATCAACGGGCAATGGTCGCCCAGCGATCCGGATGCGTGGACCATCCACCAGGGCAGGTTGTACCTGACACACTCCGTTCCTGCCCGTGATCAATGGCGCAAAGACCCAGAACGCTTCATTGCCATGGCTGACGCGCATTGGCGGGCCGCGCATTGGTAGCTTAACGCTTCGTTCACGTTTCGCTGATCAACTCTACTTTGAGCGCTGCCTACTTCTTACATGATGGCTTGGAAACGCATTTCTGGAACAGATGCGTTTCGGCTCACTGTCCCTCGTTCCATACCTTGCGCCCGGTTCGAACCGGGCGCTTTTTTGTCGCGCTTTGTGCTGATACGAGGGTGCCATGACTTACACGGATGATCATCTGCGCGGGATTCTTGAGCGGACCAAGACGATTGCCGTTGTGGGCGTCTCCGCCAATCCGGTGCGGCCCAGCTATTACGTGGCGCGCTATCTGGGCCTGAAAGGTTATCGTGTGATCCCGGTCAATCCGGGGCTGGCCGGGCAGACCCTGCTGGGTGAGGAGGTCTATGGCGATGTCACGGATATCCCTGATGATGTGGATATGGTCGACATCTTCCGCCGGTCCGAGGCTGTGCCGCCGATTGTGGATGCAGCCTTAGCACGTTGGCCGGAATTGCAGACCATCTGGATGCAGATTGGCGTGGAGAATGCGGAGGCTGCGGCCAAGGCCGAAGCACGCCGCGTTGACGTTATCCAGAACCGCTGTCCGAAGATCGAGTATCAGCGCTTGCATAACGAGCTGCGGATGGGCGGTTTTGTTACCGGGCGCGTGTCGTCAAAGCTCTAAGGGCGCGCGGCTTTTTCGGCGATCCCGGATTGGCCCTTCCGTTTGGCCAATTCGTCCATCACGGCATCAAGTGGCACATCGCAGGCGGCCAGCATCACAAGCAGGTGGTAAAGCACATCCGCCGCTTCCAAGGTCAGACCGGCGCGATCACCTTTGACCGCCTCAATGATCGCTTCAACCGACTCTTCCCCGAACTTCTCGGCGCATTTCTCTGGCCCTTTGGCCAGCAATTGCGCGGTCCAACTGCTGTCAGGATCAGCGCCTTTGCGCGCTGCAATCACCTTAGCCAAATCATCCAGCGTCATGACAGCCTCACCGGAATACCCGCCGCAGCCATATGGGCCTTGGCTTGCCCGATTGTGTAGGTGCCGAAATGGAAGATCGACGCGGCGAGCACGGCAGACGCGCCGCCTTCAGTCACGCCTTCGACCAGGTGGTCGAGCGTTCCGACGCCCCCCGATGCGATGACCGGCACGTCCACGGCGTCCGAGATTGCGCGCGTCAGCGGCAGGTTGAACCCGGCTTTCGTACCGTCCCGGTCCATCGAGGTCAGAAGGATTTCGCCCGCGCCCTTGTCAACAACGGTTTTGGCGAACGCCACAGCGTCAATGCCCGTGGGTCGTCGCCCGCCATGGGTGAAGATCTCCCAACGCCCCGGGGCGACCGTCTTCGCATCGATCGCCACGACAATACATTGCGAGCCAAAGCGCATCGCGGCTTCGGCCACCACATTGGGGTCGGCGACCGCGGCGGAGTTAAAGCTGACCTTGTCGGCACCGGCCAGCAACAGATCGCGGACGTCATGGTGTGTCCGCACGCCGCCACCGATAGTCAGGGGCATGAAGCACTGCTCTGCGGTCCGCGTCGCGAGGTCGAACATCGTCCCGCGATTTTCCTGCGTCGCCATGATGTCGAGAAAACAGAGCTCATCCGCACCCGCCGCGTTATAGGCAATGGCGGCATCGACCGGGTCGCCGGCATCCACCAGATCGACGAAATTCACGCCCTTCACCACGCGGCCTTCGGCCACGTCGAGGCAGGGGATGATGCGGGTCTTCAACATGGCGTGATCTCTAGGCGGAAAGGCGGGAAATGGGAAGAGGGGGGTGATAGGCGTTGGCCACTGGAACTGGGAGCAACTTATGAAATACCTCATTGCAACCGCCCTGATCGGGCTTTCGGCGACACAAGCGGCGGCAGAGCTTGTCTCAAAACCCTCACCTAAAACGGTGGCAGAGACGATGGACGCGCTCGAAGCAGCGGTGAACGGGGCAGGGGCCACTATCTTTGCCCGCGTGGATCACGGGGCGGGTGCCGCGAGCGTCGATCTGGAGATGCCGGAGGCCCAGCTTTTGATCTTTGGCAATCCACGTCTGGGAACGCCTGTGATGAACATGGATATCGTCGCGGGCCTGCAGCTGCCTTTGCGTGTGCTTGTGCATGAGGCGGCGGACGGCAGCGTGGCAATCAGCTATGAAACCGCCGAGACGCTGCTGGACGGGCTCAGCGTTGATATGAGCGCAGAGGTCATCGGGCGCATGAACGGTGCACTCAACATGCTGACCGACAAGGCTATTGCGCCTTAGCAACCCGCGCCAAAGCATTGCGGGCAATCGCAATGTGAAACGGCATGATCGCCGCAAGATAAAGTCGCCCCCCGATATTGTGGGGCGACACCCATGTCGCAAGGCTGACCTGACCGTCCTGAGCCATCACCGAGACACGGAAATCCAGATGCTTGTCGTCAAATCCGGCGACGAGTTCCGTCTCACTCTCGCTTTCAACGGGGAATGGCCCGACCTTGTCAGGCACATCCGGTCCGTCATTGTCCAGACCAAACGGCGCCGTGACGATCCGGCGGATCAGCAGCAGAAACTGTGCCCAGCCGGGAAAATCCGTGATCACCTCCGCTGCGGTACGCGGTGTCGTGTCAGCATGCACCGCGTAGCAATCCAGGAAATCACCCGGCACGCGCCGCTGGTGCAAAGCACTGCTTGCCGGCAGGGGAATGAAACGAACGTAGCTCATGCCGCGTCCTTGAGCAGTGTCAGCGCCGCACCCAGATCAATCGCCCCGTCATAAAGCGCCCGGCCCGAAATGGCACCAGCGATCACACCGGTCTCCTTCAGCGTCTGCAGATCAAACAGCGATGACACGCCGCCGGATGCAATGACCGGAATATCAACGGCCTCTGCCAACGCGGCTGTCGCAGCCACATTTGGCCCCTTCATCGCCCCATCCCGCAGGATGTCAGTGTAGATGATCGCGGCGATCCCGGCATCCTCGAATGACCGGGCGAGATCGGTAACCATCACGTCAGTGTCTTCCGCCCATCCGCGCGTGGCCACCTTGCCGTTGCGCGCATCAAGGCCAACCGCGACCTGACCGGGAAAGGCGCGTGCAGCCTCTCGCACAAGTTCCGGGTTCTCGACTGCGACCGTGCCGAGGATGACCCGCGCCAGCCCCTTACCAAGCCAGCGTTCAATCGTGGCCATGTCCCGAATGCCGCCACCCAATTGTGCGGGCACAGGGCAAGCGGCCAGGATCGCCTCAACGGGTGCGGCATTCACCGGCTCACCGGCAAAAGCGCCATTGAGATCAACCAGATGCAGCCATTCACACCCCGCAGCCACAAAGGCTTTCGCTTGTGCTGCCGGGTCGTCGTTGAAGACCGTCGTCTGATCCATATCGCCATGGACAAGGCGCACGGCCTGACCGTCTTTCAGATCGATTGCGGGGTAGAGGATCATGCGGTGCCTTTCAGAGGTTTGCCCCGTCTTTACGCCTGCGGGGCCACCAATTGCAACGCAGCGTCACGTCACATGCAGACTTGATTGCCCCCGAAAGAACCGCGCATCCTTGCCGCAACAAATGGGAGGACCTGAAAGATGAAAACCCTCAAAATCGCAGCTGCAGCCCTGATCGCTCTGTCCACTTCCGCATTTGCGGACCCTTTGGAAGGGCGCTGGCAGACTGCGCGCGATGACAATGGCAATTCCGGGATCATTCAGGTCGCCCCTTGCGGCAATGCGCTTTGCGGGCGGTTGGTGCAGTCGTTCGATGCAAGCGGCAACACGATCTCGACAGAGCATGATGGCCGCATGATCATTTCCGAGATGTTGCCTCAAGGCGGCGGCGCCTATAGGGGCAAGATTTACGCACCCGACCGCGACCGCACCTATAACTCGCGCCTGCAGTTGAGCGGCAATTCACTTGCGGTTTCGGGCTGCGTATTTGGCATTTGTCGCGATGGCGGCACCTGGACCCGGGCGAACTGAGCCCCTCGTTTCCTGAATGTGTGCGACGCCTGTCACGCCATAGGGGGCGGGCAAACATTTTCAGAAGGCATGCCCTTCGATCCCACTCGTCGATAATTGTCGCCGTGAATAAACCTCGTCCCTGCGGCGTATAGTCTGCAGGGAACAGGATTTGCGCATGGTCCAGCAATAGGAGTCGGCGCTCAAACCCCGTTCCATCAGGATCGGGACGTTGGGACATGCTGCCAGTCTACAGAACGCACAACCACGCTGCGCCTACACGCGCGCATCGCATATTGTTTTGGATCGGTGCGTTCTTTGCCGGTTGGGTCGCCGTCTTCACATATGCTGCGCATCTGATGGGCCAGAACCCGGGCCTGCCATTTCATGCGCCACCTTTGCACCTTTGGACAATCGCCAGCCTTTATCTGGGCGGCATGGTCATGATGGTTCTGGCCGCGCGTGCCCGGACGCTCTCGGCCACACGCATTCCGGTTGTTGTTGCAGGGCTCTTCACCGGATTCTTGTTGCTGGTCTCGCTTTTCCATCTGGAGCGTTTCGACTTTTCTGTGCCGGACCGCACTGGCCCGCTTTGGGGCATCGTTTGGTTGCCGCTGCCGTTTCAGGTGTCGTGGTTCTGGTTCGTGCTTTATGGCATGTGCCCTGTCGTTGTCGCGGTTCTTTTGCGTCGCTACTGGCATGCGTCACAGGGTGTTCACTACAACCCGTTGCCAATCGCGCTGCGTAGCTTTTTGGCGTCCATTGGTTTGTGTGGTGTCGCATTTGCGCTGGTTCTGTTGATCACCCCGCGCATTGGCATGTTGCTTTGGCCGTGGGAGATCAGCGTGTTTCTGGCCCAAATCTATGCCGGTCCATTTCTGGCATTTGCTGTTGCCGCAATCATGATGGCGATGGCGCAGGATCGTGCCGACACGCATATTCCGGCTGCAGGGCTTGCCGTCTTTGCAGCTTTCGCCCTGATGGCAAGCCTTTGGCATCTCTCGGTCCTGCGCCCATTCAGCCCTGCCGCGTTCTCCTGGTTGGGCATTCTCGCGCTGCTTCTGTGTGCGGCGGGTCTCACATTGCAAGCAACTGACAGGAAGACGAGTACATGATGCCCGAAGGGTCCAGGGTCTTGCCCGCATTGCGGATCTGGTTTTGCATTGAGGTTCTTTTTGCCTCATTCGGATTGGTCTCGGTCGCCTATGACCCGGCGAATTCGGCCAGTAACTTCGCCTGGAGCATTCAGCCGCCCGTCACAGCGGCAATGATTGGCGGGTTCTATCTGGCCATCGCGCCAATCCTGATCCTTGGCATATTCGCCAGAAGCTGGGAACGCGTCCGCGTCGTCGTAATCCCAGCATTGGTCTTTACCGCGATGTTGCTGGTCGCGACGTGGCTACACTGGGCCAGTTTCCGACATGGCACACCAGCGTTCTGGCTGTGGTATGTCAGCTACTTCACGCCTCCCTTCGCCTTTGGCATCCTTTACCTGCTGCAATGGCGCAGGCAGCAGGCGGTCCCGAACCACCAGCCTATGATCGTGGCTTTTCGCAGCCTGCTGATCCTGCTTGGCTTGCTGATCACGGCAGAGGGTCTTTATACCTTCGTCAATCCAGCCCATTTCATGGCGCCGCAAGCTTTCGTGATTACGCCGCTGACCGCGCGCACGATAGCGGGTTGGATGACGGCGGTTGGTTTGATCCTGCTTTTCTCTGCTGCCGAAGGCGCGTTTGAGCGTGTGCGGATCGGTGCGCCATTTTTAATACTTGCTTTGCCCTGCCTCTGGCTGCAAATGGCGCGCTTTCCCGATCAGGTCGACTGGACCCATCCACGCCTTCTGGCGATGGGGGCTGTCCTCGCCCTCTGCACAATCGTGGGGCTCTACATGGTGCGGGGGCTGCGATTGCGGAACTAGCCCGGACGCAGCCCCGTCTCTACCAGCATGCCGCGCCGTTTCGCCTCGTAGTAATAGCCGCGCGCATACCAGCTGACCGCCGTGGCCTCGTCCCCGTCCGAGATGAGCCATGCCCCGCGCAAGTACCGGCCTGCATAAATCAGGTTTGTCTCGGCATCGAGCAACCCTTCCGGTGATCCGCGATATCCCATCGTGCGCGCCGTTTCTGGCAGGATCTGCATCAGCCCGTAATAGGGGCCGTTGCGCGCCCAGGGGCGGTGGGTGCTTTCGCGCACGATTACCCTGTGTAGCAAGGTGACCGGGATGTCATGGACCTCCGCATATTTGTTGATCAACTGCCGCAATTCCGGCGTCTCATTGGGGTAAAGCGGGATATCGTTGTTGGCGCGCGAGGGCGTGTTGTCTTCCCGGCGGCCACAGGCGGCAAGGGCCGCAAGTGCGCCGATGACAAAGCGTCGGTGATACATGAACTGCTCCTGATTTTTCTTTTGCGCGCAGTATGGGCGAATTGGCGGAAAAGTCATCAGATCTTCTTTGGTCTTGGCGGAATCCTGTTTCTATGCACTTGCATTGGAATTATTTCTATGCAATCGTATAGAAATGGCGCGACCCAAATCATATGACCGCGACGATGCGATTGCCAAAGCCTGTATGGCGTTCTGGCAGCACGGCTATCAGGCGCTGGGCGTGCGCGAGCTGGAGCGGCTGACAGGCCTGAACCAGTTCGCCATCCGGTCCGAATTTGGTGGGAAAGAGGGGCTTTATCTTGAAGCGCTGCGCTATTATGCCGACGCTGCGATGACCGAGGAATTCTCGCCGATGAAGACGGGCGGCATCGCTGAAGTGATGGCCTTCTTTCGCGGTCTGGTGACGGATGGCTCGCTCACCTCCAGCGATTTCGGCTGTCTGATCGTCAATACCGGCATCGAAAATGCCCGCGTCCAAAGCGAGAGGCTCGACGAAGCCGCTCGCGCGTATTGGGCGGCCCTTGAGGCGCATTTCCGCATGGCATTGGAACGAGACGCCGGGCAGCCCGCGCGCTTTGATCCGGGCACCCTCGCCAAAGCGCTCGTCTCCGCCGTGATGGGTATCCACGCTCAGAACCGGGCGCAGCAATCAAATCAGGCAGGCCGCTATCTGGTGGACATGGTCTGCGCCAACCTCGCCGCATTGGAGCAGACATGAAGTTGCCTTTCACGCCCGCGTTGGGCCTCAACGGCGTCTATCTTTTGCAATCTGCAAAGCTTACGTCCTTCGCCTTGCGCCTCAAAGACGAAACCTATTGTCTCTACAGCCCCATCGCGGGTCTGGCGCAGCAGGCACACACGGCGCTAGTTAATCAGGGCGACATCTCCGTGCTTCTCGCGCCGAACCATTACCACAATATGGGTCTGAAGGAGCATGTTGCGGCGTTCCCGCATGCCGCACTCATGTCCTCAAAAGCCGCCGCACCCCGGTTGAAAAAGATCACGGGGTTAGCCTTTTCGGACGTAAACGCACTCGCCCCGCAATTGCCCGAAGGAACCCGCGTGCTGGAGCCAGAGGGCCTCAAGACCGGGGAAGTCTGGTGGGAGATTACGGAGGAGGACGAGGTTGCCTGGGTCGTGACCGACGCGTTTAGCACCAAGCGGTATCCGGCTGGCGAGGAGGCCGACGTGCCATCCATGCTGGGCACCTTCCCGAAATACGGGATCAAGGATAGCGGGAAATTCTGCCGTTGGGTCGAACAGCAGCTAGCGCTACGCCCGCCGACCATATTGCTGTCCTGCCACGGATCACCCTTGCGCGATGCCAACCTCGCCACAGCGCTGCAACAACTGCTGAACGAGACGTTCTGCGAACCGCGCTAAGGCGCCCACTTCAGGAAATTCCCGATCATCCGCAGACCGGCCTGCTGGCTCTTTTCGGGGTGGAATTGCGTGCCGATCATCGTGTCGCGCCCGATGATGGCCGTCACGTCGCCCCCATAATCCACATGTGCGAGCCGCTCTGCCGGGTTGGTCACATCCATCGCATAAGAATGCACGAAATAGGCGTGATCGCCCGTGGTGATCCCCTCCAGCACCGGGTGGGCATGGTCGATCACCAGATCGTTCCAGCCCATATGCGGCACTTTCAACGCGGCATCGTCAGGCGCGATCCGCCGGATGTCGCCCGCCACCCAGTCAAAGCCGGGTGTCGGTTCATATTCATGGCCTGTCGTCGCCATCATCTGCATGCCGACGCAGATGCCAAAGAAAGGCCGCGCCTTGACCGTCACAGCCTCAATGATCGCCTCGGCCAATCCAGACCGGGCAAAAAGCTCCGCCCGGCAATGGGGAAACGCGCCATCACCCGGCAGCACGATCCGGTCGGCTTTGGAGACGACATCCGGGTCCGCCGTCACGATGATCGACCCCGCGCCAACCTCCGCCGCCATCCGCTCAAACGCCTTTTGGGCGGAATGCAGGTTGCCGCTGTCGTAATCGACAAGGGCCGTGGTCATAGGCTGCCCTTCGTGGAGGGGATGGCATCAGCCTTGCGCGGATCCGTCTCAACCGCCTCACGCAAGGCGCGAGCAACCGCCTTAAACGCAGCCTCTGCAATGTGATGGGCATTGAACCCATGCAAACGGTCGATATGCAGCGTGATGCCGCCATGGGTGCTGAGCGCCTGAAAGAACTCGCGCACCAATTCGGTATCAAACGTGCCGATCTTGCCGAAGGGCAGGTCGAGATTGCAGATCAGATAAGGCCGCCCGGACAGGTCGAGCGCGCAACGTACCTGCGCATCATCCATCGCCAAATGGCAGGACCCATAGCGGCGAATACCTTTTTTGTCGCCGAGCGCCTGTGTCAGTGCCTGACCCAGCGCGATGCCCACATCCTCCACCGTATGGTGGTCATCAATATGCAGATCGCCAGCGGCCCTGACGTGCATATCGATCAGCGCATGGCGCGACAATTGATCCAGCATATGATCAAAAAACCCGACGCCGGTCTGGTTGTCATACTCTCCGGTCCCGTCAAGGTTCACGGTCACAGAGATATCCGTCTCTGCCGTCTTACGTGTGATCGTTGCCGTGCGCATCGCCATTCCTTTTCTTTGCGCGTCTCTATAGGCGCATCCGGGGCAGGGGCCAAGAGAGCGGAAAAACTCTGACGGCTTTTCAGCAAGTTTTAAGTTTTCGCGGCGTAACGTGCCCGCAATCGCTGCCATATATCAGGAGAATCCGATGCGCGCTTTGATTTTACGTCACGATCCTAATGCCGCTGTTGCCAGTTCGCGGGCGCTGATTGAGAAGGGGTTTCAAATCCTTTGTGTCGATACGCGCGCTGCTGCGGAAATGCTCGTCCGTTCAGACACGATCGATCTTCTTGTCATGGATGAGCAGGTTCAGGGCGAGATGACACATACCGTCGCCTTGTCTGGTGAGCGCCAGAATCCTTACATCAGTGCGATTCTGATGACCGACCGGTCACGTGAAGAGACCGACGACCTCTATGACCTGATCCCCAGCCTTTATGCGCTTGTCGGGGTCGAGACGGCGCCGTCGCTTGTGGGGCAGTTGGCGATGGCATCGGTCGTCAAGACCGCAGACATGCTGGCGCGCGTGGCGGAAAACACGGCTGCTGACATCGCCGAAGAGGCGCTGCCTGACGAGCCACCCATGATGCTTGACGATGCGCCGATGGTTCTGGATGAGCCGATCGTGGAATTGGATGACGCGCCCGCAATCGCAGCCGATGCCTGGGATGCGTTGGAAGAGGAACTCGCAGATGAGGAACTGATCGCAGCGGAATTGGTGGAAGAGCATGCCTTGCCCGCCACTCCGGAAGGTCGGGTGCGGATCCCGTCACTTGCCGCGCGGATGCGGGTTGGCGCCACTCTGGCGGCGTACGAGGCCGACTCGCAAGCACGGTCACCATTTGCGCGAAGTACGACGGCATCGTCCCAATTTGCGAAACCACAACGCATTCCGCCACAACCCGCCGCGTGATTTGCGCGCAGGGATGGCACTAAAGCAGCGCCATGCGTCTTCAGCGCAAAGGCCGCAGGTTAGATTCATACAAATCCGGCTGGGTATTGTTGACAATGTCCAGCCGGCCCATGTCTCACGCAGGCCTGCCCTCCTCCTTTGAGACGCAGACCCGGCCCCCGATCCGCCATTTCGCGGATATGCCTACTTTTGTGGACATACTGCCTGAAGGCGCTGATCAGACCATGCCGGAGATTGCCGGTTAACGCGGTATCGGAAACGCTATGCGGCTTCATGTGAGAGGTTTCAAAGCGTTAGCGGATATCGGATGTTGCAGTCATTTCGTCAGAGATCGAGAGGTCATGTCTTGCTTGATCTGATAGCGACCTGCGATCATCAGGCGACAACCGATCTGTGATCTGGTGGGGTGTTGGAAGGCAGTCGCTATTGCTATCGGCAAAGCACACGAAAGAAATCTTACAAGCGGAATTTCTCATTTGCGACCGCGCCGCAAACGTTGATCTAATACTGCCTTGTTGTGGAAATTGGAGCGGGCGATGAGATTCGAACTCACGACCCTAACCTTGGCAAGGTTATGCTCTACCCCTGAGCTACGCCCGCACTCCGTTTCGTGAGGGGTGATCTATAAACACTTCAGCCCGTTCGCAAGCCCAAAAAACCTTACCAGGCCACATTTTTTGTCAGTGACGTCACGCTCAGCCGTAGCCGCCAAAGACCTGCCGCCCCGGCACATCCACATCTTCGCTGTGCACAATGGTGCTGTCGTTGCTCATCAGAACGACCCCGTAGGCTCCCGGCTCATTTGTCGACAGGTGCGCATTAAAAGACTGCAGGTCCAGCACACCTTGATGGCAAGGGCTCTTCAGTATGGTCCAGGAGACGCCGCCCGTTCTGCCCGAGATCGTGCGATGTAGATGACCTAAAAGAAGGTGGGTATCTGGAAATTGCGCCAGAAGCCGCAACACCACGTCACCATTAGCGAGCATGATTTGATCCATACCAGGAATGCCCGTCGTGATCGGCGGGTGGTGCATACAAACAAGAGCGCGGCGCGCGCCCTTGTCCTCAAGAGCGTTCTCAAGAAATGCAAGGCGGGCCGCGCAGAGCCTGCCGCCATGATGCCCTTCAGGGTAGGGTGGCCCGTCAAGCGTATCAAGCGTGATGACCCGGTGCGTTTCGAGATCAACAGCTTGCTGCACATGACCGCTTTGCGTTTGTGGGGCATGGGGAAAAGCCGCCAGAAAGGCATCTCGCCTGTCATGGTTGCCCAGCATCGGCATGACTGGCACCAACACCGGCGCGAGAACTTCGCGCAGAACGGCATATTCGGTAGCGTCGCCGTGATGGGTCAGATCACCCATGAGGATCAGCCCCGCCGCATCGGGATGTGGTGTCAGCGCCGCATCCAGCGCGGCCCTCAGCCTCTGCGATGGATCTAGCCCCACAATCCGAGCGTCCGGGGCGCAGATGTGTAGATCGGTCAGAACCAGCACCTTCTCCATGGCCTACCTCTTGAACTGAATCAAATCCCAGCGGTTACCGAATGGATCACGGAAGACTGCAACTTTCCCATAAGGCTCTTCGCGGGGCGCTTCCTCAAAATCCACACCGCTTGCAACCATGCGGGCATGATCTGCATCGAATGTGTCGGTCTGCAGAAACAGCCACACGCGCCCGCCGCCTTGATTGCCTATGGCGTCAACCTGCCGTTCCCCGACGGCGCGCGCCAAGAGGAAGGCCGTTTCGGCCCCGGTCGGCGCGACACGCACCCAGCGTTTGCCGTCCCCCAAATCGGTGTCTTCCAGCAGATCAAATCCGAGTTTGTCCACGAAAAACGCGATCCCGGCATCATATTCCGGCACGAGGATGGAGAGCAGAGCAAGGCGTCTTGTCATCGAAAAATCACCTTACGACGCGAAGCAGTATGGCAGCGAAACACCCGATCATTTCCAATGTGGTGGCACAGGATTAGCGCTAAGTCCCGACGCCTCAAGCTGCGTCTTGTCCGTGATAGAGCGGGCTAGAAAATCGCCATAACGCGGCCCGTTGATGTCCTCGGCATATCGCCAATCGACAATCATTCGTGGCTCAACGACAGTCTTTTCGTTGAAGAACACCGAATAGTCCCTGTTTGTTGGGACGATCCTGCCAGTGATGACACCGTCCGACGATCTGACCAGGTCTTCAACGAGATAGACGGCAACGCATGACGGGCTGTCACCTTGTTCAACCGTGATCAGCAACGAAATGCTGAGCGTGGGGTGAGCGGCGCCGCTTTCGCGAAAGGCATTGCGGACGACCAGGGGCCAGGTCTGCGCAACCTCTGGCGCGGATACTGCGCGATGCGTTGACAACATGCAAAATGGCAGAGGTGGTTCGTGGCCATGTGCGACGGTGCTGAAGCTCGCGGCGACCAAGGCTGCCCCGACCTTTCTATTCCAGTTCGACAAGCAAATCCTTCGCATCAATCTGTCCCCCGGCTTGAACATGCACGGCTTTGACCACAGCGTCACGCTCTGCATGAATGCCGGTCTCCATCTTCATCGCCTCGATGGTCAACAGAAGATCGCCCGCTTTCACCGGTTTGCCCGCCTGTGCGGCGACCGAGGCAACAACGCCGGGCATCGGTGCGCCGATATGGTTTGCATTGCCGTCTTCAGCTTTGGGGCGCTGCACCTTTTCAGCAGCAGCAAGGCGGTTCATCACGCGGATCGTGCGCGGTTGGCCGTTGAGTTCAAAGAAGACCTTGACCTCGCCATCCTCATTCATTTCCGCCACTGCCTGCAGCCGGATTTCGAGCGTCTTGCCGGGGTCGATCTCGGCCGCGATCTCTTCCCCCGGTTCCATCCCGTAAAAGAAGGTGCGCGTGGGCAGGGTGCGAACGGGGCCGTAGATATTGTGTCGTTTCGCGTAATCTAGGAAGACCTTGGGATACATCAGGTAGCCGTTCAGGTCCTCGTCATCGATTTCCTGCCCGTCCAGTTGGGCGGACACATCGGCGCGCGTTGCTTCCAGATCCACAGGTTTCAGCGCCTTGCCCGGCCGCTCAGTCATCGGCATTTCGCCTTTGAGGATCTTTTCCTGGATCGCCTTTGGCCAGCCACCGGGCGGTTGGCCGAGCGCGCCGCGCATCATGTCGACGACGCTGTCGGGAAAGACGACGTCAACCTTCGGGTCCTCGACCTGCGCGCGGGTCAGGTTCTGGCTGACCATCATCAGCGCCATGTCACCCACGACCTTGGAGGACGGCGTGACTTTCACGATATCGCCGAACATCTGGTTCACATCGGCATAGGTCTGCGCCACCTCGTGCCAGCGTTCCTCCAGACCTAAAGACCGGGCCTGCGCCTTGAGGTTGGTGAACTGCCCGCCGGGCATTTCGTGCAGGTAAACCTCGGAGGCCGGGGCCTGCAGCCCGCTTTCAAAGGCCGCGTAATGCGCGCGGACCTGTTCGAAGTAATTGCTGATCTCGCGGATCGCCCCAATATCGAGTCCCGTATCACGTTCGTTCCCGCGCAAGGCCTCGACGATCGATCCCAAGGTGGGCTGCGAGGTGTTTCCCGACAGTGCGTCCATCGCGCCATCGACGCAATCCACACCAGCGGCCGAGGCCGCGAGGACCGTCGCAATCGCCGCCCCGGATGTGTCATGCGTGTGGAAATGGATGGGAAGATTTGTCTCTTCTTTCAACGCCTTGACCAATGCCGTGGCTGCCGCAGGCTTCATCAGCCCGGCCATATCCTTCAGCCCCAGCACATGCGCGCCCGCCGCCTCAAGCTCTTTGGCCATAGCGACATAGTATTTCAGGTCATACTTGGCGCGGGCCGGGTCCATCAGGTCGCCGGTGTAGCAAATCGTGCCTTCACAGACCTTTTCGGCCTTGATCACGGCATCCATCGCCACGCGCATGTTTTCGACCCAGTTGAGGCTGTCGAAGACGCGGAAGACGTCAACGCCAGACGCCGCCGCCTGCGCCACGAACGCCTGCACGACATTATCGGGATAGTTCGTGTATCCCACGCCGTTTGAGGCGCGCAGCAGCATCTGCGTCATGATATTGGGCATGACCGCGCGGATGTCGCGCAGGCGCTGCCAGGGACATTCCTGCAAGAAGCGGTATGCCACATCGAACGTCGCACCACCCCAGCATTCAACGCTGAAAAGCCCACTCATCTTCGTCGCGTAAGCGGGGGCCGCATTGATCATGTCGATGGAGCGCATGCGGGTGGCCAGCAGCGATTGATGCCCGTCGCGCATCGTGGTGTCTGTGATCAAAAGCTGTTTCTGGTCGCGCATCCAATCCGCGACAGCCTGCGGCCCCGACGCATCAAGGATGTCACGCGTGCCCGGTGGTACATCCGTGGTTGGTTTGACGGGCGGCTTGGGTGGCTTCACATCCGCCGCAGGGCGTGGGCGCCCCGCGGTTTCCGGATGCCCGTTCACGGTGATATCCGCGATATAGGTCAGGATTTTCGTGGCCCGGTCGCGGCGGGTTTCAAAATCAAACAAATCCGCCGTCTCATCAATGAATTTGGTCGTGTATTCGTTATTGAGGAAGGTCGGATGTTTCAGCAGGTTCTCGACAAAGGCGATATTTGTACTGACCCCGCGAATACGGAATTCGCGCAAGGCCCGGTCCATCCGCGCAATGGCCATTTCCGGCGTGGGTGCGCGGGCAGTGACCTTGGTCAGCAGCGAGTCGTAATACCGCGTGATCACAGCGCCCGAATAGGCCGTGCCCCCGTCCAGACGGATGCCCGGGCCGGTGGCCGAGCGATACATCTGGATACGGCCATAATCGGGGATGAAGTTGTTCAGCGGGTCCTCGGTTGTGACCCGACACTGCAGGGCATGGCCGTCGAGCTTCACATCGTATTGCGAAGCACATCCCGTAGCCTCAACCAGCGACTTGCCTTCCGCAATCAATATCTGCGCGCGGACGATATCGATGCCCGTCACCTCTTCGGTCACGGTGTGTTCAACCTGCACGCGGGGGTTCACCTCGATGAAATAGAACTCGCCTGAATCCATATCCATCAGGAACTCAACAGTGCCTGCGCATTCGTAGTTCACATGGGCACAGATTTTCTTGCCCAGATTGCACAATTGTTCGCGCTGGGTGCCGCTCAGATATGGAGCAGGCGCGCGCTCCACGACCTTCTGGTTGCGCCGCTGGACGGAACAATCCCGCTCCCACAGATGATAAATCACGCCATGACTGTCGCCGAGGATCTGCACCTCCACGTGACGCGCGCGGGTGATCATCTTTTCGAGATAACCCTCGCCATTACCAAAGGCAGCCTCGGCCTCGCGGCGACCTTCACGCACCTTCTCCTCAAGTTCGTCTTCGGAAAAGATCGGGCGCATGCCGCGCCCGCCTCCACCCCAGGACGCTTTGAGCATCAGGGGATAGCCAATCTCAGCTGCCTCTTTCTTGATCGCCGCCATGTCATCGCCCAGCACTTCGGTGGCAGGGATCACAGGCACGCCTGCCTCAATGGCGACACGCCGCGCGCTGGCCTTGTCACCCAAGGCGCGCATCGTTTCGGCCTTGGGGCCGATGAAGGTGATACCATTGGCCGCACAAGCATCCACGAAATCGGGGTTCTCCGAAAGCAACCCATAGCCGGGATGAATGGCATCTGCGCCGGACATCTTGGCCACGCGAATGATCTCATCAATGCTCAGATAGGCCGCGACGGGCCCGAGCCCTTCGCCGATCCGATACGCTTCGTCCGCCTTGAAGCGGTGCAGACCCAACTTGTCCTCTTCCGCAAAAACCGCGACCGTCTTCTTGCCCATCTCGTTTGCGGCGCGCATGATGCGGATCGCAATCTCGCCGCGGTTGGCAATCAGGATCTTGTTAAACTCGGCCATTGTTATCCCCTTCGCAGTTGCAGCATTCCTAAGGGGCAAATCCGGGAGCGTCTATAACGATTACTGGGTAGTCCGCAGGCAGTCGCCCAGGTTTTTGAGCGTCTTTGTGCCCAATTGCCCCATATTGCTGATCATGTCCTGGCGCAGAATATCGACAACATGCGCGGCCCCGACCTCACCCAAGGCGGCCAAACCGTAGTGAAACGCACGGCCCAGCATCACGAAATCCGCGCCAAGCGCCAGCGCGCGCAGCACATCCAGCCCGCCCTCAATCCCACTATCCATGATGACCGGCAAATTCGTCGCCGCGCGCACCGCAGGCAACGTCTCAATCGTGGCAGGCCCGCCGTCAAACTGCCGCCCCGCATGGTTGCTGACCCAGATCGCATCTGCACCTTCATCCGTCAGCCTAGCCGCATCATCGGCGCGACCCACGCCCTTGACGATCAGAGGCCCGTCCCACACCTCGCGCAGGGATTTGAAGTAATCCCAGCCAGGCGAGGTGCGCAGCAGATAGCCGATATGCTTGTTGGAGGGCAGGGCGCTGCGATTTTCCGAATAATCATCCATCAGCTTCATGCGCGGCATTCCCGTCTGGCGGATACCGTTCAGCCAGAAAGGACACATCGCCGCCTGCATCGCCAGCCGTGGTGTGAGCTTTGGCGGATTGGTCAGGCCTCCGCGCGTCTGCCGCTCCCGCCGAGAGGCGACGGGGACATCAACGGTCAATACAAGTGTCGAGAACCCTGCCTCCTTGATGCGCTTGAGGATATCGTCGCGGATGTCCGGGTCGCGTGGCGGATAAAGCTGAAACCAGGCATGCTCGCCCAGATGAGTGGACATATCCTCGGGCAGTTGCGTGGACACAGTCGACAAAGTGAACGGCAGCCCCTCTTTCGCCGCAGTCCTCGCCAGCATCTTTTCCGCCCCCGGCCAGATCAGGCCGGACATGCCCACCGGCGCGATCCCAAAGGGCAGAGGATGGGTCTGCCCCAACAGGCTGGTCGAGAGGTCGGGGTCAAACTCTCCGTGCAGGATCGATGGGTTCAGCAAGACCTGATCCAGCGCCGCCCGGTTGCGTGCCTGTGTGGCCTCTATCCCCGTTGCGCTGTCCAGATATTCCCACACAAAATGCGGGATACGCCAACGGGCGCGGGCCTTGAGGTCGGAAATCGCGGGGTAGCGGCTGTGCAGGTCCATTGCGCGACGTTACCCATGCGCCGTGCGAAGTCAACGCGCGGAACATTAAGTGAACAAGGGCTTTCCCTGTCCTAGGATTCGGTTTACCTTTGCTCGCATGAGCAGTTTTTCAGAAGACGACGCCTTTGAGGCCGCCGTCCCGCTGAGCCAACGGGCGATGGCGCGACCTGCGATGCCTTATCTGGATGGCCTGAATCCAGCGCAACGCGAGGCCGTTGAGACCTTGGAGGGCCCTGTCTTGATGCTCGCGGGGGCGGGCACGGGCAAGACCAAAGCCCTGACGACCCGGATTGCACATCTGTTGGCGACAGGTACGGCACGGCCCAACGAAATTCTGGCGGTGACCTTCACCAATAAGGCTGCGCGCGAGATGAAGAACCGCATCGGCAGCCTGATGGGCGAGGCGGTGGAGGGGATGCCGTGGCTCGGCACCTTCCACGCGGTCTGCGTGCGATTGCTCCGGCGTCATGCGGAATTGGCCGGGTTAAAGACGAGCTTCACGATCCTTGATACCGACGACCAGATCAGGCTGATGAAGCAGCTGATCATCGCCGCCGATATCGACGAAAAACGCTGGCCTGCGCGGATGCTGTCGGGGATCATTGATGGCTGGAAGAACAAGGCGTGGACGCCCGATAAGGTGCCCGTCGCCGAAAGCGGGGCGTTCGATCAAAAGGGCGTCGACCTCTACGCCGCCTATCAGCAGCGCCTGCTGGAGCTGAATGCCGTCGATTTCGGCGACATCCTCTTACACATGGTCACGATCTTCCAGACCCACGACGACATCCTGCAGCAATACCAACGCTGGTTCCGCTACATCCTCGTGGACGAATATCAGGACACGAACGTTGCCCAATATCTCTGGCTGCGCCTGCTGGCGGGGGGGCACAAGAATATCTGCTGCGTGGGTGACGATGACCAGTCGATCTATGGCTGGCGCGGGGCCGAGGTGGGCAATATTCTGCGGTTTGAAAAGGATTTTCCGGGCGCGCATGTGGTACGGCTGGAGGAAAACTACCGCTCGACCGGGCATATTCTGGCGGCGGCATCGGGTGTCATTTCAGCCAACAAAGGGCGTTTGGGGAAGACGCTGTTCACCAGTGGTGAAGACGGTGAAAAGGTCCGCCTGATCGGCCATTGGGACGGCGAGGAAGAGGCCCGCTGGATCGGTGAAGAGATCGAGGCAATGCAGCACGGCACAAGAGGCATGGCGCCGATTGGCCTGGAAAAAATGGCGATCTTGGTCCGCGCTTCGCACCAGATGCGCGCCTTTGAGGATCGGTTCCTGACCATCGGCCTGCCTTACCGCGTCATTGGTGGCCCGCGTTTTTACGAACGGATGGAGATCCGGGACGCGATGGCCTATTTCCGCCTCGCTGTCAGCCCAGAGGACGATCTGGCCTTCGAGCGGACCGTGAACACGCCCAAACGCGGCCTTGGAGACAAGGCGGTGCAAACGATCCAGCGCACCGCACGGACGAATGGTGTGTCACTGGTCGAAGGCGCGCGGCTCTGCTGTCAGGGCAAGCTGCTGGGCGGCAAGGGGTTGAAGGAACTGACCATTTTGGTCGCCAGCATTGATCGCTGGGCGGCGCAAGTCCGCGCCGAGGCCGATACCCATGTCGAACTGGCCGAGATGATCCTGGACGAATCTGGCTATACCGGCTTCTGGCAGAACGACAAAACGCCCGAGGCACCTGGACGGCTCGAAAACCTCAAGGAACTCGTCAAGGCGCTGGAGAATTTCGAGAACCTGCAAGGCTTCCTCGAACATGTCAGCCTGATCATGGACAATGAAAGCGATGAGCCGGGCGAGAAGGTCAGCATCATGACCCTGCACGCGGCCAAGGGCCTCGAATTCCCCGCCGTGTTCCTGCCGGGATGGGAGGACGGGCTCTTCCCCTCGCAACGCTCCATGGATGAAAGCGGGCTTAAAGGTCTCGAAGAGGAACGCAGGCTCGCCTATGTCGGCATCACGCGGGCCGAGGAGCTTTGCACGATTTCCTTCGCTGCAAACCGCCGCGTCTATGGCCAATGGCAGTCGCAAATGCCCTCGCGGTTCATCGACGAATTGCCCGAGGATCATGTGGAGGTGCTGACCCCGCCAGGCCTTTATGGCGGCGGATATGGCGCGGCTGCGGCCTCACCTGCGGTGCAGGGCATGATGGGCTCGGACCTGCATGAAAAGGCGGCAGAGGCGAATGTCTACAACTCCCCCGGCTGGCGCAGGTTGCAGGCGCGCGGGCAGCAGCGCAGCATGGCGCAACCCTCTGAGGCGCGCAATATGACCATCGATATGGAAGCCGTGTCTGCCTTCACCGAAGGCGACCGGGTGTTCCACCAGAAATTCGGTTACGGCGAGGTGATCGGCATCGAAGGTGACAAATTGCAGATCGAATTCGACAAGGCCGGGTCAAAGAATGTGGTGGCCAAGTTTGTCGTCAATGCCGCAGCCGCCGATGATGTGCCGTTCTGAGACGCGCGAGATTTTTCGTCACGAAAAATCTCGCGGGATGATAAAATTTAGCTAAATTTTATCTCAGGTCATCAACATTGGATAAAGCGAGACAACCAGCAGCACGGCCATCGTCACATTGAAGATGCGCAATCGCCGCGCCGTGCCAAGCCAACGCCGCACCTGCACACCGATCCAGGCCCAGACCGTCACCGATGGCAGATTGGTTGCCGAAAAGACCAGTGCGACCAGCAGTGACCCGATCAGCACCCCCATCTCCTGCGGCGCATAGGCGCTGATCGCGGTGATTGCCATGAACCACGCTTTGGGGTTGACCCATTGAAACGCCGCCGCCTGCAGGAACGTGAACGGCTTGCCCGTCACCTCCTTCGCCTCTGGCGCCACAGCATTGGCGATCTTCCGGGCTAGCCACAGCATATAGGCCGCACTCAACACTTTCAGGAGGGTGTTCAGCGCCGGATAGGCCTCAAACATCCTGAGCAGCACGATGCCCACCATCACCACCATGAATGCATGGCCGAGCGATATACCCAGCATATGTGGCACTGTGCGCCGCAGCCCGTAATTGGCACCAGACGCCATCAGCATTAGGTTGTTCGGCCCCGGTGTAATCGAACTGGCAAAGGCAAAGCCGATCAGGGCAATCAGGATCTCAAAGCTCATTGCGCAATGATAATGGGCGAAAGGCACAATGAAATTGCTAACTTGCGCAAAAATAGCCTAATGTCGCAATAAATGATGACAGCAGACCCAATCAACGACGCGATATTGCGTGCGCTTGCTGCCGATGGCCGGATCAGCAATCTGCAACTGGCCGACAAAGTAGGGCTATCGCCCTCGGCCTGCTTGCGCCGCGTACAAGAGCTTGAGCGCAAGGGCGTGATTAAAGGCTATCGCGCCCGGCTTGATCCGGGCCAAACCGGGCGGGCCTATCTGGTTTATGTGGCTGTGGGCCTTTCCGAGCATACCAAAGCCGCGCAAGAAGGCTTTGAACGGGCCATGCAGAAGGCCGACCAGGTCACCGAATGCCACAATGTCGCCGGTGCTTTTGAGTACATCCTGCGCGTCGAAGTGGCCGATCTGCCTGCCTACAAGGCGTTTCACACAGATATCTTGGGCACGGTGCCGCATGTCCGGTCGATCACCAGCTACATGGTGATGGGCTCGCCCAAGGATGTGCGTTCCTAGGCTTGGCATAGAGGCGTCCGAACTGCATAGTCGACATGTAACGGCGGGATTTGGATCGCGTCAGCATCACTGTCTGGCGTGGGGCGGGGAATCCCCGCCTGCGAATATGACCTGGACAAACACGGCATGACCGGCGCTGAGCGGTGCTCAGGTCTGGTCATGCGAAACGAGGAAAGCAAATTCGCCGTTGCACCAGGTCCCTCAGACGACCAGAGCGCAATTGTCGCACAATCTTGCGGTTTGCACACGTGCGGCTCGTGGTCCATCGCTAAGGTGCGCGCGGTGCTTGAGCGGCGCTTGCCGCCGAAGATGCGCAAACACGCAGCCGCTCTGGCGACAGGGGTCGTTTCTGCTTGTCCTTCAGCTTATGCACCGACGGTGCGCATTGCCACGCGCGCGCTTGCTGCCGCACCTGCATTTGGTCGCGTGTATGCATATTGTCGCCGGTACAATGTCTGGCCCGATCCGGTCCTTTCAGTACCGCGCATGGCCCCGATTGCGGCCTTCGCCCATCTACCGCTTCCAAATCTACCCACAGATGCGGCCTTAGCGGAGTGGTTGGCGCTGCCACAAGAGGCGCTTTCTTATTATGCCGATCCAAGAGGTCGCCACGAGGCGCATGAAGAGACCGCCGTCAATCACTATCATTACCATCTTTTGGCGAAATCCACGGGCGGGGTCCGCCTGATTGAGGCACCCAAACAACGGTTGAAAACGTTCCAGCGGCGCATTTTGCGCGGCATTCTAGCGCATGTGCCGCCACACCGGGATGCGTTTGGCTTTGTACGCGGGCGCAACTGTCTTGACGCAGCGCAGCGGCACGCGAATGAGGAGGTGGTGATCTGTCTCGACATTCGGCATTTCTTTCCGTCGGTTCGAGCCATGCGGATTTTTGGCCTTTTCGGGTCGCTGGGTTATCCGGAGGCCGTTGCGCGAAGCCTGACTGGTCTCTGCACAAGCCGTACACCCACCCGCATATTGGGGCGCCTGCCATTGGCTGATCGCGCGCTCTTCTCAGAAAGTCACCTGCCGCAAGGTGCACCGACATCCCCCGCGCTTGCGAACCTGACAGCTTATCGGCTGGATTGCCGCTTGGCAGGTTTAGCGCACCGATTGGACGCGCAGTTCAGCCGCTATGCCGATGACATTACGTTTTCAGGGGCGCGCAGCATTGCGCCAATGGTGTTGCAAACCGCCGATTTCATCCTGCGGGATGAAGGGTTTGCACCACATCCGCATAAAACCCGGATCATGTCACAAGGGACACGGCAGACCGTGACGGGCGTCGTCGTGAACAAACATGTGAACACATCCCGCGCAAACTTTGACCGGCTCAAAGCCGTTGTTCATGCGCTCGGCAAGCCCGGTGACGCCAGGCTGGATGATCCAGCCACACTACCTCGCTTGCTGGGTGAAATCGGCTGGGTCGAAGCGGTGAACCCTGCTCGCGGCGCAAAACTACGACATCTGTTAGCGGTCTCACTTTCAAAGCGACGCCCCACATAAAAAAACGGCCATGCCCGGGAGGAGGTGGGCATGGCCGTCCTATTGGTCAGCGCCCGCTCAAGGGAGGAGGAGAGCAAGGCGCCTTCTCGCTGACTTAGCTCGGGAGGAGGTGAGCGTTGCCAGCGGTCTTCATCGGTTCCAACCCGGGAGGAGGTGGGCGGTTCCGAAACTCGTTTCAAAGTGGCGGCATCCGGGAGGAGGTGGATGCCGCCACCTTATTGGTGACCCCTAGCTCAGGGAGGAGGAGAGAGCGCGGGGTCTTTCAGATTTGCCTAATGGGAGGAGGCGGCAAATCTGATCCTTGAATTTCACTCGCCGTAAGCAGCTTCCAAAGCGATGCCCTTGATCATCGCCCGGCTCATGCCGAGGTCGTTGAGGTCACGGTCTGAAAGGTCACGCAGCTCATTGAGCGTGGTACGGTACACTTTGCGTTTTGCGGCTCTTTCTGCCAACTCAGCACGCAGCGCAGCAAAGCGTTGTGCGAGGGAGACGCCAGCAAAGGCAGTATCAGTGTTGTAGGTCATGTGCTCATCTCATCTATCGTCTTCGGCATGTGCTGCCTTGTTGCCCTCATGATGTATGATAATGCTGCGACTGCACAATGTCCTATTGAGCAACGCTGCTATGCAGAAACTGCATAAGCACTGCTGACCTAATGTCATGATTTTGTCGTATTCACCTGTCGTCATCGGCAAAGACTTGCGCTTTGCTCAAAAGGTGCCAGATGATGGGTAGAATTTGGTCATTGTGCAAAAAAGAGAGCAAAATATGCCTGTCACCCGCGATGAAATATTAGGCGCGTTGTCACGACTCACGCTGCCGGGCGGGGATGACCTTGTATCGCGCGATATGGTGCGGGCATTGACCATTGAAGGCGGTACCGTCCGCTTTGTGATCGAAGCCGCTGATCCTGCTGAAGCAGCCAAGATGGACGGCGTGCGCCGCGCCGCAGAACAGCATGTCAGCAACTTGCCCGGCGTGGATAGCGTCTCTGTCATTCTCACCGCGCATGGGCCCGCACCCAAAGCCCCGGAACCACCATCGTTGAAGGTCGGTCGGCATCAGACGCCACAGGCGGGCCCCGCAAAAGTGTCTGGTGTTGACCGGATCCTTGCCATCGGTTCGGGTAAGGGCGGAGTTGGCAAATCAACCGTCTCATCCAATCTCGCCGTCGCCCTGGCGCGGGAAGGGCGGCGTGTGGGCCTTTTGGATGCGGACATCTACGGCCCTTCTCAGCCGCGGATGATGGGGGTCAACAAGCGCCCTGGTAGCCCCGATGGTAAAACGATCATCCCGCTTCACGCTCATGGGGTCACGATCATGTCCATCGGCTTTATGGTCGATCCTGACAAGGCCGTCGTTTGGCGCGGACCGATGCTGATGGGGGCTTTGCAGCAGATGCTGGGGCAAGTGCAATGGGGTGAATTGGACGTGCTAATCGTCGATTTGCCGCCCGGGACAGGGGATGTGCAGTTGACGCTCTGCCAAAAGACCCATCTGACCGGGGCCATTGTCGTGAGCACACCACAGGATGTCGCGCTTATCGATGCCCGTAAGGCGTTGGACATGTTCAGCAATCTCAAAACCCCTGTGCTGGGCTTGATCGAGAATATGTCCACCTTCTGCTGCCCCAATTGCGGCCACGAAAGCCACATTTTCGGCCATGGCGGCGTCGCGGCAGAGGCCGAGCGGATCGGGGTGCCCCTACTCGGTTCACTGCCCATCGACCTCGACACCCGCCTTGCTGGCGATGACGGCACGCCCATCGCGGCGGGTGACAGCCCGATGGCAGAGGCTTACCGCGAACTGGCCAAACGGTTCATCGCGGGCGGCATGGCGTGAATATCCGGCTTGCGCGTGCGACGGATGCTGACGCGATCTGGCCGCTTCTGCGGGACGTTTTTCGCGCGGGCGAAACCTATGCGGTCGACCCGCAGATCAGCAAGGATGCCGCGCTTGATTACTGGATGACCCAGCCTCGCGCCGTTTACGTCGCAGAGGAAGGCGGCCAAATCCTCGGCACCTATTACATCAAAACCAACCAGCCCGGCGGCGGCGCACATATATGCAACTGCGGGTACATCGTTGCACCTGCGGCTCGCGGGCAAGGGCTTGCCGCACAGATGTGCGCACACAGCCAAGCAGAAGCACGTGCGCTTGGCTACAAAGCCATGCAATTCAACTTTGTGCTGGCCAGCAACGAAGGTGCGGTCAGGCTCTGGCATCGCCTCGGGTTTCAAACGCTTGCGACAATCCCGGATGCGTTTGATCACCCCATCTTGGGCATGGTCGCCGCGCACATCATGCACAAATCCTTGGTCGAAGGCTCATAAAGGGCCGTCTACAACCCTCAGGAAATCATCCGGTAAAGTGCGTTGTAGTTGTAAGGCTTGCTCGGTCGTTCCGTTCAGCCACAGGTGGACCGCTTCAGGTGAGATCAGGATCACAGGCATCGCCTTGGGATGATAACGCCCGACCGTCGCGTTCGGTGCCGTTGTCAGAAAGCCAAAGAGCCTGTCTGTGGTTTCCCCGTCCTTGACCTTGCGCACCGAAGTCCATTCCGTCCAGATGCCAGCGAAGAACGCCAGCGGCTTGTCCTCTTTGGGCGCAAACCACTTTGGCCCGACGCCGGATTGGTATTCAGAGAATGCGGTAAATGGGACGACGCAGCGATGCGTGGGACCTAGCCAGCGACGCCAATGCGGTGAGGACGTGTTGCGGATATTGGTGACACCCTTGTCAGCCCGCTTGCCCTTGAGCGCCACGGCAGGCGACGGCATCCCCCAGCGCATCTTCGTCAGAACAAGCCCCTCTGGCGTATTGGCGATGACAGGTGCGGGGTAATCGGGATAAATCTCGGGGGCAGGGCCGAGGTTACCGGCATTGTCTACGATATCGTCAAAAAGCGCACGGATGGTCGCCTGCGCCCTGGTCATCGAATAAAGATTGCACACAACACATCACCACTTACGCATGTTGACCGGATTGTCGGTGGCGAAAGGTGTGGATGCAAGAAAATCCAGTTCCGGGAAATCATGGAATCAGTGTGATTTTCGAATCGTAGCCCAGACAGATTTGCGAAAACCCGGTCGCTCGACCTTCCAAAACGCACGAGTTTTCGTGAGTTATGGGAGCAATCTCCAAAAAAAGATAACTAGGCTGGGAATTTTGTGAACTGAAAGGTTTTGACTACATGTTGTGACTCTATTTCCGAAAAGCCCAACAAATACGCACAAAACGACAACAGTGATCCCACATGGTGATTCCGGAGCGCTCCAAAAACACCATCTAGTACCATGAATTCCCAAAAAGTTGTTGATTGGTGATCGTAGGGATGCCACAAAGGGTCCACGGTAAGGACGACCAAGACTTCAAACGGGGCGCCAAGAACCCCACCGGCAAAGCCAGGTTTCATACAGGCTACGCCCTTACCCAACAAAGATCCGGCGCGTGAGCGAGCAGACATCCCCCCAGGTGGCACGCGCAGTCGGACTTCCCAGCAAATGGGACGAGGGCGGCGGATTGATCAGTGGCAGCAGATCAATCCGCCGTTTTCACTTCGAAAGGCGTTCGGGGGGTAAGGGACCGAAGGGACAGTGGTTCTGAGTTTTACAGGCGAACACACCCAAAAGGTGGATGGGAAGGGGCGCATGTCGATCCCGGCCGATTTTCGTCGTGTGCTCGAAGCCGGTGACCCTGATTGGACGCCCGGCCTCTCCCCCCGCATGTACCTGCTTTACGGCGATCACCTGAAAAACCAGTTGCACGGCTACACGGTTGATGAGTTTCAGAAAGTTGTCGCCCAGATCAACGCGCTGCCGCGCGGTTCGGCCAATAAGAAAAAACTGTCCCGTTTGATCATTGGCCAATCGATCCGTCTCGACGTTGATAAAGACGGGCGCACCGTCATGCCCATCAAGCAGCGCCAGAAACTGGGGCTGACAGATGGGGAACTGACATTCAGCGGCCTTGGCGATCACTTTGAAATCTGGAAGGCGGAGACCTTTGCGGCAGAGGTGTCGGAGGACCTCAGCGGTTGGCTCGACGAACAGGAGGATGGCTTTGATCCGCTCATCCTCTTGGATGAGTAGGGTGCCATGTCTGCTGCCGCGACCACCTCACCCCATATCCCCGTTCTGATCCGACCGCTCATCGCAGCGGTTTCGCCCGTTTCAGGGGTCTGGCTGGATGGGACCTTTGGCAATGGCGGCTATACGCGCGCTTTGCTGGCGGCAGGGGCCAACAAGGTCATTGGCGTTGACCGTGATCCGCTGGCGTTCGAGATGGCCGCGGAGTGGATCGGTGAGTATGGCGACCGGGTCGAAACGGTCGCGGGCGTGTTCTCGAAACTTGATGAATACGGCCAGGACCTCGATGGCGTCGTGCTTGACCTCGGCGTCAGCTCCATGCAGCTTGATATTGCCGAGCGCGGCTTTTCCTTCATGCGCGACGGGCCGCTGGATATGCGGATGAGCCAAGACGGACCGTCTGCCGCTGATCTTTGCAATGAAGCCGATGAAGCAGAACTCGCTGATATTATTTACCTTTACGGCGAAGAGCGCGCCTCACGCCGTATCGCCAAAGCCATTGTGGCCGCTCGCCCGCTTTCGACGACCTTGCAACTCACCAAGGTCGTCGAAAGTTGCTTGCCGCGCGCCAAGCCGGGGCAATCGCATCCCGCAACGCGCACGTTTCAGGCGCTGCGGATCGCGGTGAATGACGAATATGGTGAACTCGCCGCAGGGCTGATGGCCGCTGAGCGTGCGCTGAAACCGGGCGGCAAGCTTGCCGTGGTCACGTTCCACTCGGTCGAGGATCGCATGGTCAAACGCTTCCTGCAGGCACGGTCTGGCAATGTGGCCAATGCCAATCGCTACGCGCCCGAGACCGCACAGGTCACACCTGCCTGGCGCATTGAGACCCGCAAGGCGATTGGACCAGACGATCAGGAAATCGCCGAAAATCCACGCGCACGCTCCGCCAAGTTGCGTGTCGCGATCCGTACAGATGCGCCCGCCGAGGCGATTGATCCCGCTGCATTGGGCATGCCGATGAGAAAAAGAAAGGGGGGCAAGTAAATGCGTGGTTTGTTTTATGTCATCGCCGCCTTCGCCGTCATGGCGCTGGCCTTTTGGGCCTATCAGGAAAACTACAAAACCCAAGGCGCGATCAGAGAGGTCCGTCAGCTGCATGCGGAAATCGGGGCGGCGCATGAACGCCTCGGCATGCTGCGCGCCGAATGGGCCTATCTCAACCGCCCCGACCGGTTGGCCGACCTCGCTGATCTGAATTTCGACCGGTTGGGCTTGCTGCCACTGATGCCCGATGCCTTTGGCGCGGTGGATCAGATCATCTATCCGATCCCGCCCATCGCCCCCATCATCAACCCGATTGAACTGTCGGCGGATGAGCTGGCCGCGCTGGAGAACGATCTATGATCCGCACCCCTTTGCGCCCGCTGGCCCGCATTCTCAGCGCGCGTGCGCAAGGTGAGGACCCCGCCGCGATTGAGGCCGAGAACCGTCGGAAACGCCATGAGGAAATGGCCGACAAACAGCGCCAGCGCGCCGAAGGGCGCTTGCTCGTGCTGGGACTTGCCTTCTTTTGCGCCTTTGGTGTGATCGGCATGCGCATGGGCGCGCTCGCATCTTCGGTGCCCGAAGAACCCCGCGCCTCTGCGGTGGGTAACCCGATCATCGGCCAACGTTCTGATATCGTTGACAGAAACGGACGCATCCTAGCGACAAACCTCGCTACCCACTCGCTCTACGCCCATCCACGCGACATGATCAATCCCGAACATGCGGCGACGGAGCTGGCCAAGATCTTTCCTGAACTCGATGCAGAGGAGCTCCTGAAGGATTTCACCGGCGACCGCCGTTTCCTCTGGATCCGCCGCCAGATCAGCCCTGAGCAGATGCAAGCGGTCCACGATATCGGCTCACCCGGCCTGCTTTTCGGCCCCCGTGAGATGCGGCTTTACCCCAACGGTCCCATCGCAGCGCATGTCCTGGGCGGCGCAAGCTATGGACGCGAAGGTGTCGCGAGCGCCGAAGTGATCGGCGTCGCCGGTGTCGAACGCCAGTTTGACGCATACCTCCGCGACCCCGCGAATGAAGGTGCGCCTCTGGAACTTTCGCTCGACCTGACCGTGCAGGCGGCAGCAGAGCAGGTTCTCGCCGGCGGCATGTCGATCATGAACGCCAAAGGTGCGGCCTCTGTCCTCATGGATATCCATACGGGCGAGGTCATCTCAATGGTCTCGCTCCCCGATTTCGACCCAAACAATCGCCCCCGCGTCCTGACGAATGGCGATCAATCCGACAGCCCGCTTTTCAACCGCGCGGTGCAGGGCGTCTATGAACTGGGGTCAGCTTTCAAAATCTTCGCCGCCGCGCAGGCGATGGAGCTGGGTTTGATCAACCCAAACACGATCATCGACATCAGCGGGCCACTCACCTGGGGCCGCTTCCGCATTCGCGATTTCCGCTATAATGGCGAGGAACTCAGCGCGACAGACGTGATCGTCGAGTCCTCCAATATCGGCACGGCGCGCATTGCGATGATGATCGGCGCGGACCGGCAGCGTGACTTCTTGGGATCGCTTGGTTTGCTTGAGCCGACACCGATCGAACTGACAGAAGGACCAACCGGCAAGCCGCTACTGCCGCGCAATTGGTCGGAAATCTCAACGATGACAATCTCTTACGGGCATGGTCTCTCCTCGTCACCTCTGCATTTGGCCGCGGGCTACGCCTCCCTTCTGAACGGTGGCACCCGCGTGGAGCCCACGCTCTTGCGCATGGCGAATGAGGTCGAAGGCCCCCGCGTCGTTAGTGAGGCCGTCAGCCGCCGGTCGATGGAGATGCTACGTCAGGTCGTGCTGCGTGGCTCGGCCTCTTTTGGCGAGGTGCCCGGCTACAATGTCGGCGGCAAAACCGGCACCGCAGACAAGCCGCTCACATCCGGGCGCGGGTACTACGATGACAAGGTCATCGCGACCTTCGCCGCGGCTTTTCCCGCGGATGATCCCCAATATGTGCTCATCGTCACCCTGGACGAACCGTCCGAGAATTCCGGTGACGAACCACGCCGCACCGCCGGTTGGACAGCCGTTCCCATTGCCGCCGAAATGATCCGTCGCGTTGCTCCGCTGCTGGGCTTGCGGCCACAAGTGGACTCCTCCCAATCCATCGGTGTAACACTCACTTCAAATTAGGCGGGGGCGCTGATGAAGTCGCTGGCAGAGCTTGGATTGCGAGCACAGGGCGGGGCAGAGGCCCGGATCACCGGCCTCGCCGTCGACAGCCGCGAGGTGAAGCCCGGCTTCCTGTTCGCCGCCTTGCCCGGCGCGCGCGTCCATGGCGGCGAATTCATCCAATATGCCCTGCGTATGCAGGCATCGGCAATCCTGACCGATACGAAAGGGGCAGAGATCGCGGCAGAAGAACTGGCGGCGTCAGATGCCGCCCTCATCATCGCCGAAGATCCGCGCCAGACCCTGGCCCAAACCGCCTCACTCTGGTTCGGCCCACATCCCGGTACGGTCGTGGCCGTCACCGGAACCAACGGCAAAACCTCCGTCTCCACCTTCTGCCGCCAGATTTGGGAGGCGATGGGTGTCGCAGGCGTGAACCTCGGCACAACTGGCGTCGAAGGCGCCTGGACCCACCCGCTGAAACACACCACGCCGGAACCCATCACGCTTCACCGCGTGCTGGCAGAGGCACAGCAGAACAACGTCACACATGTGGCGATGGAGGCGTCAAGCCACGGTCTTGATCAACGCCGCCTTGATGGCGTGCTGCTGGCCGCCGCAGGCTTTACCAACTTCACGCAGGACCACCTCGACTACCACAAGACGTTCGAGGCCTATTTCGACGCCAAAATGGGCCTGTTCAAACGGGTCCTGCCCGATGATGCGGTCGCCGTCATCAACCTTGATGATCCCAAAGGGCCGGAGGTTGCCGATATCTGCAGCGCGCGCGGGCAAGAGGTGATCAGCGTCGGCCATTACACGCAAGCGCGGCTGCAACTGACCAGTCAGCGCTTTGATGCGACAGGGCAGGACATCCTGTTTACCTGGCAGGGGCAACGGCATCACGCGCGGCTTGACCTGATCGGCGGGTTCCAGGCGGAAAACGCGCTGCTTGCTGCTGGGCTCGTGATTGGTGCCGGAGCCGACGCGGCAGCGGTCTTTGCTGCGTTGCCCAAGCTCAGCACGGTCCGGGGGCGCATGGAACTCGCCGCGACCCGCGCCAATGGCGCAGCGGTCTTTGTCGACTACTCGCACACACCCGATTCCGTGGCGACAGCGCTCAAGGCGCTGCGGCCCCATGTGATGGGCCGGATCATCGTCATCGTCGGTGCGGGCGGCGACAGGGATACCGGCAAGCGCCCTCTGATGGGGGCGGCAGCGGCGGAGAACGCCGATATCGTGATCATCACCGATGACAACCCCCGCTCGGAGGACCCCGCCACGATCCGCGCCGCCGTCATGGCCGGTGCCGTGAATGCAGGCGGCAGCGACAGCATTACCGAAGTCGGCGACCGGGCCGAGGCGATCTTGCGCGGCATCGACCAGCTTGCCCCCGGTGACGCGCTGCTGATCGCTGGCAAGGGCCACGAGACGGGGCAAGAGGTGGGCGATACAATCCACCCCTTTGACGATGTCGAACAGGCCAGCGTGGCCGTCGCGGCGCTTGAGGGACGGATATGAGCCTCTGGACCTCTGCCGATGCCGCAGCCGCCACAGGCGGCGACAGCACGACGGTGTGGAATGCCAAGGGCGTGTCCATCGATACGCGCACCTTGCAACCGGGCGATCTCTTTGTGGCTTTGAAGGATGTGCGCGACGGACATGATTTCGTTGCACAAGCGCTGGAAAAAGGCGCCGCCGCCGCTTTGGTCAGCCACCGCCCGCTCGGCGTGCCCGAAAACGCCCCGCTTCTCATTGTGCCCGACGTGCTGTCAGCGCTTGGTGATCTGGGCCGCGCCGCGCGTGCCCGCACAACAGCGCGGATCGCCGCGATCACCGGCTCGGTCGGCAAGACATCCGTCAAGGAAATGCTGCGCACGGTGCTGTCGAAACAGGGCAAATGCCACGCGGCTGAAGCGTCCTACAACAACCACTGGGGCGTCCCGCTCACGCTGGCCCGCATGCCGGCGGACGCCGACTATGCCGTGATCGAAATCGGGATGAGCAATCCCGGCGAGATCACACCGCTGTCGCAAATGGCGCAACCGCATGTGGCCATGGTCACCACCGTCGCGGCGGCACATCTCGCCTCTTTCGAAAGCCTCGCGGCCATCGCGGTCGAAAAGGCCTGCATCATGGACGGGCTGCAACCGCGCGGCATGGCCGTCCTGAACGCCGATATCGAAACGACCCAGATCCTGCAGGACCACGCGGCGGAAATGGGCGTGAAAACCACGCTTTTTGGCAAGAATGGGCGCGACTGGACCGTCAAAGACGTCCGGCTCAGCGGAGATGTCACCATCATCAACGCCAGCCACGGCGACCAGCATTACCTCTTTAAGCTCTCTGTCCCCGGCCGTCATTTTGCGATGAACGCCGTCGGCGTGCTGGCGGTCACCGATGCCTTGGGCGCGGACCCGGTTGCCGCCTCGCTCGATATCGCAGGCTGGATACCACCCGCAGGCCGCGGCACGCGCGAGATCATCGTGACCGACGATGCCAGCGAAGAAAGCCTTGAACTGCTCGATGACGCATTCAATGCGAACCCCACATCACTCGCCGCCTCGCTTGAAGTGCTCGCCGCAGCGACACCGGCCAACAATGTGGGGCGCATCATCAAAGGGCGCAAAGTCGCCATCCTTGGCGATATGCTGGAGCTTGGCACGAACGAGGTGCAGATGCACCGCGATATGGCCGCCAACACACATCTGCAACAGGCCGATCTGGTCCATTGCGTCGGCCCCCTCATGCGGCATCTCTGGGAGGACCTGCCCGAAGGGCAGCGTGGCCGCTGGGCCGAAACCGCGCCAGAGCTTGTGGGCCAGGCACCGCGGCTCGTGGATGCGGGTGACGTGGTGCTCGTCAAAGGTTCCAAGGGCAGCAAAGTCAGTCTGATCGTTGACGCCATCCGCAAACTGGGGCATCGGCGCCCCCAAGAAGAATAAAGGTACAACATGCTCTACTGGCTTACGGCACTTTCGGACGGCGGCGACTTTTTCAACCTCTTTCGCTACATCACGTTCCGCGCAGGCGGCGCGTTCATGACGGCGCTTTTCTTCGGGTTCATCTTCGGGCCACCGCTGATCAACGTGCTGCGCCGCAAACAGGGCAAGGGCCAACCGATCCGCAGCGACGGGCCAGAGGGGCATTTTGAGAAGGCGGGCACACCTACCATGGGCGGGCTCCTAATCGTGGGCGCACTGACCACATCCACGCTCCTCTGGGCGCGGCTCGACAATCCCTTCGTGTGGATGGTCCTGTTCGTGACGCTCTCTTTCGCGGCCATCGGCTTTGCAGATGACTATGCGAAAGTCTCCAAGCAGAACACAGCGGGGGTGTCGGGCAAGATACGGATTTTGCTGGGTATTCTGATTGCCGGTATCGCAGGCTACTGGGCCGCGGCCTACCATCCCGATGACCTGACAAACCAGCTGGCCCTCCCGGTCTTCAAGGATGTGCTCCTGAACCTCGGCATCCTCTTCATCCCCTTCGCGATCATCGTGATCGTGGGTGCGGCCAATGCCGTCAACCTGACCGACGGCCTCGATGGCCTCGCCATCATGCCCGTGATGATCGCGGCAGGCACATTCGGGATCATCGCCTATGCCGTGGGCCGCGTCGATTTCACCCAATATCTGGACGTCCATTACGTCCCCGACACCGGTGAAATACTGATCTTCAGCGCCGGGCTGATCGGCGGGGGCCTCGGTTTCCTCTGGTACAACGCCCCCCCCGCCGCGGTCTTCATGGGCGACACCGGCTCCCTTGCCTTGGGCGGCGCGCTGGGCGCCATCGCCGTCGCGACAAAACACGAGATCGTCCTTGCCATCGTCGGCGGCCTCTTCGTGGTCGAGGCCCTGTCGGTGATCATCCAGGTCGCCTATTTCAAACGCACGGGTAAGCGCGTGTTCCTGATGGCCCCGATCCACCACCATTACGAGAAGAAAGGCTGGGCCGAGCCGCAAATCGTCATCCGCTTCTGGATCATCAGCCTGATCCTCGCGATGATCGGCCTCGCCACGCTGAAGGTCCGCTAACCACGAAACGGCAAAGCCGTGTTGCGGCGTGCGGGAAAGCGTTTGGCACAGCCAAATGCGGCCGCACCCAGTGGCAATTCTGGGCCGAACTGACACACCTTTCCGCCCAAAATCGCCAATCCCGCAAATAGCCCCTTAATTCTGCCACGGTCCCGTGTGCATGCTGGGCCAAACAGCGAAAGTCATTCTTATGCCCATTATCATTCTCATCCTCACAACAATCGGCGGCGCGCTTTGGTGGTGGGCCCGGCAGAACCCCGATCAGGCGATTTATGCCGCACAGGACGCCGTCACAACCGCACGCAACGCGCCGCGCAAACTGGCCTTTCGCCGCCAGACCAAGGCACATCCCGTGGAAGGCATCGATGATGCCCGCATCGCCATCTGCGCCCTTGCACAAGCCTTCATCGAGCTCGACAGCCTGCCCACAGCAGACCAGCGCACGCATCTGAACACGCTCTTGCGCACGAAGCTGCGCGCCAGTGCTGATGAAGCGCAAGAGATGGAGGTGCTCGGCCGCTGGCTCGTCGCCCAATGCCAGACACCCGGTGCCGCCATCACAAGGCTCGCCCGCCGTTTGCACCGGATCGACGGCGACGCGTCATGGGACCTGCTGCAGGACATCCTGACCAGCCTCGTCGATGGCGAGTTGAGCCACGCGCAGATGGACGCGGTCACGGATATGAAACGGGCTTTCCACCGCTAGCCCGCGCGCCCCCGGCCGATGAATACCGGGACACGCCGCATCGTCATCTCCGGCTGCTCGAGCGGCGGCAAATCGACCTTGCTCGCCGTTTTAGCAGAACGCGGCTTCTGCGTCTTCGAAGAGCCGGGACGCGCTATCGTCAAGGCCGAGACTGCCAAAGGCGGCACTGGCCTGCCATGGAGCGATCCCAAACGCTTTGCTGATCTCGTCATCACACGCGGCAAGGCTGATTGGCAGGCCGCACAGGGGCTGTGCTTCTATGACCGTTCCCTGATCGACGCGGTGACATGGTACGAAGGCCAGACCGAAAAGGTGCCCGATCAAGTCCGCAACCTGATCCGGACCCACCGCTATGACAGCCCCGTCTTCCTCGCCCCGCCATGGCCGGAAATCTATGTGCAGGACGCGGAAAGACGGCACGGGCTGGACGCAGCCATCGCCGAATACGCGGCGCTGCGCAAAAGTTACCCCGCCAAAGGCTATGACATGCGCATTCTGCCGAAAACGGACGTCGCTGCCCGCGCGGATTGGGTCCTCGCCGCATTGGACGGATAACGCCCGCGCATAATCACATCTGGTCGCCGACAACCGGCTCTGCGATAGTACAGGCAAGACGGAGGGAGCGATGACCCATAAAGCACTGGTCACAGGCGGTAATCGCGGCATCGGCAAGGCGATTGCCGCAGGCCTCGTGCGCGAAGGGCTGGAGGTGATCATCGGTGCCCGCGATCTCGCTGCCGGGCAGGATGCGGCACGCGATGTCGGGGCCTCGGCCATTCAGCTTGACCTGACCGACCCCGCAACCTGTGACCGGGCCATTGATGGCGTCACGGTGCTTGTCAACAATGCCGGTGTCCTCTGGAACGACAAGCTTTTCGATGACATGGACCATTTCGAGGCCACGATGGACACGGCTCTGCACGGCCCCTATTCACTGCTCCGCGCCGCCTTGCCCGCGATGAAAGCGGCGGGCTATGGCCGTGTGGTCAATGTCTCGTCCGGTTGGGGCAGTTTTTCCGAAGGGCTGGGTGGCGGCGGTGCCTACGGCATCGGAAAGGCCGCGATGAACGCCCTGACAGTGATCGCCAACCGCGACACACCAGATTTCATCAAGATAAATGCGATGTGCCCCGGCTGGGTCCGCACCCGGATGGGCGGGGCGGGCGCGACCCGCTCACCGGAAGAGGCTGCAGACACCGCCATCTGGCTCGCCACCTTGCCAGCCGACGGCCCGTCAGGCGGCTTCTTCCGCGACCGCAAACCGTTGGCTTGGTGAAGCGCGACAGACACATCCTTAACAAATCCCACCGCACGCACCCTTAACGCCGCGCCTTGCATACATCTGTACGTACAGGTTCTGTACAGGCTCTGTACGGAAAGCATACGCGAAAATCAGCGCTGAAACGCTTGTTAATCAAGTGATTCCCCGCCTGACGCGGGCAATGTCGCGGCGTGGCTTAACCAGCCCTTAACCTCTCTTGCGCCTCGCATCCCCAATGGGCACTCTGCGCGCCACGGGGATAAAGGGCAGGGCGATGATTCCAGTGCAGGGTTTTGCGGGGCAGGTGGTGGCTGTCCTCGGTCTCGGACGAACGGGGCGGGCGGCGGCTGCGGCGTTAGAGGCGGGCGGTGCCGAGGTGATCGTCTGGGACGACAGCGGTCCAGCGCGCGAGGAAGCAGAGGCTGACGGTTTCCTCCTGCGGGATCTCACGAAAGTGCAGTCCTTCGAAGGGGTTAGCGCCCTCATCACCAGCCCCGGCATCCCGCATCTCTACCCCGCACCGCATGCCGCAATCGCCGCCGCATGGGAGGCGGGCGTGCCGGTCGATAACGATATCGGCCTTTTCTTCCGCTCATTTGCCACGTCCGATTGGGACGATTTCGACACCACGCCGCGGGCGATCGCGGTCACCGGGTCCAACGGTAAATCCACCACCGCCGCCCTTATCCACCATATCCTCGTCGAAAATGGCCGCCCGGCCCAGCTTGCAGGCAACATCGGGCGCGGTGTGCTGGACATTGAGCCCGCCCATGATGGGGAAGTTGTGGTGCTTGAACTCTCCTCCTACCAGACCGACCTCGCACGGTCGTTGACCCCGGATGTTGCTGTTTTTACTAATCTTTCTGCCGATCACCTTGACCGTCACGCAGGCCTCGGCGGGTATTTCGCGGCCAAGCGCAGGCTCTTTGCCGAGGGTGGCCCCGACCGGGCCGTGATCGGCGTGGATGAGGCAGAGGGGCGTTACATCGCAAATCAGCTGATCGCCGGGCCGGGTGATGATCGGGTGATCCGCGTCTCGTCCGGACAAAAGCTCGGCGGGCAGGGCTGGAACGTTTTTGCGCGCAAGGGGTTCCTGTCGGAATACCGCAAGGGCCGTCAGATCGGATCGATAGATTTGAGAGATATCAAGGGCTTACCCGGTGCGCATAATCATCAGAATGCCTGTGCAGCCTATGCGGCCTGCCGCTCTGTCGGGTTGGGGCCGAAGGGGATTGAGGCGGCGATGCGCAGCTATCCTGGCCTGCCGCACCGGTCACAGGTCGTGGCCGAGCGGGATGGCGTGACCTTCATCAACGACAGCAAGGCCACCAATATCGACAGTGCGATCAAGGCTTTGTCGGCCTTTCCCAAGGTCCGCTGGATTTGCGGGGGGCTGCAGAAAGAGGGTGGCTTGGGCGACTTGCCGAACAATCTGGACGGCGTCGTCAAGGCTTACGTGATCGGACGCGAAGCCGCTGATTTTGCGCGCCAATTGAGCGGTGCGGATGTCGCCGTCTGCGGTACGATGGCGGCGGCCGTCGCGCTAGCGGCTACGGAGGCAGCGCCGGGTGAGGTGGTTTTGCTGGCCCCGGCAGCGGCGTCGTTTGATCAATACGATAACTTTGAGAAGCGGGGCGAGGATTTCATCGCGCAGGTGGCAGTCGCGACAGGAGAATGATGGGTGAAATCACGCAGCCTGCCTGAACCTGATTGCCTGTCCCGCCGCCCAGCCGGATGACCAGGCCCATTGGAAATTGTAACCGCCGAGCCAGCCGGTCACGTCCACGCATTCCCCAATGAAATAAAGGCCGGGCACGTCTTTGGCCATCATGGTTTGGGATGACAAGGAGTCTGTGTCCACCCCACCCAACGTCACCTCAGCTGTGCGATAGCCTTCAGACCCGCCCGGGCGCAGTTCCCAGTTCTGCAAGGCATTGCATATCGTGTGCAAGGCGGCGTCGCTTTGATCGCCGATGGTGCCCGCAAGCGCCAGCTCCTCGGTCAGATGATCTACCAAACGTGCTGGCAGGTACTGGCTAAGCCGCGTGGTCAGGGCCTTGCGCCCATCTGTCTGGCGGTCCTTTTGCAGCGCGGTCATCAGATCGATCTCAGGTGCGAGATGGACGCTGATTGCATCGCCCTCGCGCCAATAGGATGAGGCCTGCAGGATCGCCGGGCCGGACAGGCCGCGATGGGTGAAAAGCAGCGCCTCATCAAAGCTGGTGCCATTCGCGCTGACCCGTGTGGGCACCGAAACGCCCGCGAGGTGTTTGAATTGGTCGTCAGGAAAGGTGAGGGGGACAAGTGCCGGGCGGGGAGTGACCAGAGGCAGGCCGAATTGCTTGGCGATGTCGTAGCCAAGCCCGGTCGCCCCCATTTTGGGGATGGATTTGCCGCCACAAGCCACGACAAGGTTGCGCGCGGTGACCGTTCTTGTCTTCCCGTCCTTGGTCAGGGTGATACGGAACTGGCTGCCGTCATGGCTGATCTCGCCCACTTCCGTCTGCAGCCAAAGCTGCGCACCCACTTTGTCCATCTCTGCGCGCAGCATTGCGATGATGTCCTTCGCGCTCGTGTCACAGAAAAGCTGGCCCAGCGTCTTTTCGTGCCACGGAATGCGGTGCTGGTCCACCAGATCAATAAAGACCCACTGCGTGTAGCGTTTGAGTGCGGATTTGCAGAAGTGCTTGTTACGGCTGAGGAAATTGCCGGGACTGGCGTAGAGATTGGTGAAGTTGCAGCGCCCACCGCCAGAGATGCGGATTTTCTCGCCGGGTGCCTTCGCGTGATCGACAATCAAAACGCAATCGCCCGCATGCGCGGCACACATCATGCCTGCAGCGCCAGCGCCTATGATCAAAGTCTGTATCTTCATCGCGCCGCATATGGCGCAGCTCGAGGCCGAGATCAAATCTCCAAAGATTTGATGCCTCCGGCGGAGGTATTTTTGAACATGAGAAGATCAGGGGCGCATTGAAATTGAGGTAGAATCAGAGCGCAAGCCGGGCTAAGGTGCTTGCAGACCCGGCAAACGGGCGACAGAGGCAGTAGGCGGTAGATCCATGACGGAAATGGTCCATGGCGCGATCCCGGTGGGTTCCGGTGATCCAGTTTTGCCACGATGGTGGCGCACAATCGATAAATGGACGATGTCCTGCATCCTGATCCTGTTTGGGATCGGATTACTGTTGGGCTTGGCTTCTTCGCCGCCGCTGGCAGCAAAAAACGGCTTGGACCCGTTTCACTATGTCACGCGTCAGGCGATCTTTGGCGGCATGGCTATGGCGATCATGTTTGTCGTGTCAATGATGTCGCCCACGCTGGTGCGTCGTCTGGCGGTGCTGGGATTCCTTTGCGCTTTCGCCGCGTTGGCGTTCCTGCCGGTCTTTGGGACCGATTTCGGCAAAGGCGCAACCCGTTGGTATTCCTTGGGGTTTGCCGCTGTGCAGCCGTCAGAATTCCTCAAACCCGGCTTCATTGTCATGGCGGCGTGGCTTTTGGCCGCGTCGCAGCAATTGGGCGGCCCGCCGGGGAAGACCTATTCCTTTGTCCTGACGGTGATGATCGTCCTGATGCTCGCCCTGCAGCCGGATTTCGGGCAGGCGGCGCTGATCCTTTTTGCCTGGGGCGTGATGTATTTTGTGGCCGGAGCGCCGATGCTGATCCTCATTGTGCTCGCGGGATTGGTGATAGTCGCGGGCAGTTTCGCTTACGCCAATTCCGAGCATTTTGCGCGTCGGATTGACGGATTTCTTTCGCCCGAAATCGATCCGACAACGCAGTTGGGCTATGCCACCAACGCCATCCGAGAAGGCGGGTTCTTTGGCGTGGGCGTGGGTGAGGGGCAGGTTAAGTGGTCACTGCCCGATGCGCATACCGATTTCATCATCGCCGTCGCGGCTGAGGAATACGGGCTGATTTGCGTGCTTGTCATCATCGCGCTTTATGCCGTCATCGTGGTCCGGTCCTTGCTGCGGCTGATGAAAGAGCGTGATGTTTTCATCCGGCTGGCGGGCACAGGACTCGTCTGTGCCTTTGGCGTACAGGCGATGATCAATATGGGGGTCGCCGTGCGGCTTTTGCCAGCCAAGGGGATGACGTTGCCGTTCGTCTCATACGGGGGCTCTTCGCTGATCGCGGGTGGGATCGCCGTGGGTATGTTGCTCGCCTTCACCCGCAGCCGTCCCCAAGGCGAGATGGAGGATATTCTGTTGCGCAGGGCCAATCGATGAAAGCACCGCTTTTGATCATCGCCGCAGGCGGGACCGGGGGGCACATGTTTCCAGCCCAGGCTTTGGCCGAGGCAATGCTGGAAAAGGGGTGGCGTGTGCGGCTATCCACCGATGCGCGCGGTGCGCGCTACACGAGGCGCTTTCCGGACGCGGTTGAGATCAGCGTGGTCGGCAGCGCGACCTTCGCGCGGGGTGGCCTGTTGCAGAAACTGCTGGTGCCCTTTCGCATCTTGGGCGGGATCGGCATGGCCAAGCTGCGCATGTTGCGTGACCGGCCCAAAGTGGTTGTGGGCTTTGGCGGATATCCGACAATTCCGGCCATGTCTGCGGCTTGGGCCCTCCGCATTCCCCGCATGATCCATGAACAAAACGGTGTGCTGGGCCGGGTGAACCAATTGTTCGCGCGCCGCGTGCATCGCATCGCTTGCGGCACGTGGCCGACCGAGCTGCCTGCCGGCGTAGAGGGTGAGCATACCGGCAACCCCGTGCGCGCAGCGATCCTCGCGCGCGAGGCGGCACCCTATATCCCGCCGGGCGATTACCCGATGTCGATCCTTGTGATGGGCGGAAGCCAAGGCGCGCGGATCATGTCGGATATCGTACCACCCGCCATCGCCGCCTTGCCGGAACACATCCGCCGCAACATCCGTGTGAGCCAACAGGCGCGGCCAGAGGATTTGCAGCGTGTGACCGACTATTACGAAAGCGAGTTGATCACCGCGGATGTGGAAAGCTTTTTCGATGATGTGCCGGGGCGTCTGGCTGATGCGCAACTGGTGATCGCGCGGTCCGGTGCCTCGACAGTGGCCGATGTCAGCATCGTGGGGCGGCCTGCGATCTGGGTGCCGCTGGCCACTGCGATCCGGGACGAGCAGACCGCCAATGCCCGCCAACTGGTCGAGGCGGGTGGGGCGGTCATCATGACCGAGGCGGAATTTGAGGTGGCCCCCCTGACCGAAAAGATCACGGAAATGCTCTCGGATGGAGAGGGTATGCGGAAAATGGCACAGACAGCCACCGCCTGTGGCGTTCCTGACGCGACAGCGCGTCTTGTACATATGGTGGAAAATCTGGCAGAGGCAGGCGGGAAATGATGGACGGGAATCCGAGAATGAATGCGGCAACGAAACTTCCCCTGGATGTGGGACCGATCCATTTTGTGGGCATTGGCGGGATTGGTATGTCCGGCATTGCCGAGGTGCTGCTGAACCACGGCTACACTGTGCAGGGCTCTGACCTGAAGGCCTCGAAGATCACAGAGCGCCTGAAATCGCTGGGTGCGGTGATCTATGAAGGGCAGCGGGCCGAGAATCTGGAAGGGGCAGAGGTTGTCGTGATCTCTTCCGCCATCAAACCCGGCAACCCCGAACTGGACCAGGCGCGCGCGAAGGGTCTACCTGTGGTGCGCCGGGCCGAGATGCTGGCGGAACTCATGCGGCTCAAGTCGAACGTAGCCGTGGCGGGGACGCACGGCAAAACGACGACAACGACCATGGTGGCGGCCCTTCTGGATGAGGGCGGGATTGACCCGACGGTGATTAATGGCGGGATCATCCATGCCTATGGCTCCAATGCGCGGATGGGGCAGGGTGAATGGATGGTGGTGGAGGCCGATGAAAGCGACGGCACCTTTAACCGCTTGCCCGCGACCATCGCCATCGTCACCAATATAGACCCCGAACATATGGAGCACTGGGGCACCGAAGAGGCTTTGCATCAGGGTTTTTACGACTTCGTCTCCAACATTCCGTTCTATGGGCTTGCCGTCTGCTGTACCGATGACCCGGACGTGCAGTCGCTCGTGGGCAAGATCACGGACCGGCGTGTGACAACGTTTGGCTTTAACGCCCAGGCCGATGTGCGGGCGGTGAACCTGACATACAAGGCTGGCGTCGCCCATTTTGACGTAGCACTTCAGGCGGAGGATGCGCTGATCGAAGGTTGCGCCTTGCCGATGCCGGGGGATCATAACGTCTCGAACGCGTTGTCTGCCGTCGCCGTCGCCCGCCATCTGGGCATGAAGCGGGATGAGATCCGCGCAGCGCTCAAGGACTTTAAGGGCGTGAACCGCCGCTTTACCAAGGTGGGCGAGGTTGATGGTGTGGCAATCATTGATGATTACGGCCATCACCCCGTTGAGATTGCAGCCGTGCTGAAAGCTGCGCGCCAAGCCTCCGAGGGTCGCGTGATCGCCGTGCATCAGCCGCACCGCTACACGCGTCTGTCGCATCATTTCGACGAATTCTGCTCCTGCTTCAACGATGCCGATGTGGTCGGCATTGCCGAAGTTTTCGCCGCTGGTGAAGACCCGATTGACGGGGCAAGCCACAAGGATCTGGTCGCCGGTCTGATCCGGCATGGGCATCGCCATGCGCGAACGGTCGAATCCGAAGATGATCTGGAGCGGATCGTACGCGAACAGGCCAAAGCGGGTGATATCGTCGTTTGCCTCGGCGCGGGCACAATCAGCGCCTGGGCGAACGGATTGCCCGCGCGTTTGGAAAAGTGAGCCTGTCGCTCTTTCTGCTTTGCCTTTGGGTTGTCGTTGCATTCGTGATGGCGGCGATCCCGTCAAATGACAAGCATTGGCGGCGGGCCTATGTGCTGATGGCGCTGGGCGCGCCGCTTCTGGCTTTTCTGATCTGGGAAGGTGGCATCCTGATGGGCCTTTTGGGCCTTGTCGTTGGGGGCTTGGTTCTGCGCTGGCCGGTGCGCTATCTTGTGCGTTGGGTCAAACGGCAGATGGGGATCAGTGGATGACGCAAGGAATGGTTCTCGGGGGTATGCTGCTTTTCGCTGGCTTGCCCTTTGCGCTGCTGACCTATCTGATGCGATCCGGGCAGAGCGGTCTGGCGCTGACCATCGTATCGATCATTGGCGCCACGCTGGCCATGTTCATCTACGCGAGTGGGCGACCCTTTGGCATTGATCCCGTACTTGCGATGATGATCGCGATGCTGGCCTGTATTCCGGCGCTTTTGGGCAGCACGGCTGGTGCCTTTCTTGGCTGGCTGTTGCGCAGACAGGATGATCGTTCCGTAAAATAGGCAAATTAAGTATTGAACGGCGTTCAAGAATTCAATAAAGAAATGAACACTGTTCATAAATGGAGACGAATCATGGCTATCGAAGAATTTCTGATTTTTGGCATCCCAGTGTCGGTCCTCGCGCTTTCCATCTTTCTTGCCTATCGTTATGCGAAGGACCGCAACGGAAAGGTGCTTGGTGTCCTTGGTGCAATCTGGGCCTTGTTTACAGGTTGGATGTTCGTTGGCATGGAAGTTGCGTCTGGATGGGACGGTTTGATTTATTTGCTCGGGCTCTTTTGCATCAGCGCCCCTGCCAGTGTTGGCGGATTGATCGGTGGAATTATTGGGTGGGTCAAAAAGGACAATGAAAGATTTGCATGATCTGCCTGCGGTGCGCGGGACACTGACCGCGCGTCGCTCTTTGGCGGACCTTACCTGGATGCGTGTCGGCGGCCCCGCCGAGGTGTTGTTTCAGCCCGCGGATCAGGATGATCTGGCCGCGTTTCTGGCGGCCCTTGATCCGGTCGTCCCCGTGTTCACCATGGGCGTCGGCAGCAACCTGATCGTGCGTGACGGGGGGATCGACGGCGTCGTCATCCGGCTCGGGCGCGGGTTCAACACGATCACGATTGAGGGCGATCAGGTCATCGCTGGTGCTGCCGCCCTGGATGCACATGTGGCGCGTAAGGCGGCCGAAGCGGGCCTTGACCTGACCTTCCTGCGCACCATCCCCGGCACGATTGGCGGTGCGGTCAGGATGAATGCGGGCTGTTACGGCGCCTATGTGGCGGATGTTTTGACATCTGTGACTGCCGTGCTGCGCGACGGCACCATCACTGAAATCGCCGCGGATGCGCTGCAATTGGCCTACCGTCAAAGCACATTGCCTGATGGGGCCGTGATCACGCAAGCGCGGTTTGCCCCGCCTGCGGGCAACCCGGAAGCGTTGGCGGAACATATGACGGACCAACTCGCCAAGCGCGACGAAACACAACCCACCAAAGACCGCACCGCTGGTTCGACCTTTCGCAATCCGGCGGGCTTTTCCTCGACCGGGCGCGCCGATGATGTGCACGATCTGAAGGCCTGGAAGGTGATCGACAATGCGGGCATGCGCGGGGCCGCGCTTGGCGGCGCGGTCATGAACACCAAGCATTCGAACTTCCTGACCAATGCCGGTGGAGCGACCGCCGCCGACCTAGAGGATTTGGGTGAAGAGGTGCGGAAAAAGGTTTACGCTTCCCAAGGGATTAAGCTAGAGTGGGAAATCATGCGGGTCGGTCGCCGAGGTGACACAAATCCGCAAAAAGAATAGGCCAAAGGCCACGATCCGAGGCAAGGATCAAACGAAATGACGGGTCGCAAAAGACCCGCGAAAGAGGCGGTAGGGTATGTCGAGCAGGGCAAACCCGAAAGTTGTTGTCCTGATGGGCGGCCCATCGGCTGAGCGCGAAGTCTCATTGTCGACGGGTGCAGAGTGCGCGGCAGCTTTGCGGGAAGCGGGATGCGAGGTGATCGAGGTCGATGCGGGCCGCGATGTGGCCGCGCGCCTGATCGATATTGCCCCTGATGTCGTCTTTAACGCTTTGCATGGCCGCTGGGGTGAGGACGGGACCGTGCAGGGCATCCTCGAATGGCTCAAGATTCCCTATACGCATTCCGGTATCCTCGCCTCAGCGACAGCTATTGATAAAGAGCGAACAAAGAACGTTTATCGCGCCGCTGGGCTTCCGGTTGTGGAGAGCCTGCTCGCTGACAAGGATACGGTGCAGGCCGAGCATGTGATGGCGCCGCCTTATGTGGTCAAGCCGCATAACGAAGGCTCTAGCGTCGGGATTTACATCGTCCCTGAAGGGGCCAATGGCCCGCCGAAGCTCGCCCCCGACATGCCGGATGAGGTCATGGTTGAAGCCTTCGTGCCGGGGCGGGAATTGACGGTGACCGTGATGGGGGACCGGGCGCTGACCGTTACCGATATCATCACCGATGGCTGGTATGATTATGACGCCAAGTACAAGCCCGGCGGATCGAATCACGTTGTGCCCGCCAATATCCCCGCCGATATCTTCGATGCCTGCATGGACTACGCGCTGCGTGCTCATCAGGCCTTGGGTTGCCGAGGCGTCAGCCGCACCGACTTCCGCTGGGATGAGGCACGTGGGCTCGCGGGCCTGATCCTGCTTGAGACCAATACGCAGCCGGGCATGACGCCCACCTCGCTGACCCCTGAGCAGGCAGCGCATGTGGGCTACACATTCCCTGAGCTTTGCCGCTGGCTGGTGGAGGATGCGTCATGCGATCGCTGATCCGCCGCGCCTTTGCCGATAATGCGCCACGCGATCCGGCGCCGTCGAAGCTCGACTACAAGTGGCAGCGCCTGATGCTGACGCCCGGCTTCCGCGCAACGGTGCGGATTGGTGTGCCGATCCTGCTCATTATGGCGATCATCGGGTCCTGGTATTCGAAACCGGAGAACCGGGCGGCGCTTGCGGCACAGATCGCCTCGGCCAAGCAAAGCTTTCAGGAACGTCCGCAATTCATGGTCCAGCGCCTGAATATCACCGGTGCGGATGGTGAGATCACTGCGGCAGTGCGCGATCTGCTGCCCTCTAACTACCCGATGTCATCCTTTGATCTCGACCTTGAAGAGATGCGCGCCGCAATCGAGGCGCTTGATCCGATCAAATCGGCCAGCGTGCGGGTCGGGCAGGCGGGTACGCTGGACGTGCGCCTGACCCCCCGCTTGCCCGCAGCGCTTTGGCGGGATGGGGCCACCCTGCGCCTGATCGATGGCGATGGCGTGCGGTCTGGCACGGTCGCGGCCCGTGCTGATCGCTTGGATTTGCCACTGATTGCAGGTGATGGGGCCGAGCAAAAGATCGCAGAGGCGCTCGCGCTTTATGCAGGTTCCGGCCCCTTGCGCGAGCGGGTGCGGGGCCTTGTGCGTATGGGTGAGCGCCGTTGGGATATCGTGCTGGACCGGGATCAGCGGATCCTCTTGCCCGGTGACGGGGCCGTCGCCGCGCTCGACCGGGTCATCGCGCTCAACGAAGCGCAAGACATGCTCAGCCGGGATGTCGCGGTTGTCGATATGCGCAACGCGGAGCGACCTACCTTGCGGATGAATGAAGAGGCGGCACTCGCGCTGCGGCGGGTCAATACAACAATCAATAATAACGGGGCAGAGAACTGATGGGCGATCTTTACGACAGCCAACGGGCCATGCGGCAGATGCGCAAAGCGGCGATGCAGCGCGGCGTTGTGGCCATTCTGGACGTGGGCACATCAAAAATCGCCTGCCTCGTGTTGCGCTTTGACGGGCCAGAGCAGTTTCGTAACGTCAACGGTGTGGGCTCTATGGCAGGACAGTCGCAATTCCGTGTGATCGGAGCCGCGACCACCCGCTCACGCGGGGTGCGCTTTGGCGAAGTCGACGCCATGCAAGAGACAGAGCGGGCCATTCGTACCGCTGTGCAGGCCGCGCAGAAAATGGCGAATGTGCGCGTGGATCACGTGATCGCCTGTTTGTCGGGTGCGCGCCCGCGCTCTTACGGTTTGGACGGTGCCATCGATATCGGTGGTGCAATGGTCGCCGAGCAGGATATCAGCCAGGTTATGGCCGCCTGCGATGTGCCTGATTACGGCGCGGACCGCGAAGTGCTTCACGCGCAGCCGATCAACTTTGCGCTCGATCATCGCAGCGGATTGGCCGATCCGCGCGGCCAGATCGGCAACCGGTTGACGACCGATATGCACATGCTGACCGTCGACGCATCGGCGATCCAGAACATCTTTTACTGCATCAAGCGTTGTGATCTCGAACTCGCGGGCATTGCGTCCTCGGCTTACGTCTCGGGGATGTCGTCCCTTGTGGAGGATGAGCAGGAGCTGGGTGCGGCGTGTATTGATCTGGGTGGCGGGTCAACCGGCATCTCCATCTTTATGAAAAAACACATGATTTTTGCCGATTCCGTGCGGATGGGCGGGGAACATGTGACCTCTGACATCTCGATGGGCTTACAGATCCCGGCACCGACTGCGGAGCGGATCAAGACCTTCTATGGCGGCGTTGTCGCCACCGGCATGGATGATCGCGAGATGATCGAGATCGGCGGCGATACCGGCGATTGGGAGCACGACCGGCGCACAGTCAGCCGGGCAGAGCTGATCGGCATCATGCGCCCCCGCGTGGAAGAGATTCTTGAAGAAGTGCGTGCACGGCTGGATGCGGCGGGTTTTGAGTACCTGCCCAGCCAGCAGATCGTGCTGACCGGCGGAGGCAGTCAGATACCGGGACTTGATGGTCTCGCCAGCAAAATCCTTGGCCAGCAGGTGCGCCTTGGACGGCCCTTGCGTGTGCAGGGCCTGCCGCAGGCGGCGATTGGCCCGGCCTTTTCCAGTGCCGTTGGCCTGACCCTTTTTGCGGCAAATCCACAAGATGAATGGTGGGATTTCGAAATTCCGGCAGATCGCTACCCGGCCAGATCGCTCAAACGCGCCGTCAAATGGTTCAAGGATAACTGGTAATGCGCAACATCTTGCCGAGATGTGGAAATACAGGCGGTCGCCCAGGGTTTTCGTCCAGATTTGGTGGCTTTTTTGTGTTTTTGTCGTGACCTTTCGGCATCACTTCGGTAGTGTGAGTCTTAATAAGCAGTAAGCACCCGTGGGCACGGGGCAAAATAAACAGGCGGATCATGTTATGACTTTGAATCTATCCCTTCCCGGGCATGAGGAATTGAAACCCCGTATCACCGTGTTCGGTGTGGGCGGTGCTGGTGGCAACGCGGTCAACAACATGATCGAACAGCAGCTTGACGGGACCGAATTCGTCGTGGCCAACACCGACGCGCAGGCACTGCAGCAATCGCATGCTGGATCGAAAATCCAGATGGGACTGAAAGTTACCGAAGGTTTGGGCGCCGGGGCACGCCCAACTGTTGGTGCGGCGGCCGCTGAAGAGAGCATCGAACAGATTGTCGATCATCTGGCTGGCGCGCATATGTGTTTTATCACTGCCGGGATGGGCGGTGGCACCGGCACAGGGGCCGCCCCGATCATCGCACAGGCCGCCCGCGAAATGGGTGTGCTGACGGTTGGCGTTGTGACCAAACCCTTTCAGTTCGAAGGGGCCAAACGCATGAAGCAAGCCGAGGAAGGTGTTGAAGCGCTTCAGAAAGTTGTCGACACGCTGATCATCATTCCGAACCAGAACCTGTTCCGCCTCGCCAACGAAAACACGACCTTTACCGAGGCCTTCGCGATGGCCGATGACGTGCTCTATCAGGGCGTCAAAGGCGTGACTGATCTGATGGTGCGCCCTGGCCTGATCAACCTCGATTTTGCCGATGTCCGCGCCGTGATGGACGAAATGGGCAAGGCGATGATGGGCACGGGTGAGGCCGATGGCGAAAACCGCGCCATCCAGGCCGCTGAAAAGGCGATTGCCAACCCGCTTCTGGATGAGATTTCTCTGGAAGGCGCGAAAGGCGTGCTGATCAACATCACTGGCGGCTATGACCTGACGTTGTTTGAGTTGGACGAGGCTGCGAACAAGATCCGCGAAAAGGTGGATGGTGACGCGAATATAATCGTGGGTTCGACACTCGATACCGAGATGGAAGGGAAAATGCGCGTATCTGTCGTGGCAACTGGCATCGACGCGGTGGCAAGCAACGCCGAAACGCCTCTGCCACGCCGGTCCATGGCCGCTCCCTTGGCGCAGCCTGCAGCCGTCGAGGCGCCTGCGCCGCAGCCTGTGCAAGCGGCCCCTGCCGCTGTGGCCCAAGCACCGGCAGCAGAAGAGCGCACATTGTTCGAAGAGTTGGACGTGCCTGCGGCCCAGCCGCAGCAGCCTGCGGCCTTCCAACCGCGGCAGGAGCCTGAAGTAGCACCACAGCCTGCAGCGCAGGATGACTTGCCACCGCCGGCCTACACGCCACGGCCAGAGCCTGTCATGGCAGAGCCTGAAAGCTTCGTCGCGCCCCGCGCTGCAGCCCCCGGCACACCATCGCCTGAAGCCTTGGCGCGCCTGCAAGCGGCCGTGAGCCGCGCGGCACCGCGTCAGGTTGAAGCGCAGCCGCAGCAAGCCGCTCCTACGGCGGAGGCGGACAAGCCGCGCTTTGGTATCAACTCGCTGATCAACCGGATGACCGGGGCGCAGGCGGATGCCGGCGCACAACCACAGCCTGCCCGCACACAGCCGCAAGTGACCGCCCTGCATCAAGAAACCGGGCCAAGCGAAGATCAGGAAAAGATCGAGATTCCAGCCTTCCTGCGTCGTCAAGCGAATTGATCCGGTTGCAAAGCTGAAATAGAACGTGAGGTCAATCTCACGGAAAAGGCCGCAATCCTGTGGCCTTTTCTTTTGTTTTTCATACATTTGCTGCGAGTGCCACATAATCGCCTCATAATTGCCCGGCCATGTTTCAGACCGTTGTAAAGAGTGAGTTGAGACAAAGGGTGCGGCGCTATACCTCAGCTGATGAAAAGTTCAGGCAAAGATTCATCTACCGTGCAGACAACGCTCAAAACACAGGTCGCTTTTGAAGGGACGGGATTGCATTCCGGGCTTCCGGCGCGTGTTGTGTTGCAGCCTGCGCCTGCGCGCAGCGGCATCGTGTTCCGGCGGACCGACTTGCCTGGTCAACCAAAGCTGCCTGCACGCTGGGACAGCGTGATTGTCTCGCCTTTGAATACACGGTTGGAAAACGCTGAGGGCGTGACTGTCTCGACCATCGAACATGTGATGGCCGCACTTGCCGGATGTGGCGTCCATAACGCGCTCATCGATATTGATGGGCCTGAAGTGCCTATTCTTGACGGCAGCGCTGCGGTTTTTGTCCGTGGCATTGTGAAGGCTGGGCTGACAAGGCTCGCCGCACCTTTGCACGCGATTGAGGTGCTCAAGGATGTGGTTGTATCGGACGGCGCCGCCTTTGCGGAATTGTCACCCGCAACAACCTTGCAGATCGATTTTGCGATTGATTTCGCGGATGCCGCCATCGGGCAGCAGCACAAGAGGCTGAACATGGCCAATGGTGCCTTTGTGCGCGAGCTTTGCGATAGCCGCACCTTCTGCCGTTCCGCCGATGTTGACTATATGCATGCGAACGGCCTTGCCTTAGGTGGTACGGTAGAAAACGCTGTGGTCGTTGATGGCGACAAGGTGCTGACACCTGGCGGGCTGCGCCATGTGGACGAGGCCGTGCGCCACAAGATGCTGGATGCATTGGGTGATCTTTACACCGCTGGCGCACCGATCCTGGGGCGCTACACGGGCAACCGCGCCGGTCACGCGATCACAAACAAGCTGCTGCGTGCGCTTTTTGCGGATCAGACTGCCTGGCGTTGGGTCACCTGTGACGCCAAGATCGCCGCACGCCTGCCCGGCGTGGGGGTGAGTGTCGCCGATCTGGACGCTGTCGCCTGATCGCAGTTCCAAACAGTTGATCAAGGGACGCCCAAAAGGCATTTTGCCCCCCATTTTTCTATGCTAGACCCGCTGCAATCGGGGCCATAACCCTTGCTTTTCGCAATGCGCAATGAGGACGACCAAAGTGTCAGGCAGCAGTTTCACCAAAAGCCGCAGGTTTGGCCTGGCCTTCGCGCTCATGCTGCTTGCCGCCTGCGCGGGGGAGCAGTCCGGCCAGCCGCTGGACGATCTGACAGCGCGTGAGATCTTCGCCCGCGGAGAGCGGCAGATTGAACAAGGCAGTCCTGCAGATGCGGCCTTCACATTTGGCGAGATTGAGCGGCTCTACCCTTATTCGGAATTTGCGGAACGTGCGCTGATCATGCAGGCCTTTGCCTATCACCGGGCAGAGGATTACCCCAACAGCCGGGCCTCAGCACAACGCTATCTCGACTTTTACCCAGCCGAGGATGATGCGGCCTATGCCGCCTATCTTCTGGCACTCTCTTATTACGATCAGATCGATGAGGTCGGGCGCGATCAGGGCCTGACATTTCAGGCGTTGCAATCGCTGCGGCAGGTGATCGAGGTCTATCCAGACTCTGAATATGCCCGCACGTCGGTGCTGAAATTCGATCTCGCCTTTGACCATCTTGCGGCCAAAGAGATGGAGATCGGGCGTTACTATCTCAAGCGCGGCCAATATGCTGCTGCGGCGAACCGGTTCCGCACTGTGGTTGAGGATTTCCAGACCACCACCCATACCGCCGAGGCATTGCACCGCCTTGTTGAATGCTATCTGTCGCTTGGTCTGGTAGACGAGGCACAAAGCGCTGGTGCGATCCTTGGATTCAACTACCGCTCGAGCGAGTGGTACGAGGCCAGCTTTATCTTGCTGACCGGTGAAGGGTTGAACCCCAACGCCACCGGCGACAATTGGTTGGCGTCAATTTACCGTCAGGTTGTGCGTGGTGAGTGGCTCTGAACATGCAAATGGGCCGATATCTGTGCAAGTCATGACATGCTGCGTGGATTAGACATTCGGGACATGTTGATCATTGACCGGCTGGAACTGGCGTTTCAGCCCGGTCTGAATGTGCTGACGGGTGAAACGGGCGCGGGCAAATCGATCCTGCTTGATGCGCTGGGGTTCGTGCTTGGCTGGCGCGGCCGGGCCGAGCTTGTGCGCCAGGGCGCAGCACAGGGCGAGGTGACGGCGTGGTTTGACCTGCCAGAGGGGCATCCTGCAGCCGAGGTTCTGGAGGAGGCCGGCATCGCTGTTGAGGATGAACTAATCTTACGCCGTATCAATACGCGCGAGGGGCGCAAGACAGCCTGGGTCAATGATCGGCGCGTCAGCGGAGAGGTCTTGCGTGCATTGTCTGATACGCTGGTTGAGCTTCATGGACAGCATGATGACCGCGGGCTTCTCAATCCCCGCGGCCATCGCCAATTATTGGACACATATGCTGCGCTGGAGGCGGACATCGCTGCGACACGTGCTGCGTGGCGGGCCTTATCTGATGCGCGTCGGTCGTTGAGTGATGCCGAGGCGAAGATTGCGGAGGCACGCACCGAGGAAGAGTATCTGCGCCACGCGGTGGCTGAACTTGATGCGCTGTCACCAGAGGCCGGAGAAGAGGCCACCCTGGATACGCAGCGCCGTCTGATGCAGGCCGCAGAGAGGATCCGTGCCGATATCGGCAAGGCGGCTGAGGCGCTGGGATTGCAGGGGGCAGAGGGGCTTGTGACGGATGCCTCGCGCTGGTTGCAAGGCGTTGTGGATCAGGCCGAAGGACAGCTTGATGAGCCGCTGGCGGCCATTGAACGCGCGACAATGGCGCTTGATGAGGCACAGCGCGGGGTTGCCCAATGTCTGGATGCACTGACCTTCAATCCGCTTGAACTGGAAGAGGTAGAAGAGCGGCTATTTGCGATACGCGGGTTGGCGCGAAAGCATAATGTCTTGCCGGACGCGCTGGCAGAGCTTGCTGACACATTGCGCCGCCGCCTTACCCTGCTGGATGAGAGTGAAGGCGATCTGAGGGCGCTGTCAGAGGCTGTGACCGCCGCTCAGGAGCGCTATGACGCAGCTGCAGCTACCTTGTCGTCCAAGCGGGTGAAAGCAGCCAAGGCGCTCGACCTTGCGATGGCAGAGGAACTGGCGCCGCTGAAGATGGAGCGCGCAGTTTTTGCAACGACTTTGAGTGACGCCGCGCCGGGGCCTGACGGTATCGACGCAGTTGCATTCACCGTTGCGACCAATCCCGGTGCGCCCGCCGGTCCGCTCAACAAGATCGCGTCTGGCGGGGAACTCAGCCGGTTCCTGCTGGCTCTGAAAGTATGCCTGACACAGGCCAATCCGGGCCTTACGATGATCTTTGATGAGATTGATCGGGGCGTTGGTGGAGCCACCGCCGACGCTGTAGGTCGCAGGCTCGCGGAATTGGCGCGTGGCGGGCAGGTGCTTGTGGTTACACATTCGCCGCAAGTTGCGGCTTTGGGTGGCCATCATTGGCGCGTTGAAAAGCAGCAGGCGAAGGATGAGACGCTTTCGACAGTTGTTGCGCTGGATCGGGCAGCGCGGATTGATGAGATCGCGCGCATGTTGTCGGGCGACACTGTGACTGATGCGGCGCGGGCGGCGGCAAAGGCACTGATCGAAGCTTGAACCAAGTGCTTTGAAAAGCGCGGTCGGCGTAATTGATGCTGAGCTGTCTGCACGCCATGGGCAACATCTCTGATCACGCCGGATTTTGGATTTCTTGGAGCTTTTCGTTTAGATGGGGACAGTGTGTGAATGCTTAAGCAGAGCCACACACTGTCCCCCTTAACAACGGGTTACCCAACCCACTCTTTAATCCAGTCCGATCGGCCACTCACCTCCGAAACGTCCTGTAATCACACACAGAAAAAGGCCGCAAACGTCCAGTTTCTTTAACGCTGAGTTCTATTTTCCGAAATGGTAAACCGAACCCAAATACTCGTTACCAACACAAGGCTACGTGCCTTGAAGAACGGAATAACCGAGCGGTCTGTTGCCAATCAACCTGTCCCAAAGTATGTCAATATTGCTGACATAACTATTCCAGGTTGAACGCCTTTAAGCACCGCGATCTGGCATCAAGTGATCGTCTTCTTCTGCTTGTAAAAACTAAAGTGTATATAAAACAATGGGTTAAATTGGGGATTTGTGGGTTTGATGACCAAAATCCGGCCAATTCTAACCCACTTATGGCTGGGAAGAATCAGCTAAAAATAGAGTCAATTCAATTTTCGATTGTTTCGCGAGGCATTGTGACGCGCCGTTACACGTTTTGTGACTGTCAGCTTTTTGGAAAGGGTTGCCCCTAGGTCACAGTATCATTTCCAAAGGCGATACAATCTGCCAATTGCCAGTCGCATCATCGGCGGTTTGATTCTTTTTGGCGCATGTGGGTCACAATGGCTTGCGCGGCGACTCTCGGCCCTTGGCCCGCTAAAAGTGATCCTCTAGAACACCGAAATGCGCAGCAGCAACGGCTCGGCTGTGCACCCGCGACAGCCAGAGAGCGATCTGTATGGGCAAGCCCGTCAAAGTGTTAGTGCAGCATGGTGTGGCTGAGATAACTTCAACCTGTCGTGACGCGGCCCATATTCTGAAAACACGCGGACCAAGCCAGATCCAGTTCTGGTTCATCGCGCTTGCCATCGGGATCGCAGCAGGTGGTGCCGCTGTCCTGTTTCGGCTGGGGATCGAGTTCATCCAATCCACCGCCTATGGGACAGATGATATCCGGCTTTTGCATACCTTTGCGGCGGATCTGGCATGGTACCAGATTTTGGTGATCCCGATTTGCGGTGGGCTGATCGTTGGTATCATCCTCGACCGCTTTACTGACGATGGGAGGGTGCGATCCGTCGCCGATGTGATCGAAGGTGCCGCCCTGTCGGAGGGCCGGGTCGAAGTGCGCCGCGGTCTCGCTTCTGCCGCAGCGTCGATGATCACACTGTCGACGGGCGGGTCCAGCGGCCGTGAAGGCCCGGTGGTCCATTTGGCGGCTGTCTTGTCGACATTGGTTTGCCGCTGGATGGGGGCCAATGGCATTACGGGCCGGGACCTTTTGGGATGTGCGGTTGCTGCTGCGGTCTCGGCCAGCTTTAACGCGCCGATTGCCGGGGCGCTCTTCGCGCTTGAAGTGGTCTTGCGCCACTTCGCCGTGCATGCTTTCGCGCCCATCGTCATCGCCTCTGCCGCTGGCACCGTGATCAACCGGCTCGTTTTTGGCGATGTGACCGAGTTTGTTTTGCCGGGACAGAATGCCCTGGCATTCTATGTCGAGCTCCCTGCGTTTCTGATCCTCGGGCTGGTCTGTGGCATCGTCGCGGTTGCCTTGATGAAGGCGATCTTCTGGGCCGACGATTTCGCGACTTATCTGCAAGATATGACGGGCCTGCCCCGCTTCCTGCGCCCCGCTTTTGCAGGGGCGCTGTTGGGCGCCATCGCAATCTGGTGGCCCCACATTATCGGCGTCGGATATGAGACGACGTCTGCGGCTTTGACGGGTGAGTTGCTCGTGCACGAAGCCATTGTGTTCGTCATCATGAAAATCATCGCGGTCGCCATCACTATGGGTGGCCGGATGGGCGGTGGGGTCTTTTCACCGTCCTTGATGATCGGTGCGCTGACCGGCCTTGCCTTTGGCATCATTGCCACAGCCATTTTCCCGAATGTTTCGGGCGAGGGCACCACTTACGCACTTGCCGGCATGGGCGCAGTTGCCGCCGCAGTCCTGGGGGCGCCGATTTCGACGACGCTGATTGTCTTTGAACTCACCGGTGACTGGCAGACCGGTCTTGCCGTGATGGTCGCCGTATCGCTTTCAACGGCGCTGTCGACCAAGCTGGTTGACCGGTCATTTTTCCTCACCCAACTGGAACGGCGCAATGTGCATCTGGCGGCGGGGCCGCAGGCCTACCTATTGGCCACGTTCAAGGTGTCTAGCATCATGCGGCCCATGGGTGCCGAACGTTCAGCGCCTGAAAATGAGTGCTGGGACTTAATTCGGGATGGGATTTACATCGACGGCAACGCCACACTGGAACAGGCTATGCCGATGTTTGATCAGGGCGGATATCGTTTTATCCCGGTCGTTACCTTGGGCGGTGAGGACGCCCCCCCGGAGCTATGGGGCGCGCTCTTCCAAGTGGATGCGCTCAAGGCGATGAACCGCGCCTTGTCAGAAACAGCGGCGGAAGAGCATTCCTAAACCTCTTCCACGGCCACTTTCGATGTGTAGAAAGCGAGGTAGTCCTTGATCTCGGACACGTCCGCCTTTGGATCTTCGTACGACCAGGCCGCATCGGGGATAGCGCCGCTTTTGGCCTGGATCGTGTAGTACCGTGCCGCGCCCTTGTAGGGGCATGTCGTTGTCGTGTCGCTTGGCTCAAGAAAGGCCATCGCAATATCGGCGCGCGGGAAATAGATCACAGGCGGGTAATCACCCTCGACGAGTTCAAGCGCTTGCGTGCTTTCCCCCAAAACGGCCCCGGCGGCGCGCACGACCCACGTTCCTGTGGCGGGGCGGATTTTGATGTGATCGGCCATTTGGGTATTCCTTTCTTCATCTTCTGCGCCAGACGGCGCAGCTGGTATAGGTTAGGTATGCTGGGTAACGCTTTGATGTCAAAGCGGTGCGCAGGCTGCGCGCAGCCAATTCTGCGTTTCAGGGTCAAGTCGCGGTGCAAGCAGTTCTTGCGTTGTGGCGTGATACTGGTCGATCCAGTCGCGCTCTGCTGTCGTGAGCAGTTCCGTGTCAATCAGCCGCCGATCGAAGGGGACGTAAGTCAGCGTTTCGAATGCATGCATCTCGCGATCATCACCGCCCGGGAGTGCAGGCGCTTTGACAACGACGATCAGGTTTTCGATCCGGATGCCAAAGGCGCCTTCGCGGTAATAGCCAGGCTCGTTTGACAGGATCATGCCCGGCTCAAGTGCCACTTCGGACCGTCGCGCAAGGCTTTGCGGCCCTTCATGAACGCAAAGATAGCTGCCCACGCCATGGCCTGTGCCATGGTCATAATCCATACCGGCCATCCAGAGCGGCGCGCGTGCAAGGGCGTCAAGATGCTGGCCGCCGACGTCTTTTGGGAAGCGGGCGCGACTGATGGCAATCATGCCTTGCAACACGCGGGTGTAACAGGCGCGCTGTTCTTCTGTCGGCGTGCCCATGGCAATGGTTCGTGTGATGTCAGTTGTGCCGTCTACATATTGACCGCCGCTATCAACCAGCAGTAACTCATCTTTGCCAACGCGCCGATTGGTGTTTTCATTGACCCGGTAATGCACAATGGCGCCATTGGGGCCGGCACCGCTGATCGTGTCAAAGCTGATATCGCGCAGCGCATTTGTCTTCAGGCGGAAACCTTCGAGGGTCTTGACCACGTCGATCTCGGTCAGGCCAGCATCAAGATCTTGCGCATCAAGCCAGGCCAGAAACTGGACCATGGCAACACCGTCACGTTCCTGTGCGGCTTTTGCGCCGGCAATCTCGACTGCGTTTTTGCGCGCCTTGGGCAGGATGCAGGGGTCGCGCGCCTCGATCACCTCAACCTCAGCGTCGCGCAATGTGGTCGCGATGATATCGGGGCAGGATTTGGGGTCGATCTGCACCGGGCCACCAAGTGCTTTGACCGCGTCCAAAAAAGCACCAACGTCGTGCAAAGCGACATCCGCGCCCAGATGGTCCATCACATCACGGGCCTTGCCCTCCCGGGCGAACAGATCAACCCGGCCATCATCATGCAGAATGGCGAAGGCATGTGGGACAGGATTGCGAGGGATATCGGCGCCGCGGATATTGAGAAGCCAGGCGATGCTGTCTGGCAAGGTGAGGATCGCGGCTTTTGCCTTTAAGTCCTTCGCCAGCCGCGCGCGTTTGTCATCATGGCTTTCGCCCGCGTGTTCCAGCAGGTGGGCCAGAAATGGCGCGTCGGGCGGGGCGGGCTGGTCGGCCCAGATCGCATCGACAAGGTTGTCAGAGGAATGCAGCGTGATCTTGTCCAAAGCCCCGCGCAACGTTTTGATTTCATGGGCTGTATGCAGCCAGGGGTCATAGGCGACCTTGCCACCGTGAGGAAGCTGCGCGGGTAGCCAATCTGAGAGCTTTTCTTCGGGCCATGGGACAGGCGTGAAATCCTCGGCCACCTCCGCACGGACCTGCACGCGGTAGCGCCCATCGACAAAGATGCCCGCGATATCGGTTAGAACTGCGCAAAACCCGGCGGAACCGGAAAACCCGGTCAACCATTCCAGGCGTGCATCACGTTCGGCGACATACTCCCCCTGATGCGCATCCGCTCGCGGGACGAGAAAGCCGTCAAAGCCATGCTGCGCCATGATTAGCCGCAGCGCTGCAAGCCGTGGTGGGCCTTGCTCGGGAGAGGATTGGGCCTCGAAAGTTTGGAACATGAGAGGAGCCTTGGCCCTTAGTTGACGATTGCTTCGGAAAGACTAGCCTGCCGCGCCATAGGTGCAACGACAATATTGATGATCAACCGACTGAAAGATGCGATCTGGTCCACCATCATTGGCGGCGCCATCCTGTGGTGGCTGCTTGGGGCGGACTCGCCCTATCTCTTGCCTGCCATCGCTGCCATAGTGGTTGCAGCGCTGATCCCGGGGCGCATTTGGGGCATTTTGATCCGGCTCGCCGTGGCCGTGGCGCTCAACGTCCTGCTGATCACACAAACCAGCTTTTTGGAGACTGTTCCCAATGCCGGTTTATGGCTGATAGGTTTCAATATCTATCTGGCCTACCTGGTGTTTCGTAAACCGAGAGCATTTACAAAGCTGCAGTTCGACGAAGGTATATGCCATAGCTGCAGTGGCAGTGGTTCGACACCTGCGGGCACGTTGCAGGCGCCGGATGCAAAACGCATGTGCGAGGTCTGCAACGGCACCGGCCGTGTGCCGCTCAACTAGCTTGCCTTCCGCATGCCCAAAACGCGGGCGCGTTTGCGCGGGTCGGTATCGAACAGGCTGGCGAGTTGTTCGGTCATCGCACCAGCCAGTTGTTCGACATCGGTGATCGTCACGGCCCGCTCGTAATAGCGGGTCACGTCGTGGCCGATGCCGATGGCCACCAGCTCAACCGCTTTGCGTTTCTCGACCATTTCGATGACATCGCGCAGGTGTTTTTCCAAGTAATTCGCTGGGTTGACGGACAAAGTTGAATCGTCCACGGGCGCCCCGTCGGAGATCACCATCAGCACCTTGCGCTGCTCATGTCGGACGGTCAGGCGGCGATGCGCCCATTCCAGGGCTTCCCCGTCGATGTTTTCCTTCAAGAGCCCCTCTTTCATCATCAGGCCCAGATTGGGCCGCGTGCGGCGCCACGGGGCGTCGGCGGATTTGTAGATGATGTGGCGCAGGTCATTCAGGCGACCGGGCGTGGCCGCACGCCCCTCCGCCAGCCATTGCTCACGCGATTGGCCACCTTTCCAGGCTTTGGTGGTAAAGCCCAGGATCTCGACCTTCACGTCGCAGCGCTCCAGAGTGCGCGCCATGACATCGGCACAGATTGCCGCAATCGAAATCGGACGCCCACGCATGGAACCGGAATTGTCCAGGAGGAGCGTGACGACCGTGTCGCGAAAATCGGTGTCTTTCTCGACCTTGAAAGAGAGCGGTGTGGTTGGTGACGCGACAATCCGCGCAAGCCGCCCGGCATCCAGAATGCCTTCTTCGCGGTCAAATTCCCATGACCGGTTCTGCTGGGCCTGCAGTCGCCGCTGCAATTTGTTGGCCAGCCGCGATACGGCCCCTTTCAGCGGTTCCAGCTGTTGGTCCAGGTAAGCGCGCAACCGCTCCAACTCGACGGCTTCGGCAAGGTCCTCGGCGGCGATCTCTTCGTCAAATTCCGTTGTGAACACCCTGTAATCTGGATCCGCGTCAGAGATCGGTTGCGGGGCAGGTGGCTCTAATGGCGCCTCGCCTTCAGGCATTTCCGCCTCTTCACCCATTTCCGCATCGGCCTGATCATCCATGCTGACCTGGGCCTGGCTCGCATCCTGCTGCTCTTCCTGCGATTGCTCGGGGGCAGCGTCCGCCTCTTCGCCCTCGCTTTCGTCCTCGCCGGTGCTGTCAGGTTCGTCCTGATTGTCGTCCTGGCTGTCTTCGGCCTCTTCTTCCTGATCATCGTCAAGACTGTCGGGGTCGTCGCCGAGCTGGTCACCGTAACCCATATCGCTAATCAGTTGCCGGGCGAGTTTGGCAAAGGCCTGCTGATCTTTCAGCGTATCGCTGAGGCTTTCGAGCGTGCCGCCGCAATGATCCTCGATAAAGCCGCGCCAAAGCTCCATGACGTTTTCGGCCCCTTTCGGCAGGTCGCGCCCGGTGGCGAGGTGCCGGATCAGATAGCCTGCAGCGACGGACAAGGGCGCGTCAGCGGCTTGGGTGATCTGATCATAGCCCTTGCGCTGCGCCTCGTTGCCGATTTTGGCGTCGATGTTGCCTGCAGTGCCTGGCATGTATTCGGCACCCACGGCCTCAATCCGGGCGGTTTCCATCGCCTCATAGAGGTCTTGCGCCATCTGCCCTTGTGGCATGTAGCGGGCAGCGACTTTGGGGTCGTGGAACTTGTGGCGCAAGGCAAAGGCATCTGCGGTGCCGCGGGCCAGCAGCACCTCATCACGGGTCATGCGGCGGCTGACTTGGGGCAGGCGGATTGTGTCGGCGGTCTGCCCAGCCGGATCGACGGAGTAGGTCACCGCCAGTTCCGGGTCATCCGCCATGACCTTGGTCGCTTCGGCCAAGGCTTTCTTGAACGGGTCGGCGGGATTGTCAGAGGGTTTGTTCATCACCTGCGGTCCTTTGCTGCCAAACAGATTAGAACCGGGGGGCGTTAAAGGCCAGAGGGCGCGCGGCTACTCCTCCGCGAATTCAGGCTGTTCAAAGGTGATATTCGCCTCTGGTGCGATATCAAACGGATCGACGACCAAATCGTGGAAGTTGTTCAGTGCGGCGACGCCGGGCAATGTGTTTCCAGCTTCATCGACAAATGCGATGCGGGGCCGGTAGGTTTTTCCGCCCAAAGTGATTTCGCCTTCGTCAAAGAGATAGGCAAGCTCGGTCAAAATACCTTCGACATTCGCCTTCGCGGCCTCTTCGGGCATGTTCTCTGCAAAAAGGGGCAACAAGGCCTGGCCAATCAGCGCTGCGACCGATTCCGCGAGGTCTTCATGTGTGACTTCGTAATCCGCAGGCAGCTCGGTCCCAATTGTCATTTTCATCGGCAGCTCCGTTCCTTTTTGGTTTTGACGGTAACCTACCAACAAAACAGACGAGATTATGGCAAATGTCAAAAATCAGCGGGCAACCGCGTGACGCACTAGTGCAGGATCAGCGCCGTGCATTCCCCGGCCAGCTGGGCTGCCATGCGTGCAGCCCAGGCCGCGTCTGCCGTGTCATCATTAAACGTGGCCCGGGTGAGGAGTGCCGACTGCGCCTGTTTGGCGCTGATCCGCCAATGCAGGACCGCGCGGCCTTCATCCGGCTGCATAATGGCGTTCACCAGATCAATCATCGCGGCGCGCTCAATCTCTGTCTGTTCGGACAGAGGGCCATCAAACATCCACTGGTATTCCATCTGTGCTGACAACCGACCTGCGCACGTGGCAAATTCAACCAATTGTGCATTGTCGGAAACGGTTGCATCGGCGCTGTTACCGATCAGGAGTGCGGCGCAGAGTGCACGGAAGAAGCCGGTAGTTTTCATACTGCTCATAAATAGAGCATGCAGCCTAAAAAAACGCTAATCAATAAGGCAGAGTGAAAACAGTGTGTTCAATCCTAGAGCGTCAGCAGGGCAGTGCAGGCTGTCTCAAACTGTCTCGCCTGCTGCATGGCCCATCTGGCATCGGACGTATCGCCCGAGGATGTTGCCCGGCTCAGCAGGTTTGACTGGGCCTGTTTTGCTGCATTCCGCCAGCTCAGAACTTCACGTGACTTTTCGACAGGGACAATGGCCGCAACGATGTCGGTTGCCGCATCCCGCCTTCTGGCCGTTTCCGCAGAGACGGTCCCGGACATATTCCATTCATATTCGACGATCGCAGTAAGGCGCCCGACGCAGGCGGCAAAGGTTCGAAGCTGTGCTTCGGGATCATGTCCTTGGGCCTGCGCCGGTGCTGTAATGCACGCCGACAATAAATAGACTGATAACACACATACTCGATACATAACGCCATTTGTATGCGTATGTATTCCGTCCATTTTATGGCCGGATCGGGCCTATTCCGGAACATTTTTACGTTGCGTCAACCTTCTTTGTGACGCTTCGGATCACCCCAAAGTCAGGCTCGCTGCGCTTTCGGGCAGTTCTTCGTCAAAGCAGCGCTGATAGAATTCCGCGACCGTCTGGCGTTCAAGCTCGTCACATTTGTTGAGGAAGGACAGACGGAACGCGTAGCCGACATCATTGAAGATACGCGTGTTTTCCGCCCAGGCCAGCACGGTCCGAGGTGACATCACGGTGCTTAGATCGCCATTCATAAAGGCCGTCCGGGTCAGGTCGGCAACGGTCACCATCTGGCTGATCGTCTTGCGCCCGCGCTCTGTATTGAAATGTGGCGACTTCGACAGGATTATCGCGGCCTCGGCGTCATGGCTGAGATAATTAAGCGTGGCGACCAGTGACCACCGGTCCATCTGGGCTTGGTTGATCTGTTGTGTGCCGTGATAAAGGCCCGTCGTGTCGCCAAGGCCGACAGTGTTCGCCGTTGCAAACAGGCGGAAGTAGGGGTTCGGCGTGATGATCTCGTTCTGATCCATCAGAGTCAGTTTGCCGTCTGCTTCAAGCACACGCTGGATAACAAACATCACGTCTGCACGGCCCGCATCATATTCGTCAAAGACGATGGCCACCGGATTGCGCAGGGCCCAGGGCAGGATGCCTTCGTGAAATTCCGTGACCTGCACGCCGTCGCGCAGCTTGATCGCATCTTTGCCGATCAGGTCGATCCGGCTGATATGGCTGTCGAGGTTCACGCGCACAGCGGGCCAGTTCAGGCGGGCGGCAACCTGCTCGATATGTGTCGACTTGCCGGTACCGTGATAGCCTTGGATCATCACCCGACGGTTGTATCCAAAGCCAGCAAGGATGGCCAAGGTCGTGTCGGGGTCGAACTTGTAGGTGCTGTCGATCTCAGGAACACGGTCCGAGCGTTCAGCAAAGCCTTTGATCTTCATGTCGCTGTCGATACCGAACACTTCGCGGACCGAAAGCTCTTCCGTCGGTTTCGCCTGCATCTCGGTGGTTCCGTCGGCCATGATCCTTGCCTTTGCTCTCGTATCATAATGTCGTCTGTGGGCATGCATCATAACGCTGGACGCTGCAAGGGGAAGGGCAGCGCATGGGGTGGAATTGTGAATGCCTGCTGATGATTTGGGCGCTCGAGCGCTAAGCCCCAGTGGGTGTGGTTTCCCGTTCGTCCTTTGCTTTACCAGCATTGCCTTACTGCAGGATGTGCGACGACGTGTTGGGTGAGGAAGGCTGAGGCAGCCCCGCATTCATGTTGAGGCATGCACTTCTTGCTCTGAACCAAGGGGCTTTCCGGGGTCCCGCGTTGGCGTTGATACATCAAAAAGGATAGCGGCATGGGTGAGTCGCAATGGGGCAGGAAAACACGCTTAAGCGACGCTTTGTCCTATTGTTGAAAATTCATTAACAATGCGCACGACAGTCGCCCATTGGTTGTATGAAAAAATTGTCAATAGAATCTGGGTCTTAGATCAGCATAGGCGGTTTCTTGCCGTTTTTATGTTGTGAGACTAGGCGAATTATGGCACAAATTTGACAGAATTTAAACGAAGACTTGTGAGTTTTCGCACTGAAGTGTCGCGAAAATACTGCGACAGAAGCGTTATTAACTGTTGGTATGGGGGGCGCAATGTCGGCGCATATTTTGGAAAAACTAGCTTTGAGCCGGGGCGAGAAATCGACTGTCTTGGCGTATGCTGCGGTCATTGCGATGACCGCTGGAATAACAATCCTGATCATGTCAGGCGTGGGTGGTGACGGCTTGATCTGGGCGGACAAAGCCTGGTTCAGCCAGTGGATAATCTTTGCCGGTGCGCTCAGCGGCGGGATCAGCCTAGCCCTGGCCCGCGGTTGGATGGGCTTGGAAGGCATACTTGGCCTGGCGCGGGCCGTCATCGGTGCCATGGCGATTGCAATCATGGCGGCAATGATCGCCGGTATCCTGATCGACCCACTGCTGGGCGTTGTCTACGGACCGATCCTTTTGGTGACCGAGTTCCTCGCGAGGCCATGGTTGGCCATCGCCTGGTTTGTTGGGTCAATGGCCGTGCATGGCTTGCTGCTCGAAGCCCGGCGGGAGCGCGAGTTGCTTGCACCGCCACGCGCCAAGCAGCGCGCAGTTGCGCAACTCAGCCGTCTGTCGCAGGAAAATCTGTACCGCCGCAGCTAATTCATCACGGCGGTTTACAACCCAGTCCAACAAAATGGCGTAGCTGCGATGCTGCGCCATTTTCGTTTCCCGAAGCGGCTTTGATGCTAGTCTTTTTCCCGGAAGTTCCGGCTGACCTTGATCTGGTCCCAGGCCCAGACCACTTCAGAAAGCTGCTCCTCCTGGCTGCGATCACCGCCATTCATGTCGGGGTGTAGGACCTTGATGAGCGCCTTGTAGGCCTTGCGGATTTCCGGCTTTGACCAATTGTCCTTGGCCTCCAGGATTTCAATCGCGCGCCGCTCAGTTGGCGGAAGCTTGCGCCCTGATGCCGCGCCACGACCCGGATTTTGTGTCGCGTTCGCGCCAAGAACCTGATGCGGATCATCTACGCCAAGACGGGCCCAGGCGCGTTCTTCCACACTGCGCTTAAAAGGCTTTGTAGGGCGTTCCCAAACGCGATCCTGATCCATCTGCGCGGCCAGCTCGGCCTCGGACGTGCTGTCGAAGAAATTCCACTTCAGATTGTATTCGCGCACATGCTCCTGACAGAACCAGTAATAGTCATCCAGCGTATCAGGCGATTTTGGCGCGCGGTAGAGGCCCGGTTTTTGGCAGCCCTCATGATCGCAAATCCGGGTCGACGTCTCGGACGCGCCTGACATACCGCGCCGTCCCCGCGGGTTCTTTTTCTTGGAACTCGACACCGACATGTCGAAACCAAAGGGATCCTCTTTTTTCATGACGCGACTCATCTTTCCGTTCAGGCCGATAGACTTTAAACCCTCGGGCGAGAGATTGAAGAGGGGGAGACCAAAATAATGCCACTTGAGGCAGAAATTCGCACCGCATTGCAAACCCTCGATCCGACGGTGCTTGAAGTCATCAACGAAAGCGCATTGCATAGTGGCCATGCGGGCGATGATGGCTCGGGCGAGAGCCATTGGCGCATCAGAATCGCGGCCTCACGTTTGGACGAATTAACGCGGATCGCACGCCATCGCGCCATCCACGACGCGCTTGGTCCCGCAATCATCGGGCGCATCCATGCCCTGGCGATTGAAATCAAGTAGCTATTCGGCGGCGACGTCGGATGAGGGCGGCTTAGCCGCCTTCAATGGGGTTGGTGTCGCCGCAGCCTGCTTTTCTGCCAGCCGTTCCTCGCCGGATTTGGGCTTGGCGACCGGTGGTTCCGCTTTCAGGATGGGTTTCCGGGCCGGAGCCGCTGTCACTTCTTTGACACGGCGAAAGACGAGCATGTTCTGATAGACGGTCGTCTTGCCCATCAAGCCTTCGCGCTGTTCGCTGGGTAAGGTGTCGGCCCGCAGATATTCCCACCCATCAGCGGCGAGCGTGTTCATCTCGGTCGCGAGTGCATGGGCAAAGCGGTCTTCTGCCGTCTTGACCCCTTTGGCTTTCAAACCGCGCGTCGGTGCTGGCACGACTTTGTATTCATATGACATCACGTCACCCCTTTTCCACCAAGCTTCCCTAGCAAATTGTCAGCGCGAATCCAAGGATACGCGCATCACAAGGCAAAGACTGGCCGCGGCCTAGAGCCCTAGTTTGGCCGAAACGATCTGGTTCACCGCCGCCGGGTTGGCCTTGCCGCCTGTGGCTTTCATGACCTGACCGACGAACCAGCCCACGAGTTTGGGGTTCTCTTTGGCCTTCTCGACCTGTGCAGGGTTTGCAGCGATGATCTCGTCCACCGTTGCCTCAATCGCGCCGGTATCGGTGACCTGCTTCATGCCTTCGGTTTCGACAATCTCGGCCGGGTTGCGGCCGGAGGTGTAGCAGATTTCAAACACCTCTTTGGCGATTTTGCCCGAGATGTCGCCCGCTTTGATGAGCCCGATCAACTCACCCAATTGCTCAGCAGAGACGGGGCTTTCGTCGATTGTGTGGTCTTCTTTTTTCAAGCGGCCAAAAAGCTCGTTGATGACCCAGTTCGCGGCCAGTTTTCCGTCACGCCCTTCGGCGACTTTCTCGAAATAGGCAGCATTCTCGGCCTCTGCGGTCAGAACGGAGGCGTCGTAGTCCGACAGGGCGAAATCACCGATAAACCGTGCCTTCTTCTGGTCAGGCAGTTCCGGCAGGGATGCTTTGATGTCATCTACCCACGCCTGCTCAATCTCCAACGGCAAGAGGTCAGGGTCGGGGAAGTAGCGGTAATCATGCGCCTCTTCCTTGGACCGCATCGACCGCGTTTCGTTCTTGTCTGGATCATAAAGCCGGGTTTCCTGCACAACCTCTTGCCCATCTTCGATGAGCGCGATCTGGCGGCGTGCCTCGTAGTCAATCGCCATCTGGATGAACCGCATGGAGTTCATGTTCTTGATCTCGCAGCGTGTGCCCAGATGGCTGAAATCCTGCGTTTCCTGATACTTCTCGTAATCGCCGGGTTTGCAGACGGATACGTTCACGTCCGCGCGCAGGTTCCCGTTCTGCATGTTGCCGTCGCAGGTGCCGAGATACCGCAGGATCTGGCGCAGTTTCTGGACATAGGCCGCTGCTTCCTCAGGCCCGCGAATATCGGGGCGGCTGACAATTTCCATCAACGCAACGCCAGTCCGATTAAGATCGACAAAGGACATATGCGGGTCCATGTCGTGGATGGATTTGCCCGCATCCTGTTCAAGGTGAATACGCTCAATCCTCACCTTGCGCGCGGTGCCGTTGCCCATCTCAACCAGCACTTCGCCCTCACCAACGATAGGATGATAGAGCTGTGAAATCTGGTAGCCCTGAGGCAGGTCAGGGTAAAAGTAATTCTTGCGGTCGAAGGCAGAGGTCAGGTTGATCTGCGCGTTCAGGCCCAGCCCGGTTTTCACCGCCAGCGCCACGCAACCTTCGTTAATCACCGGCAGCATCCCCGGCATGCCCGCATCCACAAAGGCCACGTTGCTGTTTGGCTCTGCCCCAAATTCGGTCGATGCGCCCGAGAACAGTTTGGCGTTCGATGAGACCTGCGCATGTACCTCAAGCCCGATGACAAGCTCCCAATCATTCTGGGCGCCAGCAATCACTTTGGGGGCGGGGGCGTCATAGGTCAGGTCGAGCATCTGCACATCCTTTGGCAAGTGTTGCGCCGGGTTTAGAAGATGCGCCTGCAGGCTTCAAGTGAACTCGGGCTTTGGCTGAAACTTGCCGGGCCGTATGTCACCTGCTTGAGCATTCCGTGCGGTACGGGCACCGTCCAAAAGATGCGACTGCTGCTTGTTCTCTTTGTCTGGCTGATCGGCCTTGGCCCTGCAATGGCCGAGATCTTTGCCGTGCGGCCAGAGGCGCGGCCTGCCCATATGCTCCGCTATCCGGTCGCGGTTGAGACCGACGCGCCAGTCATGCGACCGATTGCCCGCACCTCATATCTGCCGCGCGCCCGCTGGGATTTTCAGGAAGGCGGGCATTTGTGGACACGTGCGGCGATGTCTGCGATTGCAACCCATGCCGAGGTGCTGACCACAATCGTTCCGCACGATATCGAGACCTGGTGCCCCGCCTATGAGTCGGCCCCGGCCGGCCAACGGCGCGCCTTTTGGGTGGGCATGATGTCGGCGCTTTCAAAGCACGAAAGCACCTACAATCCGCGTGCCGTGGGTGGTGGGGATTTGTGGTATGGTCTATTGCAGATTTATCCCGACACCGCCCGCCGCTATGGATGTCGGGCGCAAAGTGGCGCTGAACTGACCAATGCGGCTGACAATCTGAGTTGTGCGGCACGCATCATGGCCGTCACAGTCGAACGGGATCAGGCCGTTGCCGTTCACGATGGACGCTGGCGCGGCGTTGCGGCGGACTGGGGGCCGATGACGAACAGCGCGAAAGTCAGAGAAATGGCGGCTTGGACACGCGCACAAAGCTACTGCGCACCGCTCAGCGTGCCGCGCCCGTCCGCCCGGACTAGTCCGCCTGCGGACGCTTCACCCAGGATCGGGACGTGGCCACAAGATTGACGGTTGGCGCGTCCTTGCCTCCAAGCGCCAAGGTGGCCTTGCGCAACATCGCGATCCCTTCTTCCGAGCTTTTGGGCATCGACGCGGCCGAAATCGGTTCGCCAACCGTCACACGGAAAGGCTGCTTTTCCTTGTTCAGCGTCTCGTGAAACAGGGTGATGTCCCGCAATGTCGGGTGGATGATGTCAAAGAGATAAAACAGGGCGGAGTTGCGCGCCTGAATGTTCACCGGGATCACCGGCAGATCGAATTTGCGCGCCAGCATCGCGGCAGAGGCCATCCACGGGCGTTCATAAAGGCGCAAGCCACGCCGCTTCGCCAACCGGCCTGATGGAAAGATCACGCCAAGGCGCCCGGCATCGGTCGCCTCGCGCACATAACCCATCGTCTCGCGCGTCTTGGCATGGCTGCGCAGTTCTTTGCGCCATTCAACGGGCGCGATCATGCTTTCCATTTGGGGAAAGACCCGCAGGATATCGCGGTTGGCAAAGAAATAGGCATCGGGCCGTGTTTGCGCGATCAGGTGATGCAGGATAATCCCATCGGCAATCCCGGTCGGATGATTAGCCACGATCAAGGCGGGGCCATGCGCTGGGATATGGCCCAAACCACGGGCGGAGACAACTTTGGCCAAGCGTTTCGCCATAGTTCCCATTATATCCGGAGAAGTCGCATCCTTCAGCGTTTTCGCAATTGCGACCGTGGTGTCGTATCCCAGCACCTTGTGCAGCGCGCGCCTTGCAACGCGGGTTCCGGGACGATCACTGTAGAGCCACGGGGCGCGTTCAGCGATCAGCGGGTCAATGCGGTGTTCCATGAGGCCATCAATGCGCAGTGAAATGTAACGGTTCGGCGACAGATTTGTAATCATCACACGACGGCACAAGTGCGCTGCAATCTGACAGCATTGTGGGCAAGGACCGGCCAAGTGGCTGTGGTTCAATGCTTTTGGCGCAGAGGATCGCGAACATTTTGAATAACCCCTATGTCACCCTAGTTGGCCCAATATGCCCAAGATGCGCCGGAAAGCCAATCTCCCCCAGAAAACCTGCGCCACATGTGGGCGACCTTTCGCTTGGCGCAAGAAATGGGAAAAGGTTTGGGACGAGGTCCGCTACTGCTCGGAACGGTGCCGAAAGGATCGGTCGAAATAATCCGTACCCGCTTTGTTGCCTATCGGAAACAACTGCACTAGCTCTAGCACCGATCACGGCGCGGTGTGCCGCTGTATGCCGCGCAATTCAAAGGGGAATTCATGACTGACCGCGTCACGAAACACGGGCTGCAAGTTGCCGCCGAACTCGCTGATTTCATTGACAACAAGGCGTTACCCGGGACGGGTTTAGAGGCTGATATCTTCTGGCAAGGTTTTGCCGCGCTTGTGGCCGAGATGACACCGCGCAACCAGGCGATGTTGCAGCGGCGCGAGGATCTGCAGGCGGTGATTGACGACTGGCATGTCAAAAATCGCGGCAAATCACATGATCGCACGGCCTACGAGGCCTTCCTGCGCGAAATTGACTATCTTGTCGAGGAGGGTGATGATTTTGAGATTGAAACCACAAATGTCGATCCTGAGATTGCCACGATCCCTGGCCCGCAGCTGGTTGTGCCCATCACCAATGCCCGTTTTGCGCTGAATGCGGCGAATGCCCGCTGGGGGAGCCTTTACGATGCATTCTACGGCACCGATGCGATGGGCGTGCAGCCACCCAAAGGCGCCTATGATCGCGGCCATGGCGCGCGGGTTGTCGCCCGGTCGCGTGTGTTCCTTGATGAGGCGTTCCCAATTGAGGGTACCAGCCACGCCGATGTCTCACGCTACTACGTGCATGACGGCGCGCTCATGATTGATGACCAGCCGCTGCGCCAACCAGAGAAGTTCGTGGGCTATCGCGGCAACCCCAAGGCGCCTGATGCAGTTCTTTTGAAAAACAACGGCTTGCATGTCGAACTTATCTTTGATCGGGCGCATCCGATTGGCAGTCGCGACCAGGCATTGCTTGCCGATGTGCGCCTGGAAAGTGCTGTCACAGCGATCATGGATTGTGAGGACAGTGTGGCGTGCGTCGATGCAGAGGACAAGGTGCTCGCCTACAGCAACTGGCTGGGGCTGATGAAAGGTGATCTGACGTCCGAGTTTGAGAAAGGCGGCAAGACGATGACCCGTCGCCTGGCGGATGACCTGAGCTACATGGCGCCCGATGGCAATCCATTCGCGCTAAAGGGGCGTGCGCTCTTGTGGGTCCGCAATGTGGGGCACCTGATGACCAACCCCGCTATTCTCGACGGCGACGGCAACGAGGTCTTTGAAGGGCTGATGGACGCGATGTTCACCGTCCTGATCGCCATGCATGACCTGAAACATGAAGGTGGCAATTCGGCCCATGGATCGGTCTATGTGGTCAAGCCCAAGATGCACGGGCCGGAAGAAGTCGCGCTGACCGACGACATCTTTGCAAAGGTCGAAGATGTGCTGGGCCTGCCGCGTCACACGGTCAAGATCGGCATCATGGATGAAGAGCGGCGCACCAGCGTGAACCTCAAGGAATGCATCCGCGCGGCCAAGCATCGCGTGGCCTTCATCAATACCGGCTTCCTCGACCGGACGGGTGATGAAATCCACACGTCGATGGAGGCGGGGCCGTTCAGCCGCAAGGACTTTATCAAGCGCAAACAATGGATTGGCGCTTATGAGGACCAGAATGTCGATATCGGTCTGGAATGCGGCTTTTCCGGCAAGGCGCAGATCGGCAAGGGCATGTGGGCCATGCCCGATATGATGGCGGCGATGCTGGAACAAAAGATCGGGCATCCGCAGTCGGGTGCGAACTGCGCATGGGTGCCGAGCCCTACAGCGGCGACATTGCACGCGCTGCACTATCACAAGATCGATGTGATGGCGGTGCAGGAGAAATTGCGCAAAGGCGGCCGGCGCGCCTATGTGTCTTCGATTCTCGATATCCCGCTGGCGCAATACCAGCGTTGGACGGCGGCCCAGAAATCGCGTGAGATCGAAAACAACGCCCAGGGTATCCTTGGCTATGTCGTGCGCTGGATCGATCAGGGGGTCGGCTGTTCCAAAGTGCCGGACATCAATGATGTGGGCCTGATGGAAGACCGGGCGACCTGCCGCATCTCCAGCCAGGCGCTGGCCAATTGGCTGCATCATGGCGTGGTCTCAGAGACCGACGTGATGGAGGCGTTGCGGAAGATGGCCGTTGTGGTCGACGGGCAGAATGCGGACGATCCGTCCTACCTGCCGATGGCACCCAATTTTGACGGCATCGCGTTTCAGGCCGCCTGTGACCTGGTGTTCAAGGGCCGTATCCAGCCATCGGGCTATACCGAGCCAATTCTGCATCAGCGCAGGCTGGAACTGAAAGCGCAGCGCAATCACTAAGACGGGGACATCAAAATGGCAGAAATATCAGCAAGTAAGGCGCGGAGCATCATTCGCAAAGCCATGGCCAAGGGTGACGAGATGGGGTTCAAACCGCTCTCGGTTGTCATTCTCGATGCAGGCGGCCATGTGAAGGCCTTTGAACGCGCCGATGGCGCTTCACCCGGTCGGTTCGGGATTGCTCATGGTAAGGCCTATGGTGCGGTCATGTTGGGCATGGCCGGTACGGCGCAGATGGCCCGCGCAGAACAGCAGGCCTATTTCATGGCGGCTGTGAACGGTGTCTATGGTGGGCAGGTCGTGCCGGTACCGGGTGGTGTTCTGGTGCGCGACAAGCGCGGCAATGTCATTGGAGCGGTTGGCGTAACCGGGGACACATCCGACAACGATGTCATCGCAGCCATGGCGGGCATTGAGGCTGCTGGTCTGACAGGCGAGGCCTAAGAGAGGCGCAACCGCAATTCCTTCAGGCCCCGCATACCAACACGTTGCAGGTAGCGGGGCTTCTCATTCGGAGCGGCAAGGCGCAGATCGGGAAAGCGGTTGAAAAGCCGGGTGATCGCCACCTGCGCCTCGGCCCGGGCAAGTTGTATGCCGAGACAGACATGCGGACCGTGGCCAAACCCCAGATGGGCGTTCGGGCGGCGATTGGGGATGAAGCTTTCCGGTTCCGCGAACCGCGCCTGATCGTGGTTCGCTGCAATCAGCAGCGCCGCGATCTGGTCACCTTTCTTGAGAGAAACCCCATCAAAAACAGTATCTTCCCGGACGAAGTGGGGCTTGGTCATCATCACTGGCGACCAGAACCGCATGAATTCCTCGACCAGCAGCGGGACTTCGTCAGGTCGGTCACGCAGCGCATCCCGTCCGCCGTCCAGCGTCAACAATCCGTAGATGCCCATCGTGATCAGATGCACCGTCGTTTCATGCCCCGCGATAAAGAGCGTCACGACCATTGCGAGCAATTCATCATCGCTCAGGCGGTCACCCGCCGCCTCTGCCTTTACCAGATCGGTGATCATGCCGGGCCGTGGCTCGCGCCGCACACGCGCAAAGTCAGCGCGGAAATAGCGCACCGTCTTGCGTAACCCCGGCAAGCCTCGAAGCATGCTCCACGCATTCGTAGGTCCAGAAAGCGGGCTGATCCAGTTGGCGACCATGGCCCGATCCTCTGGCGGGATGCCCAAGAGGTCGCACATCGCCTTAAGCGGCAGCGGGCGGGTATAGGCCTGAATGACATCAACGGTTTGTGCCGCATCAACCTTGTCCAAAAGTTCATCCGCGATCGCAGTCAGCCGCGGGCGCATGTCGTCAATGGAGGCCTTGTTGAAGGCAGGCTCAACAAGGCCGCGCAACCGCGCATGGGCGGGCCCGTCCGCCCCCAGCATGTTTTGAAACAGGACTTTCAGAAAGGACGGAAAATACCAATATCGTTGCGCCAGAGTCTTGCCCGTTCCGTGCAGTGAGTCCCGACCGAAAAGCGCCGGTGATTTCAGCAACTGGCGTGCAGTAATATCGGTCGTTGTCATCCAGATATCGCCGATAATTGGCATTTTGACCCGCACAAGTGGCCCCTCGGCCCGCATTGCCGCCAGCATTGGAGCAGGATTTGCAAGAAATTCAGCGCTGCTTAAATCATAGGCCATAAGGTTGAATTGGGCAGCATCTGTGCATGTGTCAACAAAGCGTTGCGCGCGTCACGGCTTTCATCGCCGCCCGCGAGACGTTAACAAGGTGCAAATGTGAAAGGGACATCCATGCGCCGTCCAGTGATCGGCATTATCGGCAACAGTTATCTGATCAATGACCAGTACCCTGCCCATGCGGCGGGCGAGATGAATGCACAGGCGGTCGCGGAGGTCAGCAATGCGCTGCCGCTGATCGTGCCATCAGATCCAGACATGGTATGTCTCGACGCGCTGATGGCGACTTGTGATGGTTTCCTTTTCACCGGGGGCCGCCCGAATGTGCATCCCGAGGAGTATGGCGAAGAGCCAACCGAGGCGCATGGTGCATTTGACCGTGCACGCGACCGTGTGGCCTTGCCGCTGATCCGGGCTTGCGTCGCGCGGGGTCAGCCGATCTTTGGGATTTGCCGTGGCTTTCAAGAGGTGAATGTGGCCATGGGGGGCTCGCTCCACCCCGAAATCCGCGATTTGCCGGGCCGGGACAATCACCGGATGCCGCCCGATGGTACGTTGGAAGAGAAGTTTGCGTTGCGTCACAAGGTGACCTTTTCGGAAGGTGGCGTGTTCCATCGTTTGATGGGGGCGCCGGAGGTGATGACCAACACGCTGCATGGGCAAGGTATCAAAGTGCCGGGCGCGCGGATCGTGATTGATGGTTATGCCCCTGACGGCACACCAGAGGCGATCTACATCAAGGATGCGCCGGGCTTTACGCTATCTGTGCAATGGCATCCGGAATGGAACGCAGCTGATGATCAGGTCTCTCGCCCACTCTTTGAGGCGTTTGGAGAGGCTTGCAGCGCCTGGGCTGCCGGAGCGTTGCGTAAGGCGGGCTAACCCTTTCAGGTCTGCGGAACTTTCTGGTTCTGAGCGGCGAGCGTTGCGGTTTCTGCAATGCGTTTGGCGCGGGTTGCAGGCGATTTCGCGAGTTTGATCCGTCGCAGCATGTTGCGGCGGCTGGATGGTGAAAGCGCCTCCCAATGCGCTTTGGCAGGCGGGGCCGCGTTTAGTGCAGCGGCCAGATCTTCGGGGACGATCAGCGCATCCACGTCGTTCATGAAATCCCAAAGACCATTCGCCTTTGATGTGGCAATCGCGGTGCGGCCCGCATCATGCATCTCGCCTTCGGACTCAAGCCGCGCGACTCGATCTTTATAGCTTTGCGCCCAATGCTGTGTCTTGCGCGGGCTGATCAATTGCATCGTCCGGTCATCGTCCAATACGCGCCGGATCCCATCGATCCAGCCAAAACACAGCAATTGGTCCAGAACCGCAAAACGATCGAGATACTTGTCCCCCATATGCTTCTTGTAGGTCACGAGCCAGAAGCTATCGGTCCGTGCGTAATGTGCCATAAGCCAATCCCTCAATCCTTCGGTCGAGGTCACGGTGACTTTTTCGAAATTTTCGGTTTTCGTCATGAGGATTGAGCTAGGCTGAATAGCCGCTTGGCAAGATCGCCGTAGTGTTTCATGCTGCCGTAAACGATTACGGAGAGGATGATGAAACGGTCCCGCATCAATGAAATCATGGCAGAGGCGGATGCGATGATCCGGTCTTACGGCTTTGCGCTGCCGCCTTGGGCTTACTGGACACCCGCCGAATTCAAGGCGCGCGCCCATGACGCCCGCGCGGTGATAGAGGCGCGATGCGGCTGGGATATCACCGATTATGGCGCGGGTCGCTATGACGAGATGGGGCTTTTCCTGTTCACGCTGCGCAACGGGCGTCTCGCCGATCTGCAGCGCGGTGGCGGCATGTGTTATGCGGAGAAGCTTTTGATTTCAAAGCAGGATCAGCTGTCCCCGATGCATACTCACGTCATCAAAGCCGAGGATATCATCAACCGGGGTGGCGCGACGCTGGTAGTGGAGCTTTATGGCTCTGACCCAGATGGTCGTTTCAATGAAGCGGCAGGCGGTATTGTCATGTGCGACGGCATCCGACGGGAATTCGCACCGGGCGAGAAACTACGCTTCTCTCCTGGCGAAAGCGTCACGCTGATGCCGGGAGACTGGCATGCCTTTTGGGGGGAGGGCGGTGATGTGCTGATTGGCGAGGTCTCGACCGTGAACGATGACGAGACCGACAATATCTTTCGCGAACCGATCGGGAGATTTGCCGAAGTGGAAGAGGATGCCGCACCGACGCATTTGCTGGTGAGCGATTACAGGACGTGGTTGGGGTAATGGATAGGGGTGGTCAATTGCGGTCGGGTAAGATTGAACGAATGTCAGATCTGAGAACTATTTGCATTTGGATGCAACTCAGGCGAGCGGTTTGAAATGATGCGTTGCTGGCATCTAATTTGCCGGACACAAGGATGATTACAAGTATGCGCGGCCTCCGAGATTTTACGGCGCCAAAGGGCTCAACGATCTTTCAACCCGGTCAACCATGTCCGGGCTTTGTCATCCTGTCTGAGGGAACAATTCGGGTAACCCTTGCCGGGGCCAGTGGACGAGAGGTGGTGCTTTATCGTGTCAGGCCCGGTGAAGTCTGCCTCCAAACGCTTTCGTGCCTGATCAAAGACCAGGCCTATGGTGCCGATGGCGTCGCCGAGACCGACTTGTCGGGGTACATTGTCCCGGCGAACGAATTTCGAAGTAAACTTGCCGAAGACGCTGAATTTCGGGACATGCTCATGCTGTCCGTCTCGTCACGGTTTTCCGAGTACCAGCAGTTGATAGAAGATATTGCGCTTACGAACTTCGATGCGCGGCTCGCCAAGGTGCTTATACGGCTCGCATCGCCAGATGGCAAAGTGCCCGCAACCCATTCCGAATTAGCAAGTGAAACCGCCTCTGGTCGCGCTTACGTGTCCCGCCGGTTGGCCGAGCTTGCCAGGCAAGGCTTGGTGGAGCAACACAAAGACGGTGTGGTTATACTTGACGAAAAAGCCTTGGAACATGTTGCAGCAGGAGAGCGGTGACTTTGTCACCGTCATCCGGCGCCGCAACGGGTTATTATCGGGCATCAATTCACCAAGGAGGATTTCCTGATGTCCAGAAATGAAGGAACACTTGATCGCACACTCCGCGTTATTGCCGGCCTGGTGCTACTGTCTTTGGTCTTTATCGGGCCGCAGACGATGTGGGGGCTGATCGGCATCATTCCACTCGTCACGGGTGTGGTGGGCGTTTGCCCGGTTTACTCCGTTCTCGGAATCAAAACGTGCAGCGTGAAACCGAGCTGATCGAAGCCGAACGCGTCAGTATTCGCAATGACATCTCGGGCCGCCGCCGAGTTCTTTTCAGCGACGGCCAGATGAAATCAACAATCCTACAAGATCAGATCAAACGTCTTGATCAACGGCAATTCTCGTGCTCGCGTACCGGTCAGATCGAATAATGCGTTTCCGAGAGCTGACGCCGCAGGTGGCGTACCGGGTTCACCAACGCCGCCCATATGCGGGTTCGCCTCCAGAATGCGCACTTCGAATTCGGGTGTATTGTGGATACGCAAGGCGTCGTAATCATAGAAATTGTACTGCTCTGCTTCGCCATCGCTGAACGTGATCTCTTCCTGCATCGCGGCTGAGAACCCGTAGATCGCTCCAGAGATCATCTGCGCTTCGATGATGCTGGGGTCGAGAGCTGTCCCCACATCGCAGGCGATCCAGCATTTGTTGATACGGATGCCGTTGCCAGTGTTTTCGACCTCCACCACCTCGGCCACGGGTGTGCCGAAGGAGTAGGTGAAGCCGATGCCGCGTCCGATATTGGCTGGCGTCTCGCCAGTCCAGCCTGACATTTCACCGACCGCCGCAATCACACCGGCAGAGGGTGCGTGCTCGGCCTGCGCCATCTCCAGCCGGAATTGCAGCGGATCGGCGCCCGCCGCATGGGCCATTTCATCGATGAAGGTGTCAAAGAAGAAGCCGTTATGCGAGTTGCCGACAGATCGCCATGATCCGATAGGAAGATCGATGGGCGTCAGATGGCCCGTCACGCGGTAATTGGGAATGGAATAGGGCTGATCCGCAGCACCTTCCACATGCGCGCGGTCAGGGCCGGGGGGCGGGCTGCCGATCACACGGATGCCAGTATTGTGCATCACCGATGGTGCCGCGATTTTCCCGTCGAGAAGTTGCGGTTTGCCATCTCTCACGACGCCCCTGAACTGTGCGACCCCATAAGGCCGATAGAAGTCGTGGCGCATGTCCTCTTCCCTGCTCCACGTCATGCGGATGGGCGTGCCGGGCATCGCTTGCGCGACTTTTGCGGCATGGACGGAGAAGTCAAACTCTGCCCGCCGTCCAAAGCCGCCACCCAGCATCGTCGTGTTGACGGTGACCTGTTCGGGTTCAAGCCCCACAGCCGCCGCGCATTTGTCGCGGGTGATGACAGGTGCCTGATTGCCTGACCAAACCTCAAGCCCCGCATCGGTGTACAGCGCCGTCGCATTCATCGGCTCCATCGTCGCGTGGGCGAGCCATGGCACGTGGTATTCTGCTGTGATTTCAGTACCTTCAATGTCGGCTGTCACATCACCATCATCGCGGGTCGTGCTGTTGGGCGCATCGTCGAGCGAGGCCATGATCGCCGCGCGCAGGCTGTCGCTATCAGCGGGATAGCTTGCAGGCTCCCATTCGATTTCGACCGCTTCAGCAGCCTGAAAGGCCAACCAGGTGTTCGATGCAATCACGCCGATCCCGTCGCCAAGATCCACAATGGCTTCGACACCGGGCACGTCGCGGGCCGCACTGTCATCGTAGGAGATCATGCCGGCCCGTTTGGGGTTCATGCGGACCGTCGCGAATTTCAGACCGTCAAGCTTCGTGTCAGCGCCATATTGCGCGGTGCCTGTCGACTTCGCGACGACATCCGTGCGCGGCATGGATTTGCCAAGATATTTCCACTCGGATTTCGCGCGCAGGGCAACGTCGGGCGGGTCGACATCGCGTACCGCCTCCGCCAGCGCGGTATAGGCAAGCTCGGTTCCATCAGGTGCAATGACCTTGCTGTTCTCTGTCCGCAATGTGCCGGCATCCACACCCAGCTGATTGGCGGCGGCAAGTTTCAGCGCTTCGCGGGCCGAGGCCCCGGCATAGCGCATCTTTTCATACGCATCCTTGGTCGAGGTGGAGCCACCCGTGACTTGAAGGTTCAGAAGTTTGCCAACCATGCCAACGCTTTGGCGCATATTATGCTGGAAGTCGCTGTCGGCATAGTGGTGGAAGGGCAGGGCGAGGCCGAGGATCGCCTGATTGTAGTAAGCTTGCGCAGGGGGCCCGTGCAGAACGTTGATATCCTCCCAAGCAAGGTCCAGTTCCTCCGCGACAAGTGCGGCCAGGGTGGTGTGCACGCCTTGACCCATTTCGGCCCGCGGCGCGATGATTGTGACGCCATCCTGATTGATCAGGATGTACGGGTTCAGGGTTGCCTCACCTTCGCCCGCGACGAGCGGATTAGGTGGCGTCTTGCGGACCTGATAGACACCAAAAGCAACGCCACCAGCGATTGCGGCGGTCCCGATCAAGAAGGTGCGGCGGGCGATTTTACCGATGCTGGCCATGGATCAAGCCTCCTGAATGCGTTGGGCGGCGTCTTTGATCGCAGCCCGGATGCGAGGGTAGGTACCGCAGCGGCAGAGATTGCCTTGCATGGCATCATCGATGTCCTGATCGGTGGGGTTGGGCGTTTGCGCCAGAAGGGCCGCGGCATTCATGATCTGACCCGACTGGCAGTAGCCGCATTGCGCCACCTGGTGATCAACCCAGGCCTGTTGGATCGTGGCCATGTTGTCCGGCGTGCCGAGCCCTTCGATTGTCGTGACCTCGTCCCAGACATCGGCCAAGGCGACCTGACAGGACCGCACCGCCTCGCCCGCGATATGCACCGTGCAGGCCCCGCAGGCGGCCACGCCGCAGCCGAATTTCGTGCCTGTCAGCCCGACCTCATCACGCAGGACCCAGAGAAGGGGCACCTCATCGGGAAGATCAACGTCATGGGATTGGCCATTGATTGTCAGTGTGGTGGGCATAGGGCACCTCTGGCTATTGGCTGGAAAAGTGAACGATTGGGTTCAGTTTAGCGGAAACCGGCAATTGTAACAAACGGTTTTCATTGCCTGATGCTCTGTTTTCGCGCGGCGCCTCGCGGAGGATTAGGCAAGGCTGAGCCCTTTGATCTGGCCGATAAGTTGCGGAATCTTCTCTTTGAACCGGAAAAACCCGTGGGTCGCGTGCGGCCAGGCCGCGCTGTCATATGGCCGGACAATCTGGATCAGATTCTGCCCTGCCAATGCGTCGGCAGTGGGGCCGACGGGCATGTAACTCGTGATGATCTGGTCAAGGTCATGGGTCGCGGCCCAGTCTGAAAGCGTGTCGGGCGTTTCACCGCTGGCCGCGCCCAACTTGTCGCGAAAGCGCTCCACGCAATCGGTCATAGCATCTGCGACAAAGCGCGAGACACCGGGTGCCGTGATGAGTGGGCTGCGATCGCGGGTTGTTTGCACGCTGGCCGTCGCTACCGGTTTGATCTGATCGATGAGCCAGCCGGGCGACAGGTCTTCCTCGGTGATCAGCAACCCGGTTCGCTTGCCGCCATCAAGATGGCCACTGACTGGCAGCGGCCCGCGCTGCGGATGCGGCGTACCTTCAAGCGGTGTCGTATGGGGTGCAAGCCCTGTGGGTCGAAACCGCCCATTCGTGTATTTCGCGATGTTGTCGGGTCGCGCAGGATAGGTCTTGCCGATGGTCTGCAAACCGCCAACCCAGCGCCATGACAGTGTGTTAGACGCAGGATCACCGTCATAGAGGTGCCGCAGGAAGAAATCCGCGCCCAGCGTCCACGGGAGCCGCAGGGTAAAAATCCAGATCGAGGCAAACCACATCCGCGCGTGATTGTGCAAGTACCCCGTCTCGGCAAGTTCCTTGGCCCAATGGTCAAAGCAATCGATGCCGGTTGTGCCGGTGCACGCGGCCTCCCAATCCTGACGCAGGCCGCTTTCGGTCTGTATCCGGTTCAGCGCGGCACCCAGTTCGGCTTTGTAGGCTGTCCAGACACTCGGCCGCATTTCAAGCCAACCCTTCCAATAAGTCCGCCAATAGACCTCCTGAACGAATTTCTCGGCCGCTTGCGCGCTGTGGCGGCCCAAAACGGCGCGCAAAACGTCTTCTTCGGTGATGATCCGGTGCCGGATATAGGGCGACAGGGTTGAGACATGGGCCGCGTCATCGAAATTGCGTTTGGCGGCATAGTCGCGCCCCGCGAGGGGCACGAACGCATGCAATCGCTCCAATGCTGCGGTGTATGTGGGCGTGAACATGAGAAGGCAGCTAAGGCAGGGCAGGGCCGTTTCAACTGTCGCGTCGGTTCTTGACACCGTGCTTTGGGCAGTCCAACGCTGCGCCATGCTTGATTTGCGCCCCGTGGGATATGTGATCGGTCTGCTTGTGGCGTCATTGGGGTTGACGATGCTGGGCCCGCTGGTGGGAGACCTGCTGGCGGGCAACGGGCATTGGTTTGTCTTCTTCGAAAGCGCTGTGATCACGACGCTGACCGGCGGGTTGATGGCGCTGGCCTGCGCAAACGGTGTGACTGCCGGATTGTCGCTGCGCCAAACCTTTCTGCTCACCTCGCTCGTTTGGCTTACCTTGCCGGTCTTTGGTGCGATCCCCTTCGTGCTGGGGGCAACCGAAGCAACATTTACGGATGCGTTTTTTGAGGCGATGTCGGGCCTCACCACAACCGGTGCAACGGCATTCGGCAATCTTGAGGACTTGCCGGACGGCCTGAAGCTTTGGCGTGGTGTGCTGCAATGGCTGGGCGGGGTCGGGATTATCGTGGTAGCCATGGTGTTTTTGCCCGAGTTGAGGGTCGGTGGCATGCAGATTTTCCGATCCGAAGGTTTTGAGACATCCGGTAAAATCCTTCCCCGCGCGGGTGAGATCGCGGCACAGATCTCGGGCATCTATGTGGCCCTCACCGCCGCCTGTATGCTCGCCTATACCGCGACGGGGATGGGCGGGTTCGATGCGATCGTGCATGCGATGACAACGGTATCGACGGGCGGTATGGCGAATTACGACAGATCATTCGCGACCTGGGGCGCGGGGGTGCATTATGTGGCCGTTGTCTTTATGATCCTCGCGGCACTACCTTTCGTGCGGTTTGTGCAGATGCTGGCGGGCTCCGCTCAGCCGCTGGTGAACGACAAACAGATCCACACCTTCCTGTTGATCATCGGGCTGAGCGTGCTGCTGGTCACATCATGGCTTTGGGGCCGCGGCGGTGAGATGACCGAACGCGCCTTTCGCGACGCCTTGTTCAACGTGACCTCCATCATGACCGGGACGGGCTATGCCAGTGCCGATTACATGGGTTGGGGGACGTTCCCGGTGGTGATGTTCTTTCTCATCGGGCTGATCGGAGGTTGCGCGGGATCAACTTCCTGTTCGGTCAAGGTGTTCCGCTATCAGCTTCTTTTTGCCGCGATCAAAAGCCAGATCCGGCAGATCCACTCTCCCCATGGCGTGTTCACGCCGCGCTATGATGGCCGCCCGATCAGTGAGGATGTCCTGAATTCCGTCATCGCCTTTCTGGTGGCCTTTATCCTGTCGCTGGGGGCGACATCGGTGCTGCTGGGGTTGACGGGGCTTGATTTCATCACCTCCGTCTCAGGCGCTGCGGCAGCATTGGCCAATATCGGCCCGGGTCTTGGGCTGGAGATTGGCCCGGCGGGCAACTACGCGAATATCAATGACGTGGCCAAATGGATTTTGGCGATGGCGATGTTCGTCGGCCGCCTCGAAATCATGGTCGTGCTGACCATTCTGTCGATCAAGTTCTGGAGAAATTAATGACAACACGGCCTTTGGGTGCGCAAATCAGCCACATGCTGAAAGATCGCGGCGTTGACGTGATTTTCGGCATTCCCGGCGTGCATAACCAGGAAATGTATCGCGGCATCGAAGAGGCTGGGATCACCCATGTGCTGGCGCGACATGAGCAGGGGGCCGGTTTCATGGCGGATGGCTATGCCCGCGCGACGGGCAAGCCCGGCGTGGCTTACGTGATCACCGGGCCGGGCCTCTGCAACATCATGACGCCGATGGGACAGGCCTATTCCGACAGCGTGCCGATGCTGGTGATTTCGTCGTGTCTGGATGAAACAGCGGCAACACGTGGGCAGTTGCATCAGATGAAGGATCAGGAGGGGGCTGCGCGCACGGTCTGTGATTGGTCCGAGACGGCGCGGACGGCAGAAGCTGCGTATGCGCTGATTGATCGGGCGATGGATGAGTTTTGGTTTGGCCCTCGCTTGCCAAAAGCGGTGCATGCCCCTATCGCGTTGCTTGAGGCGCCAACGGAGAAAGCAGGCGCAAAAGGGCTTCCTTCTGTCGGCCCCGCGGCGCCGGACCAGACGGCATTGCAAGATCTGACGCACTGGATTCGTGAGGCGCGCCGCCCCTTGTTTGTTTTCGGTGGCGGGGCACGCTGGATGGATTTTGTTGGCCCCTCATTGCGCCGTTGGTCTGCCGCAAGCTTTATGACCTATGCAGGGCGGGGCATCGTGATGGACGATGATCCACTTTGCTTTGGCGCCTTGCTCGCCCGCCCTTCAAGCGCAGATGTCATCGGCCAGGCCGACCTTGTTGTCGCTGTCGGAACCGATCTTTCTGAGACAGACCTTTGGCGCAACTCGCTGGGGGCGACAGCCAAACTCGCTGTCATAAACAACAACGTCGAGACGCTGTCTCGTCTGACCTTGAGCGAAGGCAATCACCGTTTGATGGTTCACGGCGATTGTTTCGCGGCTTTTGAATTCTTAGAAGAGAAATTGGCCGATCCGCAGCAGTCAGATTGGTCCGGTGATGCTGTTGCCGATTACCGTCGGCGCATGCGCGCCGAAATCGACGCCGAACGCCCCGGTATCATTCCTGTCGCTGACGCATTGAAAGAGGCACTTCCCGCAGACACAATGATCTATTCCGACATGACTCAGTTCGCCTATGCAGCCAAAGAAATCTATCCGATGGATCGCCCCGGCCATTGGCATCACCCCTATGGCTTTGGCACGCTCGGTTATGCCTTGCCTGCAGCCATCGGTGGCAAAGTCGGCATCGGGGATCAGCCTTGCATAGCGATACTGGGCGATTATGGCTTTCAGTATACGGTGCAGGAGCTTGCGGTCGCCGTCGAACTGGAACTGACTTTGCCGATCATCATCTGGGACAACGGCAAGCTGGGTGAGATCGAGGATTCAATGGTCCGTGCCCAGATCGCGCCGAATGCGGTTGTTCAGCGCAATCCCGATTTCTGCAAACTGGCCGAGGCCTATGGTGCCGCCGCCGCAGCGCCGCAGGATCTCGCTGCGTTTCAGCACGCGATCAAGGATGCTTTGAAAGCCAAGGGACCCACGATCATTCACGTCAAATCGGATATCGCTTTGCAGGCTTAATCGGCGCACGGCCTTAGCTTTGTAGGCATCGCTGCGGCGCCGGCACCTACCAGCAACTGACCAACACGGCGATGTCAGCAGCGCGGCGGGTCAGGGCAACGGGCGAGATTGGGCGCGCGCCGCCGCTTGTCTCCACTGCGATATCCAGTTCGGTGAGGGCGGCGGTGATCTCGGCCGCATCTAGTGAGAAATTCACCTCTGGCGGCAGCACGCGTGTATTGCCGTCCTTGCGGGGCAGGAGCATGCCTAGTACAGCGCCTGTGTCGTCAAAAACAGGCCCGCCCGCATCGCTGGGCTGCGGCAGAATGGATAACCGTTTGATCGTGTCGTCGCCATTCAGGCCGCGGATGTCGACGATCTGGCCAAAGGTCAGCGTCGGCGCGCTCAGCACGCCGTTGAAAGGGTAGCCAGCCACAGCGATCTGATCCTGCAGACGCGGCACGCCCGTCTGGAACCTGGCTGTCCCAATCGGGCTAAGCGCCTCAACCGGGCGCAGAATGGCCAGACCACGTTCATCATCCTGGAAAACGACTTCGGCCTCATCTTCACGGTCAAACGTGATGCGGGAGCATCCGGCGATCACCTCTGGCGTCGTCACAACCGTGCCATCACCCGACACGTAAAAGCCGGAGCGCGACAGTTTCGGCTGTCTCACAGCGAGCCCCGCAACCATGTCAATCGCCTGGTCCTCGCTTGCTGGAACAATGTTCGGGTCGAGCGCGCCGGAAAGCCGCTCAAAACTATCCCGCATCACTTCCAGCATCCGCGTGCGGCGCTCATCGTCACCCTCAGGCCAGACCAGCATGAAGCCTTTGATCTCACCATCTTGCAGCGTCACCGTGGTGTAGGAATGGATGCCGCCCCCAATCCCTTCAATCTCAAACCCGCTTTCCGAGACACTACGTGGCCCCTCGGTTGGGACGATGTCGAGAATTTGCAGCACCTCATAGAGCCCGACAAGTTTGCCCGCATCGCCTTCCTGAGAGATGAACAGCACCAGCGCCTCTGGCACGTCTCCGCTTGCCTCAAACCGCACAAATGGCGGCTGATACTCGGTGAAGGACACCATATCGGTGGGAATCTGCATCTGGATACCCGAGGCACTGTCGCGCACTAGCCGCAAGTTCAGCCCGTCAAGCACGCTGTTATATTGTTCCAGCAGCAAGACCCGCTCGCGCGTTGTGAGGATGCCGGTGGGTTCGCGGTTATTGGCCTCTTGCCAGGCTTGCATCGCGGCCCGCGTGCCGCGCCCGAATGAACCATCAATTGCTGCCGTGTAAAAGCCGCCCCATTGCAGGGCGCGCTGCAGTTCTTCCTTCTCATCACGGCTGAGTTCCGCTTCGGATGCACGCGCCTCTTGCGGCGTTTCATCCGCGGGCACGACCGGATCAGCAGGCAGGATTGTCTGGGTCGGGCTAGCGCTATCGGGTGCGTCCGGGACCGCTGCAGCGCGCCCGCTGCCGCCGCCGATGGGCCAGAATTGCTGCTTGAAGAACTGACCGTTCTTGACAAAACTGTCGCCAGGAATGGCCCCGCGCGCCAGCAGGCGCTGCAAAGCTGTTTCCGCCTGCGCCTCACTAAACGGGCCGATGAAAATCCCGTAAAACCCATCGCCCAGATAGAAGCCATTGATGTCATCAAGGCGTCTTGCATAGTCGCGGGCGCGGTCCTGCGCACCCGTGAGCGTCTGGCGCGCCTCAATCTGCACCCAAAAGTTGTCCTGGGCGGCGGCAGGCAGTGTTGACAGCAAGAATAGTATCAGTGCTGCGACGGCTTTCATCTTGGATCCCCGAAAGTCCTTTGAGTGGTCCTGCATTCACTGGCGTTGTCTGCAGGTCTACGCAAGGGTGGCGGCACAAAATTTGATCAAATGCTGACAGAAAGTCACAGCCCGTTGCCCAATTGACCCTGTGCGCGCCGCACCCTATTGAACCCCTGATCGCAGATAAGGGTTGAGATATGGTGGACACGCCCCGCAGTTTTCAAGGGATTATCCTGGCGCTTCAGGCCTATTGGGCGGGCAAGGGCTGCGCCATTCTGCAGCCCTACGATATGGAGGTCGGCGCAGGCACGTTCCACCCCGCCACAACCTTGCGCGCGTTGGGCGATCAGCCCTGGGCGGCGGCTTACGTGCAACCCTCACGTCGCCCGACCGATGGGCGCTATGGCGAAAACCCCAACCGCTTGCAGCATTATTACCAGTTTCAGGTGATCATGAAGCCATCGCCACCTGATCTGCAGGAGCTTTACTTGGGTTCGCTCGCCGCCATCGGCATTGATGCGACGATGCACGACCTCCGTTTTGTAGAGGATGACTGGGAAAGTCCCACGCTGGGTGCCTGGGGGCTGGGCTGGGAGGTCTGGTGCGACGGGATGGAAGTCAGCCAGTTCACCTATTTCCAGCAAGTGGGCGGGCATGATTGCAAACCTGTCTCGGGCGAACTGACTTACGGGTTGGAGCGGCTGGCGATGTATGTGCTTGGCGTTGATCATGTGATGGACATGCCGTTCAACGACCCGCAAACACCGATCCCGCTCACCTATGGCGACATCTTCAAGCAGACCGAGCAGGAATATGCCCGCTGGAACTTCGACGTCGCCGATACGGAGGTCCTATTGCAGCATTTCAAGGATGCCGAGGCGGAATGTCAGCGCATCCTGAACGAACCTGCCGAGGACCCGAAAACCGGCCTGCGCATCATCATGGCCCATCCCGCCTATGACCAATGCATCAAGGCCTCTCACGTGTTCAACCTGCTTGATGCACGCGGCGTGATCTCGGTTACCGAGCGGCAGGCCTATATCGGGCGGGTCCGCGCGCTGGCCAAGATGTGTGCCGATGCCTTTGTCCAGACCGAGGCCGGGGGGCAGGCCGCCTGATGATTATGGTGACTTTTCAGGCGGCGCGTTTTCAAAGGCGTGTTGAGGTGGGTCTTGGTGTGGATGGCAAACCACTGACGACGGTGCGGCTTTATGCAGAAGGCTATTACGGTGTCGTAGACTTTGAGAAAGAACGTTTTGACGATGAGGTCGATACTCTATCGCCAGTTTCTGGTGAGGCCTCGCTCGACGTATTCTTTCGTGATTGGGATCGAGTGCATTTCAAGCAGTCGGTCGCAGGCAAAATGGCCATCATGCTGCCAAAAGATGATCAACGCGACCTAGTCTACATGGAAATAGACGGATACTTACCGCTTGACGCTGCACATTGGGTTTTTGCTGACTTGGAGGTTGTTGACGGAGATCAGAAGTTTCTCACAATGACCGCAGTTTCGCGCGCTCCATCCGTGAGCGGTCCTCCTCAGTGGGAATATTTTTACGGCGAGTCGTCATTTGCTGAAAAAGAAGGTGAAGTTACCAGGGCTTCATTTTACGAAGTATCTCTTTTCCCTTCGGTGCAGCGCTTGGAACGTGTTCATCGCGACGAGGCCGCCTGATGGCACGGGTAATCATTGTGGGGATGCTTGTGCTTGCAGCGATCGCCGGGGCGCTTTTGTACTACAATCAGGTCTATGCCTTTTATGAAGAGGTGCAGGCCGAGGTGGCGGATGTGCGCCTGACCAGTCTTGTCACAGGCGAAGCGGAGCCGATCCTTTTTGAGAATTTCCAGGCCATCGACTCGGACAGTAGCCCCATCCGCTATCGCGCCTGTTTCACCACGCCGCTGAGCGAGGCGATGCTGACCGAAACCTTTATCATTCGCGATGACGCCGAACCGCTGGTCGCACCGCCTTGGTTTGACTGCTTCGATGCGGCCCGGATCGGCGCCGACATCGCAAGCGGTGAGGCGATCCCGTTTCTTGGTGTCGAAAACATCACCTATGGCATTGACCGTCTGGTCGCGATCTACCCCGATGGCCGCGCCTATGCCTGGCACCAGATCAATGAATGCGGAGAGATCGTGTTCAACCGCGAACCTGTGCCCGACGACTGCCCCCCAGCCCCCGAAAGCCTGCAATAATGCCCGACCTTCTGATTGAACTCTTTTCCGAGGAAATCCCCGCGCGCATGCAAAGGCGTGCGGCGGAGGATCTGCAAAAGCTGGTGACGGATGGGTTGGTCGAGGCCGGCCTGACCTATGCCGGTGCCGCAGCATTCTCCACGCCGCGCCGCCTGACGCTGGCGATTGACGAGCTTACGGCGGAAAGCAAGCCGGTGCGCGAAGAACGGCGGGGCCCGAAGGTCGGCGCGCCGGACAAGGCGGTTGAGGGGTTTTTGCGCGGGGCAGGGGTCGCGCGCGACGACCTTGAAGTGCGCGATGACAAGAAGGGGCAGGTCTATTTCGCGGTGATCAAAAAGCCAGGGCGCAAGGCTGCCGATATCATCGCCGAGGTGCTTGAGACCACCATCCGCAACTTCCCCTGGCCCAAATCCATGCGCTGGGGCGCAGGTCCGCTGAAATGGGTGCGCCCGTTGCATTCCATCCTGTGTATTCTGGTGGATGAGGCAGGGGCCGAAATCGTCCCGCTCGAGGTGGATGGCATCCGGTCGGGGAACACGACGCAAGGCCATCGGTTCATATCCAAGGGCGTGATTTCGGTTGCATCTTTCGATGATTACGAGGTGAAGCTCAAGCGCGCCCATGTCATTCTGCGCGCCGATGAACGGGCCGAGGCGATCTGGGCCGAGGCGACCAATCAGGCCTTCGCGCTCGGTCTCGAATTGGTCGAGGATCGCGGGCTTTTGGCCGAGGTTGCGGGGCTGGTCGAATGGCCTGTCGTGCTTCTGGGCAAAATCGACGATGACTTTCTCGGCCTGCCGCCAGAGGTGCTGCAAACCTCGATGAAAGAGCATCAGAAATTCTTTTCGGTGAAGAACCCGAAGACGGGCCGGATCGAGCGTTTCGTGACCGTGGCCAATATGGAAACGGCGGATAACGGCGCGACCATTCTGGCAGGCAACCAAAAGGTTCTGTCGGCGCGGCTGGCCGATGCGAAATTCTTTTGGGAGAATGATCTGCGCACCGTCAAGACCAAGGGGCTGGAAGGCATGGGCGCGCCTTTGGCGGATGTCACATTCCACAACAAGCTGGGATCGCAGGCCGACCGGGTCAAACGGATCGAGGCGCTAGCGCGCGAGATCGCACCGCATGTCGGCGCGAAACCCGATCTGGCGGCAGAGGCCGCGCGGATTTGCAAATCCGATCTGGCGTCAGAGATGGTCTATGAATTCCCCGAGCTGCAGGGGTTGATGGGCCGCTACTATGCCGAAGCTGCGGGCCACGATGATGGCGTGCCGGAAGCCTGCGAGGAACATTACTCGCCGCTGGGCCCATCGGACGACGTGCCAACCGCGCCGGTATCGGTCGCCGTCGCTTTGGCCGATAAGATCGACACGCTGACCGGGTTTTGGGCGATTGACGAGAAACCGACCGGGAGCAAGGACCCGTTTGCGCTGCGGAGAGCGGCGCTGGGGGTTATTCGGTTGGTGCTGGAGAATGATATTCGACTTAGACTGGATAGCTTGCTGAAAAGACCGTTTCTCTCAATGGCGTCCATTGCAACTGAATATACATACGACGGCAGGGCGGTCATTGAGAATGCCGTAGAGGCCGGTGCCGATGATCAAGAAGAGAGTGATCAAGCAGTTAAAGAGCTAGTGGCTGGTCCAAGTTCATTTGTCTTCAATTTTGACGGCCTAAGCGATCGATTTGTATCGGAAGTGAAGTCATTTCGAAACACTAGTCAAAAAGATGAATTTGATTTCCGCGAGTATGACAGCATGCGTCAACGTTGCCGAGTTGTAGAGTACCTTGATGCGTCGAGCGATCTGGATGAACTTCCCGATTTTGTCTTGGAGTCTGTTAGTTGGATATCGCAGAACCTCCTCTCCTTCTTCCACGACCGCCTTAAAGTCTTCCTGCGCGAAAAAGGCATCCGCCACGACATCATCGACGCCTGCATCGCGATGCCGGGGAATGATGATCTGACCTTGCTCGTCAAACGGGCCGACGCGCTGGCTACAACGCTCGCCACCGATGACGGCGAAAACCTGATCCAGGGCTTCAAGCGTGCCAACAATATCCTCACTCAGGCGGAAGAGGCGGATGGAGTCGAATACTCCTACGGCGCCGATCCGAAATTCGCCGAAGAACCCGCCGAAAAGGCGCTTTTCGCTGCCCTTGATGCTGCAGATGCGAAGATCGCACCGGCCATGGAGGCGGAGGATTTCAGCACGGCGATGACTGCTATGGCGGCACTTCGCGGGCCGATTGACCAATTTTTCACCGATGTGCAAGTGAACGCCGAAAGTGCGGTACTCCGCCGCAACCGGCTTAACCTGTTGTCACGGATCAGGAAAATATGTCTCAGCGTCGCTGATCTGACCAAAATCGAAGGCTAGACAAAAGTCCATAAAGATTTTCCTACACGTAACCGATTTATGACTTATGCTGCAGGTGAACATGAGGTTTTGCCGCATTGCAGCAACAGACAACATATCAGGCCCTGACGCTGATCACACCAACCGCCAAGATGTCGGCAGAGGTGCATGGCGGTCGTGCGAAATGCCTGCAGCGGCTCATTCGCATGGGCATGCCCGTGCCGCGCACGATGGCGTTGTCGTTTGATGTCGTGCACCGGATCGCGCAAGGACATCTGCCAGATATGGAGGCGCTGCTGGCGCCTTTTGGGGAGAACCCACTCGTGTCTGTCCGCCCGTCCAGCCAGGACCCGGATTGGGGTGGGCCCGGTGCGATCCTGAATATCGGGATGAATGACACGCGTCTGGCCGAGATGATCCCGGTGATCGGGGAATGGGCAGCCACGGCGGTTTATCTGCGCTTCGTGCAATCCTATGCCATTCACGTGGCGCGGCTTGATCCGGAAGAATTCTATTTGCCCGATGTACCCGATGCCGTCAGCCTGCGAGCGATGCTGGACACATATGAGCTGGAAACCGATGAGCCCTTCCCGCAGGACCCGGCGACCCAACTGGGCGAGGTGCTGCGGTCGATGGCGCGTGCCTGGGATGGCACCACCGCCCGGCTTTTACGGCAGGCCAAGGGCGCGCCGGTGGATGCGGGGCTGGGCCTTGTCGTGCAAAAAATGGCGCTGGGCGTGGGGCACGGCGAATGCGGGTCGGGCGTGATCCAGTATGTGGACAGTGCCACAGGACAGCCGCAGATCACCGGTCGTTATCTGGGCCAGAGCCAAGGCCGCGAGGCGCTGGGCGATACCGACAGCGCGCTATACCTCACCAAAGACCCGCGCGGCCCGTCGCTTGAAGAACGCTGCCCGGAGCCTTTTGCCCAGCTGAAGGAATATGGCGAACTCTGTCGTCGCAAATTGCGCGAAGAGATGCAGGTGGAATTCACCATCGATGATGGCACATTGCATGTGCTGGACGCGGTGCGCGTGCAACGCTCGTCCCGTGCCTCGGTGGCGATTGCCGTGGCTTTGGCCGAAGACAGCATCATCCCGCGCGAAGAGGCTGTTTTGCGGGTCGAACCTTCGGCACTGTCGGAACTTTTGCACCGCCAGATTGATCCGCGCGCGACCCGCGATGTGATCGTCTCTGGCATTCCGGCTAGTCCAGGTGCGGCGACAGGCCGGATCGTGCTGACGGCCAATGAGGCACAGGCGAGTGCGGCGCGGGGTGAACCTTGCGTGCTGGTCCGGCGTGAAACGACGCCAGAGGATATTCGCGGTATGCATGCCGCCCAAGCGGTTCTGACGATGCGGGGCGGGGTGACAAGCCACGCCGCCGTGATCGGACGCGGTCTTGGTGTACCATGTATCGTTGGTGCGTCGGATCTTGTGATTGACCGCAAGCGTGGCGGGATCATTGGCCGGGATGGCCGCCGTTTCGCTGTGGGAGACCTGATCACCGTCGATGGCACGACCGGGCAAGTGCTGGCTGGTTCGCCGCCTATGCTGGAGGCTGCTCTTGATGGCGCCTTCCAGACCCTGCTCGCCTGGGCTGACGATTTCCGCGATATCGGTGTGCGTGCCAATGCCGACACACCTGCAGACGCGCATACGGCCCAGAACTTTGCGGCGGAGGGGATCGGCCTTTGCCGGACCGAGCACATGTTCTTTGATGATGAACGGCTGGGCGTGATGCGCGAGATGATCTTTGCGGAAAGCAGCGATGATCGTCGGGCGGTACTCGACCGTTTGCTGCCGATGCAGCGCGCGGATTTTCAGGCACTTTTTGCGATCATGGCGGGCAAGAATGTCTGCGTGCGTCTGTTTGACCCGCCGCTGCATGAGTTCCTACCCGCCGATAAGGCTGGGTTGCGCGACCTGGCCGAGCAGATGGCGCTGCCGCTTGCCGCCGTGACAGAGCGGGTGAATGCCCTGCGCGAGTACAATCCGATGTTGGGCATGCGCGGCGTGCGGCTGGGCATCGCGATCCCTGAAATCTACGACATGCAGGCGCGTGCGATTTTTGAAGCGCTCATTGCAGTCCAGTCCCAGGGCATCACGATTGACGTGGAAATCATGATCCCGCTCGTGAGTGCAATGCGCGAGGTTGAACTGATGCGCGCCCGGATTGACGGGGTGGCCAATGCGGTGCGCGCCAAGAAACGCGCTGTCTTTGAGTACCATCTGGGCGTCATGGTGGAGACACCGCGCGGCGCTCTCCGTGCGCAGGACATTGCAGAACATGCAGAGTTTTTGTCGTTCGGCACAAATGACCTGACGCAGATGACATACGGTCTGTCCCGTGACGATGCGGGGCGTTTCATGTCGGCCTATGTGCAGCAGGGTGTTTATGCAGAGGACCCGTTCCATACGCTTGATATCGAAGGGGTCGGTGAACTCGTGTCGCTTGGCGCTGAGCGGGGCCGCGCTGGGCGTCCTGATGTGGTTCTGGCGATCTGCGGCGAGCATGGCGGCAGCCGCTCGGCCATCGCATTTTGCCGCGAACACAAGTTCGACTACGTCTCATGCTCGCCCTTCCGCGTACCGGTTGCGCGACTCACTGCCGCTCAACTGGCGTTGCAAGAGCGGATGAACGCCTGAGCAAAGTCCAGATATTGTGGCGAAAATGCCGCAAATCCCGTGATATTGCGAAATAGTCATCGTGATGCGCGAGTTGATGTTTCGGTAACTGCGACAGTCTATCCCGGGGACTAGACGTAAAGCGCGCGATGTCTTATCTCCGCCGTCGCTAGCGCGGGGCAAGTCCGCGTGGATTCCTGGGTGGGAATATTATGACGATTTTTAAGGCGTTTTGCGCCGCAATTGCTGCGGCAACACTGACTTTGAGTGGCTCTGCCACCTTTGCTGATGATCTTTTGGCCAGCCGTCTGGGGGCCATTTTGGGCCAGGAACGGCAGGCGCTGGCCGTTGTGCCGGATACACGGATGACCATGCTGACATCGCTGCCGCCTGCCAGCGAACGCGGCGTCGCGACACAGTCGGGCGTGGTCTATGACCGGGCCTATCTGGCCTCGCTGCCTGTTGTTGACGGTGATGATGAGTGGGCCTGTTTGGCCGAGGCGCTCTATTTCGAAGCACGCGGTGAGACGGTGCGCGGTATGTTCGCGGTTGGTGAGGTGATCCTGAACCGTGTGGATAGCAGCGCTTATCCCAACACGCTTTGTGCTGTGATCAATCAGGGGACCGGCCGGAAATATGCCTGCCAGTTCACTTATACCTGTGACGGGCTGGCCGAAACGATCGGTGAGCCTCGTTCGTGGGAGCGTGTGGGCAAGGTTGCACAGCTTCTGATGGAAGGCACACCACGCGCCCTGACCGGCGGTGCCACGCATTACCACACCAAGGCTGTGAACCCGTCCTGGGCGCAGCGCTTCCCGCGCACCGCGGCCATCGGTTCGCACTACTTCTACCGCCAGCCGATCCGGACTGCCTCAAAGTAAGTCGCATGTGACGCGCCCGTTGTCGCGGCCCGTGCTTGTTCTGCAGGGCTGAGCGGCGTATTGCCTTGCGTCACGGGATATCTCTTTGATCGGAAAGCGGCATGACCGACGATATTCGCCTTGCATTTGCGCATCCCAGCGAACGGGCTGAGGCGAGCAGCACGACACCTTGTGACCGCATCTCACTGCGCGACTACGTGGTCGAGGTGGAGATTGGCGCGTTCCAGCAGGAACGGGGCAAGCTGCAGCGTGTGCGTTTCAATGTGGTCGTCGAAGTCCTGCCGATGACCGGCCCGATTGATGACGATGTGGACCGCATCTTGTCCTACGACAAAGTGACCGAGGCCATCGGGATCGAGCTTGAAGCGGAGCGTCTGAACCTGTTGGAGACCCTCGCCGCGCGCGTGGCGGAACGGATCCTGCTGGAACCGCAGGCCGAGCGCGTCTTTGTGCGGATCGAAAAGCTGGATCGCGGGCCGTTTGCCTTGGGTGTCGAGATTGTCCGGTCGCGGGATGGCATGGATCTGGCCGGGCAGGATCATGTTGAGGCACCGCATCCGCGTGTCGCGTATCTCTCAAACGCCGCCATTGCCGCGCCAGCCTTGCCCGGTTGGATCGATCAATTGGTGGCGATGGATGCCCCTCTGATCATTTGCGTGGGTGCAGCGGCAGTAGTTGCGCCTCAGGCAGGGCATGCTTTGGCACAGCGGCGGATCGACCTACTGGCGATTGAGCAAAACGCCTGGACGCTGGCCGCGCGCGACCCACGCTGCATGGTCGTGGGCACCCGCACTGAACTCGATTGGGCCATGAAGAATGGCCAGATCTGTATCTGGGCACCATCAAAGATCGTGCTCGATGCGGTTGATGGCCCCTCCGCCAGCCCGCGCGATGCGGTGGCGCTGGTCGCCTGGTTTGCAGCAGAGATCGAGGCCAAGGAACTCTTGCTGATCGACGCCGCCGCGCCAGTAACGGACGTGCCCGTCCGTATCCACGATCTGGCTGCCACGCAGATTGCATGAGCGTCTATTACTGCCCCATCGTCGTCGCGGGTCCGAAACCCGAAGCCGCCCTTCCGATTGCAGGCGGCCCGTTCTGGTTTACGGAGATGCGTGTTCATCGCCGCGACGCAGCCCCAGAAGTCATCTCAGCGGTCTCTGCGCCGTCCGAAGTTCTTGATCGTCTCACTGCAAGCCGGGCCGATATAGCGGGCCTTAGCATGGACCGCCCCCGCCTGATGGGCATCTTGAACGTGACGCCAGACAGTTTTTCCGATGGCGGCCAGTTCAATGACCGTGACGCGGCCGTAGCACAGGCGCAAAAAATGCAGGCCGAAGGCGCCGATATCATCGATGTGGGCGGCGAAAGCACGCGGCCCGGCGCATCTGAAGTGCCCGTCGACGAGGAAATCGCCCGCACCGCCCCTGTGATCGCAGCAATCCGGGCGCAAAGCGACGTGCCGATCTCCATCGACACCCGCAAGGCGGCGGCCGCGCAGGCGGCGATTGAAGTAGGGGCGGGGTTGATCAATGACGTGGCGGCCTTAACCTTTGATCCCGATTTGGCGCGGGTGACGGCCGATGCGGGCCTGCCCGTCTGCCTCATGCATGCGCAAGGCGATCCCCAAACGATGCAGGATGATCCGCGCTACGATGACGTGCTGCTGGATGTGTATGACTTCCTGGCCGCGCGTGTTGCCGCCGCAGAGGCTGCAGGCATTCCCCGCGACCAGATCATCGTCGATCCCGGCATCGGCTTTGGCAAAACGGTTGAGCATAACCTCGCGCTGCTCAGAGGCATCGCGCTCTTTCATTCCTTGGGCTGCCCGATCCTGCTCGGAGCATCGCGCAAGCGCTTTATCGGGGTCATCGGCGGGGGTGAGCACGCCAAAGAGCGCGTCAGTGGCTCAGTTGCCGTCGCACTCCATGCAGCTCGTCAGGGGGTGCAATTCCTGCGTGTGCACGATATCTTTGCCACAAAACAGGCGTTAGACTTGGAATGGGCAATCAGCGGGGCAGCGAAAAGATGACACGCAAACTCTTCGGCACTGACGGTGTGCGTGGCACCGCCAACACTTATCCGATGACCGCTGATATGGCGCTGAAAATCGGCGCGGCGGCGGGGCGTTATTTCCGCAATGACGGATCAAACGGCCACCGGGTCGTGATCGGCAAAGACACGCGGCTGTCGGGTTATATGTTTGAAAGCGCGCTGACGGCGGGGCTGACCAGCACGGGTATGAACGTGCTGCTGCTCGGCCCGGTGCCCACGCCTGCGGTCGGGCTTCTGACGACATCAATGCGCGCTGATCTCGGCATCATGATCTCGGCCAGCCACAACCCGCATCATGACAATGGGATCAAGTTCTTTGGCCCTGATGGCTTCAAGCTTTCGGACGCCGCTGAGGCCGAGATTGAAACGCTGATTGCAAGTGACATCGCCCCGGCGCAGGCGCAGAATATCGGGCGGGCCAAGCGGATTGACGATGGCCGGTTCCGTTATGCTGAGCGTGTGAAGTCGACATTTCCCGCGGGCATGCGCCTCGACGGCCTGAAGGTTGTGATCGATTGCGCAAATGGCGCGGCCTACCGGGTCGCGCCCGAAGTTTTGTGGGAACTGGGTGCCACCGTCATCCCGGTTGGTGTCGCTCCGAATGGCACCAATATCAACGAAGGCTGTGGCTCAACGAGCCTGACCGCCGCCGCCGAGACGATCATTTCTCATAACGCTGATGTGGGCATTTGTCTGGATGGTGATGCGGATCGCGTGATGATCCTCGATGAAAAAGGCCATGTCGCCGATGGCGATCAGATCATGGCGCTGATGGCCGGGCGCTGGGCGGATCAGGACCGTCTCAAGGGCGGCACATTGGTAGCGACGGTAATGTCGAACCTTGGCCTCGAACGCTTTCTTGACAGGCGCGGCCTACATCTCGAACGCACGGCGGTCGGTGACCGCTATGTGGTTGAGGCGATGCGCGCGGGCGGCTGGAATCTGGGCGGCGAGCAATCGGGCCATATCGTCATGACCGATTATGCGACGACGGGCGACGGTTTGCTGGCGGGCTTGCAGTTTCTGGCGGCAATGATCGAAACAGGCCAAAAAGCCAGTGCCCTGACCAGGACCTTTGAAACCGTGCCGCAGCTCTTGAAAAACGTCCGCTTCGCGGCGGGTCAGGACCCGCTCAGCACCGATCCCGTCCGCAAGATCATCGCTGATGCAGAGGCGATGTTGCAGGGCAAGGGCCGTCTGCTGATCCGCAAATCCGGGACCGAACCGCTGATCCGTGTGATGGCCGAGTGCGAGGATGATGGCCTTTTGACTCAGGTGGTTGACGGGATCGTTGCCGAGGTTGAGGCGGCGGTTTAACGCCGCAAAAGCCGCTTGAGCGTGGCCCATTGGCTGATCGCAAGGCCCAGCAAGATTAGCGCTAATGCGGCAAAAAACCGAAACGGCAATACCTCATTCAGGATCCACGCACCAAAGAGCATCGACCACAGCGGGACCTGATAGTTCACCAGTGTCATGAAAACCGACCCTGCCGTGCGGATCGTCGCGACCCTGATCCAAGCCGCGAGCGCGGTTGGCACGAGACCAAGCGCGATGATCGCAATGGTTGGACGGCGTTCGGCAAGGGTCGGCACACCTTCGATCAATATCATGGCGGGAATGAGCGCTGCTGCACCAATCGTCAGCAACAAGGCGGCCATCGTAATCGGATCAATGGGCGGGCAACGGCGGGTCATGATGCTGGAGATCGCATAGGAAATGGCCGCGCCGATGCAAGCAAGCTGTCCCAACGGCTCCATGCCTGTTCCGATCCGCAAAACGCCGGTGCCGATCAGGACGATAGCTCCCACAAATCCAAGAATGACGCCCAAGCTGTTGCGCAGGCTCAGCTTTTCATCGGTAAAGACATGCGCCAGCGGCAGGATGAAAAGCGGTAAAGCCGCCATCGAGATGCCCGCAAAGGCCGAGGGCACGAATTGCTGCCCCCAGCTGAGCAGCGCAAAGGGCACGGCGGTGTTCAAAAGGCCAATAGCGACCAGATAGCGAGACATCTGGGCGGTGAAGACGGGCAGGGGGCGGCGCAAGAGGCGCATCAATGCCAGCAAGGCAACCGCCCCCAGCGTTGTCCGCGCGCACGCGACAGTAAATGGCCCGTAGCCCTCCAATGCGATGGCCACCACCATGAAGGTCGCGCCCCAGATTAGGCCAAGCAGCGCGATAGAGAGCCAGTTTGTCAGCGTGGGTGGGGCGGGCATGTTATCCGTTTCTCAACCGTGATGCAGCCTGCTGTCTTTGGGCGCTTGCGCGCGATCATGCAAGCCGTAGTCGCGTGAAACATCAGCGATCCTAAGGCGATAATCGACGAAGATGCCGTATCGCCCAGCGGATTGCGTGGAGCGATGTTGATGGGTTCTACGCCAACGGGTAATCGCCGTTTCGTCGGTGAAGAACGAGAGCGATAGCAACTTGTTCGTGTCGGTCAGGCTGCGAAACCGCTCGACCGAAAGGAAGCCAGGATGCACGTCCAACAAGGGGCGCAGGCGCCTGGCATGCTCCAGATATGTGTCCACCTGGCCCTCGGCCGGCGTCGCCTCAAAGATCACCGCGATCATGTCGCGCTGCCATGCGGTGCCGAGGCAAGACGGAGAAAGGTTCGATCCTCGCGCAGGATGAATTTCTCGCGCTGCGCGAAGTCGTAATTCTCTTGCCCCAGCGGATCGGCTGCCAGTTTCGCGCGGTAGCTCTCATAGGCGGCGAGCGATGGGATATTGTAAATGCCATAGGCGAGCGTCGTTGAGCCTTCATGCGGGGCGAAATAGCCGATCAGGTCGGCACCGTTGCGGGGAATGGCCTGGCCCCAGTTGCGGGCATAGGTCTCAAACGCCTCCCTTTTGGTCGGGTCGATCTGGTAGCGAATGATACAGGTCAGCATGTGTGTCTCCTTCTTCTGAGGAACGTCTAGCACCTTGGCAGACGTCAATGCTTCGGCTAAGGTCGAACTATGCGTGAAGGTCCTGATATCGCCCGCATTGCCGCGCTGATCGGCGATCCCGCCCGAGCGCATATGCTCACCGCGTTGATGAGCGGGAAGGCCCTGACGGCCACGGAATTGGCCGGTGAAGCGGGCGTGACCCTACAGACCGCCAGCGGGCATTTGTCGAAACTGCTGGACGGGCAGCTGGTGCAAGTGCGCAAGCAGGGGCGGCATAAGTATTTCGCGCTGGCCCATGCGGACGTGGCCGCAACGCTTAAAGCGCTGATGGGGCTCGCGGCGGGGCAGGGGACGTTGCGTACCCGCACCGGCCCGAAGGATGCTGCAATGCGTCAGGCGCGTGTTTGCTACAATCACCTTGCAGGGCGCGTTGGGGTGCAGATGTTCACCAGCATGCTGGATCGGGATCTGATCTGGGAAGAGGGCGAGGCGCTGGGCCTGACGGGCGCGGGCGAGGATTTCGTGGCAGGCTTCGGTGTGGACCTTGGCAGTCTTGAGGACGCGCGCGCACCGCTTTGCCGCTCATGCCTCGATTGGAGCGAGCGGCGCACCCATTTGGCGGGGGCACTTGGACGCGCGATGCTGTCGCGTATGGAGGTTGCTGGTTGGCTTCGACGGGATACGACAAGCCGGGCGATCCATTTCAGCGCTTCCGGGCAAAGCCAGTTCGATCAGACGTTTCCGTCGATCATCCGGTAGATTTCAGTCCGCACTGCCTCCGCAGGTGTGTTGCCGGGATCATCGATATAGATTTCCCAAACCGGCATGGCGGCGGGAATGCCCTCAGCCTCCATATGTTTCCAAAGCAACTGATGTGTTTCGCTCATCTTGTCGTAGCTGCCCACATGTGTGGTCGTCATCGCATCCCCGGCAGGCAGCATGTCCGCCTTGATCTCACCGTCCGTTTTCACCGCATCTTCGGCGCTGACCATGACGGCCGCGCGAAACCGCAGGATATTCGGGTCCATGCTCAGATAGATCGACATAGGCATGGATTGCGGGGCAATCCCATGGGCACCGACATGGCCGAAGACAGCTCCAAAACCGGATTCCATGGCTTCGGCAATCTCAGGCCCGTAAGCGCATTCGCGGTCCACATATAGGTAGTGTTGAGCGGGCAGCGTTGTGCGGGTGAAGGTCATGGTGGTCATCCTCTTTTGATGAGTCATGGCAACCCTAACAGAAAGGGCCCGGCATGACGCCGGGCCTTTTGTTGGCAGGATGGGCGACAACCCATCTTGCGGTGTGGCTCAGTTCTTCGCCTTGTCGACCATCTTGCCGGCGGAAATCCACGGCATCATGGCGCGCAGCTTTTCACCGACCTGTTCGATCTGGTGCTCGTCATTGATCCGGCGCGTGGCCTTGAAGAACGGTTGGCCCACCGCGTTTTCCTGCATGAAGTCCCGCACGAATTTACCGGTCTGGATGTCGGTCAGCACGTCTTTCATGCGCTTCTTCGTCTCGTCGTAAGGCAGGATGCGCGGGCCGCTGACATACTCACCATATTCAGCGGTGTTCGAGATCGAGTAGTTCATGTTCGCTATGCCGCCTTCGTAGATCAGGTCGACGATCAGCTTCACCTCGTGCAGGCATTCGAAATAGGCCATTTCGGGCTCGTACCCGGCCTCGACCAGCGTTTCGAACCCCATGCGGATCAGTTCGACAAGACCACCACAGAGCACAGCCTGTTCGCCGAAAAGGTCGGTTTCGCATTCCTGACGGAAGTTGGTTTCGATGATACCAGAGCGGCCCCCGCCGATGGCCGAACAATAGGATAGGCCGATTTCCATCGCCTTGCCAGATGCGTCGTTATGAACAGCCACAAGGCAGGGCACGCCGCCGCCTTTGGTGTATTCGCCGCGCACAGTGTGGCCGGGTCCTTTGGGCGCCATCATGATCACGTCAACGCCTGGCTTGGGCTCGATCAGGCCGAAATGCACGTTCAGACCATGGGCGAAGGCGATGGCGGAGCCTTCTTTGAGGTTGTCATGCACGTATTTCTTGTAGGTGTCCGCCTGCAATTCGTCGGGCATAGTGAACATGATCAGGTCACACCAGGCAGCGGCCTCGGCAATGCCCATGACCTGCAGCCCTTCGCCCTCGGCCTTCGCCGCAGAGGGTGAGCCCTCACGCAGTGCGACGACAAGGTTCTTGGCGCCGCTATCGCGCAGGTTCAGTGCGTGGGCGTGGCCCTGGCTGCCATAGCCGAGGATGGCGACCTTCTTGTCCTTAATCAGGTTCACATCGCAATCGCGATCATAATAAACGCGCATGGTTTGTCCTTTCGATTGATTTGGGGGATTGCTACCCCGACGACGCATTGTCGGCGAGGTTGGATTTTTGAGTATTTTTGGCGAGATGATAATTGCTATGCGTGAAATGTATCAGTATTCCGATTCCTATGCTTGATGATATGGATCGCGCGATTTTGCGCCAGCTTCAAACCGACCCCACACTATCGATGCCGGAACTGGCCGAAAGGGTAAACAGCACGCCGGTGCGCGTGACCCGCCGGGTGGAGCGGCTGAGCACCGATGGTGTCATCCTGGGGCAAGAAGCGATCATTGATTGGCGTGCCTTGGGTTACGCGGTGCATGTGTCGCTGCGGATCACGCTTGATAAGACAGTCACACGGGCCTTTGATGATTTTCTTGACGCTGCGCGAGCCGTGCCGGAGGTTCTCGAAATCCAGACGTTTCTGGGTCGAGTCGATGTGCGACTATCACTGATCGCGAAGGACCTAGCCGATTATCAGCTACTTTATCGGGACCGCATTCTGACGCTGCCCCATATCGCGGATATTGAGGCATTGATGGATGTCGCCAATGTGAAGTCGGATCGGAGTATTCCGCTATGACGCTCGACGATCTGGATTGGACGATCCTGTCGGCATTGCAGAAGGACGCAGCACAACCGACGACGCGGCTCGCTGGTAAGCTGGGGCTAAGCCAACCAGCTACGTGGCGGCGGATCAAACGACTGCAGGACGCGGGCGTGCTGGCTGGTAGGCGACTGGTGCTTGACGCGGCGCGTGTCGGTTTTGGCGTGACCGTTTTTCTGGGGGTGAAGCTTGCCGCGAAGGGCAGGGTCAGCCTCGAGGATTTCGAGCGTGCCATTGGCGCGATCCCCGAAGTGCAAAGCGTTGATCACGTGCTGGGCCTTTACGATTATCGGCTGCGCGTTATTGCGCGCGATTTGGCTGATTTTGAGCGGGTCCTGCGACGCCGGATTATGACTTTGCCGGGTGTCGGGGACGTGGAGGCAAATGTGCTTTTGAGTGAAGAACGCAGGCCGGGACCGATTTAGGGGCCAGAGTTTACAGATTCCTCATCTCCTTGCGTAATGCTCAAGAGCTACCGGCCGATGAGTGAGATGATGCGATTTGGGTTAGAGACATGGTGGGGCGTCACAATTGCCGCTATCCTGACGACAATGGCGGCCGTCGCCGTGTCCGAGTGCTTGATCTATCTGCTGTATAAAGGACAGGACCTGATGGCTGCATTGCGTGTTGGGCCCTTGGTTACCATCATCACAGCCTTCCCGTTCTGTATGTTTGTCTGGGCGCAGGTGCGTAAGAATTTGCATCTGAATGCAGAATTGCAGCGCCTCGTTGATCGCGACCGGCTGACGGACGTTGCGACCCGTGATTTCTTTTTCGCGCGCATGCGGGCCGAACCAAAGGCTTACGGCATTTCACTGATGATCGACATCGATCACTTCAAGTCGGTCAATGACACCCATGGTCATCTCGCGGGGGACGCGGTCATTAGCCGCGTGGCGACGATCTTGCGTCAGAATACCCGGGAAAAGGACATTGTTTGCCGTTTTGGTGGAGAGGAATTTATCGTCTTTCTGCATGAAGAGGGACCTAAGGCAGCCTTTGATATTGCTGAGCGTATGCGCAAGGCCATTGCCGATGAAGTCGTGAATTATGACGACAAAGCCCTTTCGGTGACCGTCTCAATCGGTGGATCCCTGAAAGAGCAGGTGGCAGATATCACGCGCGCGATCCAGCAGGCGGATGAAGCACTTTATCGTGCCAAGACCGGTGGTCGCAATCAAACCGTCTTTGCGGTTGCTGAGGATGACACCGCGACCGTTAGCGCGGCGTGAGCGGCACATAGTATACCTAAATAGACTTTGCGTTTCTCCGTCCCGCGCATTAGCGAGAGGCATCGCAGATGGGAGAAGACGATGGACGGCGCAAATCCGCAGATTGACCCTGATGGTTTGATGGAGTTTTCGGTGGTTTTCACCGATCGTTCGCTCAACCATATGAGCAAGGTTTTTCAGGGCGTGATGACTGACATCTCCGCCTTGCTGAAGGAGGTCTACAGTGGCGATCATGTTGCGCTTGTGCCGGGCGGTGGAACCTTTGCGATGGAGGCTGTGGCCCGACAATTTGGCGCAGACGCGCATGCGCTCATCGTCCGCAATGGCTGGTTTTCTTATCGTTGGACCCAGATTTTTGAGGCGAGCGGGATTGCCGCCGACACAACGGTGATGAAGGCGCGGACTGCTGGGAATGACCATCAAGCACCGTTTGCGCCCGCCCCGATTGCAGATGTCATCGATGCGATCCGCACAGCTAAGCCCGATGTCGTGTTTGCTCCTCATGTGGAGACGAGCGCGGGGATTATCCTGCCTGATGAGTACATCAAAGCCCTCAGCGCGGCAGCGCATGATGTGGGGGCGTTGCTGGTCCTGGACTGCATCGCGTCCGGCTGCGTGTGGGTTGATATGAAGGCGACTGGTGTCGATGTCCTGATCTCGGCCCCGCAAAAGGGATGGTCATCAACACCCTGCGCGGGGCTTGTGATGATGTCGGATCGAGCAGTCGAGCGCATGGCTGGTACGCAATCCAACTCCTTTACGATGGACCTCAAGAAGTGGCACAGCATCATGCAGGCCTATGAAAACGGTGGCCACGCCTATCATGCGACGATGCCAACAGATGGCTTACGCGCGTTTCGTGACACGATGGTGGAAACGCGTTCTTTTGGTTTCGACCGGCTGAAAGAGGCACAATGGGCGCTCGGCCATGCTGTAAGGGAAATACTCGCCGACAAGGGGGTGCGGTCCGTCGCGGCAGAGGGTTTTGGCGCGCCCGGTGTTGTCGTCAGCTATACCGACGATCCGGAGATCCAGAGCGGCGCAAAGTTTGCGGCGGCAGGCATGCAGATCGCAGCGGGCGTGCCGCTGCAATGTGATGAGCCGGAAGACTTCAGAACCTTTCGACTGGGTCTTTTCGGGCTGGATAAACTCTATGATGTGGAGGCGACATTGGCCCGCCTGAGACCAGTCTTGGACCGGGTGCTTTAGCCCGCGCCAAGGCCAAGTTGCATCAGGCTGCGACGGATGGGCGTGATGCCGTAAAGCGCTTCAATCCCGCGCGCGCGCATGTTTTGCACCATCGGATTACCGGCAATTGACGCGCGGTTGAGCGCGTCGATACCAGCCACGCGCAGCATGATATCCGGATGTCGTTTACGCGCGTAAGCGTTAAGCATCGCCGCGCTCCCAAGATCGCCCGGTTGCGCCTTTGCCAGTTCCAGAAGGCAATCGAGATCCCGCAGCGACATGTTTAGCCCCTGCGCCCCGACGGGCGGCATGACATGGGCCGCCTCTGCCACAAGGGCAGTGCGCGGTGCCGTCAGGCGGTCGGCCACTTGACTGATGATGGGCCAGACCATGCGCTTGCTGACAAGGTTCAGCGGGCCATAGGTCCAAGCAGACCTTTCATTCGCCGCGTTTTCAAGGGCGCCTTGCGGCAGATTTGCGAGCCGTTGCACCTCCGCCCCGCTTTCCATCCAGACCACAGCGGAACATGGTTTGCCCTCGTGATCTGGCAGTGGCACGAGGGTGAAAGGGCCACCGGACCGGTGGATCTCGGTCGAGATATTGTTATGCGGTGAGGTGTGAGTGACGGCGAAGGTCAGCGCCTTCTGCCCGTAGCGCAGGGTCTGCGTCCTGATCCCCTGCGCCTGTCGCACCGCAGAGTTGCGCCCATCCGCGCCGATCACCAGTTTCGCAGTCACCTGGGTCGCATCGCTAAGCGTCACGATTGCATTTTTTGTACGCGCGACCATGCGATCAAAACCCACTTCGGGCCGAAAATCGACATTGGGTAGCGTCTCGAGCCGTGCCACAATCTCGCGCCGCAACAGCCAATTGGGCAGGTTCCATCCGAACGGCTTGTCCGAGATGTCTTTGGCGTCGAAATCCCGCATCACATGTGGTTCGACCGCCGCATCGACGATACGCATGACCTGCAGAGGCGCGGCATGTGGCGCAAGAGCGGTCCACAGACCTGCAGCCTCAAGGAACTGCTGGGCAGGTTGCAAAAACGCGGTTGTGCGCAAATCGGCACCCGCATCATCCGCATGCGTGACCTGCGGGGTTGGATCAACAAGGGTGACGTGAAAGCCTGCAGTCCCGAGGGCAGCGGCGGCGGTTAGACCCGCCAATCCGCCGCCTGCAATCAGAATGTCCGTCTCATCACGCTTCATGCTGCTGACATATGCCGATCATGGCTGCGCGGAAAGGGTCAGCGCGAAAGCTGCGACAAGAAATCCGCGAGATCATCAGTGTGGTGGTGAATGTGATCAGCCTCATGCCGGTCGGGGTGCACATGCACGGTCTTCATGCCCATTGCGTGCGGGACCTTCAGGTTCCGTTCTTCATCCTCAAACATCGCGCTTGATGGTGCTGCGATGCCGTCCTTGGCAAAAATTCTCGCAAAAGCATCATGGTGGGGCTTCGGCGTGAAATCGGCATGCTCCACGCCATAGACGGCATCAAACTGACGGCTAAGCCCCCGCGCAGCCAGGACACGTTTGGCATGATTGTGCGAGCCGTTGGTGTAAACGACCTTGCGACCCGGCAGGGCGCGTAGTGCCTCAATCAGCGCCTCACAAGGTTCCAGATGCGAGATGTCGATGTCATGCACATCCGCCAGAAAATCATGCGGGTCCACGTCGTGATGCTCGATCAGACCGGCAAGCGTTGATCCGTAATCGAGCCAATACTCTGCGCAGAGTTTCAGAGCCTGCTCTTCGTCAAGGCCAGTCAAGCGCGTCACATAGGCGGAGAAACGGGCATCCATCAGCCCGAAAAGATCAGCCGAAGGCGGATAAAGTGTGTTGTCGAGGTCAAAAACCCACGTATCCACATGTGAAAACTGCTGGACAACCATGTTTGCAGGTTACGTTCTGCCCTTGCCGCGCGCAATTGCTTTGGAGGCATCGCGAGAGTATGATTGTCCGATCAAGAAAGGTGATAAAAGCATGCAGGACCCCCGCGCAACGCAAAAGGATGCTTACGCCCTTATTCTCGAAGCGATCGACAATCACACTTACAAGCCGGGTGATCGTCTGGTCGAAAGCGAATTGGCCGAGCGTTTTGGCGTATCGCGCACCCCGATCCGCGAGGCGCTGCAACGGCTAGAGACGCAGTCGCTTCTGACGCGGGATGGCCGGTCGCTGATCGTGGCGTCGCTGGATCATTCGCAATTGTCCGAGCTCTACGTGGTCCGGGGCGAGCTGGAGGGGTTGGCCGCACGTCTGGCTGCACGCCACGCGACACCCGAAGAGATAAAGGTGCTGCGTGACATGCTGGAGGAGGATCGCAAGCTGATCGGGGATCCCAATGCGATGAGCCGCGCGAACCGGCGGTTTCACAAGCAGATCCATCTGGCATCGCATAACCGGTTTCTGGTGCAGCAGCTTGATCTGGTGCATCGGTCGATGGCGCTTCTGGCCACCACGTCCATCGCGGCTGAAGGGCGCTCGAAAGAGACATTGGAAGAACATGCCACAATCGTGGCAGCGATCGAAAAAGGCGATGGTGATGCCGCCTACAAGGCCTTGCGCGATCATATTTCAGAGGCGTTTGTTACCCGTCTGAAACTGGACGCAGCGGCGGTTGAGGCGGCGGAGTAGCACCGGCTTTCCAACCTTTCGGTAACAGAACGCCATGTGCTGTCTTGTCCCAATAGAAAGGTTTGCGCGCGAGTTCCCAAAAGCCCTTATAGGCGGCAAGTGCGCCCAGCGGAAAATAAGCCTGCAGAGTTAGCGCCCATTTGATGAGCCATTGTTTGCGCGCTTTGCGCAATCCGATTGCGGCGGCGACAAATCCGATCACCTCCGACATCAGGAACAGACCGGCGAGCGCCCAAAAGGCCCAAGAGGCGAGGATCGGCTGCAACGGGTGGTTGAGGCCCAGCGGAATGAGCCAGAAGCTCCACAAAATTGGCGCCAGTACGAATTGAGAGAGTGTGCCCAGAAACAGCACCTGAAAGCCAAAGAAACGCCACGCACCCAGGTCACGCCACAGCTTGCGTGGACTACGCATGTGAACGCCATAGGTGATTGCATAGCCCTTCAACCAGCGAGAGCGTTGTTTGACCCAAGGCCACGCGCGGCCATTCGCCTCCTCCTCGGTCACGGTGTCAATCAGCGCGGTGCGGTAGCCATGCCGGGCCAGACGCACGCCCAGATCGGCATCTTCGGTGACATTATGGGCGTCCCACCCACCCAGTTCTTCGAGGATATCGCGCCGGAAAAACAGCGTTGTCCCACCCAACGGCACAACCAGACCCAGCTTGGCGAGGCCCGGCAGGATCACGCGGAACCAGCTGGCATATTCGATGGTGAAACAGCGCGTAAGCCAGTTGGCGCTGGCATTGTAGTAATCAAGCGTGCCTTGCAGACAGGCCACATCGGGTGCGGCATTGGCAAAGCTGTGTGCAACAATGTGTAATTGATCAGGTGCGGGCGCATCTTCCGCGTCCCAGATCCCGATGATGCTGCCACGGGCAAAATCCAGTGCGTAGTTCAACGCGCGCGGCTTCGTCTTGATCGTGCCTTTCGGAACGACAATCGCCCGCATCCATGTGGGAAGGATCGTCCGGCCCAGCGTGTCGCGCGTAGTCTGATCATCCGCCTCCAGCACCAGACAGATATCGAGGAGCGCGCGCGGATAGTCGAGCGCCTTGAGACGTGTCAAAAGATGCTCGGCGATGACCGTTTCGTTGTAAAGCGGCACCAAAACTGTGATCACCGGCAGGCGCGCTGGCGTGACGCTTGTGGCTTCATCCTGCGCATCGCGCCAGCCCAGATAGGCGGCTGTCCCTTTCAGTGCCGCGTTCAGGCACAAGGTCAGTATGGCCCAGATTGTCAGAATCGCAAAAACGGTTGTTGGCGCAAGGACGAGGCACGCAAGTCCCACAAGAGCCGCACAAAGCCCAACCCAAAGGGCAAATCCGGCATCCCAATGACGGCAGCTTTCGGCATCCGCGACCTTGTTTTCGGCGCGCGCTATCAAACCCTTGTCACTATGCTTCTGAACCGCGCGATTTAATTGTTCTTCAGTTGTCACGGCCATGCGTACTTGACCAAAGCACTGCGCTAGCTTCGCCCGGTGGCGAGCAAAATGGTCAGGCCGCGCGGTCAGGACGATGCAGGCCCCACCCATGTGGCGCCAGGGCAAGAGGCCGTCCTTGAGGCAAATCGCCGGGCCATATGCGGCGATCAGGCTTTCGTCCGGCGGCTGCTCAAGCGGATTGATCAGCTGGCTTTGCGCTGCATCGGCGAGAATGGCGGCGAGGGTGTAGTCAGAGATGCGATAATCCCGCCCCAGCACGTCCGCAACATGGACCCCTTGCTGCAATGCCATACGCTGTGCGGCATGCGCGTCGGCGATGCTGATCAGCCCGCGCGCGGCAACTTCGTCTGACAGGCTACGGTTGCAGCCATGTGGCACGTGGCGCGCATCGGCCCGCCCTTTGGTTTGATCAAAATGCAGCATGTCCTTCCCCGAACCGGGACGAACATGGGGGAACTTGGTTAATCAGTCGTTAAGCATCATCCGGAACCAGCATGCGCTGGTTCTGGGCCATCGCCTCGGCGAAACGTTCGAACAGGTAATAGCTATCCTGCGGGCCGGGGCTGGCCTCCGGATGGTACTGAACGCTGAAGACCGGCTTGTCAGCCACGCGGATCCCGCAATTGCTGCCGTCAAAAAGTGAGACATGGGTTTCGATCACACCTGCGGGCAGTGTCTGACTATCCACCGTGAACCCGTGATTCATTGACGTGATCTCGACTTTGCCGGTTTCCATATCCTTGACCGGATGGTTCGCACCGTGGTGGCCGTGGTTCATCTTGATGGTTTCGGCACCCAGGGCGAGCGCCAGCATCTGATGGCCGAGGCAGATGCCGAAAACCGGGATCTCTGTGGCGAGGACCCCTTTGATCATCGGCACGGCATAACGCCCCGTGGCTGCCGGATCGCCAGGGCCGTTGGACAGGAAAACACCATCGGGCCGCAGGGCCAGCACCTCTTCTGCGGTTGCCGTGGCCGGCAACACGGTCACATCGCAACCGGCGCTGGCCAGACAGCGCAGGATATTGCGTTTGGCCCCAAAATCGACGGCGACAACCTTATGCTTGGGGCCGGTCTGCCGTGGAAAGCCGTCGGGCCAGGCCCACCGCATCTCGTCCCAATGATAGGATTGCGCACAGGTGACATCCTTGGCCAGATCGAGCCCTTCGAGCCCCGCGAAGGCACGCGCCTTCTTCACCAGCGCTTCGATATCGAAGACACCGTCAGGATTGTGGGCAAGCGCGACATGTGGCGCACCTTGCTGGCGGATCGCACGGGTTAGCCGGCGTGTATCGACACCGCCCATGCCGATCCGATTACGTTTGGCGAGCCACGCCGTCAGCTCTTCGGTCGCACGCCAATTCGACGGGGTGGTCGGGTCCCATTTCACGACCATGCCGTCGGCGACCGGATCGGCAGTTTCGTCATCATCGGGGTTCACCCCGGTATTGCCGATATGGGGAAACGTGAAGGTCACGACCTGTCCGGCATAGGAGGGATCGGTCATGATTTCCTGATATCCGGTCATCGCAGTGTTGAAGCAAAGCTCGGCCACAGTCTCGCCCGTGGCGCCAAAGCCCATCCCATAGAAGATCGTGCCATCTGCAAGCGCCAAACAGGCCGTGGGTGTCTGTGCCATGACGTGATCCTCCGATGTGCCAAATTGTGCCGTGGTGTATTGGGGGCGAGGCGGGCGGTCAAGGGAAGGTGTTGATATCGCCACCGATCTTGACGTCGCGCCACGGACGCTTGTCATAAACGGCCTCTGCGCATAAGCTTACCCCTCGTTTGACGGGACAAAAACGGAAAATCACCACATGAACATGCGCGACCGGGTCAATGTGGCCCTGAAGGATGCGATGCGATCAAAAGAGGCTGATCGCCTGTCAACCTTGCGGCTGATCAACGCCGCGATCAAGGACAAGGACATTGCGCTGCGCGGTGGAGCTGATGAGGACAGCGGCGTTGGCGATGCGGACGTGCTGGCGATCATGGGCCGCATGGTCAAGCAGCGCCAGGAAAGCGCGCGCGCCTATGAGGAGGGCGGGCGGCTTGAGCTTGCGGAAAAGGAACGTGCTGAGATCAAGGTGATCGAAGAGTTTCTTCCCAAGCAACTCAGCGAAGAAGAAACAGCCGCTGCCATTGATGCAGCCATTGCGGATGTGAGCGCGGAGAGTATTCGCGACATGGGCAAGGTTATGGCTGTGCTGAAGGGCAAGTACACCGGTCAAATGGACTTCGGCAAAGCAGGGCCCATGGTCAAGGACCGGCTCGGTTAGCCACTCTAGGCGGCCTGTCGCCGTTAGCTGCGCAGCGCACGCTTGAGATCATCATAAAGCGCCAGCCGCTCTGCGGCGTCGAGGAAGGCACCAATTTCAACCTCGCGGTCTCCACCGCGCAATGTGATGTAGTTTTCCACCGGGCCGCCCTTTGGGTGCAGGTGGACGGTGACCCAATACCGGTTGGCCTGCCACTCCTGGGCCGGACCTTTCGGGTTGTGGCGGGTCAGATGGGCGGTGTTCTCGTCGACCACCAACTCCTCTAGCACTTCGCCACGGCGGTAGCTGACATGCAAAGCTGCCCAGAGTCCGCCGATCATCAAGAGGAAAAATGGCAACAGCCCCCACAACACCGGTGTGCCGAGCACCGTGACAAGCGGGAGCGCCACAAGCAGTGCGGTGGCACCGATGAAGATCACAAAATCGCGGCGTAGAAGCGACCGATAGGGCCAAAGGCTCAGCTCCCAACGGGGTTTGTGATGTGGCGGCTCTGGCGTCCATTCATAGGGCATGGGAATGGTTATAGCGCGCGGCGCGATGCAGTCACATGCGCAACACTGTCGCGAGAGGACGCTGCCGGTTTGCTTGTTATACCGTTCGCATAAACCCAGCGGCAGCGTTGCAAAAAGAAGGCCCCGCGTTTAGCGGGGCCTTTACGTGTTTTGCGTCTAATGCGCGTGCTGCTTGTCCCAATCTTCCCGCTTTGGCAGCGTTTCGAACGTATGCTCAGGCGGTGGAGAGGGCAGAGTCCATTCCAGCGTATCGGCGTATTCGTTCCAAGGGTTGTTTTCGGTCACAACCTTGCCCCGCGTCAGAGTCCAGACCATCACACCGATAAAGAACAGGAACGATGCGAAAGACAGGAATGCACCCCAGCTTGAGACGTAGTTCCAGAACGCATAGGCCTCTGGATAGTCGATGTAGCGACGTGGCATGCCTTGCCGGCCCAGAAAGTGCTGGGGGAAGAAGGTCAGGTTCGCACCGATGAACATCGTCCAGAAGTGCAGCTTGCCCGCCCATTCGGGATACATCCGCCCCGCCATCTTGGGCAGGTAGAAATAGATCCCGGCAAAGATTGCAAAAACCGCACCCAGCGACATCACATAGTGGAAATGTGCCACCACGTAATAGGTGTCGTGATACACCCGGTCGACGCCTGCCTGGCTGAGCACGATGCCGGTCACACCGCCGACAGTGAACAGGAACAGGAAGCCGAAGGACCAGAGCATCGGTGTTTTGAACTCAACCGATCCGCCCCACATCGTGGCGATCCAGCTGAAGATTTTCACGCCGGTGGGGACGGCGATGACCATAGTGGCCAGCATGAAGTAGGACTGCTGAGTTAACGACATGCCTACCGTATACATATGGTGGGCCCAGACGACGAAGCCCAGAACACCAATCGCCACCATCGCATAAACCATCGGCAGATAGCCAAAGATCGGCTTGCGGCTGAACGTGGCAATCACGTGGCTGATGATACCAAATCCGGGAATGATAATGATGTACACTTCCGGATGTCCAAAGAACCAAAGGATGTGCTGATAAAGGATTGGGTCACCGCCCAGTTCCGGCTGGAAGAAGCCAAAGCCGAAGTTCCGGTCCATCAGAAGCATTGTAATCGCACCTGCAAGGACCGGCAGCGCCAGGAGGATCAGCCATGCAGTCACAAAGATAGACCATGCGAACAGCGGCACCTTGTGCAGCGTCATGCCCGGTGCACGCATATTCAGGAAGGTGGTGATCATGTTGATCGCGCCCAGAATCGACGATGCGCCTGACAGGTGGACGGCAAAGATCGCCAAGTCCATCGACATGCCCGCCTCACTCGTCGAAAGCGGCGCGTAAAGCACCCATCCAACCCCCGATCCGGATTGCCCATTGCCTCCCGGTGCCAGCATTGACGCCACGCCAAGCGACGCACCGGCAACAAACATCCAGTAAGAAAGGTTATTCAAACGCGGAAACGCCATATCCGGCGCACCGATCTGCAATGGCATGAAGTAGTTACCAAAGCCGCCGAAAAGCGCGGGGATCACGACAAAGAACATCATGAGGATGCCGTGATAGGTGATCAGCACGTTCCAAAGGTGCCCGTTTGGTGTGCAGGGCGAGGAGGAGTCTGCGAACAGACGCGCGCCTTCAAGGCACATGTACTGGACGCCGGGGTTCATCAGTTCGAGCCGCATGTAGACCGTAAAGGCGACGGAGATGAAGCCTAGGACACCTGCGGTGAACAGGTACAGGATCCCGATATCCTTATGATTTGTCGACATAAACCAGCGCGTGAAGAACCCGCGCTCGTCTTCATGTGTGTCGCCGTGGATGGCTGCGTCTGCCATTATGGCTCTCCTCGTATTGGCTACATAAAGGCTGTTCCGAGTCAGCGTCCGGCTCGCCTTTTCCGGCGGTTCTAAAGTGTTGTGCTTAAAGGGGCAATAATGGATGCGCACCTTGCGTTGAGTAATATTGGCGCAGGGCTTGCCTGCTGCATTTAGACCTGATTTGCTTGCCGTTGGGGCAGTATGCGGAGCGTATGATGGCAGGGGCTGAGCCTGAATTCACCATCGGGATCGAGGAAGAGTATCTGCTTGTCGATCAAGAGACGGGGCGTCTGGCACAAGCGCCGGATGCACTGATCGACGCATGCAAGGCTGATCTGGAAGGCAAGGTCAGCCCAGAATTCCTGCAATGTCAGATCGAGATCGGGACAGGCGTCTGCCACACAATCGCCGAAGCGCGCAAAGACCTGGGCCATCTGCGCCGGACCGTTGCACAACATGCCGCCGAATTCGGGCTGGCGCCCATCGCCGCCTCTTGCCACCCCTTTGCGGATTGGAAGGATCAGCACCACACACACAAGGAACGCTATGACAAGCTGCGTCGCGATCTGGCCGGTGTCGCGCGTCGCATGCTCATCTGCGGCATGCATGTCCATGTGGGCATTCCTGATCAGGAGCTGCGCATCCAGCTGGTCAACCAGCTGAAATACTTCCTGCCGCATCTGCACGCGCTTTCGACGTCGTCGCCGTTCTGGCAGGGCGATGACACCGGCATGAAAAGCTATCGCCTGACGGTTTTTGACAATTTGCCGCGCACCGGCCTGCCGCCGCGCATGGAGAATTGGGACGAGTTTTCGTCAACCGTTCAGACGCTTGTTTCGCTGGGGCTGATCGAAGATGCCTCGAAGATCTGGTGGGATTTGCGGCCATCGTCCAAGTTTCCGACGATTGAATCGCGCATTTGCGATGTTGCCCCCCGGATGGAGGTGACGCTGATACTTGCCGCGCTGACCCAATGCCTGACGCGCATGCTCTGGCGCCGGATTGTCGATGGCGACCCCTGGCCAATCGTTGCCAATTTCATGGTGGGCGAGAACCGCTGGCGTGCACAGCGCTATGGCATCTCCGAAGGGCAGATCGATTTCGGACGCCAGGCGCTGATTCCGTTTGAGCAAGCCGTCGAGGAGATTCTCGCGCTTATTGCCGAGGATGCCGAGGCGCTGGATTGCGTTGAAGCCGTTGAGGCCGCCCGCCAGATCGTTACGGATGGCACCAGTGCCGATCATCAACGTCAGGTGCGCGATGCCGCATTGGCCAGCGGTGCCACAAAACAAGAGGCGATGGCGGCCGTTGTCGCATCGCTCGTCGCTGACTTTCACAAGGATCTGTAAGATGTCTGAATTCACCAGCGCAGAAACCGATATGCTCTTCGCGACGCCACTGACGCGCTTCAAAGTGCAGGATCACGAGGCGCTGAACGCCGAACTTCTGGCGGAAGGAGAGCGTTTGCGTGGCGCGAGTGACGGTGTGCAGAAATCCAACCGCGGCGGCTGGCATTCCGATCTGGATTTTCTGGACCTTGATGTGCCCTGCATTCAACGCCTGCGCATGCTTGCCATCCAGTCGGTCAAAGACGCCACGCGGCGTGTGACCAGCAGGGTCGATCCGGACGATCTCAACATGAAAATCTCTGGTTGGATGAATGCCAATCCGCGCGGCGGCTTCAACGCACCACACACCCATCCCGGCGCGCATTGGTCAGGTGTCTATTACGTGAACCAACCTGAGGTGGAGACGGGCAATTCCGGGATGATCGAATTCCTCGACCCGCGCTCTGATCTGCCGAATTGGCGGCTCTTGCGGGCAAAACCGTTCCGGCCCAAGCGCAAGATCCGACCGCAGGCAGGTGAGATTGTGCTGTTTCCATCCTACCTGACGCATTGGGTGTATCCCAACGAAACCGACGTCGAACGTGTCACGGTCGCGTTCAACGCCACATTTCGCAAGCGTCGCAAGTCATAAGACCCTCGCACAGTGGGTCGGTTACAAGGCTCCCGAACGTCCGCATCTATCGCGAAATTGGATAGTGCTTCTTGAGGTAAACAGCTCAAGGACAGCGCATGTCAGCGCCATCGCGTGTCGAAGTCACTTCAACATGTGCGTTCAACCATCTGCAACATAAAGAGAATTTGGTGCGGTCGGGGGGACTCGAACCCCCACGAGTGTTACCTCACAGCGACCTCAACGCTGCGCGTCTACCAATTCCGCCACGACCGCAAGTCTTTCCAGGCTGGTAAGTGGAGCCCTCATAGACGAGGCGTTTTGTGATGCCAAGAGGGAAATAGCGTCTGCATCTGCGCGCAACACCGTCAGTGTCGAAACGTCACTTTTGCCCAACGGTCAATTGTGGCACAGAGTATGCTTGGGGCTTGAAACAGGACGCGGAAAGCATGGTGGAGTGGATCGTCAGCGATGGGTTGACCGACTATGAAGCGGCGCTCGACTTCATGGAGGCACGGGTCGAAGGCATCATTGATGGAACAGCGCAGGAATGCGTCTGGCTGCTTGAGCATCCGCCCCTCTATACTGCTGGTACCTCCGCCAGGGCCGAAGACCTGATCGATCCACACCGTTTTCCTGTTTATGAGGCACGGCGCGGTGGCGAATACACCTATCATGGTCCGGGGCAGCGTGTTGTCTACGTCATGCTTGATGTGGGCAAGCGCGGACGTGATGTACGGGCATTCGTGAAAGACCTCGAGAACTGGATTATCGCAACGCTTGACCGGTTTAGCGTTCGTGGCGAAATCCGAGATGGTCGGGTCGGAGTGTGGGTGCAGCGCCCCGAAAAGCCCACACAAGCGGACGGACAGCCCGCCGAAGACAAGATCGCGGCTCTGGGCATCCGCCTGCGCAAATGGGTCTCGTTCCACGGCCTATCCATCAACGTCGACCCGGACCTCGAGCATTTCGACGGGATTGTCCCTTGCGGAATCAAGGCGCATGGCGTCACGTCTCTTGTCGACTTGGGGCTGCCTGTGACAATGACCGATCTCGATGTGGCACTCAGGCAGACTTTTGACGCAGCGATGTGCGGTGATCTTGTGGTGAACCCTCCCGCCTGACGCCACTGAGTCGAAGCATGGCGTTTTCATTCATCCGAGGCGCCCGCGATATCAGCGGGCGCTCCATCGCGACATATCCAAAACGATGCCGTCGTTCTTCAATTAGAGGATGAGCGTGTCGCGTGTGACATGCCCAAGCAGGAAGCTGGCTGTGCTGCCCAAGACAAATGCTTCCAGACCTGTCTTTTGTGTGCGTCCGAACGCGACCAGATCGGGCCCCGCCGTTTTGATCGCTGCCAGGAGCACATCGTTGATCCTCCCGCTGGGCAGGTCAACATTTGGCCGCGGCACTGCATACGACATTTTGCGCATGATTTCGGCGAGGTGGCCGTGCACCATATCGCTAGCGTTGGCGCGTGCCGCCTCAGAGATGTCGCCTATCACCTTTGTCACCGTCACTTCAGCCTCTGGTGCGATGCGCAGGGCGTATTCAAATGCCCGGCGGGCATTGAGCGAGTGATCAAATGCCACAATTGTCTTTGCATAGCTGCTGTGAACGGGGCTCCGTACGACGAGGACCGGATGCGCGATCTTCGACACGATCTGGTCGGTGGATGTGCCTTGAAAAACAGTTGCCGCGGTCAAATCCTCACTTTGCCCCAAAACAACTAAATCAGGATCAAGCGCTGTGACTTTGGTGACGATGGTCTGAACCGGATCGCCGATATGCGTGTAGGCTGTCCAATTTGGCCGCTTCGTTTCATCCGGTGTCAGTTCGGCGAACTGCCCGGCGATCAGTCCATCCAATTCGGTTTTACGCGCTTCCATGTCTTCCGCAGCGGAGGCGCCGACATAGATGACATGCAGATGCGCCATATGGTCGAGGGCAAGGCGGCATGCCCGCTCAAAAGCGCGATCTGAGCGAGATGTAAGGTCGCTGGCATAGAGAATGTTTTGCATTTTGCGCCTGTTTGGTTTGGTAATTGTCATGCGCAGAATGGCTTTGTTTGGGTGGCGATGAGTTGACGTATATCAACCGTTTGTCGGCGTACCCACTAAGCGCTGATCTCACGCCAGCCACCGGGGGAGAGCCTGTCGAGTGACCAATCGCCCACCCGCCAGCGCACCAGCCGCAGCGTTGGAAAGCCGATATGGGCCGTCATCCGGCGCACTTGTCGGTTGCGGCCTTCGCTGATCACGATTTCGATCCACCGGTCCGGCACCGATTTCCGGAAACGCACCGGCGGATCGCGCTCCCAAAGGTTTGGTGGATCGATCAGTCGGGCTTTCGCGGGACGCGTTGGCCCGTCCTTGAGCGTGACGCCATCGCGCAGCTTCTGAAGGTCCGCATCCTTTGGTGCCCCCTCAACCTGCACCAGATAGCATTTGCTGAGCTTGTGCCTTGGATCGGCAATCCGCGCTTGCAAGCGTCCATCATCTGTCAAGACAATCAGCCCTTCACTATCGCGGTCCAACCGCCCTGCGGGATACACGCCGGGCACATCGATGTAGGATGAGAGGGTCGGGCGCGGCGTTGGGCTACGCGCATCTGTGAATTGCGACAGGACGCCAAAAGGTTTGTTGAATAGGATCACGCGGGCCATGGCTTTCATGTGCCGCAGATATGCGGGCCCGTCCATGCTGATATGAAAAATCGCATAGCGTCATTTTCCCTCTTGTGCCGAATCTCAACTTGCCCCAAATGCGCGCCCATAGACGCCAACGCACGCGCCTCTGGCCAGTGATAGTCAACGCACTCGTGTTTACGTAGCGACGGTAACGTCTCTTTTGGAACTGAGCGGTCTGGGGCGGTGAAAATCCGTTATGGCCGGGTCTACTGGAGATGACCCATGACTATGCACTTCGCGCCCGACGGGGCGTCTTTTTCTGTCGAATGCACTTCTCGCCTTGATGCGTTTGTCGCCGCGCGAAGCTTTGACAAGCCGACACTGGTGATGGACCTTGATCTGGTTGAGGCGCAATATCGTGCACTGCGGCGGGGGCTCGGGCGTGCCGATATCCATTATGCGGTGAAGGCCAATCCAGCGCGTCAGGTCATTGCACGGCTCGTCGATCTCGGCTCACATTTCGATGCGGCCTCGCGTGCGGAGATCGCGCTTTGCCTCGAAGAGGGCGCGCAGCCATCAGAGGTCTCCTTTGGCAATACGATCAAGCGCGCATCCGATATTGCGTGGGCCTGGGATCAGGGGATCACTCTGTTTGCTGCCGACGCTGCTGAAGAGCTGGAGAAGATCGCAGCGCACGCGCCGGGCGCTTGCGTTTACATCCGGCTGGTGGTCGAGACATCGCCGGGCGACTGGCCTTTGTCGCGCAAGTTTGGCTGCGACAAGGATATGGCGCTGCAATTGCTGGATATGGCGACGGCGCTTGGCCTGAACCCGGTTGGGTTTTCGTTCCATGTCGGGTCGCAGACCCGGCAGGCGGCGATGTGGGCACCGACTTTGGACGTGATGGCCGACATCTGGCAAGCCGCGCAGGCGGCGGGGCATGATCTGACACTGCTCAATATCGGTGGCGGGTTCCCAGCCTTCCACGGTGAAGCGATTGTGACACCGACGGCCTATGCCGCGGAGGTTATGGCAATGGTCGAAGCACGTTTTCCAAACGTCCCGCACATCATGGCAGAGCCGGGTCGCGGCATGGTCGCGGAAGCTGGCGTGATCGTGGCCGAAGTGATGCTCGTCAGCCGCAAATCCGACCGTGACCTGCATCGCTGGGTATATCTGGATATCGGGCGTTTTTCGGGGTTGGCCGAGACGGAAGGTGAGGCGATCCGCTATCAGTTCGAGACTGCGAAGGATGCTGAGCCGATGGGGCCATGTATTCTGGCGGGGCCAAGCTGCGACAGCGCGGATGTGCTTTATGAAAAGCGTCCTGTGTCATTGCCGCTGTCGCTGAAATCCGGCGATCGCGTCTTGATCCGCAACACCGGCGCCTACACATCCACGTATTCTTCGGTTTGTTTCAACGGCTTCCCGCCACTGGATGTCGTTGTCATCTGACCAAGGAGCGGCATGCGGTATACTGTTGCACGCCGCTAACCATTTATAAATTAACAATTTTCATGGTTTACAGGGTGTGAAACCTCGCTAACTTGCGAGGAAGAGTAGCAACAAGGCGCGCCCATGCCCCCGATTGAAGATCACCCGCTGCGCTATCAGATGGCCAATGAGTTGCATGCGCGGCCCTTTCCGGCGGTGGCCGCACCCAGCCGTGCCGCCTATCTGGCGATCAAGCCCGCAAGCAATGCCGCAGGCCGCGACCGCGAGGCGGATCGCGCCCATCTGATCGACCTCTTGGACCGCTTTGGCGCGCAGCATCCTCAACCGGGGGCCACGCATTACTTTGGCAAGATCGGCAAGCACCAGCTGAAATGGGAAAGCCATACGGAGTTTGTGACTTACACGATATTCGGGGAAGGCGTGGCGGACCGTCCCTTTGACGCGGCCACCTTTGCCGTGTTCCCCGAGGATTGGCTGGCAGCGGCGCCCGGCACGCGCGTGACGTCCGCGTTGATCCGCGTTGAAGTGGCCGATGGCGACGATGGCATTGCCGAAAAGGCACGCGAATGGTTTGTGCCCGAAAGCCTGGCCATCAGTCGTGTGGTTGGGGATGATCTGGTGGTCGCGGGAGATTTTCGGATCGACCCCGGTGGGCATATGCGATTTGCCGTCTTCGCGCGCCCGCATGTGGGTAACCGGCGCGTCGGTCGCGTCGTACAGCGGCTTTGCGAGATTGAGACCTATAAGGCGATGTCGATGTTGGGTCTGTCGCGGGCGCGGTCGCTGGGGCCAAAAATGGCAGAATTTGACAGGAAATTGACCGGTTTGTTGGAGAATATGCGTGGGGCGGTGGCGCATCCGGCAGAGGTTTTGGAAGGGCTTCTGGAAGTCTCGGCAGAGATCGAAAACACGATTGCGCAATCGACATTTCGTTTCGGTGCAACAGGGGCTTACGAGACGATCGTCAACCAACGCATCACCGTTTTGCGCGAGGAGCGCTTTGCGGGGCGCCAAACCTTTGGTGAGTTCATGATGCGCCGTTTCGACCCGGCCATGCGCACGGTGAAATCGACTGAAGGGCGCTTGCAGGCCATGTCTGATCGCGCCTTGCGCGCCGGCGATCTCCTGCGGACGCGGGTTGATGTGGAGCGCTCGGCCCAGAACCAGGAGCTGCTTACCAGCATGGACCGACGCGCCGATCTGCAATTGCGCTTGCAGAAAACGGTTGAGGGGTTGTCGGTTGTCGCGATCAGCTATTACGCCGTCAATCTGGTGCTCAACATGACCGGCCCGCTGGAAGAGGCGTTTGGTATCAGCAAGGTTGTTTTCGCCGCATTGGCGACGCCCATCGTGCTGGGGGTCGTCTGGTATCTCGTCAACCGCATCCGCCGCAATATGGAGTAAGTGCCGCACTTGCGCCCGGCCTGCGCCATGCTAACCATTGCGGACGGGAGGAAACGATGCGGATTATCACAACAGCCTTTATGGCGGTACTCGGCACGGGTGTTGCGGCGGACGGCTTGCCGCGCGCACTGACCGACGCCGATTTCCGGCCCGTGCGCGAGGTGGAGGCACGGCTGGGCCAGTTGCTGTTCTACGATCCGATCCTGTCGGGCAATCGTGAAGTGTCTTGCGGCACCTGCCACCACCCGGCCTTTGGCACGGGGGATGGTCTGTCGCTCGGCATTGGCGATGGTGGGATTGGTCTCGGCCCGAAAAGGGTGGTTGATCCCGAAAACATGCCAGAACAACGCATCCCACGAAACGCGCCCGCGCTCTTTAACCTCGGCGCGCATGAATTCACCGTGCTCTTCCACGATGGTCGGATCGAGGTCGACCCCGACCGTCCCGGCGGCCTGCGCACGCCGCTCGATGCAGATATGGTGACCGGCTTCGCCTCGCTTCTGTCCGCACAGACGATGTTCCCGGTGCTGAGCGCCGATGAGATGGCGGGGCACTACAGCGAGAATGACGTCTCCCAAGCCGTGCGGCGTGGGGTGATCACCGGTGAGGGCGGTGCGTGGGATATCATCGCGCGGCGTGTTGCGGATGTCCCCGCCTATGCCGATGATTTTATTGCCGTTTATGATCACATCGACGACCCGGACCAGATCACATTTGCCGATATCTCAAACGCGATTGCGGTTTTCATGGAATGGGAATGGCGGTCGGATACATCGCCCTTTGACGCGGTGCTTCGCGGTGAAGGCACGCTGCCAGAGCCTGCGGCAACCGGCATGGAGCTTTTCTACGGAAAGGCGGGCTGTGCGGCTTGCCACAGTGGCCCGTTTCTGACCGATCACGATTTTCACGCAATGGGGGTGCCGCAGATCGGCCCTGGCAAAGCCGCCCGCTTCGAAAGCCATGCAAGGGATGAGGGACGGTTTCGGGTGACCGGTGATGTCGCGGACCTCTACGCCTTTCGCACGCCGTCCCTGCGGAATGTCGCCCTCACCGCCCCTTATGGGCATGCAGGTGCCCATAGCGATCTGCGCAGTTTTGTCGTGGCGCATCTGGACCCAAAGGCAGGCTTGCAGGCCTACGACCTGACGCAAGCGACCTTGCCAGAGATGCCGGTGGATGACGCAGGCGGGCTGGCGGATAGCCCTGCGATCATGGCCGCGATATCCGAAGAGCCGATTGCGGTGACGGATGCGGAGGTGACGGCCCTGATCGCGTTTCTTGATGCGCTGACCGACCCCATCGCCGTTGAGGGACGATTGGGCATCCCCGAAACCGTACCGAGCGGTTTGCCCGTCGATCAGCCCTAGCGGCTGATGATCACGGTCTCGTTCGCCGGGCTTTCGTGGCCAGAGAACGAACCGTCAGGCCATTGCACGGTGATTACAGCACTTTCGGCATCGCCAAGACCAAAGTGCAGGGGCAGGGCGCTGTCTCCGGCGTGACCGCCGCCGACCACCCGTTGTTGCACCTGAATGCCTGCATAATCCGGGCCGTAGCGGACAATGACAGTCGCCCCAATCGCGAACGTGTTCACATCCATCTGGCTGAGGTCCACGCGCAGCCAGTTGCCGGTGTCTTCGGTGATGTTGCGATACAGCTCCATCGGTGCGCGGCGGTTCATCACCACCAGATCAAGCCTGCCATCATTGTCGAAATCCGCGAAAGCGGCTCCGCGCGAGCGATCCGTCGTCGCGATACCGGCGGCAGCGGCCGCCTCTACGAATGTGCCATCGGGGCTTTGCATCAAAAGGTTGTTGGGATCACGTGTGGCCAATCCCGGCATCTGGTCCACATTGCCTTTCGCAATAAAAAGGTCGGGCCGCGTATCGTTGTCTACATCCGCAAATTCCGCGTGCCACCCGGTCGAGGGGCGCCCGTCATCGCCGATATGGGGCCGCTGCGCATAAGTGCCGATGCTGAAAGGGGCTGCCTCATATGTGCCGTCCGGGTCCGCCAATTGCAGCAATTGATCACCCATTGAGGTCAGCATGACCTCGTCCAACCCGTCACCGGTCAAATCCCGGCTGGCGATCCCCATGCCCCAGAGCGAGACGTTGCTCCACCCGTCCTCTGGCCCGAGAAAGCGACCGTCGGCGATATCCCACATTTGCTCATGCCCGCCACGCACGTAGTAGTGGCGGTCATTGGAAATACGCAATGTCGGCTGACCACGCGCATCATTGGCAGCGAGCATCGACAAGGGGCAATAGCCGGGGGTGAGTGGGGTTGCGAAATAGTCACCGCGACCTGCGCGCAGGAGGTAATTGTCATCGCAAGCCTCAAACGGCCCGTCAGGGTCGCTGCGATCAACATAATTCCCGATGGCCATAACAAGGCCCTGATCGTCCCACCAGGCGGAGAAGGCGGTGGTCCAATCATCGCGCGGCGGTAACTCGCTGCCGCGATTGAACCGGCAATCGCCCGCGCCCATCTGCAGCACGTTCTGTCCGACCCGCATGATGAACAGATCCAGTGTACCGTCGCTATTGATGTCCAGCGGATAGGCACCTGTCACACCAGTGATTGCAGGGAAGTCGGCGGGTATGAAGGTAAAATCTCCCTGATTGATAAAGAGCTTCGCGGGGTTCTCACCACCTGCCGTAAAGATATCCGGCAGGCCGTCGCGGTTGCAGTCTAGAATGGCGACACCACCACCCACGAAATGCTCCCATCCGCCATCATAGATATGTTCAGGAAGGCCGGATGAGCGGTCCTCAAAATGCGGCTCCGCTGCCACCGCCGAGGCCAAAAACAGAACGGGTAGGGCACGGATCATGCGCGGCTTTCACCCAAGGCCGCATCAGTAACGGCGGTCAGGGCAAGCGCCGTGGCCCCGCGTGCCCAAGCCAAATCTCCCCAGGCGTGGATCTCGACCCGGCAGGGCGCGCGCCCGTCGTTCAATGTCAGCTTCTGCATCTCGGCGAGCACCTCATCGGCGTAAAGATAGTCGTACTTCATCCGCGCACCTGACAGAATAATCAGTTCTGGATCAAAGAGTTGGATGATATTCGACAGGCCCACCGACAGATAGCGTCCGGCCCGGCGAAAGATGGTCAGAGCCGCTTCGTTGCCAGATTTGGCCTGCGCAAAAAGCGCCTCAAGCATTGCAGCCGGGCTTTGCAGATTGCGGGGATTGCGGTGCAACGCTGTGGCCGCCTCGCGGGCAAGGGCATAATCGGCCAGATAGGCCTCCAGGCAGCCACGCTGGCCACAACGGCAAAGCGCGCCGTCGAGTTGCACCTTTATATGGCCAAGCTCCAACCCCATGCCGCGCGAGCCGCGGAACAGTTGATTGCCCAAAACCATCCCCATGCCGACACCATGCTCGATGGTCACGACCGCAAAATCCGCCATCGACCGACCCGCGCCGAACCACAATTCGGCTAAGGTCAGGACGTTCGCGTCATTGTCGAGGAGCAGTGGCAGCCCGAAACGGCTGACAAATGCATTGGCCATGTCCACGTCTCGATCAACCAAAAGGGGAGACCACGGCACCATGCCGGTTTCGAAATCGACGATCCCCGACATCCCGATCCCGACGGCCGAGATGTCTGCCAGCGATTTGTCGGTGCTTTTCAGCACAAGGTCCATCAGCGCATCGATTTCTTCCAGCAGCGCATCCAGCGGTTTGGGCGTTGGTTGCGTTTGCAGGGATGCGTCACCCAGCATATTGCCTGCAAAGTCTGTGAGGACCGCAGAATGCGTTTCATCCGATAGCTTGATGCCGATCACATGATGTCCCTTGGGCACGACTTCGAGTGCGACAGGCGGGCGGCCGCGTCCGGTTTCACGGGGGGCACCTTCGACTTCGCGCAACAAGTTCGCCGTGATCAAGTCGGCGGTGAGGGTCGTCGCAGAGCCTGCGCTGATACCAAGCGCACGCGTCACATCAGTGCGTGCCGCGCGTCCGGCAGCCCGCACATACTCGAAGATCTGTTGACGTAGCGGCTTGGCCTCGTTGCTCTCAATGGGCAACATCGGGCCGCAGCCAGAGGGTTTCTCTGATTCGCCGCCTTCCGCTGTGATTTCCTCATACATATTTCAAGACTTGAACTATTGCGTGGTGTAAACTCAGCAAACAACCCGATTTTCCAAGCTTTGCCCAAAACTCATGCGGGATCAAAGCAAATTTTTCGGATTTTGACCAATTTTTATTTTGACAACTGAAATTAATTGGTCATCCTGTACGACGTAGGGTCAAAAGACCCGCGCCCCCGAGACGGGAGGGCAAATCTTTGGGAGGAACAAATGCATAAATCCATTATTGCCGCGGCCATTGCGGTTGCTGGCTTCAATTCTGCCGCATTGGCAGACGGCCATGGCGTTACCGTTGGCGTCAGCTGGTCCAATTTCCAGGAAGAGCGCTGGAAGACTGATGAGGCGGCTATCAAAGCTGCATTGGAGGCTGCTGGAGCCACCTATGTGTCTGCAGACGCGCAATCATCCTCGGCCAAGCAGCTTTCAGACGTTGAAAGCCTGATCGCGCAGGGCGTGGACGCCCTGATCATTCTCGCGCAGGACGCAGCTGCGATTGGCCCTGCAGTCGATGCAGCCGACGCTGAAGGCATTCCGGTTGTGGCCTATGACCGTCTGATCGAGGATCCACGCGCCTTCTATCTGACCTTCGACAATGTTGAAGTGGGCCGTATGCAGGCCCGTGCGGTTCTTGCCGCCCAGCCAAGCGGCAACTACGTCATGATCAAAGGCTCTCCCACCGACCCGAACGCGGATTTCCTGCGTGGTGGTCAGCAAGAGGTGCTGCAGGCCGCGATTGATAGCGGTGCGATTACCATTGTTGACGAGGCCTATACCGATGGCTGGCTGCCTGCGAATGCGCAGCGCAACATGGAGCAGATCCTGACCGCGAATGACAACAACGTGGACGCCGTTGTTGCCTCAAACGATGGTACTGCAGGTGGTGCAGTTGCGGCGCTGACGGCACAGGGTATGGAAGGCATTCCGGTGTCTGGCCAGGACGGCGACCATGCAGCACTCAACCGTGTGGCGCTGGGTACACAGACCGTGTCCGTCTGGAAGGACGCACGAGATCTGGGCTACGCGGCAGGCCAGGTGGCCGTGTCAATGGCAAGTGGTGCGCCGATGATGAGCGTTGTCGGCTCTGAAAAGTGGACGTCGCCCGGCGGCACCGAGATGACATCTCTGTTCCTTGAGCCTGTGCCGATCACGGCGGCCAACCTGACCACCGTTACCGATGCGGGCTGGATCACTGTTGAGGCGCTTTGCCAGGGTGTTTCGGGCGGTCCTGCCCCTTGTAACTAAGTGTCTGGGGCGGTCAGTGGACCGCCCTGACTGGGACCTTATGACCTTTTCGTAAGGTCCCCCTCGCCAAATTTCAAAGTGCCTATGTCATGCGCCGGCCCGTAGCGGGCTGGATTGGAGCATCATATGACTGATCAAGTCGCAGAACCCCCAAAAGCCGAACGCAACTTTCTGGCCAAGCTGGAGGTGGATACGCGCCTCCTCGGCATGATCGGTGCGTTTATCCTCGTCTGCCTCGTTTTTAACGTGCTGACGGAAGGGCGGTTCCTGACGCCGCGCAATATCTTCAACCTGTCGATCCAGACAGTCTCGGTAGCGATCATGGCCACGGGCATGGTGTTCGTGATCGTGACGCGGCATATCGACCTGTCAGTCGGTGCGTTGCTTGCCACCTGTACAGCTGTCATGGCGATGACACAGACTCAGTTCCTGCCGAATATGTTGGGGCTTGAGATCGGTCATCCGATGATCCCGTGGATCACCATTCTGGTGGGGCTGCTGACAGGCGCGCTGATTGGTGGCTTTCAGGGTTATCTGATCGGCTACCAGATGATCCCGGCCTTTATCGTCACGCTGGGCGGCCTTCTGATCTGGCGCAACGTGGCGTGGCACATGACCAATGGTCAGACGATTGGTCCACTGGATGAGACATATCTGCTGTTCGGCGGGATCAACGGCACGCTCGGCGTGTTCTGGAGCTGGGTTGTCGGCTTGATTGCGGCGGCGGCGGCTGCATTTGGCTTGATGATGGCGCGCCGCACGAAGGTGGGGCACGGTTTCCCTGTCAAACCGATGTGGGCCGAGATGGCCGTGATCGGGATCGTTGTTGCCGCTATTCTGGGCTTCGTCGCCGTCCTGAACTCCTACACCGTACCTGAACGCGTGGTCGCGCGCGACCTTGCCCGCTGGGGCTGTGAAACGGCTGAGGGCTGTAACGCGGCCTATGGTATTCCCTATTCGGTCCTGATGCTGATTGTAGTAGCCGTTGTCATGACGGTAATTGCGCAGCGCACCCGGCTTGGTCGCTACATCTTTGCCACGGGCGGTAACCCGGATGCGGCAGAGCTTTCGGGGATTAACACCAAGCTCTTGACCGTCAAAATCTTTGCGATGGTCGGCGTGCTCTGTGCGCTTGGTGGCATCGTCGCCTCGGCGCGATTGGGGTATCATACCAACGATATCGGGACGCTGGACGAACTGCGTGTGATTGCGGCAGCGGTGATCGGTGGAACCGCCCTCTCCGGTGGGGTCGGCACGATTTACGGCGCGATCATCGGTGCGCTGATCATGCAATCGTTGCAATCAGGGATGGCCATGGTGGGCGTGGATGCACCTTACCAGAACATCGTCGTTGGCTTTGTGCTGGTATTGGCCGTCTGGATCGACATCCAGTACCGCAAATTCTCGGGAGCGAAATGATGACCCCATTGGTTGAACTCAAGGATATCTCCATCGCGTTTGGTGGGGTCAAAGCGGTCGATCATGTAAGCCTTGATCTTTATCCCGGCGAAGTTGTTGGCCTTTTGGGTCACAACGGGGCAGGCAAATCGACGCTGATCAAATGTCTGTCCGGCGCATATAACAAGGATGCGGGCGAGATCATGATCAATGGCCAACATGCCGAGATCAACAACCCGCGCGACGCACGCCGGTACAATATCGAGACGATTTATCAGACGCTCGCTCTCGCCGACAATCTGGATGCGGCGGCAAATCTGTTTCTGGGGCGTGAGTTGACGACCGCGGTTGGGATGGTGGACGATGCCGCGATGGAAGCGGAGACGCGCAAGATCATGGGCCGCCTCAATCCCAACTTCCAGAAGTTTCACGCGCCCGTATCGGCACTGTCGGGTGGTCAACGCCAATCCGTCGCCATTGCGCGCGCCGTCTATTTCAACGCAAAGATCCTGATCATGGACGAACCGACTGCCGCCCTTGGGCCGCAGGAAACGCAGATGGTCGCAGAACTCATTCAAGAGCTCAAACGCGAAGGTTTGGGCATCTTCCTGATCGACCACGACGTGCATCAGGTCAAGGAGCTGTGTGATCGGGCGGCGGTGATGAAGAACGGGCAATTGATTGGTGTCGTAAAGGTTGATGAGGTATCAACCGACGATCTGCTCGCCATGATCATCGCAGGCAAAAAACCCGAACACCTTGCGGCCTAATGTATATCGGCCTTGATCTGGGGACATCAGGTCTCAAGGCGATCCTGATCGATGATAGGCAGGCAGTTCCGGCCGAGGCTGTCGCGCCGTTGGAGGCCGTGCGGCCCGCGCCCGGCTGGTCTGAACAGGCGCCAGCGACCTGGCTTGATGCCGCAGATTCGGCCATGCGGGCGCTCGGCGCGCAGGTGTCGTTGGATGCGGTGCGCGGGATCGGGCTGTCCGGCCAGATGCACGGCGCGACGCTACTGGATGCAGCGGATGAGGTGCTGCGCCCTTGCATCCTGTGGAATGACACACGGTCCGCCGCAGAGGCGGCGGAACTCGACGCTGATCCGCAGTTTCGCGAGCTAACCGGCAATATCGTCTTCCCCGGCTTCACCGCGCCAAAACTGGTCTGGGTCGCGCGACATGAGCCGGAGACTTTTGCGCGGGTGGCGCGCGTGCTGCTGCCGAAGGATTACTTGCGTCTCTGGCTGACGGGTGAGGCGGTGGCCGAGATGTCCGATGCTGCCGGAACCTCGTGGCTGGATGTCGGCAAACGCGACTGGTCGGATGCTTTGCTTTCGGCAACCGGGATGAGCCGCGCGCATATGCCGCGTCTGGTCGAAGGTTCGGAGATTTCGGGGCAGTTGCGGGATGAACTGGCAAGCCGCTGGGGCCTGCCCAAAGGTGTGGTCGTGGCTGGTGGTGGCGGTGACAACGCGGCGAGCGCGGTTGGCGTGGGTGTTGTGAAGGCGGGAGAGGCGTTTGTCTCACTTGGCACGTCAGGTGTGCTTTTTGCCGCCTCTGACGCTTATCAGCCGGATGCGGCGACTGCCGTGCATACCTTTTGCCATTCTTTGCCGGGCACTTGGCATCAGATGGGCGTGATCTTGGCCGCAGCTGACGCGCTGAACTGGTTTGCGGGCGTGGTGGGTGCGCCCTCGGCCACTCTGACGGGTGTTCTCGGAGAGTTGCAAGCGCCAACGCGGACGTTGTTTTTGCCGTACCTGGGCGGTGAGCGGACGCCGCATAACGATGCCAGCATTCGTGGATCGTTTCTGCACCTGGATCACGGGACCGATCAGGCAGCCATGACCCGCGCTGTCCTGGAGGGTGTGACCCATGCGATCCGGGATTGTTATGACGCGCTATCGGCGACGGGGACGCGCATTGACCGCTTGATCGCGGTTGGTGGCGGTTCGAAGTCGGATTATTGGGTGCAGGCGATTGCGACATCGCTCGACATGCCGATTGAACTGCCAACAGATGGCGACTTTGGCGGTGCATTCGGGGCGGCCCGCCTTGGCATGATGGCGGCGACCGGTGCCGGGGTCGAGATCGCAGCACCTCCGCAGATTGCGCGCACGATCGAACCTGACACATCGCTTACTGCGGCCTTTGCCGAAGCCCATGCACGCTACCGCGCCAGCTATGCCGCGCTGAAAGGACTGAAATGACTGACTTCTTCAAAGGCATCCCCGCTATCAAATACGAAGGCCCCAACAGCGACAACGATTTCGCCTTCCGCCACTACAACGCGGACGAGATGGTGATGGACAAGGCGATGAAGGATCACCTGCGCTTTGCCGCTGCCTATTGGCATTCCTTTGCTTGGCCCGGGCTTGACCCGTTTGGCGGCCAGACCTTTGACCGGCCCTGGTTTGGCGACACGATGGCGGCGGCGAAGCTGAAGGCGGATGTGGCGTTCGAGATGTTCCAGATCCTCGGCGTGCCTTACTTCTGCTTTCACGATGCGGATGTGCGTCCCGAGGGGACGAGCTTTGCTGAGAGCACGAAGAACCTTGAAGAAACCGTTGATTACTTTGCCGAAAAGATGGCAGCGACGGGTGTCAAGCTGCTGTGGGGCACGGCCAATCTGTTCTCGCACCGCCGCTACATGGCGGGGGCGGCGACGAACCCGGACCCGGACGTGTTTGCCTATGCGGCGGCGACGATCAAGACCTGCATGGATGCGACGATCAAGCTGGGCGGAGAGAACTACGTCCTTTGGGGCGGTCGCGAAGGCTATGAGACGCTGCTTAACACCGATATGGGGCGCGAACGGCAGCAGGCGGGTCGCATGTTGCAGATGGTGGTCGACTACAAGCACAAGATGGGCTTCAAGGGGACGATCCTGATCGAGCCGAAGCCGCAGGAGCCGACGAAGCATCAGTATGATTACGACGTTGCGACAGTCTATGGCTTCCTCAAGGATTTCGGCCTTGAGGATGAAGTGAAGGTCAATATCGAGCAGGGCCACGCGATCCTCGCGGGCCATTCTTTCGAGCATGAGCTGGCACTGGCGCGTGAACTCGGCATCTTCGGGTCCATCGACATGAACCGCAACGATTATCAATCCGGCTGGGATACCGACCAGTTCCCGAACAACGTGCCTGAAATGGCTTTGGCCTATTACGAGGTACTGCGCGCGGGTGGCTTCATGACCGGCGGGACGAATTTTGACGCGAAGTTAAGGCGGCAAAGCCTTGATCCTGAAGATCTTATCCTTGCTCATGTCGGTGGCATGGATGCTTGCGCGGCAGGGCTCAAAGCTGCGGCGGCCATGCTCGAAGACGGCAAGCTGGAAGCGGCGCGCAACGAACGCTATGCGGGCTGGGATACGCCCGACGCGCAAGCGCTGCTGACACAAGCGACCCTGGATCACTGTTATGATTGTGTGGTCCGCGACAACATCGACCCGCAGCCGCGCTCCGGCCGTCAGGAGCGGTTGGAGAATCTGGTCAACCGCTACGTCTAAGCACCCGGAAAACCTGACCTTGTGCCGATTTGCGGGCCTGCCTAACCTGCCGGTGACAGGACAGGCGCAAGACGTTGATCGGCACGGTTTTCAAGACATTCAGGCGGCGGTACATGGATGTGAGCCTGCGGTCCGGGCGTGACTATGTCGTGCGGATTGTGGAGCGTCCGGGTCTCTGGATGAAGCCAGAGGCGTTGCAGGCATTGGCCGACGCTTTGCGCCAGATCGCGACCCAGACATTGGAAGCGGGCAGCCTGACCTACGGTGTGTTCTCCGGCGACAAGGCCAGCATGGAGACGGTGATCATCACGCTGGTTTCGCGCCAGGATGGCACGCCGGTTGCCTTCAATGCGCTGGCGGTGATGGATGTTGACACAGCGCCGCACGCAACAGAGGTGCTGCATCTCGGCCTCGTCATGGTCGCCCCTGAAGAAAGGTCCAAAAACCTGTCCTGGGTGCTTTATGGGCTAACCTGCTTTCTAATCTTCGTGCGGCGGCAATTTCGGCCCATCTGGATCTCAAACGTCACGCAGGTTCCTGCCGTGGTAGGCATGGTGTCCGAGATGTTCTCGGATGTCTGGCCGCGGCCGGCAGGAGGGCGGCGCACACTCAATCACCTGCTTTTGGCGCGTGAGATCATGGCGGATCATCGGCATGTCTTTGGGGTGGGTAATGACGCGGATTTTGACGAGACGCGCTTTGTCATCACAGACGCTTATACCGGCGGTTCGAATGACCTGAAGAAGAGCTGGGATCAGGCCCCAAAGCATCGCGATGACCGCTACAACGCCTATTGCGCTGATATGCTGGATTATGACCGGGGCGATGATGTGCTGCAACTTGGGCAGATGGATCTGGCCGCGATGCGTACATATCTTGCGCGGGAGGTGCCCAAGTCGGCCCTCTTGGGCCTGGTGGTTACTGGCGGGCTAGTCGCGCTGCGCCGCTTGATCTTGCCTGCAATCTACTGGGCCGACAGCACGCGGCAATTCTCCATCCTGCGCCCTGCAAAAGACCAAAAACCATGATTGCTGCAGCGACCGTTCTGGTGCAGCTTTTCCTGTCCTGTGCCGCCCTGTTGGGGCTGTTCGTTTTGCGTGGCGTCCTGATTGCCCGCGATCCGTGGGAGCCGATCAACCGCCGGTTTCTTTTTGGCTTGCAGGTCACAATGATGCTGTTTGCGGCGCGTGTTTTCATGATTTTGACGGGGATTGAGGCGTTTCGCATCTTTGTGCTGCTGGCGGCAGGGTTGATCCCGTTGGCTGTGATCTTACTGACCGAGGGGCTGCTGCGCAGACACGCGCCGCCAGCGATCAAGTTTTTCGTCTGCGGTGGCGCCTGCCTCGCCGCTGTCACTTCGCTTTGGTATTCCGATAGTATCGATCCCGCGCGTCTGTTCACGCTGCTGGCTTTTCAGGTTTCGGGATTTGTCTTGTCAGGCTGCCTGATCCTCTCGCGTGACAAAGCGTCGCTTTCAGCACAGGAAAACGCGACTGTCGTGCGGCTTGGCCTGTCTTTGTTGTTGCTGATCCCCGTCGCCATCGGGGATTTCCTGCTGCTTTACATCGATCTGCCGATCCAGTTTTCGGCGCTGTCCGTGCTGATCTTGTGTTGGCTGGCCATTGGTCTAGGGCGGCCCCATCAGGGGCATCGCACGACATTGATCAATCTGGCCATCATGGTGATGGCGGGCGGATCGGTGGGCGGGATGATTGGTTTTCTTGCCGAATTGGGGCGTGCCGGAACGCTTCTGGTGATGGCGGCCATTCTGACGATGCTGTTTGTCGTGGCCATTCTAAGCGATGCACGCGCCTTGCGGGCCGAAGAACAAAGCCTTGGCCTGCTACGCTATCTGGCGGATGCCAAGACGAACGATCCGATGGCGTTTTTGCGTGATCTGCAAAATCATCCGCTTGTCGATGGGGCGGCAGTGATTAGTGAAGAGCGCTTGAGTGACTTGCAACCGGCTGTTCTGGATCAGATTTTTGAAGCCGCACCCGTATTGCGCAAATCTGATCCGCCACAATTGGGGGCGGTTGCGGATGATCACATCGCCTACCTTTTCGAACACTATGCCGCGACGCATGTGATCCTTGCGATGGCGCAACCGCGGGTACTGGTCGCGCTTTCGATGCCCTCCCTGACCGCCTCACCACAAGCAGAGTTGGAATTGCAGGTGGTTCAGCGTATGGCAGCATTAATGGCCGAAAAGGGGAGAGTTGGGCATGGATGATCCACGCGAGCTGGCGCGCCGGATTTTTGATGCGGGGCTGCGTGCGGCTGACCCCTTTGCGGCTGTGGAAAACGCGCTCGACCGTGTACAATCGCCAGCACTGATTATTGCAGTGGGCAAGGCCGCGCGGCGCATGGCCGAACCGGCGCTCGCGCGCTTTCAAGGTGCGCCATGTCTCGTGGTGACCAATTACGAGAATGCAGGTGATCTGAACGGTGCATTGGTTCTGGCAGCCGGGCATCCGGTGCCCGATGAGAATGGGGCAGCCGCCGGGCGCACAGTTATTGATGCGTTGCAGGCCGCCCAAGGGCCGGTTCTGGCCTTAATTTCAGGTGGCGGATCGGCCCTCCTGCCTGCGCCTGCAGGGGATGTAACGCTTGCCGACAAGGCAGTGGTGAATGAATTACTGCTGGGTGCGGGCATGGATATCCGCACCATGAACCTGATCCGGCAGCAATTGTCGCAACTGAAGGGCGGCGGCTTTCTACGTTGCGCAGCACCGCATCAGGTGACCGCGCTGATCCTGTCCGATGTTGTCGGAGATGATCTCTCTGCCATTGCGAGCGGGCCCACTGCGCATCCGATCGGCACAGCAGCAGAGGCGATTGAGGCCCTCCAGAAGGCTGGTATATGGGCGCGCGTACCAGACGCGGTGCGCACATATCTAAAAGGTGCGCCACCACCTGAACCCGTACCTGATTGCACGAACGTTCTTGTTGGTTCAAACGCAAGAAGCGTAGCCGCAATGGCCAAGGAAGCGGGTAAGGCGCATGTGATGTCTGACCCGGTTGAGGGCGACGTGGCCGATGCAGCGCGTAAGATCTGCGATGAGGCGCAGCCGGGCATCACCGTTTGGGGTGGTGAGACCACGGTGCATTTGCGCGGCAACGGGCGTGGCGGACGCAATCAGGAACTGGCACTGCGCATCGCGCTTGAGGCACGTGCACGTGGCTGGACCCGTTGGGTCTGTCTGCAAGGTGGCAGTGACGGGCGTGACGGCCCCACCGATGCGGCAGGCGGTCTGGTCGATCAGGATACATTGGACAAGATCGGCGCCGTAGAAGCACTGCTTGCCAATAACGACAGTTATGCCGCGCTGAAACAGGCGGGCGACCTTTTGATCACAGGCGCGACCGGCACGAATGTGGCTGATCTGGGTGTGATGATCCGGATGGACTAAGCCGGTCAGCGCTGATGCTAGTCCACTGGCAATCCACTTGGAACGGTTTCGGGGCGACCAAGAGGGCGATTCTCGGCAGTCTCGCCGGTCAAAGCGTGCAGGAACGCGACAAGATCGGCAATGTCGTCATCACTCAAAGCCATAGGGCGCATGTCATTCACGGCAGCCTGCCGGGCCATTTCCGCACTATCCTGACGGATCGCAAAGTCGACCGGGGCGAGCCATGGAGCGTCAGGAAGGTTCGCGACGTCCTCCGACCAAGCAGCACGTGCCGCAACTGGGTCAGCATGATGCCGGATCATTGCCTCAAGCGTCGGATAGGCGCCGTTATGACCGTAGGGGCCGGTGAGGGCGACATTTCTCAATGACGGCGTGCGGAACTTGTAGGCGTCTTCCAAGAGGTTCGTTTCGGCCATCCGCCCCACGTCGCGCGCGATCTGATCCCAGCGTCGTGTCCGCCCCGGTCCGAAGGCTGGCAAGCCAAGGGCGTGGAACTGCTGATCCGTGAAAAGCGGGCCCGCATGGCATGATGCGCAGCGGTTGTTGAAGAATAGTTCGCGCCCACGCTCCGCATCTTCGGGCAAAGGGGTGCCGGTCAGCCAGGCATCATAGGGACTGTCATAGCTTTGCCATTCGCTGGCGATGAAGGCCCCCAGGGCATTACCAATTTCAACAATGGTGACGTCGCCGGGCTCTTCGATGTGATCGAAGGTCTCAACGAACATGGCGCCATATGCGGGGATCGTGCGCACGCGTTTGGCGATGATGGGCCAGCCGCGGTCAATCCGATTGGTGACCGCGCCGATCACATCGTTCTCGCCAAGATTTCCGGCCATCTCGAACTGCGCGGCCATCGGGAATAGCGCCTGCGCGGCCAGCAGATTATCAAGGTCGGCAGGCAGCCATTCCTCCGCCGGGCTGTCGAACCCGTTGCCATAGATATCGGAGCGGGTCAGGCGACCATCATGGAAGAGAACACGGATGTCGTTGTGCCCAAGGTTCCAAAGCGCAGGCGCGTTGCGGGGGATACGTTTCTTGATCCGGTCGGGGCCTGTGCCAGGTCTACGTTCTGGCCCGACACCCACGCCGCCTTCGCCAATGCCGAGCGACAACCCGTCACCCCCGGCATGGTCATGATGATGGCAGGTGCCGCAGGATATATTTCTATTGCCTGACAATATCTTATCATAGAACAGAAGCTGCCCGATCCGGGCTTGATCAGGGTCGACGGGGATGTAATCATCCGGTCCGATACCCTGCGCGGCAGCCATCTGGCCCGCGAGGATCAACCCAAGGAGAGTGGTATGCTGCGTGCTCAGAAAGCATTGATATGGCTTGTGGCCAGCTGGATGCTTGCCACGCCCGTGCAGGCGGACATGGAGATCGCGCGCGATCTGATGGAAGCCGGCGAATACGGTGAGGCGCGCGCGCTTTTTGAGGTTTACGCACGCTCTGGCAATGCGGAAGCCGAGGAGTTGATCGGGGTCATGTATGCGCTTGGCCTGGGTGTGGAGCGCGATGATGAGCGGGCGTTTGACTGGTATCTTCGGGCGTCGTTGAAGGGCCATGCGGGCGCGCAATCCGGGTTAGGCTGGTACTACGAAGTCGGACGCGGCATTCCCGCCCCCGATATGGTCAGAGCGTATCTTTGGTACGCGCTATCGGCAATAGGCGGGGACCCGGATGCCTTGGTGAGCCTTGAAGAAATCACGCCCCGTCTGACAGCCGAAGAACGCGCCCGCGCCGAGGTGCTGGTGGATGACTACAAGGTGTGGATGTATCCGTTTCGGTAGTGTCATAGCGCCTCGTCAATACGGCCTCGATCCACTGGAGCCACTGTTGACGCTTACGCTGGCGCAACTCAGCTTTCATTTCTGCAAAGATCAAACGCTCGTTTTGGTATTCCGTTTGCGGTTGGCACTGCTTAGGCAGGGGGCGGATAAGGGGCGTCATTGGGGGGGTCCTTCTTGCTAGGATGCCTCAGACCTAACCTCGTGAAGCCGGGTTGATCAGACCGCAAAACCGGATGTGGACTTTCGCAAATGCAAACGGATTGGAACGACCTTGCCTATTTCTCGGCCATTGCGCGGCTGGGTAGCCTTGCACGTGCCGCGCATGATCTGGGGGTCAGTCAGGCCACCCTGAGCCGCCGGATGAAGGCGTTTGAGGCAGCACTCGGGCGGCGGTTGTTCTTGCATGGGGCCGACGGATACACGCTGACGGCGGATGGCGCGGCGCTGGCCCAGAAGACGGTGCATATGGAGGAGGCCGCGCGGCAGATCGACCAATGGCGCGATGCGGCGAAGGGGCCGGTTTGCGTGCGGATTTCGGCGGGAACGTGGACGGCGATGGATCTGGCCGAGAATGTGCGGTCCTATTGGGATCCGGAGGCGTCTTGGCTGCCGGAATTCGTCTATTGCGACCATGACCTCGATATCGCGCGGCGCGAGGTGGATATCGGGCTGCGCAACCGCTGTCCGGAACAGCCCTGGGTCGCGCGGCAGCGTATCGGTGAGGTAGCGTTCGCCGAATATGGTGCGCACGAAGATGTACAGGGCTGGATCGGGTCGGCCTGGGGTGCGACGATGACCCCCTCGGCTTTGTGGGTGAAAGCCAATTATGGCGACCGGATCGTGACCAAGGCCAACAGCCCGCATCTGGCTTGCGCATTGGCCCGCGCCGGGATTGGGCGTGTGGTGCTGCCAATGTTCATTGGTGAACGGACAAAAGGGCTGATCCGCCTGTCAGACGAGATTGAAGCCTTGCGCAGTGAGCAATGGCTGGTTTCCCATCATGAAGCCCGCAATGAGCCGCCCATTCGCGCGGCTTTGGATGCGATTGCGGGCTATGTCACAGGACGAAATTAACTAAAAAGAAGGGCCGCCCTGATGGACGGCCCTGATGTTTTCTTCCACGCAGAGCTCAGTTCAAATCGCTCGCATAAGCCGCTGCGATATCGGCTTCGACTTCTTCCACGGCTGCAAGCAGGGCGTCGAGCATTTCTGAGCCACCATCAACATTGTCGCGGAACCAGGCTTGAACAGGCTCAGCTGCGGCGGCGAATGCGGCCTTTTCCTCTGGTGTTGGGACATAGATGTCACCGCCACCGGCCACGAAGGCTTCATAGGCTTCGATGGATTTACGTTTGGGGGAGGCGAAGGTGGCTTGCTGCAACTGGCTGAACCCGTCGACCACGACGCGGCGCAGGTCTTCCGGCATCGCCATGAAGTTTTCGTTCGACATCCACCAAAGCGCGCCCATGTAGGAGTGCCCGTCCAGCGTCAGATATTGCAGGCCCGCATCGGGGAACTTCATGCCCATGATGTCGGTGATGCCGTTGGCCGTGCCTTCAACAACGCCAGTTTGCAGCGATGTAAATAGTTCTGGCCATGGGATCGGCGTGGCGGAGGCGCCCATCGCCTCGACCAATTGCACAGGCAGGTCGGCGACCACGGTGCGCATCTTTAGACCAGCGAGGTCTTCGGGCGTCTGGACACGGCGTTCGGTGTTGGCAAAGTTGCGCCAGCCACCCGTGTTCCCCACGGTCATTAGGCGGATTGTGTTGTCGCTGTCTTCCAGCGCCTTGTCACGCAGCGTACGAACAAAATCGCCCGACAGCACAGCCTCTGCCACGCGGTCATCGGACATCAGGTAGGGCAGGTCGAGCACCTGGATGTAAGGGAAGATACCCGCGGCCCCGCCGGAAGTGGAGATGTAGACGTCGATGGAGCCTTCGGAGACGCCTTCAAGGCATTCCGCACCGGTGGCACAGAGCTGCGTGCCGATGAAAAGCTCAACGCCGATCCGGCCGTTGGAGGCCGCTTCGACGTAATTCTTGAAGACGATCAGTCCGTCATAATCCTCGTCGTTTTCATTGGAGTTCGCGGTGGCCCTGATGGTGAATTCCTGGTGGCCATCCGCCCAGGCGGCGAATGGTGTCGCCAGAAGGGCGGCGGTGGCCGCGATTTTGAGGTGGTTCAGCATTACTCTCTCCCTGTTGCTGATCTTTAGTTGATGCCCGGTGGCGGGCTAATGCAAGCGCTGAATCCAACCTCCGGGCCGCAGCCCAGGAACCCGGTCAGATAAGGCACTGTCATGGAAATGGCGGGGATATAGGTGATGAGGAAGATCACCAGAATTTCGACGGCGAGGAAGGGTAGGATGGCCCGCGCGATGGTTTCAACCTTTTCGCGCGAGACGGTACTGGCCACGAATAAGACAAGCCCCATGGGGGGCGTGGCCAACCCCACGGTCAGGTTGACGCTCATGATGATCGCGAAGTGCACAGGGTGCACGCCGAGGTCGACGAAGATGGGCCCAAGGATAGGGCCGAGGATGATAATCGCGGGGCCTGCATCGAGGAACATGCCGACGACGAAAAGCAGGATGTTGATGAGGAACAGGAGCATCAACGGGTTCTCGGAGAGCGACAGGATGAACTCACTGAGGATTTGCGGTGCGTAGCTGAGTGAAACCACCGTTTTGAAGGCGACGGCGGCACCGACGAGCAGCAGGACGGCGGCGGTGGCGAGGGCGGAGCGGGATAGGACCTGATGCAGGTTTTTCAGTGTCATGGAGCGCAGCACGAGGAAGCTGACGATCAGCGCATAGGCCACGGCGACGGCTGAGGCCTCGGTCGGGGTCATGATGCCGATCAGGATCCCGCCGAGGATGATGATGGGGGTCTGAAGGGGGGCGACGGCCTTTTTGCAGATGATGCGGAAGTCGTGGCTGACCCGTTTGCGGTAGCCCATCAGCAGGAAATGGGCGGCAAGCAGACACACGGCGAAAGTGCCAAGGATCACGGTACCGGATGCCGGGATGGTCTCGCCTGCCGCGTTGACAGTCTCGGCGGTGATGCCAGTGGTGGCGGTCAGGATCGCATAAAGGATGTAGCCGAAATTGAGCCGCAAAAGGACGAAGCTGACCCAGTATTCGGTCGCGGTCATTGTCTGGTTCTTGTGAACGATCCGTTCAGCCTTGGGCAGGTTGTAGCGGTCGGCCATGAGCCGGACCATGATCATCAGGCCCACGCCGACCATGATGCCGGGGACAATGCCTGCGAGGAAAAGCGCCGCGACGCTTTCGCCCATCACATAGGCGTAGATGATCATGATGCCCGAGGGCGGGATGATCGGGCCGATGACTGAAGAGGCGGCAGTGATGGCGGCGGCGAATTTGCGGCTGTATCCATTCTTCTCCATCGCGGGGATCAGGGTGGAACCGAGCGCCGAGGTGTCGGCAACGGCCGAACCGGAGAGGCCTGCGAACAGGATGGAGGACAGGATGTTCACGTGGGCGAGGCCGCCGCGCAGATGGCCCATGAAGGCCTGGGAAAACTCGACCAGGCGGAGCGTGATGCCGCCCCGGTTCATGATCTCACCCGCAAGCATGAAGAAGGGCAGGGCCATCAGCGGGAAGCTGTCCATGCCGTTGTAGAAATTGCGGTAAAGGACCGAGAGTTGGCGCGCTTGGTCGTCAAGCGTCAGCAGCGCGAAGGGGGCCGCGAGCAGGGCAAAGACAACCGGCAGGCCGACCATGATCAGGACAAGAAAGACGGGCAGGAACCAGAGCAGCATTATTCGGCCCCCGCGTAGTCTTCGACGCTGAGCGGGTTCAGTTTTTCACCGGCACCGCCAAGCTTGATGATCTGGCGGATCATCAGTTCGAGATTGACGAGTATCAGAAGGTTCACGCCGACCCAGAGCGAGGTAAACTGATAATTGTTTTGAAACCGGTTGCCGCATTTGCCGATCTCGATCCCGAAGGGCCAGCGCAGGCTTGAGGAACAGCCGCGGCCAGAGATCGTGTCCACATGGTTATTGAGGCCCTTGTCCCAGGCGATGATGAGCACCCAAAGCGTAATAGCCAAAAGGATCAGCGTCAGGATCGCCGCAGCCATGCGGGGCAGGGCGCGTTCGAGCATGTCGATGGAGACAAAACCGCCGATCCGGTAGGCCATCGGCGCCATCAGCCCGGTCATCCAGAGCATGCCGAAGCGCGCGCCTTCTTCGGTCCAGTTCGGGGCGTCGTTCAGCACATAGCGGAAAAAGACCTGGCCCAGGATCAGGCAGACCATGATGGCAAGGGCCGCAACCGCGATCGCCTTGCCGATGGCAAGCACCACGGTGTTGAACCGTTCAAGCGGCCAAAGTAGGCCAAACAGGACCGACATCGCGGCTCCTCCCCTGTTTATGTCAGGGCCTTTGGCCCTTTTGTTGTCAGCGGTGTTGGCCGCCGCCCCGGATATGGTCCGGGTCCTCAGGTACTGCGGATTTTTCCGTCAGTCTTGGTGAAAGCCCCCGTATTTGCCAGCGTGAAAGACGAGCGGGTCACCGGGATTGTGATGTGCCTTTGTGACACGGCCCACGATGATGACGTGGTCGCCGGCGTCATGGGTGGCTTCGAGATTGCATTCGAATGTGGCGAGCGCCCCTTCGATGATCGGCATACCGCAATGGGACAGATGCATCGGGATCTGACTGATCGCGGTTTTTGAGCGAACGATGGCGGCGCAGATATCGCGTTGATCGGCAGCCAGGACGTGGATCGCAAAGCGGCGGGAGCCTGCGAAGTGCTCGAAGCGTTTGGACGATTTGGCCGGTGACCAAAGCACCAGCGGCGGGTCAAGCGACACGGAGGCAAAGCTGTTGGCGACGATGGCGACGGGGCCTTCGGGGCTGTCGGTTGTGACGACCGTGACCCCTGTCACGAAGGTACCGAGCGCGCCGCGAAAGCTGTCCGCGTCGGTGCTGGGGTCGAAAGTGGCGATGGTGCCTGCGTCCATTAGGGAACCTCTTGGCCAAGCGCGGCGGTGTAGAGTGTGAACCAGGTTTGCCGGTCCATTTTCACTTTCAACGCGTCGGACAGGCCTTTGATTCGATTGAGATTGTTAGTTCCCATCACTGGCATGATATTCGCTGGGTGCGCGAGCAGCCAGGCCACCGCAACGGCGCCCGTGTCGACTCCATTCTCTGCGGCGACTTTGCCCATTGCGTCTTGCATGGGGCCCGTCCCGGTCATCAGGCTGCCGCCGCCGAGGGGTGACCACGCCATGATGGGTATGCGGCGCTCTTGCAGGTAAGCGACATCGCCGTTCGTGAAGCCGTGATGGGCGCTCAGTGACAGTTCGATCTGGTTGGTGATCAGCTTTGTCTTCATCGCGGACTGAAGCAGCGTCCAGTCATGCAATTTGAAGTTGGAGACGCCGACTGAGCGGACCTTGCCTGAGGCCACGACCTCGTCCAGCGCGGCACCTGTTTCCTGATGATCCATCATTGGGTCGGGGCGGTGGATCAGGAGCGTGTCGATCTTGTCGACGCCCATAAGCCGCAGTGAGTGATCGACGGAGGCAAGGATATGGGCGCGGCTGGTGTCGTAGTACTTGACCTGCGCGTCGCTGTAGCGGCCCATTGGGGCAACGATATCGCATTTGGTGACGATCTCGATCTGGTCCTTGAGGGCAGGCGCGGTTTTGAGGGCGTTGCCCAACACTTCTTCCGCCTCGTAGCCGCCATAGATATCGGCCTGATCCATCGTGGTGATGCCTTGTTCGAGGCACGCCTCGATCTTGGCTTGCACATGGGCGGGCGAGGTGTTGCTGTCATCGCCTAGCCGCCACATGCCGTAGATGATGCGGCTGAAGGAAAGGTCGTCGGTGATCTGGATGCGGTCCATTAGCGGCGGGTTCCGGTGCCCAAGGGCGTGGCTGGCGTTTCGTTGGGCACCCGGCCGTATTCATGGGGCAGGGAGCAGGTCTTGAGCTGCGGCATCACGCGCCCGCCAAAATGTTTGGCCTCGTCGATATGCGGGTAGCCTGAGAAGATGAAAGCACGGATACCCATCTTTTGATAGGCTTCAATTTTGCTAAGTATCTGATCTGTTGAGCCGACAAGGGCCGCACCGCAGCCGGAACGCGCGCGCCCGACACCCGTCCAGAGGCCGGGTTCGGTGTAGCCGTATTTGTCGGCGAGCTCGCGGGCGCGGGCCTGATGGGCGACGCCGAGGCTGATTGAATCGTGGGCGCGGTCGCGGATCAGTTTGCCGTATTCGTCGTCGAGTTTGCTTGCGATGTAATCGGCGTATTCCTTGGCCTCTTGTTCAGTATCGCGGACGATCATGTGGACGCGCAGACCGTAATCGAGCGTGCGGTTATGGGCGGCGGCGCGTTCATTCACGTCCTTCATGCGCTGTGCGAGCATGTCGGTGGTTTCGGGCCACATCAGGTAGACGTCACATTGGGCGCCGCAGAGTTCGAGTGCTGCGGGGGAATAGCCGCCGAAATAGAGGAGCGGTCCGCCGTTTTGCTGGTAGGGTTTGGCCGGATCGGTGGTGAGGTTGGAGATCTGGTAGATGTCGCCGTCATAGCTGACCTCGTCCTGCGTCCAGCATTTGCGCAGGATTTCAACGACTTCATGGCTGCGTTTGTAGCGATAGGCGCTTTCGGCGACCTCGCCCGGGAAGTCGCTGCTGATCACGTTCAGGGTCAGGCGCCCTTTCAGCATGTGGTCCAGCGTCGCGATGGTGCGGGCGAGCATGATGGGCTGGACTTCGCCGCAGCGGATGGCGGCGAGGAAGTTCATCTTGCTGGTGAGCGGCGCCATGCCAGCCACGAAGCTGAGCGTGTCTTGACCCACCTGATAAGAAGACGGGGCGAGAATGTTGCGGAAGCCCTGTTCCTCTGCCGTCAGCGCGATGTCGCGGCAATGCTCCCAGCTTGAGCGCAAATCGCCATCGGGCACGCCGAGGAACTGGTAATCGTCTGAACACAGTGCGGAAAACCAGCTGACTTCGGCCGCATCAAGGTCTGCGCTGGTGACCGGTACGATGGTCATCGATTCTCCTCCCCGAGATATGTTTGGCCTCTTGCGTAGCATGCAAGTTTGTGTGCAACAATAGTGTATCAATTCGACCGGTAACCAGGGGAGGGGTTGCCATGGCAAAGACCTCGGCCCTGCCGAAATTCATTCAATTGAGCGAAATGCTGATCCGTGAGATTGCCGCCGGCCATCTTGCCGATGGTGCGCGGCTGCCGCCGGAGCGCGATATGGCGGATGATCTGGGCGTGGCCGTGGGGACCTTGCGCAAGGCGCTGGCGGATGTGGAGGCCAAGGGGCTTTTGGACCGGGTGCAGGGGTCGGGCAATTATGTGCGGCACCGACCGGCGGTTGACTCCGTCTATGCGTTTTTCCGGCTGGAACTCCTGAAAGGTGGCGGATTGCCCACGGCAGAGGTTTTGTCGGTGGATCGCTTGCCCAAGCCTGACGACTTTGCGCGCTTGGGTGGGCACCCGGAAGGGCACCGGATCCGGCGGCTGCGGTCACTCGATGGGGTGCTGGTGGCGCTGGAAGAGATCTGGCTGGACGGGGCGCAACGCGACGTCATCTTGATGGGTGACCTTTCAGAATCGCTGTACCACTTTTATCGCCACGAGTTGGGGCTGGTGATTGCCTCTGTCGAAGATCAGATCGGCGTCGATGTGGTCCCCGATTGGGCGCCAGCGGCGTTTCACCTCAAGGCGGGGCAAACTGCAGGCTATATCGCGCGGGTCAGCCGGACCGCAGCCAAGGAACCGGCCGAGTTTTCGCGTACCTGGTTTGATGCCGGGCGTGCTGCATACATCTCTCGCATGGGAAAAGGTTAACGACGTGCAAACGGTGAATTACGGCCTCATCGGCTGCGGCATGATGGGCCGCGAACATATCCAGAATATCAATCTCTTGCCGCAGGGGCGGGTATCGGTTGTTTTTGACCCGGTCGAAGAACTGGCAGAAGCCGCCGCAACCTTAGCAAATGACGCCCATGTTGCTCGGTCACTTGAGGAATTGCTTGCGTTCCCGCAGCTTGACGCAGTTGTCATCGTCAGCCCGAACTACCTGCATGTGCCGCAACTACAGCAGATCGTTGCAACCCGCCCCATGCCGATCTTATGTGAAAAGCCGCTTTATACCGAACCGGCGGATGCTCCGGTGATCGAGGATTTGTTCGCAGATTACGCGCATCCCGTTTGGGTGGCGATGGAATATCGTTACATGCCCCCCATTGCGGCATTGATCAATCAGGCCGAGCAGGCCACGGGCGGGATCAAGATGTTGTCCATTCGGGAACACCGCTTTCCTTTTCTGCCGAAGATCGGCGATTGGAACAGGTTCAACGCCAAGTCAGGCGGCACACTTGTCGAAAAATGCTGCCATTTCTTCGATCTGATGCGGCTGATCCTTGATGATGAGCCTGTTCGCGTTATGGCCAGTGCCGGTCAGTCGCTGAACCATATCGATGAGCGCTATGATGGCGAGGTGCCCGATATCTGGGATAATGGTTATGCTATCCTTGATTTCGCGAAGGGCGCGCGCGCCATGCTGGAATTGTGCATGTTCGCCGAAGGATCGAAGTGGCAGGAAGAGATCAGCGTAGTCGGCCCCAAGGGTAAGATCGAGGCGCTCGTCCCAGGGCCCGGGCGGTTCTGGCCCAAGCTGTTGGGCGACCCGCCCGTGCCGCAAATGATCATTAGCCCGCGGGCTCCGAAAGGCCCATATGTGTCCGAGATACCGGTTGATCCAAAACTGCTGGAGGCAGGGGACCACAACGGATCGACGTTTTATCAGCATCAGCGCTTCAATGCTGTTGTGCGCGGTGAGGGCGAGGTCGAGGTCACATTGGCAGACGGGGCAAAGGCGATTGAGATCGGGCATGCGGCGCAGGAAAGCGCGCGGACAGGGCAGGCCGTCTTGCTTTGACCTGAACTGGCTCATGCGAATACTTGCATGCATGGCAGGCGCCAGCAGTCACTCGCATTTCAGTCACAAGCGGTGGCGCCCGGGTGTCGGGCTGCGGTAACGCGGCTTGATGCTTAGAGCACGACGGTTTTGAGACAAGCGCAACGACTCGTTCTCTTGGGTCTGCTTTCCAGGATAAACGGCGAAATATCACGCTCAGGGCGTGGCAATTTTAGGTGCTTTCGGTCAAAAAACACGTTTTTTCGCTGAATTTCCACATTCACTACCACGCTGGCAACCACGCTGCTTTGGAAGAAGGGCTTGGCGCTGTCGCGCTCTGACATTCCTTGAGTATCACAGCCGGCAAATTGCCTTGGACTATCAGATTTCCTGGAGCTTTTTGGTGAACAAAATGAATGTGGCTAGTCATGCAGAACCGCCTTTAGTCGATTTGGGTTCATTACAGAACCAACCGCATGTCCAACTTGCCGCGATGCGAGAGCTGGGGCCAATTGTGCAATACGCGGATCGCCAATATCTGATTGTTGGTGGTCGGCGGGTCAACAACAGCGCTTTGCCGGGTGTTACGGGACACGTCAGGTGACATCAATGCATGTCTTCATCCCTTAGATCGCAAGACAACCGAGCCCTCACTCCGGCAAACGGTCGCCGCACCTGGCCTGCACCATTCCCCCAAGCCCCTAACAAAAGAACAAGAGAGAGAAAAAGCTTGGCTAAGACTAACAATGCCACCAAGGACAAACTGATCCGTCTGTTGCCGCGATTATGTCGGTTTGCGCAGTGTCTCACAGGCAGAAGCGGCGGGCACGAAACCCTCGTGCAGGACGCATGTTCTCGGATACTTGTATCGCGGAGTGATGCGGACCGGGCGCCGACGTGTTATCGCCATATGCTTCGCATCTTACATGCATGCTGGCAGGAGGCTGAGGCAGGTCACATTCGTCAGGGATCGAGATCTGGCGAGCCCCAAACGTCATCAGCTATCATAACGGATTCTGACGACAAGGTTGGCGGTCTGCCCGCAGAAATGGCCGCAGCGCTGCTGTTGGTGTCATCCGAAAGGTTCAGCTACGCGGACGCGGCCAAGGTTCTCGATCTGCCACTCAATACGTTGATGCTCCGGCTTCACCAGGCGCGCAAGACGCTGGCGGCGCAATTGCGCAAAGGTGCAATGAGGGATTTGAACGCGCCGTCGCCATAGTTCTCAACCTACATGTCATGCTTCCGGAAGAAGGCGATGGCCTTGTCGAGGCAGGTTTGCCAGGCAGGTTCTGACTCGAGCAGGATGTGATTGCGGCTGTGCAATGGAACAAACTCCGCGCCAGGAATGCCGGCGGCCAATTCACGGGCTTGGTTTATGCTGATCCGCTGATCGTCACGCGAGTGAAAAACAATCGTCGGGCATTTGATCTGCGATAGACGGTGGCGGACATCGATATCACCGAACGCATCAAGAAAGCGGACGGCGTTTTCTGGTGACGTTGTCTGCCGCTGGAACTCATTGAACCAATGAAGCTCTTCGGGTTTTGCGTCGGGCATGAATGTTTGGGAAAAGATTTGTCGGTAAGCGGGGTTTGGTGTGCCCCAACCGTGGCGCGTCAGCGTCATGACGGCCTCGCGGCGTTCCTTCTCTTCCGGTGTCGCGCCGATCCGCCAGCCTGCCGCGTAACCCGAAATCAGGACCAAACCCGAGACGCGCTCGGGATGCCGTGCCGCATATTCGATGGAGACCGCACAGCCTTGTGAGATCCCCAATAGCGGGAACCGATCAACGCCAGAGGCTTCCACAACCGCTTCGAGATCGGCGACAAAGGATTCCATACTGATATCTTTGACATTCCAGTCCGATAATCCGTTGCCGCGACTGTCATAGCGAATAAAGCGCCGCTCATGGGCGCAGGCGAGAAAGGTCTGCCCCCAGATCGGGCTGCCCCAGTCTAGTTCAAGGTGATTGAGCCAGTTTGCGGCTTTGATCAGCGGGCGGCCTTCGCCAACCTCGGCATAGGCAATATTCACGTCATCATGCGCCTTGCAGAAACCAATTGTTTGGCTCCGCAGGCGCCAGCGGCGGCTGCTGTCGCGCGGCGCTTTTTCGATATTTGCGGGCTGCGGTGTGGCGGGCATTTGTTTGAAGTCGGCAATCAGGTCTTTGGGCGCATGTTTTGTTTCGCGCCGAAACCGGCGCTCGACGCTTGCAGCCTCCTCAAAGCGGCCCGTTGCGCGAAAATCGGCGATGAGGCTGGTGGCGGCCTGTACCTCAAACGGCATCAGATCTAGCCATTTGTAAGACCATTTGATCCTGTCAGATGGCGCGAGGTCCGCATGGGTGGCCAAGCGGCGCAAGGCATTGACCTGCATCAGGCGCGCGTCCTCACGTTCACCCATGAGCCAGGTTTCAAACTCCTGATGTCCCGCGTCGTCAAGCCCGTCGAGGATGGGCTCGGCCAGCGTGTTGGCAATCTTGCTCAACTCACTTGCCGAGATCGTCTGCCTGTTGTCGAATAGCAGGCCCCGCGCAACGACAAAATCAACCTCGACATCACTCAGATCGATCGAAACCCGTTCGCGGTCGGCTTGGATACGTGCACTTTCAGGCGTGTCGACGACCTTCCGAATGCGGCTGAGCGCCCAACGCAATGATGCGCGCGGATCGTCCGGAATGCTCCACAACATCTCGCACAAACGCTCGCGGCGCACAGGGCGACCGGTCATGGCCAGATATGCAAGAAGCGCGCGCGCCTTGCGTGAAGGCGGCAATTGCTGCGCGGCACCCTCTCGGACAACTTGTAGTTCGCCGAAAACATTGATTTTGAGCGACTTGGCGGGACCGGGCAGGGCACTGTGGTCTGTAGAAATCTGGCTCGCTGCAAGGCAATCACGTTTTGACATTCTTCGTTCTCCGGTTCTCGACGTATTGGCGGCGATTGCTCGAGCGTCGTCAGTATTGGTCGTGCAGCCTTGATGGTTGTTCGGGACGTGGGCAGGAGGTCTGCAGCGCAGGTGCAGCGCGTCCGGTCAACTTCGCTTGCATGTTTCTGCCAAGCTTACGTACAGGAACGTGTGTTTATTCTGCGGGTCGCGAAATAACAATTCGGCGGCCCACGGTAGCGTGCTCATCGGGTATTTCTTGCTGATTTGCCGCTAAATGAAGCAGCTTTGCGCGAGAGCGAAGCTGTTGGTAGCGCCTGAAGTATGGTCCGGACGTGCCCAAACGGTGCATATCACCGGATATACTTGCCTTTCATCGCCAGTTTACGCACAGGTTCTTGGATTTACGCAGTCATCCACGCAATGATAGTGCTGGCGGGCCGGCTCTGGCCGGATAGCCCGTCAGTGGCGAGAGTTGCGTAAGCTGTGTGCGTTTGAAAGACCGTCAGGATTGCTCTTGCGGAACGGGATCTCGTGTTGGATCATTGCCCGTCTAACCATGTCATCTTCGCCGTTTCTTTTGTAATGTCTGGCTTGCCGTAAGAGGCGCCTGTTATGTCAGCAGACTGCTACAAACTCACACTTCTTGCACTTGGAGTGCGCTTTGAACCAAATTCAGCTTGGTCGCCTTCGGCCGACGTTCGCATGCGCAATTCGCGAAATACTTGGGTCTAGAAGTGCACATGGACGCGCTCAATGGGTAGATGGGCGCCGATTGCATTGTAGTTCTTGACTGTGCTGCAGGCTAAATCTTGAGACCACGAACCATTCTTTCAGATTTGAATTGCTGTGGCCAACTTTTCATCAATGGCCTCGTTCAGATTGAAAGCCGGGAGCACCTTTGTCTGTTCCCCATCGCCCAACTGAACCAGTGTCGTTGAGCCGCGCCGATTGGGATGTGCCGGTTTTTCACACCATTCAGACATTTCGATACTGACGACATTTTCAACACGAAATCCGACTTGATGTCCGGTCTGCCCAGTGAGCAGAACCTTTCCACCAGCTTCAGTGCCTGATTTGCCACCTCGGCAGGTGGCCAGATCATAGAGTGCGATGCTTTCGTTGAAGCGCGAGAAGTAACCCCGAAATCCAAGAGACGAAACGGTCGCGGGGGTCACACGGTCCGGCGGCTCCACGATACGGTTCACCTGCGAAAGCGGGATGGCGAGGCGTGCATCCGCATCGACCACAAGATAACGCTGCCTCTCTTGGCTGACGTTCCGCTCGTTCGTGGTTTCAGGTTTGGGCTGTATCTTCGGGTCGTCTTCGATTTTGGAGAGTTTTGCGATCGTCAGAAGATCATCGGCCTGGTTTAGCTTTTCGAGATCGACAACATAGATCTGTAACTCGTCGTCACGGATCATGACCCGGTCGACAAAGCTGCGCCCCGATTGCCAAAGCGGGATGGTTGTTTCTCTGATGCCCGAGAATGTGCCGATTTCGTGGATCGCGTCGACGGCGAACCCCAAAACCAGATCGTCCGGGAAACGCAAGGCGACGATTTCGGGACGAGATTGCGGCTCTCCATCACCCAATCCGAGAATGCGCGACGCGCAAACGACCGGGATGCGACGCCCGTGATAAGTGATCTCACCCAAAACCGGCCCCATCGTTATCGCGGTGCTTTCGACGCTTTGGCGTGGGATCGCAGCGTAAACTTCGACCGCCGGGACAGAAAAGCGGGCTGTTCCTGCTTCAAATGTGAGCATTGGGACTTGAGTACGCAGCATGTTCTTTTTTGAGATGTCGGGACGTTTCGCTGTGAAGATGTCTGGCGTATCGAACGTTGCCGACACATCCAGGACAGAAGCGAACGATTCATCATAGGCGAAGAGCGTGGTAAAGAGCGACGCCTTGTCCCCCGCCGTTCTTGACATTTTGTGGATATCGTCTGTTGCAATGTTCGCGATGCCGATGATGCGGTCAGCGAAGAGCGCGATCTGACGAGCCTGGTATTCAACGATCACGCCCAGCTTTGTTCCAGCATCAGGTTCAGGCAGACCTGCCAACGCTTGTAAGTCCAGGACAGGAACAATTTGTCCGCGAAGGGCGATTCCGCCACGCAGAAAAGCGCCACTTTGGGCCAACGGCTCTTGCTTCTGGACGTGCAATACTTCTGATAGGTGTTGAATCGGGATTGCGATCAGAGCCTCGCCGATCTGAATGACGCCGAATTGAACCCCTGAGGTCTGTGCAGTGCCCGACATCCTGATTGACCTAGTCGGTCGTCACGTTTTGTAGGCCTTTGGCAACTTCTGCCGCGGCTTTCATCTGCGTGGTCTGATGTTCGCTATCAACTAGGATTGTCGAGATGATCTCGGCGCTGTCAGTCAATGTTTGCGTCTGGCCGTTCAGGTCTTCCAAAACCACGTTTGCGTTTTCCGTACCGGCATTTATGTGGTTGATGGCCTGTTCGACATGGCGGCTGATCCCGCGCGCGGCTTCTCCGTTTCGTTCGGCTAGTTTCCGCACCTCGTCAGCAACGATTGAGAACCCGATCCCATGTTCGCCGGCCCGTGCTGCTTCAATTGCGGCATTGAATGCCAGGAGGTTGGTTTGAACGGCGATTTCTCCAACAACCTCTACAATTTCCGCCAATTCAGACACCTCAGAGGATACATGTGTCAGCTTTTCGAGGGTTGTTTCGATATGAGACTTATTTTGCGCAGTGATTTCTCGCGACGACACGGTCGCCTTTGAGAGGTCCTCGGCCTGGCGTTTTATCTTGTCAGTGACGTGGCACCCATCTGTGATCATCGACGCGATCTTCGTTCCGCTATCACTTGCGGCCTTTTCCAGACTAATCAGGGGGGAGATTTCGACCGCCGATTTGATGACCTTTGTCACCTCACCGTCGATGTCACGAACGGGATGGTAGTTCGCCAGAAGATGGACGTCGCGATTGAACCGCGCCACGCGACGCACTCGGCCGGTATGCCCTTCTCCTTTGCTTAGGTTGAACCAAAGTGTGCGGTATTCTTCGGTTTGCACATAATCGGGTGAACAGAACATCGAATGATGTTGCCCAACAATTTCGCGCAGAGAGTACCCAAATGTCTTCAGAAAGATGTCGTTGGCCCGCAAAACATTTCCCGCAGTGTCGTACTCGACCACCGACTGAAGTGCATTGAGGGCGTCGAGTTTGTAATGCGTGGCAAGTCGCGCGAGCTTGTCATCCGTGATGTCGCTGCCAAAGAAGATGATGCTCGACACTGTCTGTTTTGGATCAAGGATGGGACTGTAGGCACCGTGCAGCCAAATGTCTTTACCGTTGTTATCCCTGTGTCTGAAATCGCCGGTCTGGCTCTCGCCGCTGGTCACGCGTTCCCACATCTTGCGGTGACCTTCACTCTCCTTGGTGTCTCTTGCGTAAAGTGTGTTGAGCTTCTGCCCTTTAACTTCGTGTTCGGTCAGACCAAATGACGCCGCGAATTTGTCATTTAGATCAATAACAGTTCCATCAGGCGCATACTCAACCATCATCTGCGTTAAGTTGATGGCGCGCATCCGTTCATCCAGCTTCATTTCGCGGAGCGTGCTCGCCGTGACATCGACAAAGAACATTGCCATTTTCCAGAAACTCCCATTCGGCGTGAAGAGCGGGACGTAATTGGATTTGATGTAGATGGTTTCACCTTCGCTGGTTTGCATCTCATCGGTCTTATTGATCGCCTTGCCTTCGTGCAGACGATCCCAGAAGCCACGGTACTTGTGCTCCGCCGCCATCGCGCCGGAGAAGAAATCGATCAGTCGCTTGTTTTCGAGGTCTTCGGCCTCAAGTTTGAAGAGTTTTCGGAAAGTCTTGTTGCCACGCAAAAGCGCGCCCGAGCCATCAAATTCCGCGCGCCCGATCGTGTCCTCGGAAGCGGCGAGCAGCGTGCTGCAGTCGATGTAGTCTTCGTATTCATCAGTTATGTTTTCAGCGACCTTGATCACTTTCACTAACTGACCCGACGCATCCATGATCGGTATGAGCGTCGTGGACAACCAGACCAGCGCCCGATCTTTGGAGATCTGTCTGATGCGCAAGTGCTGCGTCCTACCTTCGGCCAATTCCTCCCAGGCCTTCGTATAGACCGTACCTCGCGCAAATCCCTTGTCGCAGAAATCATGGTCGTGTTTGCCGATTGCCTCTTCTACTTCATAGCCGAGGATTTCGGCCATAAGGTGGTTCATTGTCGAGACATGTCCGTCCTTGTCAAATTCGCACATCGGCAGACTGCGCCAAAGCCCGTCGCTTTGCTCAATTGCTTTTTCAGATGCATAGGTGCTTTCGGAGACGTCGACCAAGCATTGCATGATCTTGCTTGGCTGCCCTCCATTTGCATCAATCGGGGAGTAGATGCTGTGAAACCAAACTTCGGTTCCAACCGCGGTGATATGCTTGTACCGCCCTTCAACTGTTCGTCCCTGACGGAGTTTTTCCCAGAAGTCGAAGTATTCCTCGGACTCACAAACGGATTTGGGCCAGATTTTGTCATGGTTGGACCCGACCAGCTCTTCGCCGTAATCCTCCATCGCGGTCATCGCGCGGTCGTTCAGAGCAAGGATGTTGCCATCGAGATCAAACTGGATCGTTCCCACAGCGGCGTCCATGCAGGAAAAAACTGGATCTGGCGCGCTTGAATCGACGCTCTGGGTGTCCGGCTTTGCTGCGCTGACCCTCATCAAGACATGCGTCGTTTCACTGTTCTTGCCGCATAGGGCGGCATGTACCTCGCCTGCAGCCGACAGGCCAAGTGCACCCTCGATAGTGCCTGACCAACGGCAGTCGGTCGCGTCGATCACTGTATCCCAATGTTGCTGCGCCAGTTCGAAGCCAACCATCTCAGAAAATGTGGGCTGAATCGCGTTGCCGAGATCAAGGCCCAGCTGCATTTGTGCCGCATCATTTGCCGCGACCAGAGTGCCGGTTTCACGGTCAAACAGAAGCACGATATCGGCAGCCAGAACTCTGGTTGCGACGTCCCCAATTACGTCGATGAGCAGGTTAGCAGGCGTTTCGGATTCAATGCTAAGCGGTTCTTCAGTCATGGCGATCCCTTGTTACAGGGGCGTTCTTACGCCCCTATGCTTAAGGATTTCTTGCCAATCACGTGCCTGTAGCGATCATTTTTGCCATGCCCGTATTAGGCATTCGTTAACCCTACGAGGTCTAGTTCCCCTTCTAAACAGTTGACAAGAGGCGAGGATGAGTCGTGCTGAAAGTGCGCCAAAAGCGCAAGTAGTTCTGGATCGGACGATATCTCTGCCCGATGCCAAGCTCGTGATCGACGGTGCCACCAAGATTGCATTGCATCCCCAAGCATTGGTCCGATGCGCGGCGTCGCACGCGCGGCTTCAGCGGGTAATCGCAGAAGATCGACATGTGTATGGCTTAACCACTGGGTTCGGCCCCTTGGCAAATCGTCTGGTCGACAAAAAAGACGGCGCCGCGCTGCAGCAAAACCTTGTGTATCACCTGGCCAGCGGCGTCGGGCCAGAGCTTGACTGGGAAGGCGGCCGGGCGGTCGTGTTCGCGCGGCTGATGTCGATATTGCAGGGTGCGTCTGGGGCCTCGGAAGCTGTAATCAATGGCCTTGTCACGCTCTTGAATTCGGACCTATCGCCTTGCTTGCCAAGTCAGGGCACCGTTGGCGCGTCTGGTGATCTGACACCATTGGCGCATATGGTGCTTTGTTTCCAAGGACGCGGTGCGTTTCGAAATCGCGCCGGCGATCGGTTTGAGGGCTTGTCCGGGCTTGCACAAATCGGTGTCCAACCATTTGATCTTGCCCGCCGTGACGGATTGGCATTGGTGAATGGGACCTCTGCCATGACAGGGCTTGCGGTGCTCAACGCAGATCTGGCGACGCGCGCGGTAGGCTGGTCAATTGCGCTGACGGCTGCAATGGCAGAGACCCAAATGGTGCGGTCTGAAGCCTGGCATCCAGCATTCGCGGAATTGCGGCCGCATGCAAGACAGGCGGATGCGGCGCGTGAATTGATGACACGCCTGGTGGGCAGTGACCGGGTCGAGCGCGGGCATTTGGCCGACCGTCAACTGAAACAACAGGCCAATGTATTAGAGGCGCGCGCCGGTCAGGATGCCTATACGCTTCGCTGCGCGCCTCAGGTGATTGGCGCTGTTTGGGACACGCTGGATTGGCATGATGCCGTTCTCGTGACCGAGCTGTCGTCAGTGACGGACAATCCAATTTTTCCGCCGGGTGGGGATCCGGATTTTCTGGTTCTGCACGGGGGAAACTTCATGGGGCAGCATGTGGGACTGGCGTCGGATGCGCTTGCGAACGCAATCTGCGTTCTTGCAGGCCTCGCAGAGCGTCAGATTGCCCGGCTCACTGATGAGATGCTAAATAACGGTTTACCTGCGTTCTTGCATGAAGGCGCGCCCGGTTTGAATTCGGGCCTGATGGGGGCGCAAGTGACAGCAACAGCACTTTTGGCTGAGATGCGGACTGTGGGACCGGCCAGCATTCAATCCATTTCTACCAATGGTGCGAACCAGGATGTGGTTTCCATGGGCACGATCAGCGCGCGTGCTGTGCGGTCCAAGCTGCACAAGCTGGTGCAGATTCATGCAATTCTTGGGCTCGCTGTTGCGCAAGCCATTGATTTGCGCAGCTCCTACGAACCCGAATTGGCCTTTTCCGTGCATGCAAATGCGTTGCGTGGCTTTGTGCGACAGCAAAGTCCACGTCTTACAGAAGACCGGCCACTTGGGGGGGACATAGAGGCAATCGCACATGCGATGACCAAGAACGCCCCGCCCAATGGTTGATCGAAGAGTTATGCTGTGGCCGGGTCGACGGTCAGGCCAACGGCTTCTGCATATTTCAGCCATGTTTCCACAGATGAAACGACAGCGCGCACTTCAATCGCAATAAGTTCGATGCCGACAAGTGAGATCCGGACGAATGCATCGATCACAATTCCCTTGTCCAGAATGCGATCGACAACTTCAGCGATTGAGGCCGACGCAATGTTTTTTTCGATTGCCATTGTTTTCTCCATCATTTGACAACGCTTTCAGCCCCATGGGTTAGAAGCCATCATGATGGTTACCGGGCAGACCATAATATTGTGTTGATCTGGCTGCAAAGATAGGAACAACTTTACGGATCCTGGTGACCAGCAACCAGTGGATGCGCGCCATCTCTGAGCTTTTCATCCATGATCTGTTGCGCGATCAACTCTGCAAAGCTCAGACGCAGGTTGTCGAATGAGATTTTAGCATCCGCAAACGGATTGATCTCGGTGCCATTCGTTGGCTTGTCCGGGATATTATCAATCTCGTCCGGTGCGGTCAGAGGCTCGGTTTCCGATGTTTCAATTTGGTCTGCAACCCTCTCCAACCGAGTAAGCATCGTACCCATGGCAGTTGTGAAACGCGCGAGGCTGGTACGTTGCAAGCTCATATCGGGAACGGGTGCAGGGCGATCCAAGAGCGTTGAGATATCGCTTTGGAGCAAGCCAATCGCATCGTGAAGCGGCGCTAGGCTCTGATCTTCATCAGGTTTCATATTTTCAGTTGCCTGGCTTAGAACAACGTCTTCGATACGTTGTATTGCGGCATTGAAGTCTTGGTCATCGTCATTTGCTTCGATCCGTTCGGTCACCGCTTCGAGCCGCTTAATTGCGGTCCCAATTGCCCCGGCAAATTGTGCAAGGCTCTTGCGCTGTTCCGTCAAATCGATTGTGGGGGCTGGGCGATCCTTGAGTACCTTCAGCGCGGCCGACATCTCGTTTTGACTCTCTGGAAGCCCTTGAAGTTGTGTGGCAATTTCGGTCAACTGGGAGGGCATTGTCGTCAGGGGTGCAAACTGATCGGTAAGCGCTTGCGCAAGGCTGCTGAGTTGCGTAGCAGCCGTTTCACTCTGTCTTTCGTCCCCTCCAATGGCCTCTATTCGGGTGACCTCGTTTTCCAATCTGCCCACAACGTGGCCCATGGCCGTTTGGAAGCGTGCCAGCATCTGCCGCTGATCGGTCAGGTCTAATGTTGGATCTGGCCGCGTTCCGAGAGCGGAGATTTGTTTAGCCAGCTGATCTAGCTGGGCGGCAAGATGATTGTCCTGGTGAGAGTTTGTTGCATCCGCGTTTTCGCGCAGAGCAACAATTTGCGCCGAGAGCCCGGAGAGTCTTTCATTGAGGTCATCAGCATTTGGCAGGGCGGTCAGCATCTCGGCAAATGCCGCTTGCGTAAGTGGCTCCGCCGCTTCCGTATCATTTTCAGGAAGAAGGGCGCGCAAGGTACCAGTAAGGTCAGACTGCATTTGTGTCAGCAATTCAGAGAGCTGTGCCAGATAGCCCTCGCTCGCCCCAGATTGTTGATTATCGTTCAGACATTCTGATACAGTTTCTGCAATCTTTGCGAGCATCAGGGTCAAATCAGGGGCGTCGTCGCGCGACTTTTCGTTTTGCGTGGCCGCAATTGCGTCGAGCAATTCTGCTGTGCTTTGATCATCTTGCAGATGCGCGCGTATCTGCGACAGTTGCTCAGCGGTGTCCGGCAAACTCGCTGCGAGCCTGTCCTGATATGCGGACAACTTGGTTTCGAAGTCCGAAAGACGTTCCAGAATAGTCGCGCTGGCTTCAGCTTGCTGCGCGATTGCCGCGTGGAACGCCGTAACGTCTTCAGTTTGACCGGGAGTCGGCGTTTGTGTTGCTTGCAGCGTCATCGCAGCCGTCAGAGCATCAATTCTTTCGCTCAGCGCATCCTCGGGCGAACACTCTGATAGTGCAATTGGTTCCGCAAGTGGCGCAATCTCTGGTGGCAGTTCGTTATGGCACCCAAAGACGACCGAGCCATCTTCAAACACAGCCGCAAAGCTCACCTGCGGGAAGTCCTGGACTTTGGAAAGGGCAAATAACGGATCGACCGCTTCGGCGTTTTTGACGATATGTGTAACGAGCCCCGCCTGTGCGAGCCGCTGAATATGCGGCTGAAACGAATTGCCCATCATGTGCTGCCCTGTTGTATCCGCATCATAAGGGACATGCCCCCCAAAAGCACCGGCCCTTCCTTATCTTGGTTAGCGCAAAGTTATTGACGGGAAGTTACCTGCTCCTCAGATCGTTTTCCCGAGCGGACCGAGGTCGAGTGATAGATCTTCAGGTGCGAGGTTAAACTGTGCGGCGACTTCATAGATGGCGGTCTCGGCCCGCATCAGCGTTGTGCCCAATTTCTCTTCCTGTTGATCGGTCAGGTTGCCGTTCTCCATCTGACGAATGGCCTGCAACTCCATCAACTGACGTAAGAATGCGACAAGCCCCAGCACGAGCCGAGCCAGATCCTGTTCAACTGTATCTGGGTCAATTTCCAGACGCCCATTTGATCCGCTTAGATCGGTCAAAGCTTCGCTGATATCTTTCGTATTGATTTCAATCGGTTGTATCATGCGAACTGCTTTGATGTCGTGAAATCGTAGGGCGGCCAAGGACCTGTAATTGCGAGTTTTACCTCTTCAAGATGCGGGAGATGACGCAAACCCAGCGCAATCGCCCTTATCACCTCATGGGCTCTTCTACGAGCGACAAGCATATTGCATTGCATACGATTCTTCGATTGGCGCAGCGGCGTGAATTCTAGTGTGAGATCTTGTGCGAACTCCGATATCTGCCTGACAATCTGCTCTTTTTTCGACAGGTGCAGTTGCCGCTCTAAGAGCCAAGCGCGGCCGCTGGGTGATTCGACTTTGGGTCGATCTGGCATGTCAATGACAAGTGTCAATTGTGCCTTTTCCTGAAGGCCAATCACGGTATCACGCAAATCGGACTCTGCCAAAAGCTGCTCTGCCGCAACCGGTGAGATTTCCTGTGAGGGCGCGATCGGCACAAAATCAATCCCGGCCTCAAAACACCGCACTTGCGCCTGAAGCTTGCTGCGCGCATCCACATCGGTGCTTTGTTTCATCATCAATATGCGGATTTCGCCGTCACCATGATAGGTCACGTCATCCGGTAAAGCTTTATTTGCCGTCGTCCACCCCAAGGCAATCATTGCAAGGCACCAGCAGGTCGCATGCGGTCAGGCGTTGCGAGCACAACGTCGAGACCCAAGAAAACAAGATCGACATCCGCGACGCTCAGCCAGAGTTCGCCTCTTATGGCGACGCCATGATCGAGCAGCCCGTCGACCAGATCGACCAGACGGCTATCACTTGATTCCAACGTCTCTGTGGCACTGGCCAATTGCATCTCAACCGGCACGGCAGCTCTCCTGCATGTATGTCTCCGAGGGATCGAAAGAATAAGGCGGCCACGGGCCCGTGATCTTTAGTTCCAGTGACAAATCACGCGCCAATTGATCTGACACGGCGGCCAACTCCTGCAGTTTCGATACAGTGTCCTTCCGGATCAATATGGTCTTATTAAGCAGTCGCCCTGGTTTGGCATCAGGCGTGCTCGGTCTCAGAGACATGTTTTGCAGCTCTGCCAAGAGGTCACAGGCGAAAGCGGTTTGGTTTGTCTTGAGGTCTCGTCTTTGATCGCGCTTGACCTGGCGTGCTTTTAGGAATCTGCGGCCCGTGAGGGGTGCTTTGCTGGGTGCGGCGATTCTGTCTTTTGGAAATAGCTGCACCGTATACTCTTCAATCCCGGAGAGCATGTCGAGAACACGAAGATGTTCGGCATGACGCTCGATCAGCTTCGCCTTCAGTGCTTCTTCACTCGAAAAGACAGAGCCGATGGCCAAGGGCAAGACGGGGCCTTGAGCGCAATACGCAAGCAGAATGCCGTGATGCCGCGTTGCCCAATCCGCCAAGTCATCAGGGTTTTCAAAATCGAATTCTTTGGAAAGCTCGGTGACAAGCGCCCCCAAGCTGTCGCAAAGCAGAAGTCGGTGCTCGGGCGCGGTAGGATTATGTGCAGCCTCGCCGCGGACCAAACCATGCATTTGAAGCAATGTCATGTCATGCCACCTGCTGCAGATTTGTGAGCCTGGCCTGATCCTCAGCTGTGACATCGCAGAGAAAGAGACGGGCCTCAGCATCAAGTCGCGCAGTTGCTGCTGCAATCTCGGCGCAACGCTTTGTGTAGTTGGCATGTTGAGGAGCTTGTCGCAAAGCTTCTTGCCTGGCGCGAGTCACCGCCTCTTCACTCAAAGGCTTTTGCAGGCCGAGATGCCGTATGGCAGCCTCAATTTCATCTGCATCAACCAAGCTGGGATCGAGTAATGCAAACGATGCGGCGGGAGCCGGGCCAATCTGCTTGATCCGAAAACCCTCGGTCCAAATAGCGTCAATGGCCTCTATGGCATTGTCCAGCTGCGGATTCTGCGCGCGCTCAAGCAAAATCGCAGCATTGCAAAGCATGTCGGGCATTGCAGGAAGGTGGATCATCTGGTCGGAAATACCTGAAAGATGCGCCTCGATTTCGCTCACAAGTCGCTGGCGGAGTGTCGATACACCGCGCGCGAGCATGCTTGGGGTGATGTGGCGTTTCCGGAATAATCGTTTGAGTTCCGCGCTATCGCGGAACTTTGTCAAAACGGCTGCCTCGTTCCAACTGATGGTAATCTGATATTGTACCTTTCCTGTGAGGCGTGCGACCAATCGATCCAGCAAGGGTCGATTGGCGCTGATCAGTGCCTGGACATCCTCATGCGAAATGAAGAATTGGGGACGGCAGACGATGAGAGGGCCGGGGTCCATACATGCTTCAAGTCGTGCCTGGCGTTGTGCTGCCGCAGTCAAGAGCTGCTTTCGGCTTTGCGGCAAGGTCAACACTTTCTGCGGCGCAGCGGACATGATGGCAGTGTGGGTCAGCCCGCAGACGTATTGCAGGCCCTCAATTCGGGGTAAGTTCGACGTTGCCGGTGTCAGAGCATAAAGTTCAAAGTTCTTCATAGGTTTCAACACGTTCCTAGATGAAATCTTGGCCGAGCGAGAGATCGGAGAGATCAAGTGCAGCGAGCGCTTCGTCAAAATCGGCTTGTGTGATTACCGGATCACCACTTTCAGAATGAAGCGCCTTGCGCATCGCGGATCGCCCGGCCGCCCCAGTTAATGCGGCGAGCGTCGCGCCAGATCGTCCATCAGTCTTGGCAGCAATGCGGTCAAGGTCGACCTGCTCTGATAACGGCAAATCAGTTGTATGCACGGCAAGTATTGCTAAGCGGGCGGTTCGATCCGGTAGCGGGATTTGGATGACGCTATCGAACCGCCCGGGCCTGGTCAGAGCTGGATCCAGGGCTGCGGCCCGGTTCGTCGCAGCCAGAACAACGACATCTGTATTGCGTGATAAGCCGTCCATCTCGGTCAGCAACTGCGCGACAACGCGGTCGAGAACAGGGTCTTTTCCCGCGCGACGTGGCGCAAGCGCGTCGAGTTCATCAAAAAAAACAATGCACGGTGCGGATTGGCGCGCCTTGGCGAAAATGTCGGCGAGTGCGCGTTCGGCATCACCAAGGAACTGCGACATGATCCGCCCCGGGCGTACGGGAATGAAGTTCATGCCGCTTTCGGTTGCGAGGGCGCGTGCAATCAGCGTTTTCCCGCTGCCAGGTGGACCCGACATAAGCACGCCTGAAACCGGATTGAGATTCAGTTTTGCAAACGTTGCTTTGTGATGTTGTGGCCAGATCACGGCTTCGGTCAATGCTGCCTTGACTGTTTCAAGGCCGCCCACATCCGCAAAGGTTATCGTCGGGCTTTCGACAATCGTCTCGCGCAAGATACTGGGGCTCGTTGCTTTCAAACCGTGCGTTAGGTCTGCTTGCGTAATGAAAAGGTCATCCACTTTGACGCGATCTTCGCTGCCAGCCTCACGGACAGCACGGTCAAGTGCTGCTAGGGACGCTTCCCGAGCAAGGGCGGCAAGGTCGGCACCAACATAGCCGTGGCTTTCATTGGCTATGCTTGCCAAATCGACATTCTCAGCTAACGGAGCCGTGCGCAGATGGATGCGCAGGATTTCCTGGCGCTGATCCGCAGATGGCGGTGCGAACATGATTTCGCGATCAAAACGGCCGGGCCGTCGCAAGGCGGGGTCAAGACTATCCGGCAGATTTGTTGCCGCCATCAGGATGACACGACCGCGTTCTGCAAGCCCGTCCATCAGTGTTAGAAGCTGTGCGACAACCCTTCGTTCCACCTGCTTTTCACTCGACAAAGCTTCGCGTTTGGGTGCAATCGCATCAATTTCATCGATGAAAACAATCGCGGGCGCCTCTTTTTCTGCGGCTTGAAAAACCTTACGCAGGGCCGCTTCGCTCTCGCCGTAGTGCTTTGAGACGACTTCGGGGCCGCTGATTTGAAAGAAGGCGGCTGATGTTTTTGCGGCGATGCTGCGCGCAAGCAATGTCTTGCCGGATCCCGGTGGGCCTGTAAAAAGCACGCCGCGGGGCGCCGCGACGCCCAACCGGTCAAAGAGTTCCGGGCGCAACAAGGGTACGGCCACCATCTCATGCACACGTGCAATCTGCTCATCAAGGCCACCAATATCTTCGTAGGGATGTGTTGCTTCCGGGTTTTCGGCCAAAGATAAGCTGGTTGTTTCTCGGAACAGCCCCGCTGGGGCCGGATCAAGCGCCGCAATCTCGATCTGTGCCACGCGACCCATTGGCAGTTTTACCGTCAGCCTGTCACCTTCTGTCAGCGGCAGGTCATAGAGGCACTCAGCAAGGTCGGCACTTGTGCATCCCACATCGTTTCGGATCTTGACCACCACTGTTTGCAGGACGGGCAATTGCGCCGGCAAGCATTCAACCTCATCACCCCAATCGCAACCGATATTGCGGGGAAGTTCTGCACCTGCTTCAAGCCAATCGTTTCCGGCGGGCAGCGGCCTGGCCCTGACATGTGTTGTCCGCATTCCTTTAACGGCAACAATGTCGCCGGGCTGCACATTCAGCACGCGCATGCGATCCATGGGCATGCTTAGAATTGCAGGGGTTTGATGCACGGATCGTCCTTGCTTCAATGCTAGGGCAATCTTCATTGAATCGCCTTCAAACGAAGCAGAATATCCGCCTCGGCAAGATCATAATCAGCCTCCGAAATGGCGCCTGCCAGCAATTGTTCTTCGAGATTGACCAATGCTTTGCGCAATGCGGCAGGGTTGTTTAACTCGGCTTCAGCAGTCTCATGGATTTTCCGTGCAACCCAGATGCCGCTGTTGATCGGTCCTGCAATGGGCAACGTCAATAAGCCGCGGAGAATGCGCATTACGCAGCTTCCTGATCGACATCAAAGGTGAGGTTGAGATTTACAAAGTTATACATGGGCACGGGGCCGATGACGCTTATCCTTGGTTCCTCCCCAGGGGCAAAATCCAACGCAGAAGCCGCGTCGGCGAGCGACTGCTCAAAGCTGTGCTGCAACTCGGCATCGACCAGGAACTCTGCGCGCAAAACCTCGATATCATCTTCAGGTTTGCGAAGCACGTGGTCGCGCGCCATCGGTCGTATCGCGGTCAGAAGCGCCTTTTGGGCCGCGCCACGACGCCGATCCATTTCATCAGCAAGCTTGCCACCAAAGGCCGCAATCTCAAAATGAGCTTGGGGCCCCTTCCTTTGAAGCGCTTCCCGCTCTTGTCGCAAGCGCGGATGCGCATCAAGGGTTGCTGCAAGCGCCGCCTGACGTTCGAAAGAAACGCGGACCCCAAGCTCAATCGCCCCGCTCAGTTTCTTGAATTCCGCATCTATCTCGTTCTGAACAGAATGAACCAAGCCCTCAATCTGTGACATGTCGCGCGCGACAAGGCCAAAACGGGCTGGCAAAACAGTGCCAGTTGTTAGCATCGTCTCAAGGACCTTGGTGTGGGCCAACAGAAGGCGACGTCGAGGCATGATCTCTTCATCATCATGGTCGGAGTAGATCAGCGTCCAAGGTCCGATTTGTGTCTGTTGAAGTGGGCCCTGAAGTCCATTAACTCCATCTAAGCAAATTGGCAGCGCAGCGTTTGAGGCTTCGACCAGGCCGTAAAGATAAATCATGTTTGTCGATCCTTGCCTACGCGCAATGTTAGGATGCCGTTGCGCATGCTGCTTGAAACTCTTGAAAGAGAAAACTGGCCGCCAATATCAACCTGGCCTGCATAGGAACGCGTCCCGGTCGTAGAGATCGCCAGTGTCGTGCCATTCTTGCCGAGCTGAAGCTCGTCCGTCGAGACACCAGGCAGGTCGGCCGTGACAACCCACTCGTCCTCGTCGTCTATAACGTCATAGACAATTGATTTGACCTTTGGCTTTTCTGGATCAGAAGATCCTCGGTCCGGATTGACCGGTTGAGGCTCTTCGGATGCACTCTTGGCATCCATTCCTCCCATCCGCAGTCTGATCCCAGCATGCGCTCGGATCGGTCCTTTGGGCGTCTCAAAGACCTGATCGCGTTGCACGGCGCCGGTTTGGCCCTCTTCAATGCGGTCGAGCATGGTTGTCAGAGCATCACTCAGAGTCGCAAACAGCGTGTTCAGACCGTCATCGATGCTAACTCCGGCCTGTTGAAAACCCTTTTTACGGGAGCCATTCATGTCAATTCCGGCCTTTCTTCTGTTTGCAGTGCCAGCTTGGCTTCCAACGCACCAATACGCTCCAGAAGCGCCGTGTTTTGTGCTTCAAGCGTGCTCGCTTGTGCAGTCAGTCGCGGATCATTTTCCCACCAATTGATGCCCATTTCCTTGGCCTTATCCACGGTGGCGATCAAAAGGCGCAGGCGTATTGTCAGCAATTCGATCCCAACCAGTGAGACAGACACATCGCCCGCTATGACGACACCCTTATCCAGTATGCGCTCCAAGACGTCAGCGAGCCCATCCCCCTGGGCAGGGCCCTGGATTTCGTACGCCATCAGCCCTCTCGATCCTCCCTGTGATAGCGGCGCAGACGGCTGAAACCGGCCAGCTCTGCGTTCGGACCAATCTCGACCTGATAGGTTGCAAGAAGATCATTGTCGCCCAGTCTGGCATGACTCTCGATAACATCGATCGACACCGACCAGCCGTTCTCTTCTTGCCGGGTGCATTCAACGACTGAATCAACCGATTGACCTGTCATGGAATTGATGGCAGATTTTGCGGCTGCGATAGCTTCCAGCATATTGGGTGTATCACCTTCTTTTTGTGCGGTTTTGAATTGGACATTTGCCTCGTGTTTCATTCCCAACTTCCTCCAGAAGTTTCACCCACTCAGAAGACCGAGAAGACGTTGACGCTGCTCTTGATTGCGCGCGAGTTCATGCGCGTAGTTGTCAGCGCGGTCTTGTGCTTGATCGATGCCCATCTGGAGGCGCGCGGCGTCAAACTCTAAGCGAACGAGATGGATCGCCGCCTCTTTCGAAGTTCTCGCAATTGCGCCGTTTGCCGCCTTCGGCCGACGCGGCATCTGCGTTCGGGGCCTTTTCATGTTGCTTTCTCCTGCTCATTGGAACGGTCGAGAAACCGTGCAATCTGTCCTGTATTGACCGCAATGCCACGTCCTGTGAGCACATCAGCAGTTATTTGCGCCAAAAGCGCATCTGACAACGTGGCCGATCTGAGGCGGAGTGCGGCAATCTGTGCGATCATGATGGAAGCTCGCATGGAGCAAACACGCTCAGGCCCTGTCAGTTGATTGACCAGACGGACAATTCGGGTACTAAGGTCGGACGAGATGCCCGTCCGTGTTGCGACCACACCACTTTCGGTTTCAAGTGAATAGCGAGGCATCTGAAATGTGATCATTCGATCAAGCAGCGCATCCGGCATCTTATTAACACCCGAGTAATCGTCCGGATTTGAGGTCAGAATGATCCTGAAATCAGGATGTGCTTGAATGTGGTCGCCATTGGCCACAGGATCAGTAGCGACAAGCACACCTTCCTCGAGCACACTGAGAAGAATTCCATTGGCTTGCGCGCTGGCGCGAGTGAATTCATCATATATGAGTGTGTGGCCTTGCAGCATTGCCTCGGCGAGGATTGAATTTTGCCAGTCATAGCGGATTGTTGCTTCGCTTCGCCGAACTCGCTGTACATATTTGTCTACAACCGAGTTTGACGTCTGCCCAACCTGTTTGCCAACCAGGTCTTCAACGTCCAGCCAGTCATTCCCAGTCATCACCTGTACTGGTTTCCCCATGCGCGTCGCAATCTCAAGTGCAACTGCAGTCTTTCCGCGTCCAGCCGTTCCCTGAAAGTGAATAGGAACACCCGCACGGGAATAAAAAAGCGCCCTTTGGAGCAAAGCGGAAATATCATCATTCTCAAAGAATAGATGCTTCTTCTGAAGACCCAGCCACGGATTGTGCGGCGGTCCACCTTTGTCAACCAAAGAAGTGATCGTCGCGCCTTGCAGAGATGGAAAATGCTCAGCCAATGTTGATCCGATGTTTAAAGATGCGGGTAGTTACTTCGATTCAAGCTCCGCCATTAGGGTGAAATTTTCATTAAGAGATTCCGAAAAACGCGCCAGTTTCACGCGAAACGAAGCCGCGCCCTCTTTCGCCGCAATACGGTTCTAATGAACTGCAATATCGCCTGCAGCCAAAGCTGGAACGCACCTATCAGGTATTTTCTTGAGCTCCGATGCTTGGTGTCAGGACTTATAGCCAATAGATGACGGCTGCGGCGAGGGCGATGCGGCCGGCTTGCCAGCGGTCCTCCAGTCTTCCTCACCTGTCTCACCGGCCTTACCCCAGAATGGATCGCGTCATTGAAACGGCTTCAGGCAACTGTAATCTTACGGCCCTCACCTTGCACTGCTCAAGATTGTTCTGGGCCTGACGGTAGGTGCTGCGGGCGCGGCGGCAGAGTTGGCGTTATTGCATGTTGTCCGGAGGCTGTCCGGGGCCATCGCACCTTACGCGCAGTTGAACGTCTTCTGCCGCGGCGCGCATCCCGCGGTAATCTCTGGCCGCTCGAACCTGCGATGCAATCGAGACCGGCAACCGCGGCCGCATGAGATCGAGAAAGCAACACCTCCAAAGCTGGAGGACAGTCGGGTCTCAGGTCATTGGGCGTCCATCGTTTCGGCTGATTTACGTTGCTCCCTGAAATCAGGCCATTGAAGTGTTAGTGATCCGTCCGAGCAAAGGATGGACTATGAAA